>FR889156.1 GCA_000436835.1 Eubacterium sp. CAG:251
CGAGCCGGGAGGCGAGACGGTGGGTGCAACTTGTTGCGCTCGGATGGATTAGAAAAACGGCAAGGACATCGAGTCCTTGCCGTTTTTTGGCGCTTTTCGTCTTTTGCTCAGGGGCAGTACACACGTACAGCACCCATTCGCAAAATACGTAATTTATCTCACTTTCTTGAAGTCTTTGAGCACCATACCAACCGTACAGAAATATTAAATCTGTACGGTGCTTCTTTTATTTATTGTCTATTTGAATTATATCTTTTTTCCTCAGGATAATAGCTTGAAAAATCGTATTTTCTGACCTCTTTATAAGGCTCTCCCTCGCTAACTCTTAAATCCTTGCCGAAGAAAAGCGTTTTAAGCTTATCTATATCATTTCTCTTTTTCTTATACATAGCTTATATCCCCTAATCACAAAAACTGCATACATATTAATTATATCAAAAAAATAATTTAATGTAAATACTACAATTTATTAATATTTAGGTGTATAATTAAGATAAGGGATAGGTTATTCTTTTTTATCAAAGTTTAACATATACCCTTAGGTTAAACACAGGAGGTATTATTTATGATTAACATTACAGCAAGAGGATTTGAACTCAAGCAAGGTACAAAAGACGGAATTGAAAAGGAGCTTAAAAGAATTGAAAAAATGCTCCCCGAATCAGCAGAATTTGACGTAACACTTGCCAAGAAAAAGGACGGCTATAAGTGCGATATAACAGTAGTAAACGTAGGTTCGTTCATCAGAGGCGAAGCAAGAGCAGACCGAATTGAGCCTGTTGTTGATATGGCGGTTGACGACCTCAAGAGAAAGCTGAGAAAGCTCAAAACCTTCCTCGTTGACAAAAAGAGAAAGGGCGGCATTGACGAAATTGCAAAGGCGGTTGCTCCGCTTGACGATGTAACCATGGATGATTTTGACCAATTTGACTCATCAAGCGTTGATATCAAAAGAAGAAAATCCATTTCACCTAATATGATGACAGACGACGAGGCTATCGTTCAAATGGAAATGCTCGGCCACAGCTTTTTCGTTTATCTCGGTCTTGACGGTGAAACAAAGATTATTTATAAGAGAGAAAAAGGCTACGGCCTTTTGATTTGCGAATAAATAATCGCTATTGTCCGTTAAATATCGGCTCATTTTGAGCGATACGGAGTCTGCGACATTAAAATGTAAACTTCAAGTTTACATTTTGAAAACCTAAAATAAGTTGAACAAAGGGCACTTCTTTGGTAAAATGATTACAGAAATCAACCAAGGAGGTGCTCTTTATGAATTTCAGCGAAAATTTAAGAAGATTAAGAAAAGCAAAGGACATTAAGCAAGAGGCTCTTGCCGAGGCTATGAACGTTTCCCGCCAAACGGTATCAAAATGGGAAAACGGCACGGCAATGCCTGATTTTAAAAAGCTTAATGCACTTGCAGAATATTTCGGCGTTACTATGGATGAACTTTTAGGTTTCAGTAATGACAAGAATAATAATGATAATATAAATGATTATACAAAAGAATATATAAACGAGCTTATCACACTTGAAAATATGCAAAGCTCTGAAAAAATCAAGGAATTATATAAAAAGCTGAAAACCTGCGCTGTAATTTTCTGTGTCGCTTTGGCGGTTATAATATTCTTTATGATTAGTATAAATAACCAAATTGATAATTTGAAATCGCAAATTAATAATGTTCAATCACCGCAAATTATACAAGACGATTCCGACGATAGCCCCGGCAACACCCACGATATGTCAGACGATGCAAGTTATGAGGTTTTAAGCTTTGACAAGGATAAGCCGTGGCTTGCAAACGTTTGCTTCACCTATGCGCCCGAAACATACAGCAATTCATTAAAGGTTACGCTTGAAGTGCCGCAAGATGATAATAAGACTAAGGAGCTTGAATTTGAGCGCAAGGGCGGCAAATTCGTTCTTGAAACTCAGCTTGACGCAACAATAAAGGGCAACTATACCCTTTTGGCAAAGGACGACAGCAACACGTCAACTATTGATTTAACACCTGATTATGCATCTGAATACTTTAATGTTGACAATTATATTTCAACCGTCACCTATAAAAATACATATTTGCAATTTAAGGCAGAGGATAGCAATAATGTAAAGTTCAATTTAAACTCAAAGCAAGAACTCGAAAAAGCGCATTTAAAAATTTATTCAAGCAAAAATAAAGACAAGGTGCTTTTTGAAAAGGATTGCCGTGTTGCCGATAACACCGTATTTTTAGGCTATTTAAAGGCAAAGATTGATTACGAATTAATCTTGACGAACGTTGATTTTGAAATAAGTGCAACAGACAAAAACGGAGTTAAATACATCTACTACACCAATGTAAGTTTTGACCTAAGCGATGAAGAAATCGGCTCTGTAGAAACAGACAATGAGCAGTACGAAATTGAATTTCCAAACGGCAAAACAATTATAAATAATTCATACGATGATTAAGCCGTATTGAACATTTCTTTTAATTATGGTATAATTTAACCACTAAATTTAAGGAGTGTTAAATTATGGCTGAAAGCATTAAATATATCGGTGCGAGCACGCACGACCTTGATTTATTTGAGGGGCAATATTCAATTCCAAACGGAATGGCTTACAATTCATACGTTATTGAAGATGAAAAAATTGCAATTATGGACACGGTTGACAAGATTGTTACAGACAAGTGGCTTGAAAATCTTAAAAAAGCGCTTGACGGCAGAGAGCCTGAATATCTTGTGGTACAGCACTTAGAGCCTGACCATTCGGGAAATATCAACACTCTTTTAAAAATGTATGAGCACCTTACTCTTGTTTGCACGGCTAAGGCAAAGGCAATGCTTGAGCAGTTTGATATTGAGGCTGAAAATGTTATGGCAGTCAAGGAGGGCGACGAGCTGTCGCTCGGAAGCCATACGCTCAAATTCATTCTTGCACCTATGGTTCATTGGCCTGAGGTTATGATAACCTATGAGGAAAGTGAAAAAGCCCTTTTCTCAGCCGACGCATTCGGAAAATTCGGTGCACTTGACGTTGATGAAAGCTGGAACTATGAGGCGAGAAGATATTATTTCAACATTGTCGGCAAATACGGCTTACCAGTATCTAATGTTTTGAAAAAAGCAGGAAAGCTTGATATTAAGACGATTTATCCGCTTCACGGCCCGATTTTATCCGATGAAATTCCTGAGGTTTTAAGGCTTTATACAATTTGGTCATCTTATGAGCCGGAGGATGAAGGTGTATTTATCGCCTATGCATCAATGCACGGCAACACAGCCGAAGCGGCTCGCAAAATGAAAGAAATTCTTGAAGAAAAGGGCGCAAAAGTTGCAATCTCCGACCTTTCAAGAAGCGATATGGCAGAAAATGTTGAAAACGCATTCAGATACAGCACGCTTTTATGTATGGCGCCAAGCTATGACGGCACAGTATTCACTCCTATGGCTGATTTTATTCACCGTTTAAAAACAAAGCTTTTTCAAAACAGAAGAGTTGCCCTTGTTGAAAACGCATCATGGGCGCCGAGTGCCGTTAAAGCTATGAAATCAGAGTTTGAAACAATGAAAAACATTGATTTAATCGATAATACGGTTACAATCAAAACAACATTAAAAGAAAATGACATTGACGCTCTCAAATCACTTGCAGACGAAATATTAAAATAAAAAATGACGATTGCACCAAAGTGTAATCGTCATTTCAGCGTGTAGAAAAAGTCAAATTACAAATTTCTACACGCTGAAAGACTTCGAGAAAGTGAGATAAATTTCGTATTTTGCGAGCGGGTGCTGTTTTATCCACTTGCTACGAAACAGTACGCTGTACTGTTTCTCCCAAATTCACACGTGAATTTGGAGCCACGT
>FR889157.1:0-26069 GCA_000436835.1 Eubacterium sp. CAG:251
CCCCCCCCAGATTTTTTTACAGCCAATTTGAATTGACGAATAAGCAACCGCAACGCATATAGGAATAATACACGTAAGAACACAATACTCGGCAGTATTTATATGTCCGCCGATATCCGTATTATATTTCAAAACACCGAATGCCGCAAGAAGCGAAAACAATATAACTCCTAATACCGACACAACTATACCTTTATGTGATTTAATAACTTTATCTATCAGTTCTTTCTTATATCCGTAAAGTGTGCCGACTATTATTGAAAAATTTTGCATATACCAAGCAGTATACCAACCTTTAAATTGTGCAAGATAAAACATAAGAACTGTAAAAGCAATCACAAGCAAACTGAAAAAGCCTATACCTTCTTCAATGTTTTTACATTTCTTAAAGCTGATATAAAAGAACAAATAAAAAACAAATAAAACAATAACAAACCAAGAATTAACTACAATTGTATAACCATGCTCAAAAAATGCTGACACAATCCCTTTAAACGAAACTTTGTATTCATCATAATATTTAAAGCCAAGATTACCTTGTGCATATCTAAAATAGATTACATAAATCAGCGCCGCAACAAAATACGGTATAGCTAATTTTATTGTATGCCTTTGAATAAATTTATTCAAATAACTGTCGCCCTTATTTTTTAAAGCGGTAATCATTCCATAACCTGACAAAAAGAAAAATACAGATACAGCAAACGCTGTTATTTCAGGCAGTAATTTTGCTTGAGTAACTCCGCCGATATGAAGCAATACAATACTCAAAGCGCACGCACCTTTTAATGCCAACGTATTATCTTTACTTAAATAATTCTTATTAAAGCCATTATCATATCTTTTTGCACCGACAAAAAGGAGCGCTAAAACAGGTATTAATATTAAATCAGCCATTATTTTGTTCCTTATACCATTCAACAGTATTTTTTATTCCTGTTTTGAAATCGACTTTAGGCTCAAAGCCGGTATCTCTTTTCAAATCGTCAATATCTGCGCAAAGATACATTACCTGATTAGGAAAATAGTCAACTGCGCCGAAATTACATTTAGCGCTTGGGCAGGCAATATCACGAATATCGGTTATATAATCCTTAAGACTTCTTGTTTTGCCAGAGCCGACGGTATAAATTGCGCCGTCTTTGCCCTTTTCGGCGGCAAGGAAAAATGCGTTTGCGATATCGCCGTTATAAAGGAAATCCCACTGCTGCTCGCCGGGGGTAAAGTCGCAATCCTCACCGTTTAAAAATTTGATAATCGTACTCATAACCATAGTATGCGCACCGTCACCGGGGCCATAAGCAGACAAAATTCTGCACCAAATATGCCTTATACCGAGCTGAGAGCAAAGAATCCTGCTCATTTTGCCTGCTGCAAGTTTAGCAATGCCGTAGCCGTTATTAGGATTGGTAGGAGAATCGGGAGCAACCTTTTGCCCGTTTTCAAGCCTGCCGTTTTCAGCCTGACTGCCTGCGCCTACGAAAACATCACAGCCAAATCTTTTAGCAAGCTTAACCGCTTCAAGCTCGTTTTTAATATTATTAGATTGCAAGAACATATTGTCCCTATCCTTACCGTAAGGGCCTGCCCACGCAAGATGAAAGAAAGCATCATATTTTTCATCATTTTCATTTTGAAAATCTGCCATTTCATCAAGCGAGCAATATGCAATTTTAACAAGAGGGTTTGAAGGAATTTTATTAACCCTGCCGCCCTTGCGAACAAGGACAAGGGTTTCAACCCCCTTACTTATAAGTTTATTAACAAGTGCCGTACCGACAGCGCCGGTTGCACCAGTGACAATAGCTTTTTTCATAATTGTATCACTCCTGTGACGGAACATAAATGTAATATAATTGTTTCGTATGATTTTCACCAACTTTTGTGTCAGTTACAAACGTTTTAACCAATGTATATTTTTTCAACGCATTTTGATAATCAGAATTCATATTTTCAGTCAAAATATCCACGGCTTTATTATCTATAACGAAAGCACTTGATGTATCACTGTTCATTGAATCTATATAGGAATGAGCATTTGATTTATAAAACCAATCTATTTGCTCGCACGCTGAATAATTAGTTTTTTCATGATTGATTTCATTAACAAAAGCGGCCCAATAAATAAAGAGACGAGGATTTTCTCCATTATTTTCATTTGTTGCCCAATCATTGATGTTATATGCAACTTCATCTATGTCATTATGATTCTCATTGTCGCTGTTTCCAACCCATTTTAAATCAAACGAAGAATTTGAACCGCTTAAAACATTATCACCGATTACCATTACAGGATTTGCTACGCAAAAAGAAATAACTAAAAAACAGCAAAGCAATTTAATATACAACATAAATCTATCATTACGCTTTTCTTTTTTTTGAGTAAATGAGGTTCGGTTTCTGGCTAAAAAATCATCTGCCGCAACAGCACATATCAAACACGTAATAAACAAAAGCGTGTAAATATTAGTTGAATAACTGCGCCCTACAAAATACGAAAAAGCGCAAAATCCATAAATTGCAAGCACAAACAGTGCGGTCGAAATACGTGTATCGGCAATTTGTTTTTCGCCCACTCTTTCACTTTTCAATTTAGGCAAGGCGGAATACAGAGCATAAACAAGCACGATAATATAAACAATCCACAATCCGAATGAAATAGGCAACATATAGAACCCTGTGCCCTCAAATGCCAATATTCCAAAAAACAATTCATTAATGCCAAGTGCTTGACCACTTCTCAAATAAGTAATTAATTGTACCGTACAAATAAAAATTAAAATTGAAACAATTGCACAAAAAATTTGCGCAAAAATTGTTTTCCATATTTTCGGGTCGCCGAACGTATACAAATACGCTTTTTGCAAAATAACATATCCTGCAAAAACGATAATACATATTATTCCGCTTTCAAAATTACAAAACAAGGCAAGAGCAATTGAAGCCCACGCAACTGCAGCTATTATATGTTTTGCTTTTCTGCTTTTTGTAGCGTAATGAATAGAAATTAAAAACAATAGAGATATCGGGAAAAAAGAGCGAAGCGGGAAATATTGAAAATAATAATTGCCGCAATAAAGCAGATTTAGCGGTCCCAACGTACAGGCAGAAAGTGACATCAAAAAAGCAATGGTTTTGTTTTGAATAAACACATAGGAAAAAGAAAAAATTTCAAAACTCATAACACACAAGGCAATTGCAATCATTAAAGACATATTCGCCTGTGTTACGCCACCGATGATTTTTAAAAAAGCAACGGCGATATAAGGATAAAATCCATAAATACTGTTAAAATCGACGCCGATTGTTTTTGAACTAAAAACGTTATAAATAGGATACCACCAAGCATAGTAATGATGAACCAAATAGTCACGGTTTGATGAAGCGTAATTTTTTGAAATCAACTTTGCAAAAACATAAGCAATAAACGCCAAGGCAAGCAAAAAATATAAGCATCCTACATTTTTCTTATTTCTACTGCCAATTAATATAAAAACAACTGATACAACTAATGATATAATCATTGCAATTGCCAAATTGCCGCAAAAAAGATTTAATGATATTGACGAATAGGATGTATCTGAATACAACAGAATTATCAAAACCAAAAACGCTAACGTCAAAAATATTGCGAAATTTATAAGATTAAGCATTTTTTGACTAAAAAACAAACTGTTGTCAGAACGTTTTTTTATTAACGGAATAAATACCATATAAAGTACAGGAAACAAAACCGTTAAAATCATATATTGCAGTGTTTCCGCTCTTTCCGGGCGGCATTGCTTAAAAGCACCACTGAGCATTAAATTCTCAAGTGCTTGCATATCAACCTTGTCAGGTATTTTTGACAAAGCGACACCAACAATAAAACACACAAAAATTGACAATACGAGGGAATATACATTAACCAGTGTTTTTCTGATTTTGCTTTCCATATTTACATATCCTTTTCTTCCTTTTTCTTAGCTCTGAATGCCCAAAATTTATTAAGCACGAAGTTAAGCGGAATTGTAATCAAAAGATTAAGAACAGGAGCGACATAATCGCTTATATGGCAAATCGAAGTAAAGAACCAAAGGAGAATATTATGAAGCACCAAGCCCGTTCCCGCATACGAGAGGAAAAGCTTGATAAAAGCCTGCAAAGGCGAGCGCTGCTCCTGATCCTCCTTTTTGAAAACGTAGCTGTTGTTCCAATAAAACGCATTAGCCACGCTCAAAATAAAACCGATTACACTTGCCACATATTTATTAACGTGGAAAGGGACAAGAATATAATAGGTTGCATACGAAATGACGGTATTTGAAAGGCCGACAAGCCCGAATTTAACGAACTGAACAAAACCGTTCCAAACGTCATCCTTAATTTCAACCTTTGTAATTTTAGTAAATACTCTGCGGCACCAATCCATAATCACTCTGATTATATGCCAGCACCACGCCGCAATTTTAATTAACATAAAAATTCCCTACCGTTTTTTATTCATCATCAAGAGGCTTAATATAAAGATTTTCCCTGAGTTCCTCACGTGGTAAGAACGGTGCAAGGTCCTCAAGCGGAGGGCTTACAATCGTTCCGTCGTCAAGCCTTCTTGCGCTGCTCTTAGGCTCCCAAACCTGAATTGTATCCGTAAATATTTCGCAAAATGCAAATCCCGGTTTTGCAAGCACTTCATCAACAACTTTTTTCATATCGTCATTATTATGAGCGCTGTAATAAGGGAAGCCGAAAGCCTCGGCAATCTTTGAAAATTCAGGGAATGAAAGGTCGTGCGATTCAGGACCGATACCGACTTTAGTATGCTCTGAAAAAATGTTATTTTGAGTAAGCCTGATTGAATGATAGCCCTGATTATTAATAAGGAAAAGCTTAATCGGAAGATTGTTTGTAACAACAGTCTGAAGCTCTTGAAGATTCATCATAATAGAGCCGTCGCCCTCAAGGCATATTGTATCTTTTCTTCCGTCGGCAACACAAAGACCGATAGCGGCAGGCAAGCCATATCCCATACTTGCAATTGCACTGTTAATAATAAATCTTGTGCCGCTTTTCATAGTATAGTTTTGGTGGCCTACCACGCAACAAGCGCCGTTTGATACTGCAGTATAACTTTCCTCAGGAAGTTGGTCACTCAAATACTTAATAAATGCAAATACATTTGCAAATTCACCGCCGTTATTCCAATGCCTGTCAAGAGTTACAGGATATTTATGCTTCCAATTTTGGCAAATATCAAGCCATTTTTGATTAGTAAATACTTTATCTTCAGCAATTTCATTAACTTTTTCAAGAAAATCTTTAGCATCTGCCCAAACAGCCTTATCAACGTGGAGAGTATGCTTCATCATTTCCGATTTATCAATATCAACCATAATAACCTTAGCTTCTCTTGCCCAGGTATCATAGCCGTAGCCGACCTGACGAATAGAAATTCTTGTGCCGATAGCGATAACAAGGTCTGAATTTTGCACAGCAAAGTTGCCGGGACGGTCACCCATATTGCCGCCCCTGCCGACATAAAGCTCGTCGTCATTTTCAATAAGGTCAACACTGTTCCAATATGTTACAACCGGAACATTGAGCTTTCTGATTGCTTTTTTAAATTCGTTATATCCGCCTGAAAGACGAATACCGCCGCCGGCATAAATAACCGGTCTTTCGGCTTTTCTTATCTCATCAAGAACATACTCAACCTCGCTGTCAGCCACGTGCGGCGGAAGAAGAGCGTCATCCTCTGATGCATTGTAAGTTTTAACAAGGTCATCTGTTTCAATAACAGTACCCTGAATATCAACAGGAACATCAAGCCAAACAGGGCCCGGTCTGCCTGTTGTTGCAAGGTGCCAAGCCTTTTCGCAAGCATAGCGGATATCCATAGGGTCTTCAATCATAACCGCATACTTAGTCATAGGCTCAACAGATTTAACTATATCATACTCCTGGTCGCCGAGCGAACGCAGGTTAATTTCAGGATTTAAAGTTTTAGCATAGCGGGAAGTAGTTGTATATTTTACCTGACCCGAAACTATAAACATAGGAATTGAATCAAGCCAACCGCCGCAAACACCGGTAAGAGCGTTAATTCCGCCGGGGCCCGATGTTACGCAAACAAGCGCAATTTTATTTTCAAGCCTTGCATAAGCCTCTGCGGCAATTGCGCAAGCCTGCTCGTGATGATTGTATGTGGTGTGCAAGCCTTCCTGATGGCCGAAAGCATCATTCAAATGCATTGCACCGCCGCCGACAACCGAAAAAGCGTCGGTTACGCCGTGGTCAACAAGAAACTGCGAAATATAATTTGCAACTTTAATTTTCATTATATAAATTCTCCCTTATGTCATTATTTATTATGGCGATAAGAAATTAAATAAAATCTCCATTCACAAAAGCAAGCCTTACCCTCAAAATTTTAAAAATAAAGAGGGCAAAGCCTTGCTTAAAAACATTTAAATTAAAGATTTACTGCCTCAATAATTGTTTTAGCCATATAATCAATCATTTCGTCAGTCATTCCCGGATATACACCAATCCAGAAGGTATTGTTCATAATGCTGTCTGTAACCGAAAGGTCGCCGATTACTCTGTAACCCTTACCCGACTTTCTCATTTCGTCAAATACAGGCTGCTTTGTAATATTGCCGGCGAAAAGCATTCTTGTTTGAACGCCATGGTCCTCGCAATACTGAACTACTGTATTTTTAGAGGTGCCCTCTTTACAAGTGATAAGGAAACCGAACCATGAAGGAGTGCTGTTTTGGGCAGGAACAGGAAGAATAAGCTTGTCGGATACAGCTTCAAGAGCCTTATGAAGTCTGTCAAAATTATGGCGTCTTCTTTCAACAAATGAAGGGAATTTTTCAAGCTGAGCGCAGCCTACTGCCGCCTGCATTTCAGTTGCCTTAAGGTTAAATCCAAAGTGTGAATATACATACTTATGGTCATAGCCGAGAGGAAGCTCACCGTATTGCTTATCAAAACGATGACCGCAAAGGTTGTCCATACCTGACGGGCAAACACAATCACGTCCCCAATCACGCATTGAGCGTGCAATCTTGTTAAGAAGCGGGTCGTTAGTATAAACAGCACCGCCCTCACCCATTGTCATATGGTGCGGAGGATAGAAACTTGATGTGCCGATATCTCCGATTGTACCGGTGAATTTTTCCTCGCCGTCAATTACATATTTACTGCCGAGTGCATCGCAGTTATCCTCAATAAGCCAAAGGTTATGCTTAGTACAAAAATCCTTAACAGCCTGAAGGTCAAAAGGATTGCCGAGTGTATGAGCAATCATAACTGCCTTGGTTTTATCGCTGAGTGCTGCTTCAAGCTGTGAAGCGTCGATATTATACTGCGGAATTGTTAAATCAACAAATACAGGAACTGCGCCGTACTGAATAATAGGAGCTACAGTTGTAGGGAATCCTGCTGCTACAGTAATAACCTCATCGCCTCTGTTTACTCTTCTGTCACCGAGAAGCGGCGAAGTAAGCGTTGCAAAAGCAAGAAGGTTTGCAGATGAGCCTGAGTTTACAAGTGAAACATATTTAACGCCGAGATATTTGCCGAAGTCCTTTTCAAACTTATCGCAATATCTGCCGGCTGTAAGCCAAAACTCAAGAGCCGAGTCAACAAGATTTGTCATTTCTTTATTATCAAACACACGGCTTGCATAAGGGATTCTGTCGCCCTCTTTATATGGCGGTTTTGCCTTAAATTTGTCGCAGTATTCCGCAACCATTGCAAGTATTTCTTCTTTTGCCTGTTCCTCTGTCTTATTTTCTAACATTCAGTCAGTCCTCCAATTCAAAAAATTCATTAATTTGTTTATCCATAATAGCGGAAATATCTCCGCCGTCAAAATATACTTTGGTCCATTCAACAATCTTTTCAACTGCCTCTTCAACGCTCCAGCGTGGCTGCCAGCCGAAAACTGTTTTAACCTTAGTTGTATCAAGCCTTAAAAAGTTAGCCTCGTGAGGCGCATTAGCCTCGCTTACATCCTTCCAGCTTGCACCGTCGCCCCAAAGCTTGCAGAAAAGAGTAACAAGCTCACCCGTAGTTCTGCAATCGCAATCATTAGGACCTACATTATAATATCCCTCGAGCTCGTGATTTTTATATTGAGCCTCAACTATCATAAGATAAATTTTAAGCGGCTCAAGCACGTGCTGATAAGGCCTTGTCGAATTAGGATTACGAACAATAATAGTATCGCCTTTTTCAACCGCCCTTACACAGTCGGGAATAATTCTGTCATTTGCAAAGTCACCGCCGCCGATAACATTACCTGCCCTTGAAGTAGAAACAGCAACACGGCCATCGGTAAAAAATGACTTTTTATAGCTGTGAGTAACAAGCTCAGAGCAAGATTTACTGTTTGAATAAGGGTCATATCCGTCAAGCGGCATATCCTCTGTAAAAGCGACGTTAGTTTCCTGATTTTCATAAACCTTGTCCGTCGTGATATTAAGGAAAGACTTAACGCAATCAAAAAGCCTTACACACTCGCAAATATTTACTGTGCCCATTACGTTGGTTTCATAAGTGTAAACAGGCATTTTATAGCTGTCACGAACAATCGGCTGAGCGGCAAGGTGGAACACAAGTTCCGGCTGCTCCTTTTCAAAAACTTCTTTAAGCTTATCAAGGTCACGAATGTCCGCAATATATGACGTCATTTCCTTTTTAATACCCGAAAGTTCAAAAAGACTCGGATTTGTAGGCGGGTCAATTGAATAACCTACTACATTTGCACCGGCATTTACAAGAATTTTGCAAAGCCAAGAGCCTTTAAAGCCCGTATGACCTGTTACAAGCACTTTTTTTCCTTTATAAAACGATAAATCCATATTTTTTACCAAACCTTCCACGGAGCAGTGCCGTTTGCCCACATTTCTTCAAGCTGCATCTTCTCTCTTAAAGTATCCATAGGCTTCCAAAAACCGTTATGAATATATGCGTCAAGCTCGCCCATAGAAGCAACTGTTTCAAGAGGAGCCTTTTCAAATACTGTTGAATCGCCCTCAATAAAATCGAAAATCTTAGGTTCAAGCACCATAAAGCCTGCATTGATGCGGCTGCCGTCCATATCGCTCTTTTCTCTGAACGAAGAAATGGTAAGGTCGTCCTCAATGCCGAGGCAACCAAAACGCTGACCTACCGAAACAGCAGTCATAGTTGCAATATGGCCGTGTTCCTTATGAAATTCAACAAGCTTGTTAATATCAACGTCTGCAACGCCGTCGCCGTAAGTAAGCATAAAAGGCTCATCGCCGATATAAGGCTGAATACGCTTTACTCTGCCGCCTGTCATTGTATCAAGGCCGGTATCGACAACAGTAACCTTCCAAGGCTCTGCATGCTCGCTGTGAACAGTCATTTTATTAGATGCGGTAAAATCAAATGTAACATCTGAGCAATGAAGAAAATAGTTAGCAAAATATTCTTTAATTGCATATTGCTTATAGCCTGCGCAAATTACAAATTCGTTATATCCGTAATGGGAATAAGTTTTCATAATATGCCAAAGGATAGGATAGCCACCGAGCTCAATCATAGGCTTCGGCTTGTTTTGGCTTTCTTCGCTGATGCGGGTACCGTATCCGCCTGCAAGAATTACTACTTTCATTTTTAACCTCCGTTATGTTTATGCCGAATAAAATAATATATATTCTGACATATTATTATAATAAACCATTTACAGTTTAACATATCAACATACTCTTTGCAACAAAAATATTTTTCGTTCTGCAAAAATCGAGCATATTCGGCGCTTTTACAAATCATTTAAAAAAGCTTGTGATAAATCAAAAAAGCAAAAGGAATAATGTAAATTGCAACGCCTGCAACGCAAAATGCCAATGAATAAAGCACATAAACAAACGAGCAAAGCGCCTTTGGAGCAAGCCTTTCTTTTCTTCTAAGAATCAAAACGACAGCAAAAAGCACGGCACTTACAACACTTATTATCATGCCGGTTTTAAAGCCTGTCGGAATAAATTTCATTGAAATATTATTGCTTTCGCCGTTTAATTCAACCGCAGTCAAAAGCGACATAACACTTCTGACTTCGGCATTTTTGCCGTTTACTTCGGCACTCCAACAGCCGTTATATTGCAAGGGAATCAGCAATACTTTATCTTTGTTTTCAGCCTTTACATTCTTAATATCAAGCGAATAATTTTGAGCAGAAACGTCGCCAAAATTGTTATACATATCGCAAACCTTTTGAAGCTTTTCAAGGCTCATAAGACCAATTTCAACGCCGAAATTTTTATTTCTTATATCATCGTCGCCGAGATTATTTTTCCTAAAATTCTTTTTGTCTTGATACTTGCCCTCTTTAAGCTCAAGCCTTATTTCGACCTCTTTATCCCCCAAATCGCCGAGGCAAATAAGATTTCTGTTAAATCTGCCGGGATACTTTTTTGCTTTTTCCCTGTCAATCGACGGTATTCTTAAAGTCTTACCGTCAACGTAAATCCTTACTCCGCCCGCACCGTCAAGCTTAAAATAGGAAATATTGCCCCTTTTTGATTTAAAGGTATAAATTTCCGTTTCATCCGTCTTTGATTTAAGTGCAAGATTTCCGTTTTCAACTATATTTTCATCAGTCGAGGTAAGGGATTTATAAAGCTGATTGTTAAGCTCCATCCAATTTGCATTTTCAACCTTAATATCCAAAATGCTCTTATCAACAGCCATTGCATAAGGCAAGGTATATTTGCACTTATAGTAATTATACCCTTTTTTCTTGGAAATTTTATCGTAAAGCTCAGGGCTTTCGCTTTTAACTGAAAGAACATTTTTAATGCCCAAAATCGCATCAGTAAAAGCAGTTCCTCCGCTGTCATGAAGGCGTGTGTATTCACTGCTGTAGCCAAGTGAAATAAGCGAGCTTTGAATATCGGACGGAATAAGATGAGTCCAATCGGCAAGCGTTGCTCTTTGCATAATTGTGCCGTAATTGCAGTTTAAAGTAGTGCCTACTGTTTTAATTCTGTCTGTTTTTGAAGTTTCGATATCAAGCTTTTTGACAAGTGACTGCGACGTTGAAATATACTGAGGATTATGCTCTTTTTCAAGCATATCCGTCTGCCAATAAGGAATAAAAATCATGCTCAAAGCAAGCGTTTCGGCAAGCACAAGCGAAAGCGCCGTTTTGTAATCAACCACCTTGTTTTTACTGCAAAAAATAACAAGATAAATTGATATCAAAACAGGCATTGCATAAAGCACGGAATACTTAAATTCATAAGCGCCGTCAAGCTTTTTAAGCACAAAATACGTTAATACCATAAGGCAAACAAACAAAGCAAAATTGAATAAAACAAGCAAAGCGTTTTTTCCTGTTTTTTCGTTAAAATCGAGCTTATTTAATTTTAAATATTTTGAATAATATCCTGCTGCCCAAACAAACGAAAATGCAAGCGCATAGCCCATTCTCATAGGAAAATATTTATAATCGCCGAAATGCATTAACGCATTGGCACCTTCACAAACGATAAGCACGGCAAGAAGCAAAATATTAAGCACAAAAAAGACATTGATTTTCTTGTTTTTTCTGTTTTTAATTATACCCAAAATCATTACGGCAAGCGGTAAAGAAACGCAAAACAGCATTGCCCATTTATCGTCACTCTTGCAAACATAAGTTCTTACGATTTCAAGATACTGTTTTACGATTTGTGAAAAATCAAAACCCGTTTCACTCAAAAATCTTTCGCTTGAAAGAGTTTGCGAAAGCTTAGGCAAAAGAACAACACCGGATAACCCAAAGCCCAAAGCGGTTGAAAGTCCGAGTTCAAAGGCACGTCTTTTTCTGTTTTCTTTATTGTCTATTGTTTTAATATACAAAAAGCTCATAAAGAAAACGTAAAAAACAAGCAAAATAAAAACATAGTATCCGCAAAATACATTAAGCACCGTCATTAATACATAAGGCAAAATTTTGCCTTTTTTCATAAGTGCATACCATGCGAGCATATAAAGAGGAAAAAGCAAAACGGTATCCTGCCATGCATTCGTGTAATACATAACGGAAAAACCGCAAAAGGCATAGCAAATTGACAAAAGAGTTGTCATAAACGGTTTAGCTTTAGTTGCTTTTTTTAAAAAAATCGCAGAGGTGAAAGCCGAAAGCGAAAAAGTCATTATGACATAAAGACCCATCGCTTTTCCCACAAAGCGCCTCGGCAAAACAAGAAGCGCAATCCAAAATACAGACAGCGAAGCGTTTGCCGTATCGTTAACACCTAAGCCCGAATACCAATTAAAGCAAAGCGCCGTATCCTTAGTGTGCAATGCATCCCAAATATGATAAAAATTAGGTATAATCCCCTGCGCCATATCATAGTATTCAACATTATTGCTTCCGAAAGGATATATTTTTCCAATTATAAAACAGGCAAGAAGTATTGCCGCCGTTATGAACGGTGCAAGCAATAAGTCATAATTTTTTCTGATACTGATTTTGTATTTATCGTGCATAAAATTTTCCTCGACTTTGTTAATATAAACAGTATAACACAATGAATTTTATTTTTAAAGAGTTAATGTAAATACAACATATATCCTTAACAAAAAGCATGTATCGCAATACCTTGTGTATATATAATTTTATACAGTAAATTTTAAAAAACGCTTTACTTTTGGGTAAGATAATGTTATAATTGTCTAAAATCCCGATGCAATTGTATTATTTAGATTGAGGTGTATTAATTATGAAAAAAATCATTTCATTAGTTATTGCAGCTATGATGGCTGTATCTATGTTTGCAGTAACCGTTCCAGCTATGGCAGCTAACGTAAGCAGCCCTACAGCAGCTACTCTTGAAGAGGGCAAAGCTCAAACTACAGTAAACGGCGAAACAAGACAGGGCGTTACTTACAGCGTAAACGCTCAGACTAAGAAGTCGGTTACTTTCACTTATAACGGTGAAGGCACTTTCAAGAGCTGGACAGATAACCTTTCAGCACTCGGTCTTGCTGAAGGCACAGATTATACAAAGGTTTTGAATGCTGACGGTTCACAGACTATCACATTCATTTCTCAGAAGGCTATCACTTCTTGGAACAACGGTTCAGTTGTTGTAAACGCAGTTGTTGAATTTGCAGATGATACTACAGAGGCAACTGAAAAAGACACAACAAAGGCTACAGAGCCTAAGAAGAATTCTTCTTCAAAATCTCCTGCAACAGGTGCATCAAGTGCTGTTATGGCAGGTGCAATTGCAGCAGCAGGTGCAGGTATTGCAGTTTTAGCAGCTACAAAGAAGAAAGAAAATGACTAATTAGTATTCATATAATTAACCTGTTTGCTTTTTGCAAGCAGGTTTTTTATTTTATTGTAATAAAAATAATATAAATTTACATTATTACTATATTATTTTTATTTAATTTATGATATACTATACTTGTTTTAAAATGAGATTACTCGGTGATTAAAATGAACGATAATGAAAATGCAAAAGAAAACGAACTTAATAACAAGAGAAAAAAGAATATCAAGCTGATTGTAATATTTTTAGTTGTTTTCGTGCTGATTTTTGTCGGTGTTTATTTCGGCGGCTCATATCTGCAAAAGAGAAACGAAACGCCATCGCAAAGCGGCACTGTAAACACAACTGCATCTCAAAGCGTTGAAAGCACTGTTAAAAACCCGATAGATTTCAAATCTCTTAAAAAGAAGAACAGCGAAATTTATGCTTATATAAAAATAGACGGCACAAAGGTTGATTATCCCATTGTGCAAAGCAAGACAGACGACGCTTTTTATTTGAGGCATAAGGCGGAGGACAAATCGTGGTCGGCAAGCGGTGCGGTTTATACCGAGGCTGCCAACAGCAAGGATTTCAACGATTTTGTGACCGTGATTTACGGGCATAACGGATATTCGGACACTTTTTTTACAACACTTCATTATTTTGAAAAAGAGGATTTCTTTAATTCTCACCCATATTTTTACATTTATACCCCTGAAAGAAGGCTTACATATCAAATTATTTCAGCCTTTAAATATGACAACCGTCATATACTTAACAGCTTTGACTTTAACAAGGAAGAATCAATCAAGCAGTGGCAGGATACAATTCAAAACCCGACGTCAAGCCTTAAAAATGTGAGAACACAGCTTGATAAACCGCTTGGAATTAACAGCAAAATCGTTGTTCTTTCAACATGTATTACAAACCAAAAAAGCAGTAGATATTTAGTTTGCGGAGAATTAGTAAAAGATGAAAAAACCAATTGACCCTAATTTAGACAATATTCTTGATGATATTTTGGCTTCTGAAAGCAAAGCAAGTGAAAGCGTTTTGCCTAAAAAGGAGCAAATCAGCGAAGAAATAAAAAATGAAATAGAAGAAACATTAAATTCGAGTGACGAAGGAGAAAATATTGATTTTTCGTTTGGCGAAAACGTACCGACAACGGAGAAAAAAGAGAACGCAGCGCAAAAGTCGGATTTTGAAATTACTCCGAAAAGCGAAAGTGAAATTCATCGTTCGGCGCACAGTTCATCAGGCGAACATCATCACTCATCAGGTGAACATCATCACTCATCGGGCAGTCATCATCATTCAAGCGAGCATCATCACTCCTCACACCATCACACCGACGGCTCGCATCATTCCCATTCTTCAAGTCATCATTCTTCACACCACCGTCATCACAAGAAAAAAATGAGTATTCCGGCAAAAATCGGAATTTCTGCACTTGCAATAATTTTAGCGGTAATCCTTGCATTTGTCGGCACACTTGCTTTTCTTGAATCAAGAGGTAAGAATGAGCTTAAAAACGTTCCTGACCAAACAAATTATCAGGAAACAATTGAATATAACGGCAATAAATATGTTTATAACAGCGACGTTATCGCAATTGCATTTATGGGTGTTGACAAGCGTGATTTAGGTCTTGACAACGGAAGCGTAGGCACAGGCGGGCAGAGCGACGCCGATATTTTGCTTACAATCAATACAAAAACAGGCAAAGCAAAGGCAATTGCCATTCCACGTGACACTATGGTTGACGTTGACCTTTACAGTGAAAGCGGAATTTTCCTCAGAAGTGAAAAAATGCAGCTTTGCTTAAGTTACGCTTACGGCGACGGCAAGGCAAAATCAGCAGAGAATACCGCAAATTCAATCAGCCGTATTCTTTATGATGTGCCTATCACCAAATATTTTGCGCTTGACCTTAACGGAATTGCTCCGATTAATGATTCAATCGGCGGTGTAACCGTTGACTCGCTTTATGATTTTAAAGACCTCGGTATTAAAAAGGGCGACAAAATCAAGCTTACGGGCGATATGACTGAAAAATATGTAAGGCAGAGAGATATGGACACTGTAAATGCCTCTCTTAACAGAACCGCAAGGCAGGTTCAATATGTTAAGGCTTTTGCATCTCAGGTTATTCCTGCCGTTACCCAAGATTTCAGTGTTGTTACAAGGCTTTATGACACCGCAAGCAAATACAGCACGACTAATCTTTCGCTTTCCAATGTAACATATCTTGCATCGCTTATGCTTTCAAAGGGTATTACAAATTTCGACACCGTAACTCTTGAGGGCGATATGCAGGAAAGCACGAAAAAAGATTATGCCGATTTTGTTTATGCGGAATTTTATCCCGATAAGGATAAGCTTATGCAGTTAGTGCTTGATACATTTTATACCAAGCAGGACAAATAATTAAATTTCTAATATAATCCCTCCTTGCGAGGTTTATATTATATATTATACTTAAAGCTTACGTTGTAAGCAGAAAGGCTATAAGTTATGAATAAAGAAACTAAAAAAATGCTTTCTTTAAATGCCACAAAAATAAGAATGGGCATTATTGAAGGCACACATTCGGCTAAAGCAGGTCATCCGGGAGGAAGTCTTTCCTCGGCTGATTTATTTGCATATTTATATTTTGCCGAGATGAAAAACATTGACCCTAAAAATCCTAAAGCGGAAAACCGTGACAGATTTGTTCTTTCAAAAGGTCACTGCGCACCCGGTCTTTACAGTGCGCTTGCACTTAAAGGATTTTTCCCGTTTGAGGATTTAAAAACACTTCGTCATATTGACTCATACCTTCAGGGCCATCCTAATATGAACACCGTTCCCGGAATTGATATGTCAACAGGTTCTCTCGGTCAGGGTATCAGCGCTGCCGCAGGCATGGCAAAGGGAGCTAAATATTTGGATAAGGATATCAACGTTTACACTCTTTTGGGTGACGGCGAGATAGAAGAAGGTCAGGTTTGGGAAGCTATGATGTTTGCAAGCCAATATAAGCTTGACAATCTTTGCGTTATCGTTGACGTAAACGGTCTTCAGATTGACGGCAAGTGTGAGGACGTTATGAACGCTGAGCCTATTGATAAGAAAATGGAAGCTTTCGGACTTAACGTTATCAAAATTAACGGCAACGATTTTGACGAGCTTGAAAAGGCATTTAATGCTTTCCACGAAAATATCGGCTCAGGTAAGCCTTTCGGTATTATTATGAAAACAGTTAAGGGCTTAGGCGTGTCATATATGGAAAATCAGGTTGGCTGGCACGGCAAAGCACCTAACGATGCGGAATATGAAATTGCAATGAACGAGCTTAAAGCAAAGCTTGCAGAAATTGAGGAGGCGTAATTATGGCAGAAATTAAGAAAATAGCTACACGTGAAAGCTACGGTAATGCGCTTAAGGAATTGGCAAGCGAAGGTGCCGACAAACTTGTAGTATTGGACGCTGACCTCTCAGCAGCAACAAAAACAGGAATTTTCAAAAAAGCATATCCAGACCGTCATTTTAACTGCGGTATTGCAGAGTCAAATATGATGTGCGTTGCCGCAGGACTCAGCACAATGGGGCTTGTTCCGTTTGCTTCAAGCTTTGCAATGTTCGCCGCAGGCAGAGCATTTGAGCAGGTTAGAAATACAATCGGTTATCCTCATCTTAATGTTAAAATCGGCGCAACACATGCAGGTATTTCAGTTGGTGAGGACGGCGCTTCACACCAGTGTTGCGAGGACTTTGCGCTTATGCGTTCAATTCCGGGTATGGTTGTTATTTGCCCAGCTGACGATATCGAGGCAAGGCAGGCTGTAAAGGCAGCATATAAGTATGAAGGTCCTGTTTACCTCAGATTCGGCAGACTTGCTGTTCCTGTTTTCCACAGTGAGGATTATAAATTTGAAATTGGCAAGGGCGAAGTTATCAAAGAAGGCTCAGACGTTTCAATTATCGCAAACGGCCTTATGGTAAACGAAGCGATTGAAGCAGGCAAGGCTCTTGAGGCTAAGGGTATCAGCGCAGAAATTATCAATATTGCGACAATCAAGCCGCTTGACGAGGAGCTTGTTATAAAATCGGCTAAGAAAACCGGCAGAGTTATCACCGTTGAGGAGCATAACATTATCGGCGGTCTTGGCGAGGCGGTTTGCGCTTGCCTTAGCGAAAATTGCCCTACTCCCGTTAAACGTATCGGCGTTAACGACGAATTCGGACACAGCGGTCCTGCTGTTGAACTTCTTAAGCAGTTTGGTCTTTCGGCAGAGCATATTGCAGAAGTTGCTCAAGACTTTGTAAAGTAATCAAATATGAAATAAAAAAACAGCACCCCCCCTTTTGGAGTGCTGTTTTTATTTTATGCTTTCAAACTGTTATAATTGAATGTGCGAGGTTTAAAAACTAAATTGTTTTAACAATATTCATTTCCATTGATTCTTCTGCGTTTTTATTAACCTCTTCTGGACTTTTAAATGTAGGAATAACACAGCGAAGCGCTTCTCTTGCCAAGTCGTTATTCTTAGAATTGACCGCATTTTTAAGAACAGAGAGCTTTTGCTCGACTTCATCATAAGAAATCGGCTTTTCCTTTTCAACAAAAATCAAATCATTTTCCGTAGTATCCAACTCGTCAGTTCTTACAAGCAGTTCCTCATAAAGCTTTTCGCCCGGACGAAGACCTGTTTCAATAATTTCAATATTTTGTGCGGCAGAAAGTTTAATCATATTCTTTGCAAGGTCATAAATCTTAATCGGCTGACCCATATCAAGCACAAAAATTTCACCGTTTTTAGCTATTGCACCCGATTGAAGCACAAGCTGCGAAGCCTCCGGAATAGTCATAAAATAACGAATAATTCTCTTATCAGTAAGCGTTACAGGGCCGCCTGCCGCAATTTGCCTTTTAAACAGCGGTATTACTGAGCCTGCCGAGCCGAGAACATTACCAAATCTTGTGCAAGAGCACTTAACCTTGCCCCTTGTGGAATAAGATTGCGCAATCATTTCGCACATACGCTTTGTTGCACCCATAACATTAGTCGGATTAACTGCCTTATCGGTAGAAACCATCATAAATCTGTCTACACCGTATTCTTCGCAAAGCTCAAGCACATTTTCAGTTCCGAAAACATTATTCTTAATTGCCTCAACGCAGTTATGCTCCATAAGCGGAACATGCTTGTGCGCAGCCGCATTAATCACGATATCAGGATGATATTTTTCAAACACAACGCTCATTGCATCTTTATCCGTAATTGAAGCAATTTCGACCTCTAAATCAAGCTTGTTGCCGTATTTAAACTTCAATTCTTGCTGAACATCGTAAACACCGTTTTCATAAATATCTAAAATTATAATTTGCTTAGGACTCATTTTTGCAAGCTGACGGCAAAGTTCACTGCCTATTGAACCGCCGCCGCCCGTAATAAGGACGACCTTATTTGCATAATAACCCAAAGTCTTTTCATCTGAAATCTCAATCGGCTTTCTAAAAAGCAAATCCTCAATCTCAAATTCACGAAGCTGTCGCTTTTTACCGGCAGTTTGAAACGACGGATAATCATATATTTTAATCTTGCAATTCGATTTTTTATAATAATCGTAAAGTTCTGCTGTATTTTCCGTTGAAGGAGGAAGCGCAAAAATAATCTCTTTCACGCCGTAATCTTTAAGTATATCAAAGGTATTGTTCAGTTTCGCCTGAAAAACAGGTATCCCGTAAATATCCCTGCCTGCTTTGTCCTTATTTGTATCAAAAAAGCATACGGGAGTATATGATGTATTTTTATTGTTAAGAAGCTCCTCCGCAAGGCTTACACCGACATTTCCCGCACCTACAATTGCAACATAAATTTTATGAGCCTCGCCATCCTTCCTTATACTCATTCCGAAGGCAAAAATTCTGATAAGCAGTCTCATAAGTTTTCCCTTTGCGCTAAGTTCATTACCGTATTTAAAGCAATAGCGATAACACATCCTCATTCCGAGAGCCAGAAGAGTATTAAACGACATCATGGCAATGATTTTTGAAATGGTAAAGCGTTGGAAACCAAGCAAATTGCAAAGGCCGCACTCAAATCCCAAATACAAAACCATACCAAGAATATCGGTACAAAGCAATCTTATGTAGCATTGTATTCCGCCGTAGCGCCAAATTTGGTTATATATTCTGCCGAAAAATCTGCACAAAAATACAATTAAAAAGCCGACGCAGGAATTAATAAAAACGTCAATTATCTGCATATTACTTATGCTTTTATTAATTACAAACATCAAAATAAATGAAGCTAAATACAAAAATGCATCATATAAAACAAGCGTCCATTTTATATTAAATAATTTCTTTATTTTCTCCACAAACAGATCCTCTCTCCCCACAATAATAGAAAATCAATAAAAAAAGACTTTTGACACGGGACATCGGTTGCGTTTTGGCCGCAACTATTTCAAGCATCTAAAGTCTTAAAACATACGCATAAGCTCTGCCGATATATAAAAAGCAAAACTTTATGCTTTATCCCACATTGATACAAATTAACTCCCCATGAACCTTTAAAAACTTATTAAAAGAAAACGAGAAAAATAAACTTTTTTCATTTTTAGTACCGCATATATTATGTAATATTCATTGTCAATGAAAAGCTTGTCGAAAAAGCAATATTTTTGTTACAATATGTCTTGTATTTCACATATTGTCTTATAACAATATAAAGTATATGCCGTAGAAAAAGCGTTGGGACGACTAATCACCAACGCTTAATTTTGTTTGTTATAATTTTTTAATTTTACTGCCTTTAGCCTCGGCAATTAAGGCAATGCCCTGCAAAATCACCAAAACAAACGTAAATATTCGCATGGCTTTCGCAATAATTTCAAGGACGGTTGAAATTTCTCTAAACGATGTTAAAAGGCGAAGATTATTAAAATGCTTCATTTTTTCACCTCTCAAGTAAAACCGCATGGGCTATACCCGGGATTGAATTGCCTTGCTTGCTTGAAGTAGGAGACATAAGTGCGCCCGTAGCAACAAAAAGTACCTTTTTCAAAATTCCCTTGTCCATTTGCTTTAAAATATGAGAGCAAAGCACGCTTGCGCTGCAGCCGCAGCCGGAGCCTCCGGAATTTACATCCTGCTTTTTTAAATCAAAAATGAGCGTTCCACAATCCTTATGAAAGCCTTTTAATTTAATATTGTGTTCCTTTTCAAGTAGTTCATAGAGAAGCTGACTGCCCGTGTATCCCAAATCGCCTGTCAAAATCAAATTATAATCCTCCGGCGAACTTCCGGTATCATTCAAAAAACTGCTTATAGTCCTTGCTGCCGCAGGTGCCATTGCCGCACCCATATTATTTGCATCCGTTATGCCGAGGTCGGTAATAGTTCCGATTTGAACTGCCTTGATTTCAGTACCTCTGCCCTCGTTTGACACAACGCTGCTGCCGGCTCCCGTAACAGTCCATTGCGCCGTCGGCGGACGTTGACCTCCGTATTCAAGCGGAAAACGAAACTGCCTTTCACTTGAGCAAAAATGGCTTGATGTTGCACAAACAACGCAGGAAGCGCCGCCGTTTACAAGCATTGCGCCAGTTGAAAGCGAAAGCGCCATGGTTGAGCAAGCGCCGAAAAGACCGATTGACGGAATTTCCAAATCCTTAAGCGCAAAAGCCGAACCCATACATTGGTTAAGCAAATCGCCGCTTAATACAAAATCGACCGAGCTTGGCGCAACTCCCGCATTTGACAGACTTCTGATAATCGCATCGTGAAGCATTGCCGACTCCGCAAGCTCATACGACTGCTGACCCATAGTTGTATCCTCAAAAATCATATCAAAATCCTTGGCAAGCGGACCTTCGCCCTCTTTTTTGCCTGCCACACCTGCGTGACCGATAATTTTAGGCGGCTTGTCAAAAATTACCGTTTTCCCTATTTTTCGCATAAAAAACACCTCAAAAGTATTTTTAACAAAAAATCGCAAATTACTAATTTTTATAAAAAAAGCCGAGATTTAAACAAATAAATCTCGACCTATAATAGAATCTATATTCTTACGCTGATATCATTTTCCTTTAAGTATTTTTTTAACTCTGGAATAGGAAGCTCGTTAAAATGGAAAAGGCTTGCCGCCAAAACCGCATCGGCTTTGCCGGTCGTAAATGCGTCAAGGAAATGCTCCGCCTTGCCTGCGCCGCCCGAAGCGATAACGGGAATGCCTGCATTTTCGCTGATTGTGCGTGTAAGCTCGATATCATAGCCCGTTTTTTGACCGTCCTTATCCATAGAGGTCAAAAGAATTTCGCCGGCTCCTCTCTGTTCAGCCTCCTTAGCCCATTTGACAGCGTCAATTCCCGTCGGGATTCTGCCGCCGTTTAGGTAAACCTCCCAGCCGCCCTTGCCGTCGCTTTTCGCATCAATTGCGCAAACAACGCACTGAGCGCCGAATTTATACGAAGCCTCATTAATCAAATCGGGATTGCGAACTGCCGCAGAGTTTACGGAAATTTTATCCGCACCTGCTCTTAAAAGCACCTTGAAATCATCAACCGTTTTTATTCCGCCGCCGACGGTAAACGGTATAAATACAGTTTTTGCAACACGCTCAACAATATCAAGCATTGTGCTCCTGCCCTCGTGAGTGGCGGTGATATCAAGCAAAACAAGCTCGTCCGCACCCTGCCTGTCATAAGCCGCCGCACATTCAACCGGGTCACCCGCATCTCTTAAATCAACAAACGAAACACCCTTTACAACTCGTCCGTTTTTCACATCGAGGCAAGGAATAATTCTTTTAGCGTACATATTATTCTACCTCCGTATTTAAGAAATTCTTTAAAAGCGCAAGACCTGATTTACTGCTTTTTTCCGGGTGAAACTGTACCGCACAAAGCCTGCCCTTTTGAACCGCACACTCAATTGGCACGCCGTACTGCGTAACCCCTGCAACAACGTCCTCGTCAGCACCGTCAAGATAAAACGAATGAACAAAATAAAAATAGCTTTCGTCATCAATATTTTTAAAAATTCCGCCATTTTGCTTGAGCGAAACACTGTTCCACCCGATATGCGGAACTTTAAGTCCGTTATCTTTGGGAATGGTTTTGATTTTACCGTTTAAAATTCCCAAGCCCTCAACGTTTGGGCTTTCCTCGCTGCTTTCAAAAAGCAACTGCAAGCCGAGGCAAATGCCGAGAAAATTCTTTTCTCTCGCCGCCTGCTTCACGGTATCAACAAGACCTCTTTCTCTCATCGACTCCATAGCGTCACCAAACGAGCCGACACCGGGCAAAATAACATGACTTGCCGATAATATTTTTTCCTTGTCCTGTGTGATTTCACTTTCAGCGCCGAGATAATCAAGCGCTTTTTTCACGCTCGACAGATTTCCCGCACCGTAATCAATAATTGCTACCATAACTTATCTCCATAGTATGTATTAGAATTATTTTATCACAAAATAAAATCACTTGCAATATTGACAAAAGAATAAAAACAGTATAGAATATATCTACTGTTTATATATGCAGCGGTACCGAAGAGGTCATAACGGCATGGACTCGAAATCCATCGTGTGAGCAATCACCCGTGGGTTCAAATCCCACCCGCTGCGCCAACGTCGTCGCAAGCTTCATATCGCTTGTGGCGACTTTCTTTTTATCCTTTTATAGATGGTTAAGTAACCCACTTGCTACAACTTTTTTACATTCAGTTATATGTTGATTTTTATTACAACCATTCTTTAATAACTTCGGGATTAAGGAAAATTTCATTTAGTTTTTCCATAAACGGTTTTACGTCGCCGAGATCAAAGGCACGGTGGTCAAATGCGATTGTAAGAGGCATTATGTTACCTGCAACAACATTGCCGTTTTCGTCAACGACCGGCTTTTTTTGAATTGAGCCGATTGCGATTGCGCACGTTTGCGGCGGGATAATTTCAAGAAGTGTGCAAGCACCGTTCCAATCACGACAAATTGAGCCGAGGTTTGAAACAGTAATTGTGCCTTGCTCGATATCATGCTTTGTAAGCCTGTCTGTTTCAGGGATTGAATAATACTTTTTCTTTGCCTCGCCCTTCAAATTTTTGACCTTATGCTTGCCGGTTTTTGAACCGATAAGACGGCAGACGGTTTGGGCAATTTTACCATGCTTAAGACCTGTCAATGTGTTGTCGAGCGAAACCTCATACATTACCTCGTTCAAATCCGTGTTATTTGCACGGCGGATTGTTTCCTTAATCGTGTCACGCATTTCAGACATAGTTTTCTTTTCCATATTGTGAATATTGAGCGTCATCATTTCCCCGTTATGAAGAACGGTTGGCATTGAAATATTAATTTCCTTAAATGTTTTAACTTCGCCACGAACAAGCTTACGGTTGAAATAAATATGAGAATTAATTTCGGGGCAAGCTTTAATTGCCTCAACAATAACTCTCAACATTGCAGTGTTGACTGTGATTTTTTCTTCCTTTGGAATTGTTGAATTTATTTCTTTTAACACCTGCATAAACTTAGTAACCTCTGCGTCATATGTTGCCGCACAGTGAGGAATTGTTTCCCAGCTTTCAGTTGTCATATTAGATACAATTTTTCTTGCGATGCCGAAATGTTCATCCTTAATAGTTGTTAATGTTTGCTTTGCCATAATATTTTTTCTCCCTATATAATAATTTGGTAATTGTCATATTTTTTGTGCCGAGTTCCTCTCGACTACAGCTATATTTTATCACCGAAAAAGGTGAAATTCTATATACTGCGCTTTACATTTCACACCGCAACCGGCGGTTGCAACCCTTTATTTATGCGCCTTTCGGGGTTTTTGTTGAAGTTCAAAGAAAAAAGTTGTATAATTTGGTTATGGAAAATGAAAGCAAAAAATCACGAAAGAAAAACAGATTAAAAGATTTTGATTATTCGTCAAATGCATCATATTTTTTAACGATTTGTTCCGACAGACGAAAAGAAATTTTTTCAAAAATTGTATATAATGAGACCGTAGGGGCGAACATTGTTCGCCCGTCAGCAATCGGTAAAATAATTGAAAACGATATTTTGAAAATTGAAAATATTTACCCGTGTGTGTTTGTTGACAGCTATGTAATTATGCCGAATCATATACATTTGATTTTGACGATTGATACCATCAGGCGACCAATGGTCGCCCCTACGATTGCAATGGTAATAAAGCAATTTAAAGGTGCAGTTTCAAAAGAAACAGGAACGACTGTTTGGCAAAAAGGATTTTATGACCATATTATTCGTGATGATGAGGATTACAACACAAAGGCACAATACATTGACACAAACCCATTAACGTGGGAGCGTGACGAATTATATACTGAAAGGTGATAACGATATGGAATGGGAATTTATGCTTCCGGTAAAGCTTGTTTTCGGCAACGGAAAAAGGAAAGAAATTGAAAAATATATTGACATTCTCGGTGGCAAAAACGGCGTGCTTGTTTGCGGAAAGAGTTTTACAAAAAACGGCGTAGCCGATGAATTTGTAAAAATGAGCGGTGGAAAAATCAAAAAGATTTTCAGCGACGTTCGGGCAAATCCCACTACTGACAATGTTGATTCTTGCGTTAAAATTATGCGTGAAATTAATGCTGATTTTGCGATAGCTCTCGGCGGAGGCTCACCGATGGATTGCTGCAAAGCGGCTTGTGCCATTGCAAAGGGTGACGGCAAAATTCGCTCATATCACAGCGAGGGTAAAGCGATTAATAAGGACGAAGCAATTCCTATGATTGCGGTTACAACCACGTCGGGAACTGCAAGCGAGGTTACAAATATTTCCGTTTTGACAGACGTTGAAAAAAATCTTAAAAACCCGATGAATGACCCGGCTATGTATCCTAAAATTGCAATTATCGACCCTGAGCTTACACTTACTGTTCCGCCGCAGGTTACGGCATCAACAGGTCTTGACGTTTTGGCACATGCAATTGAAAGCTATTGGGCAACAATTCATCAGCCTATCTGTTCGGCTTGCTCAATTTACAGCGCAAGGCTTGTTTTTGAGTGGCTTGAAAAAGCATACAACAATCCACTTGATTTAAAGGCACGAGAAAAAATGGCAGAAGCGTCAATAGTTGCCGGCGTTGCATTCAGCCATCCGAGAACTACCGGATCTCACGCATGCTCCTTCCCTCTTACTAACATTTACGGTTTACCTCACGGCGAGGCTTGCGCATTCACTCTTGATTATTTCTTGAAATTCAATGCAGAACATGCAGACGGCGACGGCAGAATTACTGCGCTTGCAAAGGACTGCGGATTTAATGACGCTTTTGAAATGGCAGACGAAATCACGGCGATGAAAAAAAGAATGGGTATGAGATGCACATTAAGCGAAATCGGATGTGAAACAGACGAGCAGATTGACGAGCTTACAAAAAAGAGTATGTCGATGCTGATGACAAGAAATCCTATAACATTAACGCAAAAAGACATCAAGGAAATGTATATTAAATTGAAATAAGCTCCAAACAGTTAATAAAAATCTCTTCAGTTATAAACGGCTGAGGAGATTTTTTACATTTTAGTAAAAAAACATCTTGAAAAATGAATCACAATATGATACTATTCGCTTAACGGCTGAATTAATCGGTCGTTTGTACCTTGAAAATTGAATATAATAATGCGTTTTATGCAAAGCTTTTCTCTATAGCGCCATGTGCCCGCAATGCGGGATAACGAGGATAAAGAGTTATCGAAAATTCGGCGGATGCTCTTTCGCACCCCTTAGTGCGTGACGAAAGCACAAAAACAGACGGCAACGTCTGA
>FR889157.1:26114-60143 GCA_000436835.1 Eubacterium sp. CAG:251
CAAAAGCTTGAGATAAGGGAATAATAAAAATAATTAATCATATTAAATAATATAGAATAACTGTAAATGGAGAAAAGCTATGTGTGGAATTATTGGTTACATTGGATATGACAATGCAAAAAATGTATTAATCAAAGGACTTAAATCACTTGAATACCGTGGATATGACAGCGCCGGTATAGCGGTATTGAAAAACAATAAGTGTGAGATAACAAAATGCAAGGGCAGAGTGAGCGCTCTTGAGGAAAAGGTTAAAAATATTGAAGCCACAGCAGGAATCGGACATACACGCTGGGCTACGCACGGCAAGGTGAGCGACGAAAATTCGCACCCTCACAAATTCGGTAAAGTTACGCTTGTGCACAACGGAATCATTGAAAACTATGAGGCACTTCGTGACAGCTTGGGAATTGAAACAAAGCTTAAAAGTGAAACAGACAGCGAGGTTATCGCCGCACTTATTGACAGGCAGTTTGAAAAATATCAAAACTGCGAAAAGGCAATAATCGAAAGTGTAAAAATGCTTCAAGGCACCTTTGCGCTTGCGATTATTTTTGACGGAGAAAACGAAAATATTTATGCCACGAGAAACGTCAGTCCGATTGTTTGCAATCAAAACGAAAAGGGAGCCTATATCGCTTCGGACATTATAGCCATTGGGCAATACAGCAGGGATTATTTTGTTTTGCCTGAAATGACGGTTGCAAAAATATCTAAAAATAAAATTGAAATAAAGGACTTTTCAGGCAACGAAATTAAGCCCCAAATGCTGAAACTCGATTGGGATATAAACGAAAGCACCAAAGGCGGATATCCTTTTTATATGGAAAAGGAAATTTGCGAGCAGCCGAAGGTTTTAAAGAAAACAATTGAAAAAAGAATTGTTGATTTTCTGCCTGACTTCAGAGATGACGGAATTGACGACAGCTTATTTAAAAACTGCCGTGATATTTCTGTTATTGCGTGCGGAACGGCTATGCACGCAGGTCTTATCGGCAAGCACATTATTGAAAACACGTGTGAAATACCCGTCAATGTTTATATGGCAAGCGAATTTATCTATTCAAACCCTATTATAAACAAGGATACGCTTGTAATTTGCGTTTCGCAAAGCGGAGAAACAATTGACACCCTTGAAGCGCTAAAATATGCGCAGAAAAAAGGCGCAAAAAGTCTTGCGATAGTCAACGTAAAAGGCTCGTCAATTGCAAGGCAGAGCGACTTTGTTATTTACACCGAGGCAGGCCCTGAAATTGCGGTTGCGTCAACGAAAGCGTACACCACTCAGGTTGCGATTTTTTATCTTATCACGGCAAGGCTTGCTTACATCAGGAAAAATCTCAACTATGAGGGAGTTACTAAATTTATCGGTGAACTTCAAAAGCTTCCGAGTGCCGCAGAGGATATACTAAAGCGTAAAAATGAAATTCATCTGCTTGCAAAAAAGCTGTTGTCAAACGAGCATACCTTTATGATTGGCAGGGGGCTTGACTATCCGTCACTTCTTGAAGCATCGCTTAAATTAAAGGAAATTTCGTATATTCACAGTGAGGCTTTTGCATCGGGAGAGCTGAAACACGGCACAATTGCGCTTATCACAAGCGGCACGCCCGTTATTGCGCTTATGACTCAAAGATATTTAGCCACAAAGCAAATGTCAAACATTAAAGAAGTTCTTTCCCGCAAGGCGGAAGTAATTACCTTTATCAAAAAATCGCTTGTTAACAAAGATATCAAGTGTGATTTTGTACTTCCCGATTTAGACGACGATTTTATGGCAGTGCCGAGTGTGATTGCACTTCAACTTCTCGCCTATTACGTTTCAAGCGATAAAGGGCTTGACGTTGATAAACCGAGAAACCTTGCAAAAGTTGTCACGGTAGAGTAAAATCAAACTGTAAAACATTAAAAAACGAAAAGCTTTGCAAACGCACTATTATAATCAAAAATCAAGGAGAGATTATGCCATATTTATTTGCACATTTCAGAGAAAAACTCACACCCGACGGAGAGCAGATTTACTTTGCAGTCAGCAAAAACGGTTATGATTTCACCGCAGTAAACGGCTCAAAGCCTGTTATCACCTGCGACAAGGGAGAAATGGGTTGCCGTGATATTGACGTTATAAGACTAAAGGACAATTCGTTTGTTTTTATCGCAACCGACCTTTGCATAGTAAATCGAATGGACGAAAATCACAACGTAAATTGGGCTGATATATCGTCAAACGGAAGTAAATTTATTTCCCTTTGGAGAAGTGACGATTTAGTTCATTTTACCCCGCAAGAATTAAAATATTTCGGCAGGGACGATTTCGGCTGTATTTGGGCGCCTGAGATTTTTTATGACGAGGCGACAGACGATTATATTATCCATTTCAGCGCAACCGTCAAGGCGGACAATTTTCAAAAAATGGCAATTTATTACACCAAAACAAAGGATTTTGAAAGCTTCACCTATCCAAAATTATTTTTTGAAAAAGAGTGTAGTGTTTTTGATTCTCATTTGGTTAAAATTGACGACACGTATCACCTTTTTTATAAAACCTGTGCAAAGCCGCTGATGAATATGCACGAAACGTCAAAAGACCTTTTCACCACTTGGCATCACGATTTTGATTTTCAAAATTATATGGCAAACCTTTACCGTCCCGGCTCACACGAGGCAGCAACTACATATATCCTCCCCGACGGAAAATGGTGCTTAATGCTTGACTTTTTTGGCTGTGAAAAGGAAAAAATGGGTTATGTTCCCTTTATAAGCGAAAAAGCAGGCGACGCCCATTTTCATCAGGTAAATCAGCTTTTTTCATTCCCCTACGGCTTCAAGCACGGCAAAGTAATTGAAATCAGCGATGAGGAATATAAAAAAATATTGAGTTTTTTCAATAATAAGGATGGAGATGCGAGCTTGCGAGCAGACTGAGGGATTAAAATATGAAATATAATCATAACAAAAATCTTGTTTCAAATGCGAAAGAATTACGCAAAAATATGACTAAAGAGGAACGGCATTTATGGTATGACTATTTACGAAATAAAGACATTAGATTTGTTCGTCAAAAAATCATAGGTAATTATATTGTCGATTTCTATTGTGCAAAAGCAAGCTTAGTAATTGAGTTAGACGGTTCACAACATTATGAGGACAGGGGCATTGAGTATGATACCCAAAGAACAAAATACCTTGAACAATGTGGACTTACCGTAGTCAGAATACCAAACAATGAAATTAATTCTAACTTTAACGGAGTCTGCGATTATTTGGATGATCTGATTTTAAAATCCCTCAGTCAGCTTCGCTGACAGCTCCCTTTACAAGGGAGCCTCTTTTTTTGCCTCCCTTGTAAAGGGAGGGGGACCACGCTTGCGTGGTGGAGGGATTACAAAAAAACAAAAAGCGTACTTGATTCAGGAAAATGCTTTACACGCAATGATATAAAGAATATTAATTCAGTCACCAAAATGGTGGCTGTTTTTTTATTTAGTGACAAAATTCGACAAAATATGATAGACTATATATAGTATAATGCAATCAAAGGAGGTAATAATTATGAATTACAAAAAAATCTTAAAACAAATAGCGCAGGAAAATAACGTATCAACCGAATACGTTGAAAACGAAATGAAAAAAGCAATTTCAGGGGCAGGATATGATATTCCTGTAAAACTGTTTGTAGAGCTTTGCGCAATTTCAGTTAAAAAGACTATAAATAGTAAATAGTATAATATATAGTCTAATCATTCTTAATAAAATTGGTAATATAATTTTGTTAGGAGTGATGGCTTTGGACATTGCACAGGCAACTAAGGAAAGAATTGAAGAATTGTGCGAGAAAAAGAAAATAAATTTTTGCCGACTTGCAACAATATCGGGTATTCCGTACACTACAATTAAATCGATTATTTACGGCCAAAGCAAAAATCCGGGAATAACAACAATCAAAAAAATTTGTGACGGCCTTGAAATAAGCGTTACGGATTTTTTTGACACAGAAACATTTAAAAATTTAGAACAGGAAATTAAATAAATTATATAACGGTCGACCGACGGTCGCCCCTACGTCGTTGAAAGAAAATGTCGTAGGGGCGATTATTAATCGCCCGCAATAACAAAAAAGCGATGGAAATTCAAATTTCCAACGCTTTTTTTATTTTATCTTTTCATTTATCAATGCCATAAGTTCCCTTACAAGAAAGGTCGGCAAATAAAGCGGTTCGGTTTTGGAGCTGATTGAGGCAAAGCTCAAGCCGTTTTTTTCGCAAATATGCTTTGCTCTGAGCTGATGATATTCGCTTGTGACAATCGCAACGCTTGTATCAAAGCCGTTTTCGTCAATAATTTTCTTTGAAAAGCGGATATTTTCATCGGTCGAGGTGGAAAGTTCCTCGCAAAAAAGCCTGCTTTGCGCAATTCCCCTGTCCGTCAAAAGCTTTTTAAGGCAAGCGGCTTCGCTGATATTTTCATCATTACCCTGACCGCCGCTTAAAATTGCAACACAATCAGGATTTTTAAGCAGATAAAAATATGCGGCATCTGCCCTTTTTTGAAGTGCAAGGCTTGGAACATCGCCCTTTACCCTACATCCCAAAACTATTAACGTTTTTTGGTTTGTTGCAGTATTTTTGCCGAATTTCATAACGTAAGCGCAGGCAAAAATCAAAATAAGCGAAACAACGAACAGCGCAAAAACGGTATATCTTTGGGCGGTAAAACTCATTTTATTATAAAACAAGCCCTCTGCGCCGAAGCACAGCCCCAAAAGCACACCTGCCGCCATACCTAAATTATGAACGCCCGTGGATATAGGAAATATGAAAATTATTAAAAGCAAAACCGCAATAATTAAAGATATAATTTGCATTATTTCTTAGGAACAATTCTGTCCTTGCCGCCCATATACATACGAAGTGCCTCTGGAATAAGAACGCTGCCGTCAGCTTGAAGATTATTTTCAAGAAAAGCGATAAGCATTCTCGGAGGAGCAACTACCGTATTATTAAGCGTATGAGCAAGGTAATTTCCGTTTTCACCCTTTATTCTGATTTTAAGTCTGCGAGCCTGTGCATCGGTAAGATTTGAGCAAGAGCCTACCTCAAAATATTTCTTCTGTCTTGGTGACCAAGCCTCAACGTCAACACTCTTAACCTTAAGGTCTGCAAGGTCGCCTGAGCAACATTCAAGAGTACGAACAGGAATATCAAGGCTTCTGAAAAGGTCAACCGTATTCTTCCAAAGCTTATCAAACCACATTTTTGACTCCTCAGGCTTACAAACAACAACCATTTCCTGCTTTTCAAACTGATGAATTCTGTAAACACCACGTTCTTCGATACCGTGCGCACCCTTTTCCTTACGGAAACAAGGAGAATAAGAAGTAAGAGTAAGCGGAAGCTTTTCTTCAGGAGTGATTGTATCAATAAACTTACCGATCATTGAATGTTCGCTTGTTCCGATAAGATAAAGGTCCTCACCCTCTATTTTATACATCATTGCGTCCATTTCTTCAAAGCTCATAACTCCTGTTACTACGTTTGAACGAATCATAAACGGAGGCACAACATAAGTAAATCCCCTGTCAATCATAAAATCTCTTGCATAGCTGATAACTGCAGAATGAAGTCTTGCGATATCGCCCATAAGATAATAAAAACCGTTGCCTGCAACTCTGCCTGCGGCTTCAAGGTCGATGCCGTCAAAGCTTTCCATAATATCTGTATGATAAGGGATTTCATAATCGGGAACAACCGGCTCACCGAAGCGCTCAACCTCAACGTTTTCGCTGTCGTCCTTACCGATTGGAACGCTGTCCTCGATAATATTAGGAATAGACATCATAATTGAGGTAACCTTTTCGTTAAGTTCCTTTTCCTTAGCACCAAGCTCTTCAAGTTCCTGTGCCTGAGCCGTAACCTTTTCACGAATTGCCATAGCCTCGTCTTTTTTGCCCTGAGCCATAAGTGCGCCGATTTCCTTAGAAAGCTTGTTTCTGTTTGCACGAAGCTCATCAGCCTTAGCCATTGACGCTCTACGCTGCTCATCAAGTTCAATTACCTCGTCAACAAGCGGTAATTTCTTATCCTGAAACTTCTTTTTGATATTTTCCTTTACAACGTCAGGATTTTCTCTTAAAAATTTAATGTCAATCATTTTTTATTCTCCTAATTTATTTGCAATTTCTTTTAAATCATCGGCGGAGTAAAACTCTATTTCAAGAGTTCCCTTTCCTCTGCCGTTATATACCTTAACCTTTCTGCCGAGAACTTCCGTAAGCGTAAGCTCAACCTCATCATAAAAGCTGTCACGTCTTTTGCTCTTTCTTTTTGCAGACGGTGAGGTTTTTTCACTCGTTTTTGCTAAACGTTCTACATCACGAACAGTAAGATTATTTTTAACGATATTTTGAGCAACCTCATAAATCATTGCCTCGTTATCAAAAGACAGAAGCGCCCTTGCGTGACCTGCGCTAATTTCGCCGTTTTTAGTCATATCTCGCACTTCCTGCGGCAATTTAAGAAGTCGCAAAGCGTTTGCTATAGCCGGACGTGATTTGCCTACCGAGGTTGCAACCTCTTCTTGTGTGAAACCGCAACGGTCAATAAGAGCCTGCAAACCCTCCGCCTCTTCAATCGGATTGAGGTCCTCACGCTGCAAATTCTCAATTATTGCGATTTCCATTGTTTCAACGTCAGAAAGTTCCTTCACAACAACAGGAACTTCTTTAAGCCCTGCCATTCGTGACGCTCTCCAACGTCTTTCGCCGGCAACAAGCTGATATCCGCCTGTCACAAGCGGTCTGACAAGAAGCGGTTGAAGCACACCGTGCTGAGTAATACTGTCGGCAAGCTCCTGCAAAGCGCCCTCGTCAAAAGTCTTTCTCGGCTGCTCTTTATTAGGCATAATCTCGTTGAGCGGCAACGTGTTTGTTGCTACCATTTCGTCAACCGAGTTTTCAAGCATAAGGGCACTTAACCCTTTACCGAGACCTGATTGCTTTTTAGCCATTATTCTCCTCCTATTTAGAGTTTATGTTAAATCCCTCACATAAATTTACAAATTCAACATATTGTTACATATTTACTGTTTTTTCAAAAATTCATCTGCAAATTTTTTATATGCAAAAGCGGGTTTAGAGTATTTTTCATAATAAAAGATAGGTTTGCCAAAACTCGGTGCTTCGGCAAGCTTAACACTTCGTGGAATAGTTGTTTTATACGCTTTATTAGGAAAATACTGATTAACTTCATCAATAACCTGCGAATTAAGCTTAAGACGTGTATCATACATTGTATAAAGCACACCTTCAAGCTCCAAATGCTCGTTGTAATGTTGTTTAACTGTTCTGACTGTTCCCAAAAGCTGACTCAATCCCTCTAACGCATAATATTCGCATTGCAACGGCACAATAAGTGTATCAGAAGCAGTCAAAGCATTAAGCGAAAGAAGCCCTAAGCTTGGCGGACAATCAATAATAATATAATCATATTCCATTACGAGCGGAGCAAGTGCTTTTTTAAGCGCTTTAAATCTGTTTTCTTCCTCTGCAAGCTCAAGTTCTGCACCTGCAAGGTTCATATTGGCAGGGAGGACTGAAAGATTTTTAAATTCCGTCTTAATAACTATGTCTTTAGCAGCTTCGTCATTAATAAGGATATCATACGTAGATTTTTCTATTTCTGTTTTATCTATGCCGACACCGCTTGTTGTGTTACCCTGAGGGTCAAGGTCAACAAGAAGTGTTTTCTTTCCTTTTAAACCGAGGGCGGCAGCAAAGTTTACGCAAGTGGTAGTTTTTCCTACTCCGCCTTTTTGGTTAAATATAGATACGGTTTTTCCCATACGTTCACCTCCGTATTGAAGATTATACTACAAGAGAGGGGAGTAGGCAAGAGGTTTCACGTGAAACATTACAATTATTTTTCAACTTTTGTGTCTGTCAAAGTAAGGGTATACAATATATAGACGTTTCACGTGAAACAATGATTTTTTATGTTAAACAAACGAAAATCGAACTAAATTAAATCATTAGAATAAGAATTTCACATTATACAAATATATAAACATAATATAATATGAAATAAAATAATTTAAACTCTGTTTATCCTAAAATCTATATATAGGGTAGCTGTTTCACGTGAAACACAAGAGTTGTTTATAAAAGCAGAAAAAACGGACAATTAAGCCCGTTTTTTCCACGTGATGAAAAGAGGAGAATATGTTAAAACGGATGTTATCCGTTTTAAGCGAAGTTAATTATGCAGTCTTGTTCTGCATTTTAGCATCCTTAGGTATTCTAACCCTAAATTCTATATATTCGTCAGTTTCTGTCTTATCCGATTGGGCATTAATTCCGCTTTCTTTCATTGTAGCGATAGCCTTATTAACCGTATTGACAAAAATCCTTATGTCTTTAAAAACTTTAATAACGTTTTTCTTATGCTTAATCTCTTTATTAGTCAAAGACTCGATATAAGCCTCCGTTTGCTCAACATTCAGATGACGTTCTGTTATGACTTTAAGAGTTGTCCACATATCCTTTTCGTTATCAATTTTAAGCAAAGCCCTTGCGTGGCGCTCAGTCAATCCCTCTTTGTCAATAAAATATCTGACATCGGCAGGGAGTCGCAGAAGCCTAAGCTTATTTGACAATGCACTTTGACTTTTTCCAAGCTTTTTGCTTATTTGCTGTTGAGTTAAGCCAAATGTATTCATCAAGTGAGATATTGCAAGTGCCTCTTCAAAAAAGTTGAGGTCAGAACGCTGTATATTTTCTATAATTGAATAAACCGCACTGTCCTCGTACTCACATTCAACCACAATGCAGGGAACGCTTTGAAGATTTGCAAGAATTGCCGCTCTAAGCCTGCGTTCACCGGCGATTAATTCATAATAGTCGCTGTGATTAATCTGCCTGCACAAAAGCGGTTGAAGTACGCCGTTTTCTTTTATCGAGTCAGCAAGAGACAACATATCCTCGCTTTTAAACTGCTTTCGTGGCTGATAAGGATTAGGTAACAGCTTTTCCGTAGGTATTTGAACGATTTGCTCCACGTCTCTCACTCCTTGATATAAATATACCATAAAGTATTACAAAAATAAAGGATTTCTCATCGTGAGAAATCCTTATAATTCGACATATTCCGTTATATTTAGAGCGGTCGGGTATCAATTTTTTTGGGTTTTCTGGGGTATTTTGTCGGAGTTTGCGATATCTTTTTAATAACAAATATCGTTCTGCCGTCGCCGTTGGGCAAAACGTAGCTTTCAGCCGTCTCAATCTCTCCGCCAAGTACCATTATTGCATTTTTCGACGCTTCAAGCTCCTCCAATCCGTTAGAGCCTTTCAGTGAAACAAAGCGTCCGCCAACCTTAACCAGCGGCAGGCAGTATTCGCAAAGAACATTAAGCGGTGCAACAGCTCTTGCCGTAGCAAAATCGTATTGCTCACGAAATTCGGGATTTTTGCCGACGTCCTCGGCTCTCTCGTGCGTACTTGTTGCAATGATACCTATATTACTGAGTACATCTTTTATAAAATTTATCCTTTTTCCCGAACTGTCTATAAAATTGACTGAAAGTTCAGGATTGGCAATCAGCAGCGGCATACCGGGGAAACCTGCACCCGTGCCGACATCGGCAATGCTTTGCCCTGCCTTAAAATCAACAAATTTCATAGCATAAAGACTGTCAATAAAATGCTTAATAACTATATCGTCAGGTTCAACAATCGCTGTGAGATTCACGTGCTCGTTCCAGCGAACAAGCCTTTCTGCATAAGTGTCAAATCTGTCGGCTCCGTATTCACCGAGGTCAACTCCGATTTTCTTTGCTTCGCTTAATAAAAGGTCGTAATCTATCATAACGTCTCCAAAATTATGTTGAGAGCGGCAATATCGGCAGGGTTTACGCCGCTGATTCTGCTTGCCTGCCCAAGATTTTCAGGTTTAATTTTAGATAGCTTCTCAACTGCCTCAAGCCTAAGACCTTTAAGTGAATAATAATCAATATCGGCAGGGATTTTTTTGCACTCAATTCGGCGCATTTCTTTAATTTGCTGCTCCTGCCTTTTAATGTAACCCTCATATTTAACTGCAATTTCAACCTGCTCAAATACCGCACGTGGCAGGTCGGGTCTGTCATCATCAACACTCGTCAACGCTTTGTATGTAATTTGAGGCCTTTTAAGAAGTTCTATCATTTTGCAGCCACGCTCAAGTGGCGTTGTGCCGCAATCCTCCATAATTTTTTGAAGAGCATCGGTAAGGGGAATAGATTTTTGCTCAATTCTTTCCCTTTCCGCCTTAACCATTTCTTCTTTACTTATAAATTTATCATATCTCTCTTGCGAAATCAAGCCGATTTTGTAGCCAATCGGTGTTAAACGAACATCTGCATTATCCTGCCTTAAAACAAGACGGTATTCGCTTCGGCTTGTCATCATTCTGTAAGGGTCGGTGCAACCTTTAGTTACAAGGTCGTCAATAAGAGTTCCTATATATGAGCCGCCACGGTCTAAAATCATAGGCTCTTCACCTTTAATTTTAAGCGCCGCATTAATTCCTGCCACAAGACCCTGCGCTGCCGCTTCCTCATATCCGCTTGAACCGTTGAACTGACCTGCGCCGTAAAGCCCTTTAATAGAGTTAAATTCAAGTGTCGCATTAAGTGCCGTCGGGTCAACACAATCATACTCAATCGCATAAGCCGTCCTCATAACTTGAGCATGCTCCAAACCGGGAATAGTATGAATAAAAGCAAGCTGAACATCCTCAGGTAGGGAAGATGACAAGCCCTGAAGATACATCTCCTCAGTTTCAAGTCCGCAAGGTTCAATGAAAAGCTGATGGCGCTCCTTGTCTTTAAATCTTACAATTTTATCTTCAAAAGACGGACAGTATCTTGGCCCTTTGCCCTCAATTTTGCCCGAATACATGGGGCTTCTGTCCAAATTTTCAAGAATAATCTGTTTTGTTTTTTCATTGGAATAAGTTATATGACAGCAAACCTTATTCTTCGGCGGTGTTTGAGTTTCAAAACTAAACGGTACGGTTTCTTCGTCGCCGTCCTGCTCTTCAAGATTTGAAAAATCAATCGACTTCCTGTTCACTCTCGACGGAGTGCCTGTTTTAAATCTTCTTAAAGGAATGTTAAGCTTTTTAAGCGCTTTTGAAAGCTCTGTTGCCGGAAACATTCCGTCAGGTCCGCTTTCGTATGAAACATCGCCGATATATACTCTGCCGCCGAGAAAAGTTCCCGTTGCAATAATAACAGCCTTGGCGTTGAAAAGTGCTTCAAGTTTTGTTTTAACCTGCCACTCTCCGTTTTCTAAGCGGTAAAGGTCAACTATTTCGCCCTGCCTGATATCAAGATTTTCCTGAAGTTCAAGCGTATGCTTCATTCCCTGCGAATATTCTCTCCTGTCAATTTGCGCTCTGAGTGAATGAACGGCAGGTCCTTTTCCGAGGTTGAGCATACGGGATTGCAGGGTGTATTTATCTGCCGCCTTGCCCATTTCACCGCCGAGTGCGTCAATTTCACGCACAAGGTGACCTTTAGACGTTCCGCCGATTGACGGATTGCACGGCATATTGCCGACCCAATCAAGATTGATTGTAAAAACGGCAGTCTTAACACCAAGTCGGGCAGCTGCAAGGCATGCTTCAATTCCTGCGTGACCTGCTCCGATAACTATTACATCATAGCTTCCTGCAAAATATTCCATAGCTTTACCTCCTTAATTTATTTGCCTACGCAAAAACGTGAAAAAATGTTGTTTACTACCTCTTCGGTAGCCTTTTTACCCGTAAGCGCCAAAAGTTCATCAACTGCGCTGTCAATCATAACATTAATTGCATCATAAGTTAAGCCGATTTCGGCTGCCGATAATGCCTCGTTTATATTTTCACAAGCCATTTGAATACATTGCTTTTGACGTCTGTTTGCAATGAGTGGGGCAGAGGAGTCAAATTCCTCAACACCCAATATATTTTTAACCGCCGTTTCAAGCTCTTTAAGCCCTAAATTATTTTTGGCTGAAATATAAACAATGCTTTCAAAATTATCTTTTATTTTATCCGTATTGATTTTAGGGGAGAGGTCGGTTTTATTGATAACGGCAACTGCCTTTTTGCCCTTGCAAGAGTCAATCAGCATTTTATCGTCATCGTCAAGCTCACGTGAACTGTCAAAAACAGCAAGCACAAGCGAGGCGGTGTCAATTCTTTCAAGCGCTTTTTTAATTCCGATTGCTTCCACAACGTCGTCGCTCTCTCTAAGCCCTGCCGTGTCGGAAAGGTGAAGCACAAGCGAGCCGAGCCTAACCGAATTTTCAACAATATCTCTCGTCGTACCCTCAATGTGAGTAACGATGCTTTTCTCTTTGCCCGAAAGCATATTCATAAGCGTTGATTTTCCTGCGTTAGGTCTGCCTGCAATAACGGTATTTACACCCTGCGTCATTATCATTCCGCTTTCATAATTATCAAGCAGCTCTTTTAATTCGTTTTTGGCGAAAGACAATGTATTTTTCAACGTCTTTTCGTCAAGCTCCGGTATTTCCTCATCAGGATAATCAACCCATGCCGCCATTGAAGCACTCAACGACACGATTTTATCAAGAACATTTGATATTTTATTGCTCAAAGAACCCTGCAAAAGATTAAACGATGCCTTAGCCGCCTCCTGACCGTTTGCCGATATCAATGTGGCAACAGCCTCTGCTTGCGTAAGGTCCATTTTTCCGTTTAAAAATGCTCTTTTGGTAAATTCGCCTGCTTCGGCAGGGCTTGCACCTGCATCTAAAACAGACTCCAAGGTTTTTTCAACAATAAAAATTCCGCCGTGTACGGAAAGTTCAACAACATCCTCACCCGTATAGCTTTTAGGTGCACGAAAAACAAGCGCAATCGCATTGTCATACTTTTCGCCTTTTGAATAAACATTGCCGAATTTTGCCGTATATCCTTTAAGCGAGGAGAGGGGAGTATTATCCGCTGATTTAAAAATTTTTTGCGCAATTTCAATTGCACGTTCCCCGCTGATTCTTATTACACCTATTCCCGAAACGCTGTTTCCCGTGGCAATTGCCGCAATAGTTTTACTCATTGTTATCCCTCCTGCTAAAGTGTTCTTATGCAAAATAATGGCGAACAAAACTGTCCGCCATTATAATATAAATTGGTTATCAGTCGTTATTTTGGCTAACTTCGATTTTGCCAAACTTAGGCATATCCGCTCTGTCAGCCTTCTTTTCTCTGTTAGCGTCAACAGTGCTTTGAGCAGGAGCCGGACGTCTGCCGCCTCTTCTGTCATTTCTGTAATTACGTCTAACTCCGCCTTCAGGCTCAATAAGAACTCGTCTGTCCATTCCGCTGCCTACCGAACGTGAGGTAACACCCTCAACCTCCTGCACTGCGGTATGAATAATTCTTCTTTCATACGGATTCATTGGCTCGAATGAATAACGTCTGCCTGTTCTTGCAACGAAATTTGCATTCTTTGTTGCAAGTGCCTTAAGAGTTTCCTCTCTCTTAGCTCTGTAGTCGCCTACATTAAGAGTAACTCTTACATATTTATTAGTTCCATTTTTAATAGCAAGACTTGTAAGATATTGAAGTGAGTCAAGAGTTTCGCCTCTTCTGCCGATAATGATACCGTAATCCTCACATTCAATTAACATCTCAACCGTGCCGTCAACAACCTTTGCCGTAATCTTTGGGTCAACAACATTAAGACCTTCAATCATTGTCTTAAGATATTGGCAAGCATAGTCAAGGTCAATGTCCTTCTCGCTAATCTCTTCTTCCGGTTTATCTGCCTTGGTTTCCTTAATAGGCTTTTCGCCTGCAGGCTTCTTTGGTGCCGGCTTTTTAGGAGAATTTGCCTTTTTTTCATAGCTCTTTTTTGGAGCGTCGGCCTTTTTCTCTCTCTTGCCGTCATCATAGCTTACCTTAACCTCGGCATCACAGCCACCGATTAAACCAAAAAACTTCTTCTTCTCCGGATACTTGATAACTTCAACGTGAACGTCAGCCATCTCCGGAGCGTTGAGCTGAAGCTTTGCATTTTGGGTAGCTTCTTCAACTGTTTTACCGGTACCGATAAATTCCTTTATCATCTTTATCCTCCGATAATTATTTCGTCATCTTTTTAATATTTTCTTCACGTGAACGACGTTCAATAGTGTTTTCAACCATCAATTTTGCCTGAGTCCTCTTAGGCGGATGAACCTTGAAAATATAAATCTGCTGCAAAATAGCAATAACATTTGAAATAGTCCAATAAAAACCGACTGCAGCCGTTACCTTAAACGCAATGTAGAAGGAGAAAAACGGCATCATAAGCATCATCATCATCATTTGCGCATTCTGCTGAGATGCTGCCGGGTTATTTTTCTTTTGAATGATTGTAGAAACAACGCTTGAACCGAGCGATGTTACAAGGGAAAGAATAGGAATTATAACAATAATGCCGTCCTTCCAATGCGGAATACGTGTCATATCAAGACCGAATAACGTCATACCCTGCCTGTATGTTTCAATATCACTGCAAACATTTTGGGTAAATATCTTCGGGAATGACTGCATAAGCGCTTCCTTGTAAGCAGGGAAGTTCTCGAGTATGTTCAACTGAAAATAAGTTATTTTTGCATCAGCATTACCTGTAATTTGCTGATAAATCGGCAAAATTACCTTGTAAATCTCGTTTGATGCGTCATTAAATCCACTTGCACCTAAAACATACTGAATAGGATAATAAATAATACCGATGACACCCATAAGGAAAACCATTTGGAAAATCATAGGTCCACAGCCCATTTGCATAGGGTTATGACCCTCTCTTGCATAAAGTTCCTGCATTTCCCTGTTAAGCTTGTCCCTGTCTCTCGGGTCAGGATATTTTTTATTAATCTTTTGGATTTTAGGTTGCAGTCTTGTAGTTGCCGCCATAGATTTCTGCTGCTTAACGTTAAGCGGCAAAAGAAGCAAACGGGTTACTACAGTGAAAATAATAAGTGCGATAAAATATTGATTGTTAAGCACGTCGAGCAAAAACTCCATACATTTACCAAACAACCAATAAAGCGGCTTAAAAACTGCCATACCGTTTGAAACGGCATTAGCTGCCATTATAATACTGCTCATTATTTGTCCTCTTTAGTTTTTTTAGGGGGAACAGGGTCCCAGCCACCTTTGGAAAAAGGATTACATCTCAAAATTCTCCAAGCTGCAAGCAAGCACCCTTTAAAAATACCGTGAACTTCAATAGCTTCAAGAGCATACTGCGAACACGTGGGTGTAAATCTGCAACTTCCGTGGGAAAACCGAGGGCTTAAGGTCAATTGATAGGTCTTAATTAAAAAAATCAATACCTTTTTAATTGCGTTTCTTAAAGCACTCATCAGTCTATTACTCCCAATGCTTTAAAGTGCTGTTCCATTTGCTCAAGCACTTTTTGCATTTTAACCTTTGAGGTTTTTGTACGTGCAACAAAAACAAAATCATAGCTGCCGTTAATTCTTCCCTCAAGCTGAGAAAAGGCGGCTCGAATAACTCTCTTTGCTCTGTTTCGTTCAACTGCACAGCCGATTTTTTTACTTGCGGTAATGCCTATCCTTGTTCCTTTTGCCCCGCTTTTTGCAACGTATGTCACAATGCAGGAGGAAGCACGGCTCTTACCTTTATAGTAAAGTCGGCGAAAATCTTTATTTTCCTTTAAGGTTTTGCTTTTCACCAAATCGCACCCAATCTGTAATTAGTAAGAAAGTTGCTTTCTGCCCTTTGCACGACGGCGAGCAAGTACCTTTCTGCCGTTCTTTGTTGACATTCTCTGTCTGAAACCGTGTACCTTCTGTGCGTGTCTCTTCTTTGGCTGGTAAGTTCTCTTCATTTTTTTCACTCCATTTCTGAAAATCAAACTTGTCTTAATTTTCGTTTGCTCTGTGCGGTATAGCACAGGCGTGCGGAATTTGCTTATCTTTAAAATTATCGATAGCAACACTTTCCACAATATCGGTAGATATTATATATTAGTTTTACGCCTTTTGTCAATAAAAAAATAATTATTCTTGTATTTATTTTATTATTATATTATAATAGCACTATATCTTGGGGAAAGAGATTTCATATACACAATCTTATTTAAGGGAGATACTGTTATGATAGGAATTATCGGTGCAATGGATACCGAGGTTGATAACATCAAAGCTCAGGTAAAAGGCAAAACAGTCAGCGAAGTTGCCGGGGTTGAATTTGTTTGCGGCTTTATTGAAGACGTGACCGTCTGCGTTGCAAAATGCTCGCCGGGTAAGGTCAATGCCGCTTTGTGCGCTCAGGCTATGATTGATAATTTTGATATCGATTTGATTATCAACGTCGGTGTTGCCTGCTCGCTTTCAAACGACGTTGTTATCAAAAACGTTGTTATCGCAAGCGACGTTTGCGAATATGATATTGATATTACCGCTTTGGGTGAGCCGAGAGGTTTTATCAACGGGCTTAATGTTATCAAAGTTAAGGCAGATGAAAAAATTTCCGAGCTTTTGGCACGTACAGCCATTTCCTGCGGTGAAAAAATTCATAGGGGAACAATAGCAAGCGGTGATACTTTTATAGCAAGCAGCGAGCTTAAGGATATGCTCAAAAATGAATTTGGCGCAATTTGCGGCGAAATGGAGGGCGGCGCAATAGGCCACACCTGTGCCGCTAATAACATTCCTTTTGCCGTTTTGCGTTCAATCAGCGACGGCGGAGATGAAAATTCCCAACTTGATTATCCCACATTTAAAAAAATCGCCGCAGAAATCTCTACGACGATTATACTTGAATTTATTAAGCTTCAAAAAAACCAATACACTTTATTCTAAAACGAATGTATTGTAAATAATATTCTCTGCATTTTCAATAAGGCTGTGAAGCGCCGTTTTCTCGCCGAGGTCCGAGCCTGTTCTCGATTTATCCTCAATGAAAACGAATTTTGCGTCCTCAACCGAAAGTGCAGCCGAAGCAAGCTCTCTGCCGAGAGTATAGTCAAGGCTGAACAATTCCTTAGGAAGCAACCCTGCTTTTGCAAGCGTAATTGCTCCACGATAAACGCACAGCGTATAGTAATCCGAAACATATTTCAGCGCACCCTCGTCGCTTCCTGTTGCAACAAGGTCAAGCAAATATTTTGTTGCTTTGCCGAGAGCAAAAACGGAAAATTCACCGTTTTCCTCTTCCTGTTTATTCATAGCGTCAAAGTCAAAGCCGTTTCTGCTTTCGCTTACACCTAAAAGATAATCGGTTGTAACGCTGTAATATTCACTGCAACGTATAACAAAATCAAGCCCACATTCCCTAATGCCTTTTTCATAATGGCTCAAAAGTGCTTGAGAAATTCCAAGGTCAGTTGCCGCTTTCTTTTGGCTGATACCTCTTTCTCTTCTGAGTTCAGAGAGTTTTAATGCAAATTTTGAATTTTTTTCGTTTTTATCAGCTTTTGCGGCTTTCTTTTCATCTTTTTTTGTACTCATAGCAACCACCTCATTTATTACAAATAGTATTATATCACCGTATTACTGTTTGTAAAGTGCGTTGTCCTATTTGTAATATTTTGTAATAATTGGCTTAAAAAGGAGCATTTCACAATGAAATCTTATAATTTATATTTCTTCCGTCACGGGATAACCAAGGGAAACTTAAACGCACAGTATATTGGGCATACGGATTTGCCACTCACTACAGATAGTATAAACGAGCTTCATTCAATCAAAGCAAAGTATCACTATCCAAAGGTTGACGCAGTGTTTTCCTCACCGCTGAAAAGGTGCAAAGACTCGGCTGAGATTATGTTTCCCGATAACACGATTATAACAATTGATGATTTTATCGAATATAACTTCGGCGAATTTGAGCAATGCACGGCTGATGATTTAAAAGATAACGAGGATTTTAAAAATTGGATAGGCGGCGACATTTATGCAAAAACGCCGTATGGCGAAAGCAATGCGGAATTTGCGCAGCGAATTTGTGCCGCATTTGAAAAGGTGATTGACGGCTGTATCAAAACGGGAACACAAAATATTGCAATTGTCGGCCACGCAGGCGTGCTTATGACCCTTCTTTCCTGCTACGGCTTGCCCGAAGCGCCTATGGCTCATTGGCAAATGGACCCCGGCTACGGCTTCAGGCTTCGTATCACCCCATCGCTTTGGATGCGAGCAAACAAGATTGAGGTTATCGATACCGCACCTGAGAGTATGCAGTCGGTTGCGAATAAATAGGCGACCAATGGTCGCCCCTACGGTACGTCGAAAGAAATTCCGTGTTTGAGAAACGGGCGAACAACGGTATTCCAAAATTTGCCACAGCAAGTTTTAAGTGATACGCAGTTTGCAACGACGTAAGGTTGCGAAGAAATAGTCAGAATTGGATTTTTAGTGAAGGGAGCTGTACGTTTGTACTGCCCCTTTGCTAAAAATTCAAAGTGCCCAACGTTTTGTCGCCGTATCCTTTAGGATATTAAGACAAAACGTTCAAATGTTATTGATATAAAAAATTAAGGAATTAGAAAAACGTAGATAAATACGTATTTCTAATTCCTTTTCTGTTTCGGCACGGTTGTGGCTGCTTATTCACAACCGACTATTTAACTGCTCCGCCGTTGTTTGATGATGCATATCCAATCCAGGTTGTGCCCACGTTAAGCTTTACATCATTTCCGTTTGTATCCTTAATTACAAGAACGCCGTTGTTTACGCTCCAGTTAATATCAATAACTGTTCCGTTTGTTGCAAGCTTGCCCTTGCCGCCTGCAAGTTTATAGTTGCAGTAAACCTCGGATGAGCCGCTGTTTTTGTAGTTAGACTTTGAAACGTATTCGGTCTTATCAAAAAGAACAAGAAGATTTTTTCTTGCAACGTCAGTCTTGTAATCGTTTGAATGATACATCTTGTCGCTTGAGTCGTATGTCCAATCTCTTGTAGATGTTCTGTTAGAGAAAGTAAGTCCGAGAGCTTTACATTCTTTATCGCTTACCGTCGACTCCTCGCTTGCGAAATTGAACTTTGTATATTTGCTTTCATTAGCGTCTGTTCTAAAGCCCTCACCTTTAATAGCACCGGCAATCTTTGAGCCGTACATAACGCCGGTATGCTCGGTTGATACACCTCTTGAGGAATCCCTGCCAAAGAGTGCAACCTTGCCTGAATATGTCATTTGGTTGATATGGTCAACTTTGTCCTGCCTAAAGATTGTGTTAGCACCGATATAGTTAGTGCCTCTCTTCGTCTGGCTCTGTCCCCAATGGAGGAAAATAGCGTCAAAAAGCTCTGAAAATTTAATGTAAGGAGGCCTTGCACTTCTCATCGGTCCGATTTGTGACGGAACGGCAGTATAATCTGCATACATCCAAAGCATTCTTGTTTCTCCGCCTTCAACCTCACCTTCAACAATAATGTCAGGCGGATTCTTGCTGTCGGCAATACCCCATTGCGGCCTTGCAGAAACAGAGTTTTCAACTACGCAGGCAATCGGTCTTTTGCCTACTGCCTTTTCATTAAAATCACTTTCGCCCGTAAGCGGATTTGTTTTGGTCACTACAGGTGCCGCTGTTGTTTGCTCCTGAGTAGTCTGCGGTGCAGTCGTTTGAGGCTCCTTGCTCTTGTTTTTAACAATAAATGCGGCTGCAACTGCAATTGCAACGATTAATACTGCAACAATCGCAATAATAATCGGCTTTTTATTTCCTTTTTTTGGTGGCTTTTTGTCATTAGCCATATTAACAGCTTCCTTTCTTGTTACCTTTGGGGCATTATCCCTATCGGCTGAATTAAAAGCAGAAAAATCGTCAAAGCTTAGGCTTTCCTTTTTAGGCTCTTCCTTAATTTCCGGTTTAAATTCAGGTTCAGCCGCCTTCGGCGCTTCTTCCTCCTGCTTTGCAAAACTAAGCGGCGCTTCCGGCTTTTTCGGCTTTTCTTCCTTCGGCGCATTTATATTTTTAATTTCTTTTAAAATTTCATTTAATTCTTCTGAATCGGGCATTTTGATGCTCCTTTCAATTTTTAATATACATATTGTACCATATATGTACTTAAATTTCACTATATTTTTGTTAAAATTTGAAATTTTATTGATTTAAAAGAACACGTGTAGTAAAATACATATTGTCGGGAGGCGATTTTTTGGCTAAAACAATACCTATGATTATCACTAACAACAGCATATTGATTAAGGATAAGGAGTCGGGTGAATTTAAAACATTTACAATGCCTGCACTTATTGAAACTCCGAATATTCCTTTTTATCATCAATTTGCCGAAAAAATTGCCGAATGTCAGTATTATTTTAAGGAATTTATGAAAACGATTTACGGAAAAAAGCTTTCTAAGTATATTTTTGCTATAATCGTGCCTGATGATACAAGCAGGCTTGAATCAATTTTTATTAACGAATTTTTTGTTAATTCCGACACGTGCAAGGCAGTTGCGCAAATGCCTATGGCGCTGGCACTTCAAAAAGACGAAAATAAATATGTTTCAATTTCAAAATCAAGCAGAAACATTGTTGTTGAATATGTAAGAAACCACGAAAGCGTTGTTACAAAATATTATGATATGACAACTGCCGACCCAAACGTGATTATGGCAGACGCCGCCAAGCTTCATATTGACCTTGAATACGAAAGCGTGCCGGTTTTTATCAATAATTTTAATATGAATATGGACGAATATCTCTCTTTCGGCAATGTTGTAACGCCAAAGCAATTTTTGGATAAAATTGCAGAAATTGATGTTGAAAAACTATAATAAAAAAATCACCTTTGCAAATCATAATTATTGCAGAGGTGATTTTTTATGAAAAATAATGATAAAAAAGATAAAAAGAATAAGAAAAACAAAAGCAAATTCAATGATTATACGTCGTTTTTAAATCCTGAAATTGTTGCAAGCGACCCGCAGGGAATGTATACGGGTGTGCCTGCCGATATGTATTATAACGGCGAACTTGAAAAACCAATCCAAGACGCAGACGATTTATAAATAATCAACATAAACAATAAATAAAAAAGATACGCAATGTCAATTAAGGCGTTGCGTATCTTTTTAGATAAACACAAAATGTATAAGCAGCATATATCCTATTGTGCCGACGGCGATTGACAAAAGCGTATTCTTTTTCCAAATATGCACCCCGGCAGTCAGCGCAACGCAAATAAGCTGAGGAATAATATAATTTGCATCACCCTTTTCAAAATCTTTAAGGCAATAAACTATAAGTATACCTAAAATTGCAACAGGCAAAACGTTGCCGAGATATTTAATAAACTTCGGCACTTCCTTGCTTTGACCGAAAAGTGCAAAAGGGAAAAGCCTTGTTCCAAACGTGACCGCACCGGCAACGGCAATCATTAAAATAAGGTGAGAAGTAGTCATTTCGCCACCTCCTCGGTTTCAAAAAACTTTTTAAATGAGGATAAAATCACAACCGTGATGAGAAGTGAAGGAAGTAAAAATTTATCTGCCCCGAAAATAATTAAGCAAATTACGGCGCAAAATACACCGACTGCACCGATTATTGCCGATTTTCCTTTGTTATTTCTAATCAAATCTATAAAAATAACCACAAAAAGGGCAGTCATTGAAAAATCTATACCCGTAAAATCAATCGGAATAAGCTGGCTTAAAAGCGAGCCGAGCGCAGAACCTGCTATCCAATAAAAATGGTTAAACTCGCCGATTAAAAATCTTGCCTTTGTCTCGTCCACATTTTCAGGTACGCTTAAAATTGATGAATTAACGGAATACGTTTCGTCAGTCAGCGTAAAAATCATAAAAGGATAACGCCATTTTCCCGCTTTGAATTTTTCAATATACGATAAGCCGTAAAACATGTGGCGTGTATTTATAAATAAAGTCATAAGCGCAGTTGTTGCGATATCCGCTTTTGCGCTGATTAACGACACGAGCAAAAACTGCCCTGAACCGGCATAAACAATAAGCGATATAAATATTGCCCAAAGCCAATTGTAACCTGCCTTATATAGCATTATGCCGAAAGCCGAGCCTAAGAACAAATAGCCAAACAAAACAGGAAGCGATTGCTTTAGCGCAAATTTTACAGTCGCACCTTTAGTGTAGTTCATATTTCCCTCTCTTTTATGTAGTATTAAGATTATAACACTAAAAAGAAATTAATCAAGTAATAATATATAAAATCATAGGAATGCCTCGGACAGCATTCCTATATTAAGACAAAACGTTCAAATGTTATTGATATAAAAAATTAAGGATTAGATATTCGTAAATTGATACGAATACCTAATCCTTTTTCGTAGTGGGTCCCCGGAAAGCGTAAGCTTTTTGGGGAAAAGGAGTGAATTGTGCGAAGCACAAGAGACACGTGGCTCCAAATTCACTTGTGAATTTGGGAGAAACAGTACAGTGTACTGTTTCGTAGCAAGTGAATAAAACAGCACCCGCTCGCAAAATACGGAATTTATCTCACTTTCTCGAAGTCTTTCAGCGTGTTATTATAAATCATTTTTCTTTTTTATTCCGACTAAAAATGAAAGTGAGACGATAAACGTGATTGCTTCGGCGACGGGGAATGCAAGCCATACGCCTGTCATTTTGAAGAGATATGAGAGCAGAAATACGCTTGCGATAATCACAACAAAGCCACGCATAATTGAAATGATAAATGCCGGAGCCGCCTTGCTCATAGAGCTGAATGCAAGGGAAAGGAAAATATTAAGCCCTGCAAAAATGAAGCCTATAAAGTAAATTCTCAAACCTTTGACTGCATAATCGGTAAGTGCGGCAATGTGCTCGCTGTTGAAAACATTTGCGATTGGGGCAGCAAAAATATTTACTGTTACTATTATTATTCCTGCAAGGCAAAGGCAGGTGATAATGCCGAGCTTGAGTATTTTTGAAACATTTTCGTTTTCGCTTTTAGCGTAATATTTGCTGATAAGCGGCTGCGAGCCTTGCGCAACACCGTTGAATACGGACACGGCAACGAGCGAAATATTAGCAACAACGCCGTAAGCTGCAACGCCGATGTTGCCGACTAATTTTAATATAATCATATTAAACGCAACGGTGATTACACCTGAGGAAAATTCGCCTACAAAGGCTGAAACACCGAGTTTTGCACAGTTAAATAATTTAACGAAAGACGGCACGCAGGGCTTAAAGCTTATGTTGTTTTTCTTTGAGAAAAAGTGAATACAGCAGATTGCACAGCCAACAACAGGACTTAAAGCCGTAGCCAAAGCCGCACCTGCCATACCCATTTTAAGCGGAAACATAAGCACCCAGTCCATAACAATATTGAAAAGACTGCTTATAACCGTAGCCGCCATTGCGATTGACGGTGCACCGTCATTTCTTACGAATGCATTGCAAATGTAATTCCACATAAAAAGCGGAGTAAAGCACATAAATATTTTTGTGTAAGGAGTGCCGACCTTTACAATCTCACTGCTTCCGCCTAAGATTGCAACAAGTTTATCGGGTATAAAAACACCGATTGCCATAAAAATCAAGGCGAAAAGCGTTGTGAAAAACATTGCGTTGAAAAAATATCTGTTATTTTTTTCTCCCTGATTTTTAGCTATTGCAAATCGGATTGCCGAGCCTACACCAATCATTGAGCCTATGGCAAATATTAAATTATATAAGGGTAATACAAGATTTAATGCGGTAATGCCGTTAGCACCGACTGCCTTTGATATGAAAAAGGTGTCAGCCAAAATGTAGCACGACATTCCAATCATGGCAAATACGTTTTGCGATACGTATTTTGCAAACTCTTTTGACGCACTTTTGCTTTTCATAATAGATTCCTTTACTTGTTTATATGTTATGGCGATTTTAACATATATATATTTAATTGGCAAGTGTTATTTAAAATGTCGTGTTTTTATTTATTTAACATATTATTTAATAATGTTCATATTTATTTCACACGCAGTATATTTATTAATATTATAGTTGTAGTTGCAAAGGGAAAGGTGCTACTTCCCGATGCGTATAAAATATTTTTCATCCTTACCTCCTCTTTTTTATATTGATAAAAAGAATAGAAACACCGAGACGTAAAAGCCTCGGTGTTTTTATTTTGTTAATTATACAATTTAAAATTCGATTTTCGTTTGTTTATAATCCTTATCGTGGGCAGTCAGCACCGCAACGCAGTTTTCGTTTTTATACATTTTATTAAGCCAACGAAGAGAAATTTTCATATTTTGAATATTATGTATCGGGCCGGAAAGAATAAGCTCGCTCCACGATTTTTCGCTTATTCCGTTGTCGCCGGCAATTACTGCCATTTTGCCGTTTTGCTTAATCACAACGCAAACAGAACCTGCCGAATGACCGGGAGTATAAACAATTCTGACGCTTCCGTCGCCGAATAAATCGCAGCTTTTGCCGAAAGGTGCATGGGAGTCGTAATTCATTTCAATCGGCTCAATTTCAACACCCTGCCAAAGCGCTTTACGGTATCTTGGGTTTGGAAGAAGCGATATTTCAAGTTCTTCTTTTGTTGCATAAATATGCTTAGCACCCTTTAAATCCTTAAGCCCGCTTACGTGGTCGCAGTCAAGATGAGTTAAAATTACCGCATCAAGCTGTTTTGGAGTAATGCCGAGTGCGTCAAGCTGCCTTGCAACACTGTCGTTAAGAGTAACGGTAGGCTGACTTGAAAAGTAAAGAGCAAGTCCGAGATGATGACGTGGGTTTATGGCGCATTGCTCGCTCCAGCCGGTATCAACAAGAACGTTTTTGCCGTTTATTCTTATTAAAAATGCTTTGACGGGCACATCGTTTCTGCCTTTTTTGCTTTGAAAAAGACCTGTATAAGCAAATTTTCCGCTCTTGCTGTCCCTGTTATGAACGGCACTAGATACAAGCATTTTGCCCGTTTGCAGTACGTCGATTTCAGCCATAAATTCGTCCCTCTTTTACCTACAATATAATATTTATTATGAATTTCAATGAAATTCATTCAAACACGGAATTTCTTTCGACGTGGCACGTTTATGCCTATTTATTCGCGACCGTAAAATTATCTGCCCATTTCGATATATGCCGGCCTGTTCTCGCTTAATTTAATATTTGATTTTCCGTAAATTTCCATTTGAAGCTCGTATGCGTCCTTTGGAATATCGGCAAGCCAAATCCAATTGCCCGGAGCGGCTGAGAATCTTGAACCGCCCTTACAGTTTTCAACAGCAGGAACATTCTTGGTTTTCATTTCGTAATCAAGCCAGCCGTCCCTAAGCGCCGTATTGCCAATAGAGATAAGCTCCTTTTTATTGTAGCCCGTATATACATATCCTGCAAGCTGATTAACGGTTTTAACCGTATCAACTGTGCCGCTCTTTTTCACTTTATTAAGAATTGCGTTGAGAACGGTCTTTTGCCTGTTTGCCCTTGCGCCGTCAGAGTCAATATGCCTGATTCTGCAATATGCAAGTGCCTGCTTACCGTTTAACTTCATTGTTCCCTCAGTTCCATCAAACGTCTGCTTGATAGTAACATTGCCGTAAACTCTCGGATGATTGTTAATTTCATTAATCTCGGCAGAGGTAATCTTGATTGGTACACCGCCGAGTGCGTCAATAATCTTAGGGAATGAATTGAAGTTTACAACCGCATAGTTGTTAATAGCGATTTTATAATATCTTTCAATAGTGTTGATATAGCATTTCATACCGCCCATTGACGCCGCAGCATTGATTTTGCCGTACTGACCCTTGCCGTCAACCTCAAAATAAACGTAAAGGTCACGCAAAACAGAGGTGAGATGAATTTCCTTAGTATCAACGTTAATACTTGCAATAATTGCCGAGTCTGCACGGGAAGTGTCGGTTATCTTTTCATCCCTTGTATCCTCGCCGATAAGAAGAATGTTGAGAACGTGAGTTGAGCTTACAGGGTCGCCGTTTTGATACCATTGCTTGAGGTATTCCTTATAGCTGTATACGTCGCCTGCACTTGCCTCCTCAATAGTAGGGAAGTTCTCTTTAAGAAAGTCCATACCGTTATAGTAGGTGCTCATTTCATAATCGGTTCCGCCTTTATTATCATCCGTAACCTTATTAAGCATATTATTTGCATAAAAAATCGCAAACACACCTGCCGCAACAATCATTACAAGAAGAACTACTATAATTGAAATTATTGCCTTGCCCTTTTTCGTCTTGGAAAATTTAACCTTTTCCTCTTTTTTAGGCTCCTCTGCCTTTTGCGGCAAGGTTACTTCTCCGCCTGCAAGGGAAAAAAGGTCAACCATACCGTTATTTTCCTGAGGCTCGGCTTGCGATTGATTGATTGATGCAACACTTTCGTTTTCCTCAACCTCATCGGTATCGGTAAAACCGTTTTTTTCCTCCTCAATGGTAGGAATAACAATATCAGCCGTGTCACCCTTAGCGGTGTTTTCCTCTTTTTCAATGAAAACCTCGGTTTTTGTAGGCTTGTCCTCGGCAACGCTTACCTTAACCTCAGGCTGTTGCACTTTTATATCATCTTTAAGCTCAGGCTCTGCCTCAATTTTCTTTTCAGGCTCTGCTTGCTTGTATGTTTGAGCTGAGACTTGCGCCTCGGTATTGGCCTGCTCTCTGTTTTCGCTCTCTCTGCGCCTTTTGACTTCAGAGAGTATATCGTCAATACTGTAGGATTCTTTCTCCAACGCATTCACTCCTCTTTTTCAAACTAAAAACTTTTGACATTATATATCATATCTTATTAAAATACTATAGCTAAATTGTAAAAATTGATTTTTTGCACTTTTAATAGACATATTTAGATATGATTATCTATTATTCGTCGCCGTTTTCCTGTTCTTCGCCTGCGTTTTCGACATTTTCGGTATCTTCTGTCTCAATTTCGTCTTCCTCAAAGCGGTCAACAACACTGATTGTAGCAAGCTTTTCGCCCTCGTTTACTCTCATTACCTTAACACCCTTTGCAGGTCTTTGGAATGTAGAAATTTGGTCAACAGGCATACGAATAATAATTCCGTCGGTGGAAATCATAACAACGTCATTTTCTTCCGTAACAGCGGCAATATTAGCAACCTTGCCGAACTTTTCAACCCTGTAGTTAAGAAGTCCCTTACCGCCTCTTGACTGAACACGGTAATCGGAAAATTCACTCTTACGTCCGTATCCTGTTTCAGATACAGTAAGAAGCTTAACTCCCTCGTGCTCTGCAACAAAGCCAACAACATAGTCGCCCTCACTTAATGTGATTGCCTTAACACCTCTTGCCGTTCTGCCGATAAGCCTTGCGTCGCTTTCCTCAAAGCAAATGCTCATTCCGTCGTGAGTTGCGGCAACAAGCTTTCTGTTTCCGTCTGTAATATCAACCCAGCAAAGCTCATCGCCCTCGTCAAGATTGATAGCAATAATGCCGTTTTTCCTGATATGGTCATATTGGTCAAGAGCAGTCCTCTTGATAATGCCGTTTTTAGTCATCATACAAAGGAATGAACGCTCCTCGTCCTTAGGCACTCTAACCATGGCAGTAATCTGCTCGCCTTGTTCAATAGGAAGAATGTTTACAACATTCATACCCTTGCCCGTTCTTGACGATTCCGGAATTTCATATCCTTTCATTTTAAATACTTTACCCTTGTTGGTGAAAAGCATAATAAAATCGTGAGTAGAGCAGGCAAACATTGTTTTTGCAACGTCCTCTTCTCTTCTGCTCATACCCGAAACACCTCGGCCGCCTCTGTTTTGAGCCTTATAGGTGTCAACAGTTTGGCGCTTCATATATCCCTTTTCGGTAAGAGTGAGAATGCAGTCCTCAACGGGGATAAGGTCCTCGTCCTCAACGTCGCCGATTGCAGCAGAAATCTCTGTTCTTCTCTCATCTCCGAATTTAGCGGCTATTTCTCTTGTTTCGGTTTTTATAATCTCGTCAACTCTCTCGCTGTGCTCAAGAATGTCAGTCAAATCCTTAATTCTTTCGTGAAGTTCTTCGAGTTCATTCATTATCTTTTCAATTTCAAGACCTGCCAACTGACCCAAACGATAAGCAACAATTGCGCTTGCCTGCGGGTCATCAAAGCCAAACTTATCCATAATAGCTTGCTTTGCCTCAGCTTGTCCGCCCTTGCAGGCACGAATTGTTGCAATAACCTCGTCAACAATATCTATAGCCTTTGCAAGACCTTCCAAAATATGCGCTCTGTCCTGTGCCTTTTTAAGGTCAAAGCGTGTTCTTCTTGAAATTACATTTCTTTGGAAATCAATATACTGCTGTAAAATTTCCTTAAGGGTTAATACTTTAGGAACGCCGTCAACAAGGGCAAGCATAATCGCACCGAACGTTACCTGCATATCTGTCATTTTGTAAAGATTGTTAAGCACAACCTGCGCATTTGCATCACGCTTAACAGTAACCTCAATGTGCATACCCTTTCTGTCTGAATAGTCCTGAACATCGGCTACGCCCTCAAGCCTTTTTTCCTTAACCAAATCGGCAATACGTGTAATAAGTCTTGCCTTGTTTACACCGTAAGGAATTTCAGTTACAACAATTTTGTATCTGTCGCCCTTAGTTTCAATAATTTCTGCTCTTGCACGAAGATAAATCTTGCCTCTGCCTGTTGCATAAGCCTCTTTAATTCCTCTTGTGCCCATAATAATGCCGGCAGTAGGGAAGTCAGGTCCCTTTATATATTGCATAATTTCCTCAAGCGATGCGTCGGGATTGTCAATAAGGCAACACATACCCTCAACAACCTCGTTCATATTATGAGGCGGAATATTTGTAGCCATACCTACTGCGATACCCGATGAACCGTTTACAAGCAAATTGGGATAACGTGACGGTAAAACGGTAGGCTCCTTGCTGTTATCGTCAAAGTTAGGAACAAAATCAACAGTATCCTTCTTGATATCCTCAAGCATTTTCATAGCGATTTTGCTCATTCTGCTTTCTGTATAACGGTAAGCAGCGGCAGGGTCACCGTCGACAGAACCGAAATTACCGTGACCGTCAACAAGAATGTGCCTCATTGAAAACGGCTGTGCAAGCCTAACCATAGCGTCATAAACAGATGCGTCGCCGTGAGGGTGATAGTGACCGAGCACTTCACCGACGGTGGTGGCGCATTTACGGTAAGGCCTGTCAGGATAGAGATTGTTAGTATACATAGCGTAAAGTATTCTTCTGTGAACAGGCTTTAAGCCGTCACGTACATCGGGAAGCGCACGCTGAACAATAACACTCATTGAATAATCAAGGAATGCCTTTCTTATCTCATCACTGATTTCTACATCTTTAATTTTTTGATTGTCGTAACGAATTTCATTACTATCCATTATCTAACCTCCAAAACAGAGTTAATTCTACTTTTTTACGGTATGGCAGGGATTTTTCTGCCTAAATACTTTTAATTTTTGTTAAAAAATAAATATATTCCTTTGTTTCGATTATTGCGCCGAGAGTCAAATAAGGGTAAAAACCGATAAACATCGGCTCGCCTTCATTTTTAGGCAATGTTTTAAATTCAATGCTTTTCTCGCTTATCGTAACCTCTCTTGGCTCACTGTATGTAACATCGGCTTTAATACAGCGCTTGACCCTTATATCGGGTCTTATCTTTTTTACATAAAAAAGATAAATTCCTATTGCAACAATATAGAGTGCAGGAATAAGCAAATACGCATAATTTTTTTCGCTGAAAGCATAATATGTGTTCATTACAAGCATAATAAGTACCGTAATATATATCATGCTCATAAACTTGCTGCTTTTAAGCTTAAAAAGTTCAAAATTAATTAAATCATTTTTATCAAGAGAATAATTGAATTTATAATCCATTATTTCATTACCCCCTTACTTTTAAGCACCTTGATTATTTCATCAAGTTCCTTGCCGTATCTTTGCTTACTGATAACCGCAATGCCACGGCTGAGGGTAGGTAAAATTATAAGTTCACTTTTAGTTTCCTTAATCGCATAAATGCTTTGCCACGGGGCATAAACCTTTTCAAAACTTGAAAAAATTTCCAATCCTTCATCATAAAGTCTAAGCGTATTTTCGTCATTCAATATAATTGAGCGCTGAAATTCGATTGTAATGCTGTTTTTTGCCGAAATTTGTTTATAAACAAAAAGTATGCAAAGCAAAATCGCAAAAGGCAAAATAACCATTGCATTAACAACGCCCAGCACGGAAACGATTATTGACGCAATTATTATAACGACAAGACTTACAATTTCCGCCATATTATTCAAGCCTATTTTTTGAATTTTATAATTATAGCCCTTATAAAATTCATCGGCTGTCATTTTATAAGTTAATTTCATATTTTATACATCCAAATTTTGAACAAATTTTGCGTTCTTTTCAATAAATTCTCTTCTTGGCTCAACATTGTCGCCCATAAGGATAGAAAAGTTTTCGCTTGCTCTTTGTGCATCCTCAATCGTTACACGAAGCATAGTTCTAAACTCAGGGTCCATAGTGGTTTCCCAAAGCTGTTCAGGGTCCATTTCACCAAGACCTTTGTATCGCTGAATGTCGCAATCTCCGCCAAAATCTGCAATCTTAGCGTCTCTTTCCTCGTCAGAGAAAGCGTAGCTGCTCTTTTTACCCTTCGATACCTTAAAGAGAGGCGGTTGAGCAAGATAAACATAACCGTCCTCAATAATCTGCGGCATATATCTGAAGAAAAATGTTAAAAGAAGCGTTCTGATATGAGCACCGTCGACATCGGCATCCGCCATAATAATGATTTTGTGATATCTCAATTTATTGATATCAAAATCCTCGCCGATACCTGTTCCGAGTGCCATAACAACAGGAACAAGTTTTTCGTTAGTAATAACCTTGTCCACTCTTGCCTTTTCAACATTAAGCATTTTACCCCAAAGCGGGAGAATTGCCATGTGTTGCTTATCTCTGCCCTCTTTTGCAGAGCCGCCTGCCGAATCACCCTCGACGATATAAATTTCGCATTTTTCAGGGTCGTTGCTGATACAGTCTGCAAGCTTGCCCGGAAGTGAATTGCTTTCAAGCGGAGATTTTCTTCTTGCATTTTCCCTTGCACGTCTTGCCGCCTCTCTTGCACGTGAAGCGTCAAGTGATTTATTAAGTAAAGTTTTTGCAACGTTCGGATTTTCCTCAAAATAAGTCATAAGCTTTTCATAAAGCATTGTTGAAACAAGACCTGTTATATCCGTGTTGCCGAGCTTGCCTTTAGTTTGTCCCTCAAACTGAGCCTCTGTAAGCTTAACGCTTATAACTGCCGTTATACCCTCACGAACGTCATCACCGGTAAATTTCTTGTCGCTGTCCTTAAGAATACCGAATTTTTTGCCGTAATCGTTAAATACTCTTGTAAGCGCAGTTTTAAATCCTGTTTCGTGAGTACCGCCGTCAATAGTGTTGATATTATTAGCAAATGACAAAAGCGTTTCGTTATATGAGTCTGTATAGCAAAGCGCAACCTCCGCACTTCTGTCACCCTTTGTTGTTGAAAGGTGAATAACCTCATCCTGAATAGGATTAAGTCCACGGCTTGTGTTGATATATTCAACAAAAGATTTGATACCGCCGACGTAGCAAAATTCTTCGCCGCTGTCCTCATCTCCTCTTTTATCGGTAAGAGTGATTGAAAGACCTGCGTTAAGAAATGCCTGCTCTCTTAAACGTCTTGCAAGAATTTCATAATCGTAAACTGTGGTTTCCTGGAAAATTTCTGCGTCAGCCTTAAATCTTATTGTAGTTCCGTGGCCGTCGTGGTCTGCAATAATATGCAAATCATTAACAGGCTTGCCTCTTTCAAATTTTTGGCTGTAAACGTGGCCGTTTTGCGTAACCTCAACCTCAAGCCATTCTGAAAGCGCATTAACAACAGACGAACCTACACCGTGCAAACCGCCCGATACCTTATAGCCAGAACCGCCGAATTTACCGCCTGCGTGAAGCACGGTAAGCACAACCGTTACTGCCGGAAGCCCTGTTTTTTCATTAATGCCTGTAGGAATACCACGTCCGTTATCCTTAACCTCTATGACATCACCCGGCAAAATGTTACATTCAATGTGAGTACATACTCCTGCAAGTGCCTCGTCAATAGAGTTATCCACAATTTCATAAACAAGGTGGTGAAGTCCTCTCGGTCCCGTTGAGCCGATATACATACCCGGCCTTTTACGAACAGCCTCAAGTCCCTCAAGCACCTGAATATCCTTTGCCGAATATTCCTCGGTTACTTTTGTATCAATGTCAGCTTCTTCAAGTTCAATCTTGTTTTCTTCGCTCATATTGAATTAAATCTCCTTTTATATTTAACTTGGTAAATAAATTACATTATCCTTTTTGCCCTGCCTGCACTCTTTTAATAAGCGTTGAGGTATTTAGAGGGCAAATATATATTTTGTCCCTGCAAACTACAAAGCTTTTTGGAAGTTCAAAGTTTACATAAACTGTTTTTTTATTTTTTTCGGCGTTTGATAAATAATCACGTGTAGCCTTATTAACCGTTGACGTATCCATATCAAAAATACCGAGTATATCGTTTGTACTTATAACGGTGTTTCCGCCTAAATATATATACATCAGCCTATACACCTGCCGTTTTCAATATGAAAGGTTTTGCCCTTTTTAAGCCTTAAAACCGTGTTGGCATCACAGCACGTAATGAATACCTGCCAATTTTTAATGTGATTGAGTATATAATCCTGCCTTGACTCGTCAAGCTCACTCATAACGTCATCCAACAGCGCAAGCGGCTCATCGTCAGTCATTTTCTTAAGCAAACTTGCCTCCGCAAGTTTAAGCGCAAGCACACAACTTCTTTGCTGACCTTGCGAGCCGTAAAGACGTGCGCTTTTGCCGTTGATAAGAATTTCCATATCGTCCCTATGCGGACCTACGGTTGTTATTTTATTAATTAAATCATTGTTTCTGTTTGAAATAAGTTGCTTTGTAAACTCATTTTCAATTTCAGCCACAGTTAAATTTTTACATTCAAAGCCACAGTCAAGCCTTAAATCAATTTTTTCACGTCCTTTTGAAAGACCGTCAAAAATTTCCGTCGCAAACGGGAGCAATGCCTCAACATATTTTTCCCTTTGATAAATAATCTTGGCACCGCTTTTTGCAAGGTTTTTATCCCAAATATAAAGCATATCCTCAAGGTTGAAATTATTTTTTATATCCTTTAAAAGCATATTTCTCTGTGCAAGGCAACGGTTATATTCTTTTAATACGCTTCTGTAATTTGATTTAAGTTGGCAAAGTGAATTATCAATAAATTTTCTTCTCTCAATCGGCCCGTCCTTAACCATAGAAAGATGAACCGGTGAAAAAATAACTGCTTTTAATTCATCACCCAGGGCAGTTGCACTCTTTTTTTCAATTTCGTTTAACTTAGCCGTTCTCCTGCCCATAATTGACAGTTCGGCATTTTGCTTTCTTGATTTATTTTCAAAATCAATTTTAAGTTCTGCCTTTTTCTCGCCGAATTTGACAAGTTCCTTATCCCTTACACCTCTGAAACTTTTACTTCCTGTAAAAAGATAAATTGCTTCAATCAAATTCGTTTTGCCTTGTGCATTTTCACCCCAAATTATGTTTACATCTTCAAAATTGAGTTTTAGCTTTTCTATATTTCTGAAATTTTCAATTTCTATTGAATTAATTTTCATCTGTAATAATCTTATAGTCAACCGAAAAAATTGAAACTGTGTCACCTGCATGGATTTTTTTGCCCCTTGCCGTGCACACTTCACCGTTTACTTTAACTATTCCGTCTTGAATAAATGTTTTAGCCTGACCGCCGGTTTCTGCTATTCCTTTAAATTTCAAAAAAGCGTCAAGCCTGATAAATTCGGTGGTTATTTTAACATTTTCATTTTTTCTCGGTGTTGCTTTTGCTTTAATTTTCATTTTTAAGCCTCATTGGTAATACTAAAAATAAAAAGGAATCATCATTAATCGGCAAAACCTTAACGGGGCTTACCGCACCGCCGAGTTCAATTCTTACTTGGTCTGTATCTGCGGCATGAAGAGCG
>FR889157.1:60186-63186 GCA_000436835.1 Eubacterium sp. CAG:251
CAAGCACATATTTTGAATTAAATCCTATTTCAACTCTGTCACCGCTTACATTTGCGTGAGTATAGTTTACAACTCTGCCTATGCTTGAAACAGTTGAAACTCTCATCTCGTCAGCATCAAATAAGCATCTGATTGGGTTTTTCTTATCATTTTCAATAACCGGAAGTGTTCTTTCAATACAGTTAATTGCATCGTCTGTATTAATTAAAACAGTTGTGTTGCAAGTTTTAGGAACAGCAGCGTTATAATCAAGAAAATCACCGTCAAGCAAACGGCTGATAATACTGTAATTATCAACATCAAAAACAATATGCCTTTTTCCTACGCTGATTGAAATATCTTTATCATTCTCGGCACTGAAAAGCTTAATAAGCTCTCTTATTGTTTTTTTAGGAACAATAAAGCTGATATCTTCGCCGTCATATTTAACCGTTTCTGTTCTTATTGCAAGCCTGTATCCGTCAACACCTATAAGCCTTAATTGATTTTGAGTAAGTTCAAATTTAAGACCTGTATGTACCGGCTTTGAAGCCTCACTGTCTGCAACGGCAAAAAGAGTTTGTGAAACCATATTTTGAAGAACACCCTCATTTAAAAATAAAGGATATCCTCCCGATACGGACGGAAGCTCCGGATAATCGTCTGCGTCAATACCTGAAATGTTATATTGCGCCGCACCGCTGATAATTGAAACAGATGTACCGCTGATTTCAAATGTAACCTTACCTTCAGGTAATTTTCTGATAATATCGCTTATTACTTTTGCATTAATTACGATTGCACCCGGTTCTACAACGCTTGCCTGAAGTGTTGTATTAATTCCGAATTCAAAATCATAACCGGTAAGGCTTAATGTATCAGAGCCACATTCCATAAGTATACCCTCAATTGTGGGAATAGTTACCTTTGTGCTTACCGCTCTCATAACATTTGAACAAGCTTCGCTTAATTCTTTTGTATTACAGGTAAATTTCATTTTTTTATACCCTCCGTCTATCTATATAGTCTAATTGTAGTAGTATGTAGTATAGGCTGCGGAAATTGTTGAAATCTTTTACAATCATTGATAATAAAGGAAATTTAATGCAATTTTTTTAATATCTCAATTGTTGAAAGATTTATTAAATTGTGCAAAAAATAAGTTTTCCGCATCCATTGTTAATTAAAAAGTAAAAAATGTTGAAAATTTTGTGGAAACTATTGAATACTTTTTGCATTGGAAATTATATCGTTAATTTGCCTTGCAAGCTTCGTATCCGTTTCAATATCCTTTTCAATTTGGTCAATGTTATACATAACCGTTGAATGATGCTTTTTAAATTCTGCGCCTATATCCTCATAACTCATATTTGTTACTTTTCTTATAACATAAAAGGTAATCTTTCGTGCGTCGGAAATAGTTTTCTTTCTCTGACCGCCGTAAATATCTTCAACAGATACACCTGTTGTTCTGCTGACCTCCTCAACAATTTTTTGAATTGTAACGGGAAGCGGCTGTGTATCCTCCATAACAACCTTAACAAAATTTTGTGCCAGCGCTATGGTAGGTGTGTTTTGATTAATGTCGCAATAAGCGTAAAGTTTCTTTGTAACGCCCTCAAGCTGACGGATATTTGATTTAACCTTGTCAGCAATGTAATCAATAACAGGGTCGGGAATTTCAAAATTAAGCATCATTGCTTTGCGCTTGATTATTTCACATCTTGTTTCATACTCAGGTGGCTGAATATCGGCAAGAAGCCCATCCTCAAATCGGGATTTAAGCCTGTCGGTAATAGATTGAATTTCCCTCGGCGGCCTGTCAGAAGTAATTACAACCTGCTTGCCTGCAAAAACAAGAGTGTCAAACGTATGGAAAAATTCCTCAATTGTTTGTTGCTTACCGGCAATAAATTGAATATCGTCAATCAAAAGCAAATCAATGCTGTTTCTAAACTTATCGTGAAATTCATCTGTTGTTTTATATTGAAGTGCCTGCATAAATTCATTTACAAATTGCTCTGCACGAATGTAAAGAATATTCATATCGGGAAATTTCTTTTTAACTTCATAACAAATAGCATTTAACAGGTGAGTTTTGCCAAGACCCGAATTACCGTAAATAAAAAGAGGATTATAGTTTCTCATTTTTGAATTTTTGGTAAGATTAAGCCCGGGGTCGCTTGCAACAGCCTTAGCCGCAACATAAGCAAATCGGTTGCTTGAGCCGACAATAAAATTTTCAAACGTGTATTGCTCGTTTTTATAATCCTCAAGGTGCTGCTTATCCTGATAAAATTTATGTTCCTCTCTGTCATTATCCTCGGCACAAACATATTTAATTTTAACCTCAAATCCCATTACTGCCGCAAAAGCCTCACTAAACATTGTGCCGTATTGCGAAATAACAACGTCCATATACATGGCACTGGGAAGTCTTAAAGTAATTGTTGCCGCCTCAAAGCTGACAAATTCAGTCTTTTTTATCCATAAATTGAAAGCCGTTTCCGTAACCCTTTGCTCGCAATATGAAAGCACGGCATTCCAAATTTCATTATATGTATCCATTTTTACCTCCGTATTTTTACATAAAAATACAATACTCCAAATTAAATTTTAATACGTATTCTATATTAGCATATAAAATGTATTTAATCAATACTTATTTTAAATATTTATATATATTATTATATAGAATACTATATAAATACATATAAGAAAATTAATTATATTAATTTTACTACTTTTATTGTAAAATAAAAAACGATATTGTATAATAGGCAAAACGGGGGATACAATATGAGAATTTTTAAAAATCGAGGAGATATTTATTTTTCAAAAACAAATAAGAAAAAATCGACTGAACAAAAAATTCTTCTTATTGCGCTTACAGTTATTGTTTTGTTTTCGGTTGTATTTATGTTTATAGTCGGAGCTAAAAATGATTTCAGCGCAAAAAAATTTTTTGAGCCTGAGGATTTATCAACTACCGCCGCAGCAGAGGAAAGCACGATTGCTCTT
>FR889157.1:63222-91479 GCA_000436835.1 Eubacterium sp. CAG:251
TCTTCCGCAAGTCAGCGGCAAAACGAACTATATTGTGACTGTATCGGAAGATGAAAATTTGCTTTTTGTTGAAATGATTCAGGTTGATTTGGATAATAAGTCATATAAAGTTTGCACGTTAAAATCTTCAACGGAATATGACGGCAGTACGCTTGGATATATTTATGCTCATTCGGGAATACAAAATGTAAAAAGTGCGGCTGAAAATATGTTTTCAACCACATTTGATTATTACATTGATTTCCAGCGTGACGCATTTTGCGAATATTTTGACTCTTTGGGTGATGTAAATTATGCCCTTGTGTCGGATATTAAATATAAAAATAATAAATCGGCTGTTGCGTTTACCGTAAGAATGAAGGCAGGCGAGCAGGTAATTAAAGGCAGTCAGGCGGTTAATCTTGTAAGATATTTTCTTGAATCAAATAACCAGCAAAATGCAAATGACGTGCTTTTAACTTCTCTTTCAAAACAAATGAATCCTGATAATTTTGCAAATAAGGACAGCCTTTTTCAAAATTTGGTTACTAAGTCGACTACCAATATAACAGTTCGTGATTATTCTGCGGCAGATGACAGTATAACCGTGCTTTGCAACAGCCAAAACGGTATCAGCGTTTACGGCGCAGAAATTAAATATAAGAAAAATAAAATCACAAAGGATACCCTCCAAAATGCAAAGGGTTACTTTGTGAAGTAAGAGGAAAATATTATGGATAAAGAAAGAATACAAAATGCAGTCAGGGAAATTCTTATTGCCGTAGGCGAGGACCCGGACCGTGAGGGTTTACTTGAAACGCCTAAAAGAGTTGCAAATATGTATGAGGAAATTTTTGCAGGCTTGACGGAGGACCCAAAACAGCATATTAAGCTTTTTAACGAGCAATCAAACGACGAAATGGTAATCGTAAAGGATATTCCTTTTTATTCAATGTGCGAGCATCATTTGCTTCCGTTTTTCGGCAAGGCACATATAGGCTATATTCCGAGCGACAATAAAATTATCGGTCTTTCCAAGCTTGCAAGAATTGTTGATAATTTTGCAAAAAAGCCGCAGGTGCAGGAAAGGCTCACAAGCGATATTGCAGATTTTCTTAATGATAATCTTCAGCCTAAAGGTGTTGCCGTAATTATGGAGGCGGAACATATGTGTATGACTATGCGTGGTGCACGTGCCGCAGGCTCAAAAACTCAAACCTCGGCGCTCAGGGGCATTATGCGTACCGACGCCAAAACAAGAGCGGAAGTTTTATCGCTTCTTAAATAAGCAGTTAAAATTTCCTTTTATAATACGAAAGGGTAAATTATGATTTGGAAATGCAAAAATAAAGAAATAGAATACGGCAAAGATGTATTGATAATGGGTATTGTAAACGTTACACCTGACAGTTTTTCAGACGGAGGCGACCATTTTTCACCGGATGATGCAGTTGAATGTGCCTTTAAGCTTATTGATGACGGTGCAGATATAATAGATATCGGCGCACAATCCACCAGACCTGGCCATATTCCTGTTTCGGATAAAGAGGAATGGGAAAGGCTTGAGCCTGTTTTAAAAGCATTAAACGGCAAAATAAGCGTTCCTGTTTCGATTGACACATATTATCCCTATGTTGCCGAAAAATCGCTTTCTCTCGGCGCAGACATAATTAATGACGTCAGCGGTGTAATTAATCCCGATATGGCAAAAATAATTAAAGAAAGCGGTGCAGGCTGGGTAATTATGCACAACGGCGCAGGCTCGGCTGAGGATATCAAAAACTTTTTTGAGGCATCTTTGGCTGAATGTAAGCGCTTAAATATAGATAAATCGCAAATTTGTTTAGATATGGGCATAGGTTTTGGAAAAAATTATAAAGAAAATCTTGAACTTTTGACAAAAATGGATTATTATAAGATTGAAGCCTTTCCGCTTTTGCTCGGAACTTCTCGAAAAAGGGTTATCGGTGAGGGAAGCAGGCAGAGCGAACCAAAGCAGCGTATATACGGAAATATTGCCGCAGACACCGTTGCAATAATGCAGGGTGTTGATATTATTCGTTTGCATGACGTTTTGCACGAAAAGCAGGGAATATATATGGCGCAGGCATTGCGTGATGCTTATGTCAAATAAAATATAGGGGCTTTGATATGGATAAAATTTTAATCCGTGATTTAAAAATATTTGCCTATCACGGAGTCAACGAAGAAGAAAAGGTCAACGGTCAGAATTTTATTTTTGATATTGACTTATCCGTAAATATGATTAAAGCGTGTTACAGTGATAATGTTGATGACACTGTAAGCTATGCAAAGGTCATTAAGACGGTAACAAGAGTCTTTACTGCCGAGAAGTACAACCTGCTTGAAAAAGCGGCTCAAATCACGGCAGAGGCAATTTTAGAAGAATATCAGGATGTTGCCAAGGTTGAATTAACACTTAAAAAGCCTGAGGCACCGATGAAAGCAGATTTCTCCTATGTAGGAGTAAAAATAGAGAGGGAACGCTAATGAGATACGTTATTGGCATCGGTAGTAATATCGGAGACAGGAAAGAAAATATTGAAAGGGCAATTGCGGCTATTGAAACATTGCCTAAAACGAGAATTGTGCTTAAAAGCTCAATTTATGAAACTCAGCCGGTAGGTTATGAAGAACAGGATGATTTTTATAATATCTGCCTTGAAGTTCAAAGTGTTTTCAATCCTTTTGAAATGATTGGGGCTGTTTTGGGAATTGAAGCAGGCTTCGGAAGAGTACGTACAATTAAGGACGGTCCGAGAATTATTGATATTGACATTATTTTTGTTGAAAATATGGTAATTCAGTCGCCTCATCTTACTGTTCCTCATCCTCAATACAAAAACAGACGTTTTGTTTTAGAGCCACTTTGTGAAATGTATCCCGACGGAAGATTTATGGGCTACATATTTGGCGGTTTGAGTGAACAAATCGAAAATCAAAAAGTTAAAAAGCTCGAAGATTAACATATAATAAAGGCAGACACAATTTTTTGTGTCTGCCTTATTTTTTGGAAAAATTAAAATTTAATAGCAAAATTTCTTTGCTTTATATTATTTGCTTTTTGCAAACAATATTATTGCACGATATGTGCAAGGAGGTAAAGAGATGAATAAAAAAGACACATCGAATATGATGAAAATTATGGGTGCAACACTTGCCGTTTGCTCAGCGGCAGCAATCATGGGCGGTATGAAATCAAACAGCTTTTCAGCCAAAAAAACGATGAAAAAAGCAGGCGAGAAGGTAGTTGATTTCGTCGATACCGTAGCGTCGTTTATGTAAGAGCAAAAAAGCCAAGGAAAATTAGCCAAGGAAAAATTTTCCTTGGTTTACATATTTAGGCTCCCTTGAAAAGGGAGCTGGCAAACCGTTCAAATGTTATTGATATAAAAAACAAAGGAATTAGAAAAACGTTGATAAATACGTATTTCTAATTCCTTTTCTATTTTGGCACGGTTAAAACCGTTTATTCGCAATTTTTAGTCGTTTGCGTGACCTGTTGAACCAAATACTACGTCAATCTTGTGAGCAACAACCTCTTCAATAAGGTTTCTTGCAGGAGTGAGATACTGACGTGGGTCAAAGTGAGTCGGATTCTCTGCAAAATGCTCTCTGATAGCTGCTGTCATTGCAATACGGATATCAGAGTCAACATTAATCTTGCAAACAGCCATAGATGCAGCCTTACGAAGCATATCCTCAGGAATACCGATTGCATCAGGCATTTCGCCGCCAAACTTGTTAATAATCTTGATATGGTCTTGGTTTACAGATGATGCACCGTGAAGAACGATTGGGAAGCCAGGAAGCTTCTTGCCTACTTCTTCAAGAATGTCAAAACGAAGCTGTGGCTTTTGACCAGGCTTAAACTTGTATGCGCCGTGGCTTGTGCCGATAGCAATAGCAAGTGAGTCAACACCTGTTCTTGTTACGAAATCATAAACTTCTTCAGGTCTTGTGTAAGATGCGTTATCAGCGTCAACCTTAACGTCATCCTCAACGCCTGCCAACGTACCAAGCTCGCCTTCAACAACTACGCCGTGAGCGTGAGCATATTCAACAACCTTCTTTGTAAGAGCAACGTTTTCCTCATAAGGAAGAGAAGAACCGTCAATCATAACAGAAGTAAAGCCGCCGTCAATACATTCCTTGCATGTTTCAAAATCAGGGCCGTGGTCAAGGTGAAGAGCGATTGGAAGACCTGTTTCCTCAGCTGCAGCCTTTACCATAGCAACAAGGTATTCGTGAGATGCATACTTTCTTGCACCTGCTGAGCATTGAAGAATAACAGGAGCGTTAAGCTTCTTTGCAGCACGGGTAATACCCTGAACAATTTCCATATTGTTTACGTTGAAAGCACCGATAGCATAGCCGCCTTCGTATGCCTTTTTAAACATTTCAGTAGTAGTAACTAATGGCATTTTAAAAATCTCCTTACATACTTGAAAAATTAGTTAGTGGCACAGTTAATACCTAACCACTTAACGCAGTTATTATACAACATTTAAAAATAAATATCAATAAAAATATGTGAACAAATAATCAATTTAGTCTATATTTGCGCATTTTCATCATAATCTATGATTTCACGTGCAATATAAATCGGTCGTTTCTTTGTTTCAATATAATTTTTGGCAAGATATTCGCCCATAATTCCGATTGTGAAAAGCTGAATACCGCCCAAAAAAGAAATGAGAATTACAAGCTGAGTAAAGCCGTCAACACTAATATTGCTTACAAGCTTTCTTATAACGGTAATTATTGCATAAACAAGGCTTAAAAATACCGTCAGTCCACCGATATAACTTGAAATTTTAAGCGGCATTGTCGAAAAAGCGATTATTCCGTCAAGACCGTATTTTAAAAGCTTTGAAAAATTAAAACTGCTTTTTCCGCTTTTTCTTTCCTCTGCAACGTAAGGAATGTATTTTGTGTTAAATCCTACCCAACTGAAAATGCCCTTGCTGAAGCGATAATATTCTCCCATTGAAAGAATAGCGTCCTTAACCCTGCTGCGAAATGTTCTGAAATCGCTTGCACCGTCAACAAAGTGCGTTTCGGTAAACTTGTCGGCAAACTTGTAAAAGTTTTTTTTGCAAAATTTAGCAAATGAACTTTCGTGCCTGTTTTCCTGGCAGGCACAAATGCAGTCGATATCATCGTCATTTTCTAAAATATCAACCATTTCCTTTACTATTTCCGGGCTTTGCTGCAAGTCCGTATCAATAATTGTGATATAGTCGCCCTTGCAGTTTTGAAGCCCTGCATACATAGCAGACTCCTTGCCGAAATTTCTTGAAAAATTAATTATTTTAATATTTTGCGTGCTTTCTTTTTTTAACTTTTTAAGTGAGCCTATCGTGTTGTCACGGCTGCCGTCGTTAATAAATACAAGCTCGTAGTCTTTTGTGTTCGGAAAAGCATCAAGCACAGCTTTTGCAAACGCAATAACGTTTTTTTCCTCATTAAAGCACGGACAAATAAATGATTGTTTCATTATTTCACTTCCTTGCAGAGTATTCTACATTAAATAGCAGATAATGTCAAATAGAATACTTGTCTATAAAATCTATTCTAAATTATTGCTCAACAGCATAATTGCGGTAAGCGCCGCAACCGGTGCCGTCTGCGTTCTTAAAATGCGGGGGCCTAAGGAAGCAATTTTTCCGCCTGAGGCTTTAATCAACTCAACTTCTTTTTCCTCAAATCCACCTTCAGGGCCGATATATATCGAAACGCTTTTAATGTCTTGGTTTATCATAGATTTAAGGCTTTCGCCGCCACCCTCATAAAAAAGGATTTTCAGCTCGCTGTCATCGTTTTTTACCGCTTTTTCAAGCGAGGTCATATCCATAATTTCAGGCACAATTCCACGTCCGCTTTGCTGAGCCGCCTCAAGCGCAATTTTTTCATATCTCTGTTTTTTCTTTTTTGCGCTTTTTTCGTCAGGCCTGCTTACACTTCTGTTGGTAAGCGTCGGGCAAATTGCCGATATTCCGAGTTCGGTGCATTTTTGAATAACGTCCTCAAGCTTGCTTGATTTTGGCACGCCCTGATAAAGCGTAACCTTAACGCTCGGCTCGCTGTTGTTTGCCTGCTTGTAGCAAACCGAAAGGGTAACAAGTCCGCCGTTTGTATTTTCTATTATACAGCCATAATCGTTGCCGTTGCCGCTTGTAAGCGTGAGCATATCGCCTTTTCTCATTCTAAGCGATTTTGCAATGTGGCGTGATTGCTCCTCGTTTAATGTAACTTGACCGTCAGGCTCAAAATCTATAAAAAGCTTTTGCATAATTAATTTCCTTTTATATATATTCAAATAAGTTTTGGCACAATAATAATTATAAATTATTCCTTGCCCAATGAAACAGATATTGCTGTGCTATTCCGCCGATACCGTCAAAGCATTTCGGCAAGCCGTCGGGGTAATATTCCATAACCCTTTTCATCCAAACGTCAACGGGGAATGCGTCGTAAAAGCCGAAGCCGAAAAGAAGCGCACAGTTTGCAACCTTAATGCCTACTCCGTAAATGTTTAAAAGTTCTTTTCTTGCATTTTCAAGCGGTAAATTTTTTATTTTTTCAAGGTCAATTTCTCCGCTTGCAACGCCTTTTGCAAGTTTTTCAAGGTATTTTGCCCTATATCCCGTTCCGAGTTCTTCAAAATCCTCAACCGAAAGCTTTGAAAGCCTCTTTGCACTTGGAAAAGAATAAAATCCTTTTTTGACCTCTTGCCCGTATTTTTCGCAAAGCCTTTCTATAATACCTTTAATCCTTTTGATATTATTCTGCTGGCTTATAACAAACGAGCAAAGCGCCTCCCAACTGTCCTGATTAAGTATTCTTATTCCGTAATATTCGTCAATCGTTGAGGCTAAAAGCTTATCTTCCTTCAGCGTTTCGCATATTTTAACATAATCCCTGTCAAAATCAAAATATTTTCTCCAAATATTTTCAAAATCGTTTTCGCTTGTGTCCTTTAACAAAAAAGTATCTTCACCGATTTTGCTTATATTGAGATAAACACCGCTTGCAACACCGCTGAAGCTTGCGTCTTTTTCCTTAACCCAGCGAAAAGCCTGACCGCAATCGAGAGTTAATTCAAGGTCAAGGCATTTTACACCGTGCAAAATTATATCGTTGTTTTTAATTTCAATTTCCATAACGTCCTCTTGTCAACCTGTTTTGAAAAATTGTATTACTTTTGTAACAAATGCGTACTTAGAGTATAACATTTTTTTGTCAAGAGTGAAAGTTAAAAATAGCAAATTACACAAAAATATTAGTTTAATATCGAACTTTCAAAAATGTTGAAAACTATGTGTAAAGTTATGAAAACTCTTAAATTTTAACATTAAAACGAGTTTTCAACAGTGAAAAAGCCCCAAACTGCGTACTTTTCGCCATAGTTTTTAACATTTTCCACAGAGTTTTCCACAACGGTTTAATTGTAAGGTTAAATATACTTTTGGTTATATTAAAAGCTTGTCAAGTAAAAAATTTTATAAGAATTAACAAAATTCGACAAAAACTTTTTAGTATATTTGCCACATCTTTTTCCTACACTAATTGTATAAATTTCGAGTGAAAGGCAATGAGAAAAAAGATGATTAAGGGTGTAAGCAAGCAAATTTTAGAGGTTACAAATACAGATAATCCGTATTTTGACAAAATAATATTTTTTGTTAAGCCCGAACATCAGTCTACAGACAGAAAAAAATTGCAAAAAGAGGCGGAAGCGGTTGCTGCATTAAAACAAAAACCGCCGAGGCTGAAGCTTACAAAAAAGCAGATTATTAAAACTGCGCTTTTGTCGTTGCTTTTCACCATGGCAGGGTGCGGAATAACTTTTGTTATTTCATTATTAGTATAGGAGAGAAACAATATGACAGTATATAAAGCATTTCGTAATTTTATTATTGCGCTTGCAATTGTCGCACTTATCGTGACAGGCTCGCTTATAGGCTTTTCGGCTTATAAAATTTACGATTATACCCAAAACAGCCAATATGTTGTGTCAAAGCTCGGTTCAAGCGGTGAAGAGGTAAAAAATATTCAAAAAAAGCTTTCCTCTCTCGGTTTTTACGGCGGTTCGGTCGACGGCATTTACGGAAATAATACTAAAAGCGCAGTAAAAGCATTTCAAAAAAGTTGCGGTATTACAGCCGACGGAATTTGCGGCAAAACAACGCTTCTTTATCTCGGTCTTTCAAGCGGTTCGTCCTCCAATAATACCGAATATTCAAATTCCGACGTTGAGCTTTTGGCAAAGGTAATAAGCGCTGAGGCAAGGGGAGAATCGTATGAAGGGCAGGTAGCAGTCGGCGCAGTTATTTTAAATCGAGTGAAGCACCCGTCTTTTCCCGATTCGATAAGCGGTGTTGTATATCAAAAGGGCGCTTTTTCCTGCGTTAATGATTCAAACTGGTATGCCGCCGTTGCCGACTCCTCCAAAAGAGCTGCAATTGACGCTTTAAACGGCTGGGACCCGTCAGGCGGCGCAATCTATTATTTCAACGCTTCCAAAACGTCAGACGCCTTTATGCATTCCCGTCAGGTAATCAAAACAATCGGCAACCATAAATTCTGTATTTAATTATAGGATTTGCTTAATGAAATACAATACCGTAGGGGCGACCATTGGTCGCCTGTCTGTTATAATCATTAATCATCCGCATACCTGACAATATAATACCCCGTCATAACGCATTGGTCGTTTTTGATTTGATATTTTGTATCGGCGTTCACAATTTCATACCCGTCAAGCTCTCTTTCAGCCTCGATTGAGAGCTTTTTTCTTGCAAGGTTTACCATTTCGTCGTTTGTTAAATCATATTTAACAGCGCTTATTGCCTGTTCGCTTGTAATTGTATATCCTATCGGGAGCGCCTTTCCCTTGATTTTTAAATATTTATCGCTTGTTTTTTCAAAATCGCCTTTTTTAATTTTGAAATAAAGGGGAATGTCAAGCGAGAAAAAGCGAAGCGTATAATAATTTTTTGTCTGCCTAATGCTTAATTTGCTTTGCTGTCTTTGTGCGGTAACGCTTATTTCTTTTCTGATTGCTTTAATTCCTTTTAGGTTGTATTCGTCAATTTCGTCAATCTCTTTTCTTGTTTCGTTAATCTCAACTACGGCGGTTGTCCCTTTTCTGTTGATATGTACCCACGCAATATCGTCAAAATCGCTCATCATATCCCAAGCAATTGATTTTCTGTCAACTGCGCTCCACATAACTCCGCTTTTGAATTTGTGATTTTCAAGATAAGTTGAAATTGTGGCTTCGCTGAGAGTGTCGCACCCTTTTATTTCAACATTCCAGATAAACGAACTTAAAAACGAGAGAATAAAAGCAAACAAAACAGCGCCCAAAATAAAACCTGTTCGTTCATTTAGCGGTGCAAGGAAAAACGGTAAGCCGTGCTTTTTTAAAATTTTTACCTTACCGCCGTTTTTAAGTGCGATTTTGTGCAGATTTTTATACGTGCTTATTCTGCAAATTGCATTAAAACCGTTTTCGCAAAGCGTAATGTTTTGAATAAGTATTTCCTTTTCAAAACAGTCGTTTATGAAACCCTCGCTAAAACCATTTATAAACTCAAATTCAACATATCCCAAAAGAAAACGAAAAAGCTTAATCAAGATGAAAACTCCATTGACGTTATATTGCCCTGCACCACTGCGCCCTCACGTGTAAAAGAATTTATTTTCAAGTCGTCGCCCCAAAAAGTGATTTCCTGACTTCCGAGCGACACGGTGATTTTTGTGTTTGAATATTCTATTATTTTTTCAAGCCCGTCAACAAGACATTCGCTCCCTGCCATTTCAATTCTCGGCTTTCCGAAGTAATAGTCAAGCGGACTTTTGTTTTCTTTTTCCGTTTTTTTATTTTTAATAAGCTTCATTTTATCACCGCTAATATATATGCAAGGGGGATAAAAGATATTAGTTATTAAGAAAAACAAAAAGGAGAAGCGTCAAATTAACGTTTCTCCTTAAATTATCTTAATCTTATTTACTTTCTTTGTGCTTTGCAGCTGCCGTAACAAATCCACGGAAAAGAGGATGCGGCTTGTTAGGCCTTGACTTAAATTCGGGGTGGAATTGGCAGGCAACAAACCATGGGTGCTCCGGAATTTCAACCATTTCAACAATGTGGTTGTCAGGTGATGTTCCGGCAAAAATCATTCCGCCGCTCAAAAGGTCGTTTCTGTAATCGTTGTTTACCTCATATCTGTGCCTGTGTCTTTCATAAATCATTGATGCGCCGTAAAGCTCGTATGATTTCGACTCCGGGTTAAGAGTGCAGGGATATTGACCGAGGCGCATTGTGCCGCCCATATCGGTAACTTCTTTTTGCTCCGGCAAAATGTCAATAACAGGGTACGGAGTTTCAGGATTGATTTCAGCCGAATTAGCGTCATTCATACCAAGCACATGCCTTGCAAATTCAATAATTGCAATCTGCATACCAAGGCAAATGCCGAGATAAGGGATGCCGTGAGTTCTTGCATATTGGCAAGCGTTAATCTTGCCCTCAATTCCTCTGCTGCCGAAACCGCCCGGAACAAGAATACCGTCAACGTCGCCCAAAATTTCGTCAAGGTCAGCGTCGCCTTCAAGTGTTTCTGAGTCAATCCAATCAATGTCAATTGCACTTCTCGTTTCAATTCCGCCGTGCTTTAAAGCCTCGTTTACCGAAATGTAGCTGTCGTGAAGTTCAACATATTTGCCGACCATTGCGATTTTAACCGTCTGCTTAGGATTTCTCAAAGCCTCAAGCATATGCTCCCAATCCGAAAGGTCACGCTCGCCGCATTCAATGCCGAGTTTTTTAATTACAACATCATCCATACGCTGCTCTTTAAGCATCATAGGCACGGCATAAAGAATGTCGCAGTTGTTGTTTTCAATTACACATTCCTTGTCAACATTACAGAAAAGCGCAATTTTATTTTTAATATCGTCTGTAAGCGGATGCTCCGTTCTGCAAACAATAATGTCAGGGCTGATACCGATAGAAAGCATTTCCTTAACCGAGTGCTGAGTAGGCTTGCTCTTAAGCTCGTCAGAAGCGGCAAGATAAGGAACAAGTGTTACGTGAATGAAAAGGCAGTTTTCTCTGCCGACTTCAACCGCAAATTGACGGATTGCTTCAAGAAACGGCTGGGATTCGATATCGCCGACAGTACCGCCGATTTCAACAAGGCAAACGTCAGCTCCTGTGTCGGCATTTCTGTTAATATAGCGCTTAATCTCGTTTGTTACGTGCGGAATAATTTGAATGGTTTGTCCGCCGTAAACGCCCTTTCTTTCGTCAGATATAACCTTCCAATAAACTCTGCCCGATGTAAGGTTTGAGTTTTGCGAAAGGCTTTCGTCAATAAATCTTTCGTAATGGCCGAGGTCAAGGTCGGTTTCCGCACCGTCATCTGTTACGAAAACTTCGCCGTGCTGAACGGGGTTCATAGTGCCGGGGTCAACGTTAAGATACGGGTCAAGCTTTTGCGCCGTAACTTTTAAGCCACGTGATTTTAAAAGTCTGCCGAGTGACGCTGCGGTAATGCCCTTGCCAAGACCCGATACAACGCCGCCGGTAATGAAAATATACTTCGTTTTGTTCATCAAATCACCTCTGAAAGTAAAAATAAGATAAAAAATTAAAATAAAAAACGGCTGTACGCACTGGTACAACCGTCTGTACTTATATATTATAAAGCAGTTTATTTCCTATTTCAATAGGAAATTCTAATTTTTTCAAATTTTTTTCAGCACGAACACGTCAGCCTTATGCCGAGCTTTTTAAGCACGTTTTCGTCAACCTGCGCAAGCATAACTGATGAATGCATTTCGCAATTTTTAAGTTTTGAAATCTGATTTAGCGCAAGCTTTGCTTTTTCGTCATTCACTGCCGAAATTGAAAGCGCAATAAGCGTTTCGTCTGTATGAAGTCGTGGGTTTTTGTTGCCCAAATGATTGATTTTAAGCTCCTGAATCGGCTTGATAACCTCAGGTGCGATAAGAAGAACATCATCGTCAATTCCCGCAAGCACCTTTAAAGCGTTTAAAAGCATAGCCGAAGCACAGCCCAAAAGCGCAGATGTTTTGCCGGTGACCGTTTTTCCGTCTGAAAGCTCAATTGCCGCAGCAGGCGCACCTGTTTTTTCTTCAAGCTTTGTAGCCTCAAGCGCACATTTTCTGTCGTCAACGCATAAGCCGGCATTGTTCATAAGAAGTTCAAGCTTGTAAATCTCATCTTTGCTTGCTCTGCCCTTGATTTGGTTGCATTTTGCATTGAAAAATCTGCGTATAATCTCCTGATTAGCCGCCTCTTTAACCGCCTCGTCATCAAAAATACAGTTGCCTGCCATATTAACGCCCATATCCGTAGGCGATTTGTAAGGGCATTTTCCGTAAATTTTGTCAAACGTTGCCTTTAATACAGGGAAAATTTCAACGTCACGGTTGTAGTTTACCGTTGTTTCGCCGTAAGCCTCCAAGTGCCACGGGTCAATCATATTGACGTCGTTAAGGTCAGCCGTAGCCGCCTCATAAGCAATGTTTACAGGGTGCTTGAGCGCAATGTTCCAAATAGGGAATGTTTCAAATTTTGCATATCCTGCCTTAATTCCACGCTTGTTTTCGTGGTAAAGCTGTGATAAGCAGGTAGCCATTTTACCGCTTCCCGGACCCGGTGCGGTGATTACAACGAGCGAACGGTTAGTCTTGATATAATCGTTTTTGCCGTATCCTTCGTCACTTACGATTTTAGAAATGTTTGCAGGATATCCGTCAATAAGATAGTGGTGATAAAAAGGAATACCTCTGTCCTTTAGCTTCTGCTCAAAAGCGTTAACTCTCGGCGTTGAAACATATTTTGTAAGTACAACGCTTCCTACCATAAGCCCCATACCCTCAAACGCATTAACAAGCCTTAAAACGTCTGTTGAATAGGTGATTCCGAGGTCGCCCCTGATTTTGTTTTTCTCAATATCGCTTGCGCTGATAACAATAACTATTTCTGCCTGCTCTTTAAGCTGAAGAAGCATTTGAAGTTTGCTGTCAGGCTGAAATCCCGGCAAAACTCTTGATGCGTGATAATCGTCAAAGAGCTTTCCGCCGAATTCAAGATAAAGCTTTCCGCCGAATTCGTTTATCCTTTCCTTGATTCTTTCACTTTGCATTTGCAAATATTTATTATTGTCAAATCCTACCTTATACATATTCCCTCTCCAAAATAATACAAAATAAAAACGGCTGTACCCACGTACAACCGTTTGTACTTAAATATTATACAGAAACAGAGAAAATAAATCAACAGTTAATTTATAACTGCTTTTTTGTAGCCTTATTATTTACATAAATTCCTGCCTTGCCGTTTTTTCAATCCCTCCGGGTGCAACAAGTTGTACCCACCTCCCTTTGCAAGGGAGGCAAATATGTTTGTTTAATTCGGGGTCCCCGACAAATCGAAGATTTGTGCTATAAAACGAAATTCCATTCGGGGTCCCCGACAAATTGAAAATTTGGTGGGGGAAAGGAGAAAGGAACGGAGTGTTTATTATGAATTTCAAGGAAATTCATTCAAACACGGAATTTCTTTCGACGTTGTAGGGGCGAACATTGTTCGCCCGATTATATTTCATCAAAATCCGTTTCAATCAGCTTTGCGCTGTCTTTTGGGGAATAAAGCCAATATGATATATGGCTGTCGTTATTGAAATACACAAGCTCTTTGCCCTTTTCGTCATAGTCGTAAGCCTCAACAATTATAAGCTTGATTTTCATTTTCTGCTTAATTATCGATTTAATGTAAACCGCTACGCTTTGCCCCTCAAACAAGCCGTCCTCAAGCTCGGCAAGCCCTGCCAAATTAGGCATAAGTTCAATGAATACGCCGTAATCCTCAATGCTTCTTATAACTCCTGTCACCGTTTCACCGGGAGTGAAAAGTTCTGCGTTTTCCTCCCACGTGCCGAGAAGTTCTTTTAGCGAAAATGTCAGCTTGTCGCCCTCTCTTTTGCGCAAAACAACCTTTATTTTTTGCCCTTCGCTTAGCCTCTGCCGTGGGTGACTTATTCTTGAAACAGACAGCATATCAATCGGTATAAGTGCATTTATTCCTGCGCCGATATCAATAAAAGCGCCGAATTTTTCAAGATGAGTGACTTTTGCGTCAATGATATCGCCGAGCGCCAAATTATCCAAAAATTCTTCCTTGCACCTTTTTTGCACGTTTTTTCTTGAAAGTACGGCGCACGTGTTGCCGAAAACGTCACGCTGAAAGCCCATAATGTTAAAGCAAACGTTTTTCCCGACCTTGGAAATGAGCGCAATATCCCTGACTGTTCCGTCATCTATTCCCAGCGCACCCTCCTCTCGTTGAATAATGCCTCTTATTGCGCCTAAGTCAATATGTAAATTATGCTCCCTGTCGCAAAGCAGTACCTTGCCCTCGATTATTTCGTTTTTCATCATAGCGTTTTTTATTTCTTCAACGCTTTCAAAGGTTTTTTCAAGGCTCTTGCGGCAACCCTCCGGATAAAATTCCATTTGTTTCACTCTTTTCGATAGTCTTGTAGTTATATTTATATTCAAATAAGCGCTGTTTTATGATAATATTTTGTTGTAAATAATAGGCGATAGTGATATAATGTTTTAAATAATTAATAATATAGTATCTTTAATTTATATAAGGTGAAAAATATGCAACTCAAACTCGGTGATATTGTTGTGATGAAAAAAGCGCACCCTTGCGGTTCAAAGGAATTTGAAATAACAAGGCTCGGAGTTGACTATAAGCTCAGGTGCACAGGCTGTGGCAGAGAGGTTATGATTCCGAGAATTAAAGCAGATAAAAGCATTAAGGTGGTCAAAAGCGATGAAAAATAGTGCCCCTATCGGCTTTCTTGATTCGGGAATAGGCGGAAGCACTGTGCTTATAAAAAGTCTTTCCGTTTTGCCGAATGAAAACTATGTGTTTTTCAGCGATTCTGCCAATTGCCCCTACGGCGATAAAAGTGACGATGAAATTATTGAACGCTGCGATAAAATCGTTTCGTTTCTTATTAAAAATTACGGCTGCAAGGCAATAGTTATTGCGTGCAATACGGCTTCTGCCAAGGCTTCGGCTTATCTTAGGGAAAAATATTCTCTGCCGATAATTGCAATTGAGCCGGCATATAAAATGGTGTATGACCAAAATCCCGACGGCTTTACGCTTGTAATGGCAACCAAGGGTACGCTTGAAAGCGAAAAATTCCATAAACTTTATTATAAATATAATAACCACAAAACGGCGCTTATTGCCTGCGTCGGTCTTGCGGATATTATTGAGCACGGCACAAAGGAGGAGCTTTGCGATTATCTTGATAAAACGCTTGATGAATATAAGGGCAAAGCGCAAAATGTTGTTTTGGGTTGTACTCATTATCCACTTGCAAAAAAGGAAATTAAAAACACTTTGGGCAACGTCGAGTTTTTTGACGGTGCAAACGGTGTAAGCAGGCAGCTTAACAGAGTGCTTGAAGAAAAAGATTTAATAAGCGACGCCAAAGATAAGGGAAATATAACCTTTATTGATTCAAGTTGTGACGAAAAAATAAGAGAAGAAAAGAAAAAGAGATTTTTTAATATTGTAAGTGAGGAAGAGATATGATAGAAAAATTGCAAGAGGTTGAAAACAGATTTGAGGAAGTAAACGAGCTTGTTTGCAATCCCGATATCGTTTGTGACCAAGAAAAATATACTAAGCTTATGCGTGAGCTTAAGCATTTAACCCCTGTTGTTGAAAAATTTAGGGAATATAAAAAGGCTAAGGCAAGTGAGGAGGAGTCACGTGCAATGCTTGATGAGGGCGGAATGGACGCTGATTTTGCCCAGATGGTTAAAGAGGAATACGAGCAAAGCCGAGAGGATATGGAAAGAATTGAGGAGGAGCTTAAGGTTCTTCTTTTGCCACGTGACCCTAACGATGATAAAAACGTAATTATTGAAATCCGTGGCGGTGCAGGAGGAGAGGAAAGCGCACTTTTTGCAGGTGTTCTTTTCAGAATGTACTCGATGTATGCCGAGTCAAAGGGTTTTAAAACAGAGATATTAAATGCTAATGAAACGGGGCTTGGCGGATATAAGGAAATCAGCTTTTCCGTTGAGGGCGACGGCGCATATTCCCGCTTTAAGTTTGAATCGGGTGTTCACCGTGTTCAGCGTGTACCCGAAACCGAAAGTCAGGGCAGAATACATACCTCCACCACAACGGTAGCGGTTTTGCCGGAGGCTGAGGACGTCGATTTTGAGATTAATCCTAAGGATTTGCAGATAGACACATTCCGTTCGTCGGGCGCAGGCGGCCAGCATATTAACAAAACATCATCTGCCATTCGTATTACCCATATTCCGACGGGAACAGTTGTTGAATGTCAGGACGAAAGAAGCCAGCATAAAAACAAGGAAAAAGCGCTTAAAGTTTTGCGTTCCCGTCTTTATGATGCTGAAAAAGCTAAGCACGATGCAGAGATTGCAGGCGAAAGAAAGGCGCAGGTCGGCACAGGCGATAGAAGCGAGAGAATAAGAACATATAACTATCCGCAGGGCAGAGTGTCCGACCACAGAATAGGGCTTACTCTTTATAAGCTTGAGCAGTTTTTAAACGGCGATATGGATGAAATGATAGATGCGCTTATTACTGCCGATACTGCCGAAAAGCTTAAGGCACAGGGCGAAGAATAATTATTTCAGAGGTAAAGTATGTCAATTAAACAAGGCGAATATTTAAAAAAATTAAGAAACGGTAAAGGCATAAGCCAAGACGCTCTCGGTGAAGCACTCGGTATTTCACGTCAATCCGTTTCAAAATGGGAGCAGGGCAATTCCACTCCCGATATTGATAATATAGGCAAGCTTGCCGAATTTTACGGCGTGTCTATTGATTCGATTGTTAAAGGCGAGGCTGACGAAGCAAAGGAAAACGAACAGTCAGAGGAAAGCGAAGAAGCAAAAGCTGTGAATGAGCTGATAGATGAATTTGAGGGCAAGGAAGAGCCTGAGAATAAAAAGGCAGAAGAAAGAAAATTTGATATGCCGCTTTCCGCTCCTGAGCCGTCGCTTAAGGAAAAGGAACTTTTAAAAGAGCAAAAGGATGAAAAATATATTCTCGAAAGAGAAAAAGAACGTGAAGAAAGAAAAAAGGAAAAGAAAAGGCGAAGCTGGCTTTTCCCGTCCTATCCCATTCTTGCGGTTATTGCATATTGCTTAATCGGTGTATTTCTCGGCGCAAACGGCTGGAAAATCGGATGGATTGTTCTTTTGACAATTCCTCTTTTTTATACTGGCATAATAGCGATTGAAAAGAAAAAGCCTGTCATTTTTTGCTATCCCGTTTTGGTGCTTATTGTATTTCTTCTTTTGGGATTTGCAAAAAGCTTGTGGCACCCTGCGTGGATTCTTTTCTTAACTATTCCAATTTTTTACATAATTACTGCAAAGGCAGGTAAACATAAGCATAATGGAAACTAAAGTATTATCAACAAATGATGAGGATATAGCCCTTGCGGGTAAACTCCTTGCAAACGGCGGGCTTGTTGCGTTTCCTACAGAAACAGTTTACGGCTTGGGTGCGAATGCGCTCAATGAGGACGCCGTCAAAAATATTTATAAGGCTAAGGGCAGGCCGAGCGATAATCCGCTTATTGTTCATATTGCAAATAAAGAGGACATCATTCCTTTGGTTAAAGAGGTCACGCCTAAGGCGCAGGCACTTATTGATGCCTTTTTCCCCGGCCCGCTTACAATAATTTTGCCAAAGAGCGATTTGATAGGCAAGGTTGTCAGCGGCGGTCTTGATACGGTTGCCGTTCGTATGCCGATAAATGAGGTTGCAAATAAGGTGATTAAGGCAGCAGGCTGTCCCATTGCCGCACCGAGTGCCAATACCTCCGGCTTGCCGTCGCCTACAAGAGCAAAATATGTTATTGACGATATGTCAGGCAAGATTGAGGCAATCATTGACGGCGGCGATTGCGAATTTGGCGTTGAATCAACCGTTATCACTCTTGCAACCGATATTCCCACGGTTTTGCGTCCGGGCGCAGTTACTAAGGAAATGCTTGAGGGTGTAATAGGCGAGGTCGAGGTTGCAAATGCCGTGCTTCACGGAATGAAAGATAACGAAACGGCGGCTTCCCCCGGTATGAAATATAAGCACTATGCCCCAAAGGCAAGGGTGGTTATTGTTGATGCCGACCGTAAGACTTACGAGGATTTTGTCAATAATCAAAAGGGCGCATTTGCGCTTTGTTTTGATGAGGACGAGGTCAGCGTGCCGAGAGTCAATTTTGGAAGCGAAAACGACGATTTATCGCAGGCGAGGGAGCTTTTTGACGCACTCAGACGTCTTGACGAAATGGGAGCAAAGACAGTGTATGCCCGTATTCCGCATACAACGGGTGTCGGAATGGCGGTTTACAACCGTCTTATCCGTGCGGCGGCATTCACGGTTATTGATTTGACTAAACCGTTTACTCTCGGTTTAACAGGTCAGTCGGGCGCAGGCAAAAGCTATATATGCAAGAAGCTTAAAGAACGTGGCTTTAATATTATAGACTGCGACGAGGTTGTTAAAAATATTTATGATACCGACGAAGCCTTGGTTAAATCTCTTTGCGCCCAATTCGGCGATATAATGACAGACGGTAAAGTTGACAGGAAAAAGCTCGGTAATATTGTGTTTAATGATAAATCTAAGCTTGAAAGGCTTAATGAACTTGTTCACCCGGCTGTTATTGACAGGTGTGTGTCGCTTTCAACTCTTTTGAGCGTTCTTGACGCACCCCAGCTTTTTGAGGCGGGTGCGCAGGATAAATGTTTTAAAACGATTGCCGTTTTGGCTGACGAAAAAACAAGATTAAAGCGCATAATTAAGCGTGATAATATCAGCGAAAAAGCGGCAAAAAGCAGGCTTTCCTCTCAATTTAGCGAGGATTATTTCAAAGCCAATTGCGACTTTGTGATTTATAATAATGACGGTAATGATATTGACCGAGAAATTGATGACATTCTTCATTCTCTCGGATTTTAATAAAAATAATTTTCAGAAAGGTGATAAAAATGAGCGAAAAAGCAAAAGAATTGCAAAAAAAGCTTTTTAACAAAAAAGAAAACGGCGTAGATTTTATGAGCGATGAAGAGCTTAAGGCTTGCGACGATTTCTGCGAGGGATACAAAAAATTCCTCTTTGAAAATAAGACGGAAAGGGAATTTGCCGCATCGGCACTTAAGCTTGCACAGGAACACGGCTTTACAGAATTTGATAAATTCGGCAAGGCACTTGAGCCGGGCGACAAGGTTTATTATTTCAACAGGGAAAAGGCAATTATTCTTGCAGTCAAGGGTAAAAGACCTATTTGTGACGGTGTAAGAATCAGCGCTGCTCATATTGATTCCCCACGTCTTGATTTAAAGCAGTGCCCTGTTTATGAGGATGGAAATCTCGGATTTTTCAAAACTCACTACTACGGCGGAATTAAAAAATATCAGTGGACAGCTATTCCGCTTTCTCTCCACGGCAGAATTTGCAAAAATGACGGCACGTATGTTGACGTTAAAGTAGGCGAGGACCCGGCTGACCCTAAGTTTTGCATTACGGATATTCTTCCTCATCTCGGCGCAGAGCAAATGTCAAGAAAAGCAAACGAGATTGTTAAGGGCGAGGAACTTAATGTTGTTATTGGCTCACGTCCGTTTAAGGATGACGAGGTAAGCGAAAAGATTAAGCTTAATCTTCTCAACATTCTTTTTGAAAAGTACGGCATTGTTGAAAGAGATTTTCTTTCTGCCGAGCTTGAACTTGTGCCGGCATTTTCGGTTGACGATATCGGCTTTGACAGAAGCTTAATCGGCGGCTACGGCCATGATGACCGTGTTTGCTCATACCCTGCTCTTCAGGCAATTCTTGATATTGACGAAGTACCGGAGTATACCGCTTTGACCGTTCTTACCGATAAAGAGGAAACAGGTTCTGACGGCAACACAGGTCTTAATTCAAGTTATCTTAAATATTTTGTTGAGGATTTGGCAAGGCTTGAGGGCTATGAGGGCAGAGATGTTCTTTCTAATTCTAAGTGCCTTTCAGCTGACGTTAATGCCGCATTTGACCCAACATGGTCAACTCCTTTTGAAAAAAATAATTCCTCATTCATTAACGAGGGTGTTTGCGTAACCAAGTTTACTGGTGCAAGAGGCAAGGGCGGCACGTCAGATGCTTCTGCCGAATATGTAAGCTTTGTTAAAAATCTTCTTGAATCAAACGGAGTTTTGTGGCAGAGCGGCGAGCTTGGCAAGGTTGACGCAGGCGGCGGCGGAACCGTTGCTATGTATATTGCAAACCTCAATGTTGACGTTATCGACGTTGGTGTGCCAGTTCTTTCCATGCATTCTCCTTACGAGATTGTCAGCAAGATAGATACGTATATGGCGTATAAGGCATTTAAGGTTTTCTTTACTAAATAGGATTTAAAGCGGGCTGACAATGTCAGCCCCTACGACGTCGAAAGAAACTTCGTGTTTGAATAAATTTAGAAAAGGCAGGAGTTTTCTCTTGCCTTTTTGTGACGCAACGGGGAATTGATATTATGAAAATTTTGATTATTTCAACAGGCGGAACGATTGCGAGCAAAAAAGACGATAATATTCATCTTGACGCACCGTTTAAGGTAGTCCATTTTGCCGATGAAAATTTAATAAAGGGTGTTGAACTTTCGTTTTCCTGCCCTTATACGATTTTGTCGGAAAATATGGATTTTTCGCATTTGCAAAGCCTTGTTGACGAGATAAAAGAGAGCGACAGCGATAATATTATCATTCTTCACGGCTCAGACACGCTGGCTTTTACTTCGTCGTTTATAGCAAATCTTTTTTGGGATAAAAATATTGTGCTAACCGCCTCCGATAAGCCGATTGAGGATAATTCGGCTAACGGAATTTCTAATTTTAATGAGGCGCTGAGGCACATAAAAAAAGGCGAAAAGGGCGTTTTTGTAAGCTACGACGGCATTTTCCCCGCAGACACAATAACGAGCGCCGACGGTCTTGATAAATTCAGGCAGACAGGCAAGGCTCAGCCGAAATTTAAAAATCCCTGCCTTGCGCCAAAGAATATATTGGTAATTAAGCCTTATATTAATATTGATTATAATAATTATAATATAGAAAGCGCCGATTTGGTTTTGCACGAGATGTATCACAGCGCAACCGTGCCCGAAAGCGCAAAGGCTTTTGCCAAAAAGTGCAGGCAAAGCGGTGTACCGTTTTATTTTGTGACTCCCAAGTCCTCGGCTGATTATGAAACCTCGGCAGATATTTCGGATATGATTATTTTTAACACCACGCTTGAAAATGCATTTGCGAGATTTAATATTTCGCAAGCGGGCGATTAATAATCGCCCCTACGATATTCGTTTCATTTTAGATAACGTAGGGGCGACCATCGGTCGCCCGAATAATACGTATAAAAATATCTTGACAAGTGTTTTTTAACATGCTAAAATGTCTTTACAAATTAAAAATATAAACCGTTGAAACGGAGATAAAAACGAGATACGAACTTACAGAGAGTCCTCGGCGCTGAAAAGAGGGCAGTAAACGGCTTGTTAAATGGACCGTTGAGGGTACGGTGAAAGGCTTAGGCTTATTATTCCGTAACGTGATGATCTACGTTAGTGGTCGGAGATATGATAGTATCTTGCAAAGTGTATGGTAACCCATAAATCAAGGTGGCACCACGGAAAGTAATTTTCGCCCTTGGTAATACGTAAGTATTGCCGAGGGCTTTTTTGTTGCCCTTTTGCAAGAGGAAAGACAAGGGGAAATCAAATGAAAATTTATCCATCTGTTGAAGAAATTAAGGAAAAATATCAAAGTTTCAAAACAGTTCCCGTCAGCACGGAGATTGAAGCTGATGTGTCGGCACTCACGGTTTTGAAAAAGCTTAAAAACGTAAGCTCTCATTGCTATATGCTTGAGTCAAATGATGATGCCAACAACACGGGGCGTTACACCTTTTTGGGCTATGATCCAAAGGCAGAGGTTAGCTGCACAAATTATAATGTAAGATTTATTGATTCGTTTGGCGTTAAAAATTATACAGGTGACCCGAGAAAATATATAAAGCAAATGCTTGATGAGCATAAAGCGCCTAAAATTGAAAATTTGCCTACCTTTACGGGCGGACTTGTCGGCTATTTCGGCTACGATTATGTAAAATACAGCGAGCCGAGCCTTAAGCTTGATGCACACGACGACGGCAATTTCAAGGATGTTGACTTAATGCTTTTTGATAAGGTAATCGCTTTTGATAACCGTGAAAATAAAATTATTCTTATAGTAAATATTCAAACGCAAGAAGTTAACGAAAATTATGCAATCGCCTTAAAAGAACTTGAAATAATGAAAAATATTATTTTAAACGGTGACGAGGCTAAAATTGAAAAGCCTAAGCTTAAAACAGAATTTAAGCCTCTTTTTGACGGTGAAAGATATGCAAAAATGGTTGAAAAGGCTAAGCATTATATTAAAGAGGGCGATATTTTTCAGGTGGTTCTTTCAAACAGGCTTGAGGCTGAAATGGACGGCTCGCTTTTTGGCACTTATGAGATTTTGAGAAAGCTTAATCCTTCGCCTTATATGTTCTATTTTTCGTCTGACGATATTGAAATGGCAGGCGCTTCGCCTGAAACACTTGTTAAGCTTGAAAACGGAAAATTAAGCACTTATCCGCTTGCAGGTACCCGTCCGAGAGGTAAAAACAAAGCTCAGGACGATGAGCTTGAAAAAGAACTTCTTAAAGACCCAAAGGAGCTTGCGGAACATAATATGCTTGTTGACTTGGGCAGAAACGATTTAGGAAAAATCAGCAAGTTCGGCACGGTCAAGGTTGACAAGTATCATCAAATTTTAAAATTCAGCCACGTTATGCATATCGGCTCAACCGTAACAGGCGAAATCAGAGAAGATAAAACGGCGCTTGACGCAGTAGATGCGGTGCTTCCGGCAGGTACACTTTCTGGTGCGCCGAAAATCAGGGCAATGCAAATAATTAACGAGCTTGAAAATAACAAGCGTGGAATTTACGGCGGAGCAGTCGGATATATTGATTTGACAGGCAATCTTGATACTTGCATTGCAATTCGCTTGGCATTCAAAAAGCACGGCAAGGTATATGTTCGTTCGGGAGCAGGCATAGTTGCAGATTCGATTCCCGCTAAGGAACACAGGGAATGTATTAACAAGGCGAAGGCGGTTGTTACGGCGCTCAAGCAAAGCGTGGAGGAAATGTAATGATACTTTTGATTGATAATTATGACAGTTTTTCATATAACCTCTTTCAGCTTGTCGGCACAATAAACGAGGATATAAAGGTGATAAGAAACGACGAAATGAGCGTTGATGAAATAAGAAGCCTTGCGCCGAGCCACATTATTTTATCCCCCGGCCCAAAAAGACCGAAGGACGCAGGAGTTTGCATTGACGTGGTAAAAGAACTTGGAAGTGAAATGAAAATTCTCGGTGTTTGCCTTGGTCATCAGTCAATATGCGAGGCTTACGGCGGAGTTGTAGGCTATGCAAAAAATCTTATGCACGGCAAGCAAAGCAGGTGTGAGGTTGATAACACGTCTAAGCTTTTTAAAGGCTTGCCAAACACGATTGATGTTGCAAGATATCATTCGCTTTCGGCAGATGAGGCGGCGTTGCCAGATTGTTTAAAAATTACGGCAAAAACAGATGACGGCGAAATAATGGCGCTTGAGCATAAGGAATATAATGTTTTCGGCGTTCAATTTCACCCTGAATCCATAATGACGCCAAACGGCATTGATATTTTAAGAAATTTCTTGGAGGTATAGCAAAATGATTAAAGAGTTACTTGCAAAGGTATCGGCAAAGCAGGACCTTACATTTGATGAAGCGAAACAGGCTATTGATGAAATAATGAGCGGCGAAGTAAGCGAGGCGGTTATATCTTCGTTTCTTACAGCGCTTGCAATGAAAGGCGAAACAGAGGAGGAAATCGCAGGTGCGGCAACGGGTATGCGCTCAAAGGCAATGGAATTTAATATCGGCGGCCACGCTCTTGATATTGTCGGCACCGGCGGAGATAAATCAAATTCCTTTAATATTTCAACAACCTCTGCTTTCGTTGCTGCGGCAGCAGGCGTAACGATTGTTAAGCACGGCAACCGTGCGGCTTCGTCAAAGTGCGGCACGGCAGATTGCCTTGAGGCACTCGGAGTTAAAATTGACTGCGAGCCGGAGGTTATGAAAAAATCACTTGATGAAAACAATATCGCTTTCCTTTTTGCACAAAAATATCACAGCGCAATGCGTTTTGTGGGTCCGGTAAGAAAACAAATAGGTATCAGAACGGTATTTAATATTTTAGGCCCTCTTACAAATCCGGGAAAGGCTGACAGAATGGTGCTCGGTGTTTTCAGCGAGGAATATGTTGAAAAAATCGCAAAGGCACTTGTTAAAATCGGCGTAACCGACGCTATGGTGGTTTACGGAACGGATTGTCTTGACGAAATAAGCGCATCGGCTGAAACAAGAGTTGCCGAGGTTAGGGGTGAAAATATCACTTATTATACCGTTAAGCCTGAGGATTTCGGCTTTGAGCGAGTAAATAAGGCTGACCTTGTCGGCGGCACACCTGAGGAAAACGCAAAGATTATAACGGCTGTTCTTCAGGGCAAAGGCACAAAGGCTCAAAACACAGCCGTTGCACTCAATGCAGGTGCGGCAATTTATGCGGGTGAACTCGGCATTACTCTTAAAGACGCTGTTAAAAAAGCAGAAAATATCATTTCGTCAGGCGAGGGATATAAAATTCTTGAGGGCTTTGTAAAGGTAACTAACGAATAATGAATATACTTGACACTATTGCCGAAAACACAAGGCAGAGATATAAAGAGATAATTAAAAATAAGCCTTTAGCTAAGGTGAAAGCCGAGGCGCTTGAAATGCCAAAGGGCAATTTTGAATTTGAAAAGGCGCTTGGCGGTGACACGCTGTCGTTTATTTGCGAGGTTAAAAAGGCTTCGCCGTCAAAGGGTGTTATTGCAGAGGATTTTCCTTATCTTCAAATAGCAAAGGAATATGAGGCGGCAGGCGCAAGTGCAATAAGCTGCCTTACAGAGCCTAAATGGTTTATGGGAAAAGACGAATATTTAAAGGAAATTTGCGAAAATGTTTCCATTCCTGTTTTGCGTAAGGATTTTACAATAAGCGACTATCAAATTTATGAGGCTAAGCTTTTGGGCGCAAAGGCGGTTTTGCTTATCTGTGCGCTTCTTGATACGGATAAAATCAAGGAATATATTTCAATTTGCGATACTCTCGGCTTGTCGGCTCTTGTTGAGGCGCATAACGAGGACGAGGTTAATTCGGCTTTAAGTGCAGGCGCAAGAATAATCGGCGTTAATAATCGCAATCTTAAAGATTTCAGCGTTGACGTCAATAATTCAACAAGATACAGAGATATGATACCTCAAAATGTGCTTTTTGTGTCTGAAAGCGGAATAAAAACTCACTCTGACATAAAGGTTTTGCAAAATAATAAGACAGATGCGGTGCTTATCGGCGAAACGTTTATGAAAAGCGAGAATAAAAAGAAAATGCTTGAGGAATTGCTTTATGGCTAAGCTTAAAATATGCGGTTTAAAAAGAGTTGAGGATATTGATTATGTCAACGAACTGAAAGTCGATTATATCGGATTTATCTTAAGTGCCGGTTATAAGCGAAGCATTGATTTTAAAACGGCGCAATCGCTTAAAAATCGCTTGTCAAAGGATATCAAGGCAGTCGGAGTTTTTGTTGACGAAGATAAAAAATATATTGATTATTATATAAAAAACAATATAATAGATATAGTTCAGCTTCACGGCAACGAAGAGCCTGAATTTTGCAAAGGCTTTGACGTGCCGGTTATAAAGTGTTTTAATCCTGATACTTTCAGCAAAGTTGATGAATATGACACGGATTATTTCCTTTTCGATTCCGGTGCGGGAACGGGCAAGGAGTTTGATTGGAGCATTTTGCCTGAATGTGAAAAGCCGTTTTTCCTTGCAGGTGGAATAAATAAGGATAATTTAAGACGTGCGCTCGACGAGGTAAAGCCTTTTTGCATTGATTTATCCTCGGCTGTGGAAACGCACGGTGTTAAAGATTATAACAAAATAAAAGAAATTGCGGAGATTATGAAAAAATGAGTAAAGGACGTTACGGTATTCACGGCGGACAGTATGTTCCCGAAACACTGATGAATGAAATTATCAATCTTGAAAATGCTTATGAGCATTACAAAAACGACCCTGAATTTGTGCAGGAGCTTGACACGCTTTTGAGGGAATATGCAAACAGACCGTCGCTTCTCTATTATGCGGAAAATATGACCAAGGATTTAGGCGGCGCAAAAATTTATTTTAAGCGTGAGGATTTAAACCATACGGGCGCACATAAAATCAATAACGTTCTCGGTCAATGCCTTCTTGCAAAAAAGATGGGCAAAACAAGAGTAATTGCAGAAACGGGAGCGGGCCAGCACGGTGTTGCAACAGCAACTGCGGCGGCTCTTATGGGGCTTGAATGTGAAATATTTATGGGCAAGGAGGACACAGTCCGCCAGGCGCTCAACGTTTATCGAATGGAGCTTTTGGGCGCAAAGGTACACCCGGTAACTACAGGCACAATGACTCTTAAAGACGCAGTAAACGAGGCTATGCGTGAATGGGTAAGCAGGGTTGATGATACTCTTTATGTTTTAGGCTCTGTTATGGGACCTCACCCTTTCCCTATGATTGTAAGGGATTTTCAGTCTGTAATTTCTAAAGAAGCAAGGCAGCAGATACTTGAAAAAGAGGGCAAACTCCCTACGGCAGTTATGGCTTGCGTAGGCGGCGGCTCAAACGCTATGGGTATGTTTTATAATTTTATTAATGATAAGGATGTAAGGCTTATCGGCTGTGAGGCGGCAGGCAGAGGAATCCATACGGGTGAAACGGCGGCAACAATTTCAACCGGCTCTCTCGGTGTTTTCCACGGAATGAAGTCTTATTTTTGCCAAAACGAATACGGTCAAATTGCTCCTGTTTATTCTATCAGCGCAGGGCTTGACTATCCGGGTGTAGGCCCTGAGCACGCATATCTTCACGATATCGGCAGAGCGGAATATGTTGCCGTGACGGACGACGAGGCAGTTAATGCATTTGAATATATTGCCAAAACAGAGGGCATTATTTGCGCTATCGAGTCGGCTCATGCAGTTGCTCATCTTATGAAAATTGCACCTACCATGAGTAAGGACGATATAATTATTTGCTGTCTTTCAGGCAGAGGCGACAAGGATGTTGCCGCAATAGCAAGATACAGAGGAGTTGATTTACATGAGTAATATTTCTGACGCATTTAAAAACGGCAAGGCATTTATCGGCTTTGTAACGGCAGGCGACCCTGATTTGGACACCTCGCTTGAAATTATGACCTCTATGGCTCAGGGCGGTTGCGATTTGATAGAGATTGGTATTCCTTTTTCAGACCCTATCGCCGAGGGACCTGTTATTCAGGAGGCAGACCTTCGTTCTCTTGAAAACGGAACTACCACCGATAAAGTTTTTGACCTTACAAAAAAGCTTAGAGAAAACGTGGATATTCCGCTTGTTTATATGACGTATCTTAATGTTCTTTTTAAATACGGCTATGACAGATTTTTGCAAAATGCAAAGGAATCGGGTGTCAGCGGTGTAATCGTTCCCGATTTGCCTTTTGAAGAAAAAAATGAACTTCAAAGCGTTGCGGATAAATATGATATTGACGTTATTTCCCTTGTTGCTCCCACGAGTGAGGACAGAATCAAGATGATTGCAGGCGATGCAAAGGGCTTTATTTATACCGTTTCCTCTATGGGTGTAACAGGTATGAGAAGCGAAATCACAACAGACTTAGGCTCAATCGTCAGCCATATTAAGAGTGTGACGGATACTCCTGTCGCTATCGGCTTTGGTATCAACACACCTGAGCAGGCAAAGAAATATTCCGCTTTTGCAGACGGTGTAATCGTCGGCTCTGCAATAGTTAATCTTGTTGCCGAGCACGGTAAGGACGCACCGAAGTATGTTTATGATTATGTTAAGTCAATGAAGGATGCAATAAAGTAAAAAAAGGCGAACATTGTTCGCCTTTTTTTATACCCACAACTCCTTGTG
>FR889157.1:91530-93260 GCA_000436835.1 Eubacterium sp. CAG:251
TCAATGTGTTATTGCGGTTGTGCCGTTTATGAATAGATTGTAAATCTCATTATGAACAATTCACTATATATTGAAAATATCGGCGATATATGGTATAATAAGCACAACATATGGAAATGCATTTTATGTGTTTATTTTTAAGGAGGTGACAGTATGTCGTTTGAAAAAATGTATATTGTGTGGATTTGTGCCGCCGTGCTGTTTGGCATATTTGAGTCGCTGACCGCCCAGCTTGTGTCTGTTTGGTTTGTTATCGGGGCGGTTGCGGCGCTCGTTTCAAGCCTTGCCGGTGCAGAGTTTTATGTGCAAATCATTGTCTTTATTGCGGTTTCGGTTTTAATGCTTTTGATTACACGTCCATTGGTTAAGAAAAAGCTCATAGTCAAGTCAGAGCCTACCAATGCCGACAGATGCATAGGCAAAACGGCAACCGTCACCGAGGATATAGATAATATTAATGCAACAGGGCAGGTAAAGGTTGACGGGCAAATATGGACGGCTCGAAGTATAAATTCATCAATAATCAAAAAAGGAACAAACGTAACCGTTGAAAAAATTGACGGTGTAAAACTAATAGTAAAAGAAGATTAACATATACTTATATATTAAGGAGGAAAAATTATGAAAGTTGTTATTGTACTTCTTGTAATCATTGCAGTAATTATTTTATTTGTGCTTACAAATATCAGGATTGTGCCACAGTCAAAGGCATTTGTTATTGAACGTCTCGGCGCATACTATGCAACTTGGGACACGGGACTTCATGTAAAAATTCCGTTTATCGACAGAGTGGCTAAAAACGTATCGCTTAAAGAGCAGGTTGTTGATTTTAAACCGCAGCCGGTTATTACTAAGGATAACGTAACTATGCAGATTGATACGGTTGTGTTCTTCCAAATCACAGACCCTAAGCTTTATTGCTACGGTGTTGAAAGCCCTATTTCGGCTATTGAAAATCTTTCCGCAACTACCCTTCGTAACATTATCGGTGAGCTTGAGCTTGACTCGACTCTTACCTCACGTGACACAATCAATGCCAAAATCAGAGTTATTCTTGATGAGGCTACAGACCCCTGGGGCATTAAGGTAAATCGTGTTGAACTTAAAAACATTATTCCGCCACGTGAAATTCAGGACGCAATGGAAAAGCAGATGAAAGCAGAACGTGAAAGACGTGAGGCAATCCTTCGTGCAGAGGGTGAAAAGCAATCACGTATTCTTGTTGCCGAGGGTCATAAGGAGTCAAAAATTCTTGAGGCTCAGGCTGAAAAGCAGTCTGCAATCCTTGCCGCAGAGGCTGAAAAGGAAGCAAAAATCCGTGAGGCAGAGGGTGAAGCAGAAGCTATTGCAAAGGTGCAAAAAGCAACGGCAGACGCAATCAAAATGCTTAATGAGGCAAACGCCGATGAGTCTGTTCTCAAACTCAAAGCCCTTGAAGCATTTGCAAAGGCAGCAGACGGTCAGGCAACAAAGATTATTATTCCGTCGGAAATTCAGGGTATGGCAGGCTTAGCCGAGGGCATAATCGAATCGGTTAAAAAATAATAATCGATCAATAACAAAAGCGTTGGAGATTTCTCCAACGCTCAAACTGTCGATAAAGTGGCTAAACCACGCCAAATAAAATTAATATACCTCTTTGCCTCCCTTGCAAAGGGAGGTGGGTGCAACTTATTGCACACGGAGGGATTGGAAAAACGGCAAGGACATCGAGTCCTTGCCGTTTTTGG
>FR889158.1 GCA_000436835.1 Eubacterium sp. CAG:251
AAATGCTTGATACAACTTAAAATACGGCTTATCGTATTGTCGACTTTTTCTGTTGAGTCCTATTTCACATATCAACTCTTCTGTAACTTCATTATCAATAAAATAATCCAAAGCCGTTTTGTAATTAAGCATTCCCATCAATCGATTTACAATGATTTCATCAATAGATATATTTCTGCAACGCAATTTGGATATACCGTCAATAATTTCGTTCGTTTCTGTTTCGCCAATGCAAAGAGGTAAAAGATATGTATATTCATCAAGTGTTAAATAATCAAATTTATTCAACAAATGAATCAATACCATAAATGGTCGCACAGTGTGTCCGTCCACATTATAATATGTTTTCAGCAATTGCTTCAAATAGATATAGCTATCTTTTGCTATTTGAAATTGATTATCAGAAGAAAAATCATTTTCTAAAGTGATTTTAAGCAGTGCTTTACCGGCATTGCTCAGTTTTCTTCCATCATCTATTAACCCAATATCAACTAAGCCCGAAGTCTTTTCACGAGCGTCTTTTGGTTTGTTTCCGGCATTGCCTTCAACAAAGTCTTTAGATTGCATAAAATCATAATAACGAGTTTGTAAATCTTTATTTCCCGACCAGCTTTTACTCTTATTCTCTTCAAGCTTCCAAAACTCATCTAACAACGAAAGTTGTTCTTCAATAGTTTTATTGAAATTTTTTGTTCTAAAGCTGGTTGTTCCCAGACTCCAGCAAAAGCTTTTATACGGAATCACATTTGGCATAACCGTACTCT
>FR889159.1:0-37863 GCA_000436835.1 Eubacterium sp. CAG:251
ATACCGTCTGGATTGTGCTTTCCCTTTCTTTTTGTTCCCTTTAATTAGCCATGAACTGGCTTACACCTATCACAAGTATACCACCTACAATAAGAATTGCAACCTCTGCCGTTTCATCCTTGTCAACAAAAAACTTAGCACACCAAATAATTATGCACCCTACAATTCCCGCAATAATCGTAGGATAATAAAAATGTTTTTTGCCATATTTGTCCATCAAGGCTGAAATAATCACCGAGCCGATTGCCGCAACAACCATTATTATTCCGACCGGGATAATATAATTTTTTATTTTAAGCGTGCCCTCAACTATATTAAAAAGATAATTAACATACACCTGATATGCGACAGCCGATACCATATTGCCCGCAAGACACACATAAAGCATTTTATTTTTCTTTATTACACTTGGCTTAAGCGAATATGCAAAATCTGACAAAAAGGTATTGTTTTTATCAGCAGTTATTCCCTCTTTATCTTTCATAATAAACAGTCCTAAAATACCGCCGACTGTTGGAATAATGCCTAAAATCAGAAAAAACTTCTTCCAATCAGATGTTGTTGCGCTTTCGTTAGTAAGAGAGTCAAAGCCACCGAAAACAACGGCTAAGGCAACAAGTGGCATTACAGCCAAAACAGTGTCAACTCTTGCTCTGTTGGCAGTGTTGGAAATATCAGTTATCCATGTATTAAATGAGGCATCATTGCTGATTGAGCCGATAACAGACATAACGCAGTCCATAACGACAACAAGTATAACCATAGGTAAAACCTTATCTGCGCTTGGCTTCATAGGTACTAAGGCAAACATCATAATTGTAAAACCCCAAATAACGTAGCCCCAACAAATAAAAAGTTTTCTTTTGCCGGTTCTGTCACACAGCGCACCGCCTATTAAGGTAGAAACAGTTGCAAATATAGCAGAAAAAACAACCATTAAAGTTGTTGCATACGGCGCTCTTGTAATTTCGTTTTGCATAAAACGTGAAAAATACATATTTTCAACAACCCATGCAATTTGACCGATAAGGCCAAATAATAAAATTGAGGTCCACACCTTGCCTCCAAGCACACCGACCTTTTTTTCTTTCATATTTACCACCTCAAAAAGAATAACAAAATTTAGGCACAAACACCCAAATATATTATATATTACCCTTGTGAAAAAGTAAAGAAAAAATACCGAGGAGCGTTTCCTCGCTACAGCGTGTAGAAAAAGTCAAATTACAAATTTCTACACGCTGGGAGACTTCGAGAAAGTGAGATAAATTTCGTATTTTGCGAGCGGGTGCTGTACGTTGGTACTGCCCCCGAGCAAAAGACGGAAAGTGCCAAAAATTGCAAAGACTCGATGTCCTTGCAATTTTTCCAATCCATCCGAGTGCAACAAGTTGCACCCACCTCCCTTTACACAAGAGAGGCAAAAAGGGTTATTTATTTTTATTAGGCGCGTTTTAGCCACTTTATCGAATGTCTAAAAACGATATGTAACTTGCGCTTCACTATATTGATTTAAAGAGGCGAACGATGTTCGCCTCTGTTTTTTTTACATTGTTAATTCAAGTGATTTATCGTCAACTTCTTTAAGAAGCTTGTCAACAAATTCATCAAGTGACATTGCACCCTTATCTCCGCCTGAACGTGTACGAAGCGATACAGTATTATTTTCAATATCCTTATCGCCTGCAAGGAGCATATAAGGCACCTTTTCAAGCTGAGCCTGACGAATCTTGAAGCCGATTTTCTCGCTTCTGTCATCAATTTCACAGCGAACACCCTTAGCCTCAAGAGCCTTTTTAACATCATAAAGATAATCAAGGTGACGGTCTGCAATAGGAAGAAGCTTAACCTGAACAGGAGCAAGCCAAGTCGGGAATGCACCTGCATACTTTTCAATAAGATATGCAAGAGTACGCTCATAACAACCGATTGAAGTTCTGTGGATAATATAAGGATTTTTCTTTGTGCCATCCTTATCAACATATTCCATACCGAACTTCTCGGCAAGCATCTGGTCAATTTGAATAGTAATAAGAGTATCTTCCTTGCCGTAAACATTTCTGATTTGAATATCAAGCTTAGGGCCGTAGAAAGCGGCTTCACCTATACCGACTTTATAATCAATACCAAGGTCATCAAGAATATTTTTCATCTTAGACTGAGCCTCGTCCCACTGCTCCTCAGTGCCGATATACTTTTCACGGTCGTTAGGGTCCCATTTTGAGAAACGGAATGAAGCATCCTCATAAAGACCGAGAGTTTTAAGCATAAACGTTGCAAGTTCAAGGCAACTTCTGAATTCGTCCTCAAGTTGATCAGGAGTACACATTAAATGTCCCTCTGAAATAGTAAACTGACGAACACGGATAAGACCGTGCATTTCACCTGAAGCCTCGTTACGGAAAAGAGTCGAGGTTTCGTCATATCTAAGCGGCAAATCACGATAAGAACGAGCTTTATTAAGATAAGCCTGATATTGGAACGGACAAGTCATAGGGCGAAGAGCAAATACTTCCTTATCCTTTTCCTCGTCGCCTAAAACGAACATACCCTCTTTATAATGGTCCCAGTGACCTGAAATTTTATATAAATCGCTCTTTGCCATAAGAGGAGTTTTTGTAAGCTGCCATCCACGTCTTGCTTCCTCATCCTCAACAAATCTTTGAAGGATTTGGATAATCTTAGTACCCTTTGGCAAAAGGATAGGCAAGCCCTGACCGATATAATCAACAGTTGTGAAAAGTTCAAGCTCTCTGCCGAGTTTGTTATGGTCACGCTTTTTAGCCTCTTCAAGCATATTAAGATAATCCTCAAGCATTGAAGCCTTAGGGAATGCGATACCGTAAACACGGCAAAGCATCTTATTATCAGCATCGCCTCTCCAATAAGCACCTGTGCAGTTAGTAAGCTTAAATGCCTTAATAACCTTCATTTCCATAAGATGAGGACCTGCGCAAAGCTCCGTAAACTCGCCTTGCTTATAAAAACTGATATGCTCGCCTTTAGCAGCATGTTCCTTAATAAGTTCAATCTTGTAAGGCTCATTCTTTTCTTCCATAAGTTTAACAGCTTCGTCAACAGGAAGTTCAAATTTTTCAATAGGATAATTTTCCTTAATAATAGACTTCATTTCTTTTTCTATTTTATCAAGGTCATCCTGAGTGAAATGAGTATCTATGTCAAAATCGTAATAAAATCCGCTTTCAATAGAAGGACCGATAGTAAGCTTGGCATTTGGATAAAGCCTTTTAACTGCCTGAGCCATAACGTGAGATGCGGTGTGGTTAAATGCCTTTTTTCCGTCCTCATCATCAAATGTAAGAACTTCAAAAGAGCAGTCGCTGTCAATAACAGTTCTTAAATCCTTAACCTTACCGTCAATAAGAACGCAACAAGCGTTTCTGTAAAGCCCCATTGAAATATCTTTGGTTATTTCAGCTGCTGTAGTAGGTGAATCATATTCCTTAATTGAACCGTCTTTTAATTTAATAATCATTGTTATTCCCTCCATAAATAAAAAAATCACCCTGAAATTAATCAGGGTGAATTAATAATCCACTGTTCCACCTGAATTGCGCAATAACATTAAAACAAACAAAACTGCGCCGCTCATCTACTCTGTAACGGGAGCACCCGACCTGTATTAAAGGTACTCAAAGGTGGTAATTCACTTTGCCTTTTGCACACTTCCACCCAACGTGCGCTCTCTGAGAAAAGGTTAAAAGCAAATCGTGTCCTTCTCATCGATTTGACCTCATTTTAACACCAAAAAAAAATATTGTCAACAGATATTTTTACATAATTTCGCTTAAATAAACACTTTTGATGATTTTTATTGATGAATTTGCAAAGCTACATATATTTTTACGCATTTAAAAACACTTGACATATACAAGATATAGGTGTATATTATTAGATAAGTTTTACATATTGTTATTGAATTTTGTATGACTTTTAGTAAAATTTGCATTATAAACTGTACCTTTTCTGATGGTAAAATTTCGAGATTAAAAAAATTTAAGAAATTAAAAATTAATGAAGAAGGAGGTGCTGTTTGATAATGAGTAGTGTAATTGTGCCGATTATTGTCGGTGTTTTATGTGCATTGATTTTTGGTGTTATCGGTTTCGTGTTTGGCGGTGAACATCGCAGAAAAACAAGTGAAAAAGAAATCGGTTCTGCAACTCAGCAGGCAACCAAAATTATAAATAATGCTTTAAATGAGGCAGAGGCTACTAAAAAAGCCAGACTTGTTGAAGCAAAGGATGAAATACACAAGCTTCGTCACGATGCCGATAAGGAAATTCGTGAAAGAAGAACAGAGGTTCAAAAGCAAGAGAACCGCTTAAATCAAAGAGAAGAATATCTTGATAAAAGAGCAGATTCCCTTGAAAAGAAAAATGAAAATATCAGCGTTAAGCAAAAGCAGCTTGACGACAAGCTACTCGAAATCGACGGCATCAAGAAAAGCCAGTTTGATATGCTCGAGCGCATTTCAGGTCTTACTCAAGAGCAGGCGAAGGACCAGCTCCTTGCCAACCTTAATGAGGAACTTGACACTGAAAAAAGCAAGCGTATTCTTGAAAACGAGCAGATGATTAAGGACCAAAGTGATGTTTTGGCTAAAGAAATCATCTCAACTGCAATTCAACGTTGTGCGGCTGACCACACAGCTGAAACAACTGTTTCGGTTGTTGCTCTTCCGAATGACGAAATGAAAGGTAGAATTATCGGAAGAGAGGGTAGAAATATCCGTTCTATCGAAACAATTACAGGTGTTGAATTAATCATTGACGACACGCCTGAGGCTATTACAATCAGTTCGTTTGACCCTGTCAGACGTGAGATTGCAAGACTCACACTTGAGCATCTTATTCAAGACGGAAGAATCCATCCGACAAAGATTGAAGAATGCTTTGATAAAGCTACTCGTGAAGTTAATCAAACAATTAAAACAGAGGGCGAAAAAGCAGTTCTTTCAGCTAATTGCGGTCAAATTCACCCTGAGCTTGTAAAGCTTTTAGGTAAGCTTAAATATCGTACATCATACGGTCAAAGTGTATTAAAACATTCGCTTGAGGTTTCATATATCGCAGGTCTTATGGCTGCCGAATTAGGTGCAGATGAAAAGCAGGCAAGAAGAGCAGGTCTTTTGCACGATATCGGCAAAGCGCTTGACCACGAAATGGAAGGCTCTCACATCGCATTAGGTGTTGAATGGGCTAAGAAATACAAGGAAAGCGACGCTATCGTTCACGCAATCGCAGCTCACCACGGTGAGATTGAATGTAAAACTATTGTTGCGTGTCTTGTTCAGGCAGCAGATGCAGTAAGTGCGGCAAGGCCGGGTGCAAGAAGAGAAAATATTGAAAATTACATCAAGCGCTTAGAGCAGCTTGAAGAGATTTCCACAAGCTTCGACGGTGTTGAAAGAGCATATGCAATTCAGGCAGGTCGTGAAGTAAGAGTTATGGTTAAGCCTGACGTTATCAATGACGAAAAAATGCCATATATTGCTCATGAAATCGCTAAAAAAATCGAAAGCGAAATGGAATATCCGGGACAGATTAAGGTTAATATTATCAGAGAATCACGTGCTTCGGATATCGCTAAATAAGTTTATTTTGAAGCCGACTCGTACGTCGGCTTCATTTTTTATTTGTCTTTCGACAAAAAGAACTATTTTATTTAAAGGAGAACGACTATGATTAAGCATATTGTATGCTTCAAGCTTAAGGACAACAGCTTGGAAGAATGTGAAAAGGCGGCAAATATTTTGAAATCAATGGAGGGTAATGTCCCCCTTCTTCGTGGGATTGAGGTCGGCGTTGATTTTCTTCACTCTCAAAGGTCATACGACATCATTTTGCAGGTTAAGCTTGATGACAGAAATGCACTTGAGGAATATCAAAATGACGAATATCATTGCTCCGTGGTAAAAAAGCATATGCATTCGGTTGCCGAAACAAGCGTTGCTATTGACTACGAGTTATAACTAATTTCAATAAGGGCGGCCTTGAAAAAAGGTCGCCTTTTTATTGTGATTTTATTGTGATAATATATAAAAAAACGTTCTGTTTTTTGGTTAGTATTTAGTTTGACATATATGCTATATACTGTTATAATATATTTATATATTTAATTATAATTATAGGACTAATTAATCGGAGGTACCTATGGAAGAAAACAGAGAAATTGAAATTGATTTAAGAAAAGTATTTATGATGCTCAGAAAAAAAGCAGCAATAATACTTATTATTTCATTTATCGGAGCAGCACTTTCAGGCTGCGTTACAAATTTGCTTATCAAGCCGAAATACACGGCAGGTGTAAGTTTTTATGTAAACAACAATAACGACAACCTTATCGGCTCAACAGGAACAATAACGTCAAGTGACCTTGATGCTTCAGAACGACTTGTTAATACATATATGTTCGTTGTAAACAGCCGCACGTTTTTAAACAAGGTTGCAGACAAGCTTGCAGACGGCACAACGGCAACTCAGCTTTCAAAAATGATTTCCACCTCTCAGGTTGAGTCTACTCTTGCTTTTCAGGTAAATGTAACAACCGAAAACAATCAGTTCTCGGCTGATGTTGCAAACATTATTGCCGAGCTTGCACCTGATGAAATTGTAAGAGTTCTTAAGGTCGGCGGAGTTGAGGTTATCGACTATGCTTCTGCGCCGAACAAGCCATCATCGCCAAATCTCAAAAAGAATGTGCTTATCGGCTTTGCTGCTGCATTTGTTGCGGCATTCGCAGTATTCTTTATCAAAGAATTATTTGATACAAGAATTATGACCGAAAGCGATTTGACAAGAGATTTTGATATTCCCGTTCTCGGCACCGTTCCTCGCCTTTTACCTGTTGACGAAAAGAAGTCATTGCACAACGGCGCCACTATGGAGGACGTTGCAAATCAGATTTCAGGAAAGAAGGGAGAATAAAAAATGGCACTTTCAAAAAAGAAAAACAACGAAAGCAAGAATATGCACTTTTCAAGAGAGGACCAGAAAAAAATTCTTTCCTCCTCTTCCCCGTTTATTGTTAAAGAGGCTTACAGTTCAATTCGTACAAACCTCCTTTTCTCGCAAAAGGGCGATGAATGCCCTGTATTCATTGTAACAAGTCCTACTGCCAACAACGGTAAATCGATTAACAGTGTTAATATGGCAGTATCTTTTGCTCAAATGGGAAAGAAAACACTTCTTATTGATGCAGATATGAGAAACCCGACCGTTCACAGATTATTTTCCATTCCTGTAAAAAACGGACTTTCGGAGATTTTGGCAGGCCTTACCGACAACATCACCGTATCGAAAACAGATATTGAAAATCTTTCTGTTCTTACGGCCGGCAAAATTCCGCCAAACCCGTCAGAGCTTTTATCAAGTGAAAGAACGGATAAGCTTTTGGCATTTGTTAAGCAACATTACGATTGCGTATTTATTGACACACCGCCTGTCAATCTTGTAACGGACCCGACCGCTTTTGCGACAAAGAGTACCGGCTACATAATGATTGTCAAAGCAGGCATTTCCGATACGCAAAGCACAAAAAAAGCAGTTGACTCTCTCACCTCTCTCGGTGCAAACATAGTCGGCTTCGTATTAAACGACGCTACAGAGTCAAACGGAATGAAATATTACAGCTACGGCAAGTATCGTGGCTACAAATACAAATCAAAATACGGCTACAACTACAATTATCATTACAACTACCGTTAAAAATCAAACAAGACAGGGTGTATTTTTGTGAATCAGCAAAAGCGCTTTCAAAGCGGAATAGAATTTATTATAAATTTAATATCTCTTTTTGCGTCACACGCTGTCGCTTACTTGATTTTCGGCTTAATTATTCCGAAAATTCAGAACTATGAGCGAAACGACAGGGTTGAATATACTATTGTTTTGCTTCTTTCGGCAATCATAGTATCTCTATACTTCTCGGTTGAGATTAATTTCTCCGTCAGAAACAGAGAATTTGAGCTTACTTCAACGCTGAAAAACTGTTTTCTTACATACGCCTTATTCGGCGTGATGCTGATTTTGACTAAAAATCCAATTATTGACTCACGTTATCTGTTTTTATCATCATTTGCTTTTTACATTGCGTTTTCTCTTTTGGGAAGATATGTTTTTAAGCATTATATGATAAAAAAATTTTCAAAAAGTAAATTTGCAACAAGAGTAGGTGTAATTTCCAACTATGGAAGAGCGTGTGAATTTATACCTAAGCTTAAAGAAAATTGGACCAACAATGTTATCGCAGTTGCACTGATAGACACCGATTTTAACGAAAACGGTTTTGTTCTTAAAAACGGCAAGAGCATTTTTGATATCGACGGTGTTCCAGTTGTTGCCAATGCTGACAGCATTATCGGCTGGATAAGGACTGCGTCCCTTGATGAGACTTATATCAATGTTGAGTCAATGGATATGCTGCCCGAATATAACGAAATTATTGAAGAACTTGAGGATATGGGCATTACGGTTAATGTAAATATCCCGTCACTTGAAAAAATTGTTACCGAAAGTAAATATAATAATTTAAACTGTGTAATTGAAAGCGACTATCCTATGGCGCAGTTTGCACCTACAGTTATAAGCCCCGGCAAACTTGCTTTAAAAAGATTTGTTGACATAATCGGCGGAATAGTAGGGACTGTTTTGTCGCTTCCTATTATTTTAATTGTTGCAATTCCGCTTAAAATAGAATCGCCGGGTCCGCTGATTTTCAAGCAGCAACGAGTCGGCAAAAACGGACGTATATTTAATATATATAAGCTTCGTTCAATGTATCAAGATGCAGAAGAACGCAAAAAAGCATTGATGGAGCAAAACAAGATGGACGGTCATATGTTTAAAATGGACAATGACCCGAGAATTACTAAAGTCGGCAAATTCATAAGAAAAACGAGCATTGATGAATTGCCGCAGTTTTGGAACGTTTTAAAGGGCGATATGAGCCTTGTGGGAACAAGACCGCCTACGGTTGACGAGTTTGAAAAATATGAGAGCCACCACAAGCGTAGGCTTTCAATGAAGCCCGGCATTACAGGCAAATGGCAGGTATCAGGCAGAAGCGACATTCAGGATTTTGAAGAGGTTGTTAAACTCGACTGTGAATATATCGACGAGTGGTCGCCGTTTCTTGATATTCAAATTCTGTTTAAAACAGTCGGCGTTGTGCTCACCCACAAGGGCGCAGAATAGATTATAAATTAACAAGAGTAAGGTTTTATTATGAAAATTGCTATGTTCGGTCACAAAAGAATACCGTCAAGAGAGGGCGGTGTTGAAATAGTTGTAGAAGAACTTGCAAAAAGAGAAGCGGCACTCGGCAATGACGTTATTGTTTATAACAGAAAAGGTCACCACGTATCGGGCAGCAAATTTGATGTTGATAACAACAGCAGTCACTTAAAAAATGTCAAGATTAAAACTGTTTTTACCTTTCAAAACAGCAAGCTAAATGCAATAGTTTATAGTTTGCTGTCTGCGATAAGGGTAAGCTTTTCAAGATGTGACGTTGTTCATATTCATGCAGAAGGTCCTGCCTCGATGTCATTTTTGCCAAAGCTTTTCGGCAAAAGAGTTGTTGTTACAATTCACGGGCTTGATTGGCAAAGAGCTAAATGGGGCGGTTTCGCAACAAGATTTTTAAAATATGGAGAAAGAAACGCCGCAAAATATGCAGATGAAATTATAGTTCTTTCAAAGAATGTTCAAAACTATTTTAAAGAAAAGTACGGCAGAGATACGGTTTTTATTCCAAACGGAGTTGAAAAACCTGTAATCAAAAATGATAACGAAATAAATAAAAAATACGGATTAAAAAAGAACGACTACATATTATTTCTCGGCAGGATAGTGCCGGAAAAGCAGGTTAAGCTTTTGATTGAAGCTTATAAAAATCTTGAAACGGATAAAAAGCTTGTCATTGCAGGCGGTGCCAGCCACACAAGCGATTATTTTAACGAGGTCAAAGAATGTGCAAACGGCAGAGATGATATTATCTTTACCGATTTTGTTCAAGGAGAGGTGCTTGAAGAGCTTTATTCAAATGCTTATATTTACGTTTTGCCGAGCGACCTTGAGGGTATGCCGCTAAGCCTTTTAGAGGCAATGAGCTATTCAAATTGTTGCCTTACTTCCGACATTGCGGAATGTACCGAAGTTTGCGAGGAAAATGCAGTTTATTTCAAAAAAAGCGATAAAGAAGATTTGGAAAATAAATTACGCTTTCTTCTTGAAAATGAAAATATTGTAGAAGAATACAAGGAAAAGGCTCAGGATTATATTTGCAGAAAATATAATTGGGACGATATAACCGAAAAAACATTATCACTATACAAAAAGTAACTCGGAGAGGCAAATATGAAAATTTTGATGGTAAATAAGTTTCTCTACCCTAACGGCGGTTCAGAAACATATATGTTCAAGCTCGGCGCTTACCTTAAATCAATAGGCCACGAGGTTGAATATTTCGGTATGGAGCATGAGGGCAGGATTGTTTCAAACAGCCTTGACCTTTATACCGAGGCCATGGATTTTCATAACAGTTCGGCATTAAAGAAGCTGAAGCTTTCCCTTAAAACCGTTTATTCAAGGGAAGCAAGGAACAAGATGAAAAAGCTTCTTGACAAATTCGAGCCTGACGTTGTTCATCTTAACAATTTCAATTTTCAGCTTACTCCGAGCATTATTTATGCAGTTAAGGATTATGACAAAAATCACAATAAGAAAATCAAGCTTATTTACACGGCGCACGATTTTCAACTTGTCTGTCCGAATCATATGATGATGGATATTCACACAAATACTCCTTGTGAAAAATGCATAGGCGGCAATTTTAAAAACTGTACTGCAAACAAGTGCATACATAATTCAACATTAAAATCTCTTTTAGGCACGCTCGAAGCGGAGATTTATAATAAAAACGGAATATACTCTAGGATTGATAACATTATTTGTTGCAGCGAATTTATGAAAAATATGCTCGACACCAATTCCGTTTTCAAAAATAAAACAGTCACTCTTCACAATTTTATTGACAAAATCGAGCCGAAGAAAAGTGAGAAAGAAAACTATGTTCTTTATTTCGGCAGATTTGCGCAGGAGAAGGGCATTGAAACTCTTATAGGCGCAAAAAACAAAGACTTTATTTGTGCCGGCTCAGGTCCGATTGAGGATAAGGTAGACAGCGCTCCTAATTTGAAAAATATCGGCTTTAAATCAGGTAAGGAGCTTGAAGAACTTATAAGAAAAGCGAAGTGCACGGTTTATCCGAGCATTTGGTATGAAAATTGCCCGTTTTCAATAATGGAAAGCATTATGTATCAAACGCCTGTTATTGCGTCAAATATCGGCGGTATTCCCGAACTTATTGACGACGGCAAAACGGGTTATCTTATCCCGCCGAGTAACAGCGAAGCGCTTGAAGAAGCGATTGATAAATTAGATGACGCCACGCTTGAATATATGGTTAAAAACTGCGCCGAAAAAGAATTTGACACAGTTGAAACATATACAAAAAAACTTATTGAAATATACAACTCGTAATGTAGGTGGAAAAATGAAAAAACTTAACGGAACAGTAATAGTTACATATCGTTGCAATGCAAGGTGCAATATGTGTAACAGATATAAAAAGCCGTCAAAGCCTGAGGAGGAACTGACGGTTGAGACAATAAAGAAGCTGCCGCAAATGTATTTTACCAATATTACGGGCGGAGAGCCGTTTATAAGAGAAGATTTAGGCGATATAGTTCGTGAACTTTACAAAAAGAGCGACCGCATCGTTATATCAACAAACGGCTTTTTTACCGACAGGATTATCAAACTTTGCGAGGAATTTCCAAACGTAGGTATTCGTATTTCGATTGAGGGTTTGGAAGAAACGAACAATAAAATCCGTGGTCTTGAAGACGGCTTTAACAAGGGCTACACAACGCTTAAAAAGCTTGTTGAAATGAATCACCCGGACGTCGGATTCGGTATGACTGTTCAGGACGAAAATGCGAAGGACCTTGTTGAACTTTATAAATTAAGCGACAAGATGAATATGGAATTTGCAACAGCGTCACTTCACAATTCATTTTATTTTGTTGAGGCTAAAAACATTATTAAAGACAGACCGATGGTTGCAAAGGAATTTGAGGGGCTTATTAACGAGCTTTTGAAATCAAATTCGCCTAAGAAATGGTTTAGAGCATATTTCAACCACGGCTTAATCAATTACATATACGGTCAAAAAAGGCTTTTGCCGTGCGACATGGCATTTGATACCTTTTTCATTGACCCTTACGGCGATGTTATGCCCTGCAACGGAACTAAGGAAAAAGAGGTTATGGGCAATCTTAACGAAACGGATTGGGACACTCTTTGGAACAGTGAGCAGGCGGACAGAGTCAGAGAAAAAGTGCGCCATTGCGACAGGCAGTGCTGGATGATAGGCTCGGTTTCCCCTGCCATGCACAAGTATATTTGGGTTCCTGCCGCTTGGGTTATTAAGCACAAATTTCTTAGATTTTTTAAAGAAAACAAATATTCAATGTATGAAAACAAAATCTGCCGTGACTACCGTGACGGCAAGGTTACAAAGGCTGAGCTCGACAAACTTTCAACCTGCGATATGAACGCTCAAATTAATGACGGCCTTTCGGAAAAATCGAGAGAACAGCTTAAAAACAAAACCGGAGAGGAAATCGTAGACGCCGATATTATGGCTCAACTTAAATAAATTTTTTTGGTGAAATATGAAAGTATTAATTGTAAACCCTATTCTTTATACCAACGAGAACAGGAATATTAAAAAAGTTAATACAATTAAGGACACGATGATTTACGATTTGTGCTTAGCTTTTAAGAAAAAAGGGTGCGACGTTACGCTTGCCGCATCTGATTTATATAAGCCGAGCGAGAACGAGAGCTATCCTTTTAATATTATTTGGATGAGGACAAGGCTTACAAAACTTTTTCCGCCGCACACTCTCCCCTACTGCCCGGAGGTTAAGAAAATCGCAAAATCAGGCAATTTTGATTTAATAATCACGAGCGAAGTATTTTCACTCAATTCTCTCAAATTAGCGCTTTGCACTCCTAAAAATCTAATTGTTTGGCAAGAACTTGGTAAGCATAATCGTATTTTTCATGGGCTTGCTTCCAAATTTTGGTATGGCATTGTTGCAAAAATAGGATTTAAAAAAGCGCTTATTGTTGCAAGAAGCGTTCAGGCAAAGGAATTTATTTCAAAATACTGCAAAAATGTATCAGATACGATTATCGACCACGGCGTTAATATTGAAAAATTCACCCCTTGCAGAGAAAAGGACAGTCAATTTGCTATAAGCTCTCAATTAATTTCAAGAAAGCATATTGAAAAATCGATTGAAGCCTTTGCAAAATACTTAAATAAATATGACGACAGCGCAAAGCTTTAATAATGGGTGACGGCGATGAAAAGGAAAATTTGCGCAAACTTGCAAAAGACCTCGGCGCTGATAAAAATATTATTTTTACAGGCAAGCTCGGCCACAACAAGCTTATTGAAATACTGAAAAAATCAATTGCTATGCTTGTTTACACCGAGAAAGACAACAATATGGTGTCAATTGTCGAATCCATTGCGCTTGCAACACCTGTTATCACTACCGACATTCCCTACAATGCAAGCTATATTAAAGCTGAAAAATTAGGGATAGTAAACAATAATTGGAACGATGACGATTTAAGAAAACTTGCAACAAGTGATGAATATATAAATAACTGTATGAATTACAGAAAATACCTGCCGACAGAATATAAGGCAGAGCAGTTTTTAAAGGTTAAAGGACTTATTTGATGAACACAAAGGACAAAATCTTAAAAATATTTGAGGGCAACCCTCTTTATGAAAATTTCAGACTCGGTTATTGGAGAATGAGAACAAGAAAATCGCAAAAAGAACTTGAAGAAAACGCAAAAAAACGAGCAAACGGCTTTGATGACCGCCAATTTTCAAGGCTTAAGGAATTTGAAAATAAATATAACGGTGAGCGTTGCTTTATAATTGCAACAGGTCCATCACTCACAATTGACGATCTTGAAAAATTAAAAGATGAATATACCTTTGGCGTTAATTCAATAATCAAGCTTTTTGACAAAACGGATTTTAGACCTGATTTTTACGGAATACAGGACAAATTTGTCTACGGCGCCATGCAGGACGTGATAAAAAACACAAAATTTAAGACTGCTTTTTGCGCCGACGTTATCAAGAAGTACTATGATGTACCGAATGATTTTATACTCTTCCCCTATAATAGCGACTATCATTATTTTGACGTCAAATTCGGCGAATACAATGCCCAATTCAGCGACAATGCTTATGAAATTGTTTATGACGGCTATTCAATAACATATTCGCTTATTGAAATTGCCATATATATGGGCTTTAAGGAAATTTATCTTTTAGGCTGTGATTGCAGTTATCCTAAGGGTTCAAAAAGCCACGTGGTTGAAAGCGGCTTTGTTGACAAAAACGCTGTGTCAAACCCTATAAGAATGAGGGTCGGCTACAAATGCGCAAAAGACTATGCCGACAGTCATGGTATAAAAATATATAACGCTACACGTGGCGGTGAGCTTGAAACGTTTGAAAGAGTAGATTTAGATGAGGTTTTAGCAAAATGACAGAAACCGTAAAATACGATTTAGAAGCAATTACGAAAAAGCATTATTCTTTTCCCTATCTTTGCTATTTGATCATAAAAAATAGAGGATTTAGATACGTTTTTTATCTTAGAATGGCAGGCAAAAAGGGATTTTTAAAACCACTATTCATTTTTCTTCATTCAAAGCTTTCTCATAAAATGAATAATGAAATATCTTATAAAACAAAAATCGGCAAAGGCTTAACATTGGGCCATCCGTCATCAATAGTTGTCAACCCTGAGGCTGAATTAGGCGAGGATATTTCCATTTCTCACGGTGTTACAATCGGAATGGTAAAGTCGGGAAAAAGGCAGGGTGTTCCTACGCTCAAAAATCACATATACATAGGCGCAAATGCAAGTATTGTCGGTGGAATTACAATAGGCAATGATGTTTTAATTGCTGCCAACAGCTTTGTGGATTTCGATGTTCCGGATAATTCGCTTGTTATCGGAAATCCCGGTATTATAAAGCATAAAGAAAATGCCTGTACGAAAGATTATCACTAAAAATAAATCATTGAGGAAAAAGATATGAAAAAAATTGTTGCAATAGTACCTATGAAACTTAATAATCAGAGATTGCCGCAGAAAAACACGAAAGCGTTTACCAACGGCAAGCCGCTTTGCTATTATATTCTTTCAACGCTGTTAAAAATAGAAAAAATTGACGAGGTATATGTATATTGCAGCAATGAAGAAATAAAAAAATACATACCAAGCGGTGTAAAATATCTTAAAAGAAGCGAAAGTTTAGACCAAAATACCACTAAAATGAACGAAGTTTTAAAGGCATTTGCAAAGGATGTGCCCGCCGACGTTTATGTTATGACGCACACTACGGCACCGTTTATATCTAAGGAATCGATTGAAAAAGGGCTTGATGCTGTTTTAAGCGGTGAATACGATTCCTCCTTTGCGGCAAAAAAACTTCAAGACTTCTTATGGAAAGACGGCAAGCCGTTTAACTATGAACTTGACAATATTCCGAGAACGCAGGATTTAGAGCCGCTTTATGAGGAAACAAGCGGATTTTACATTTACAATTCAAGCGTAATCACTTCCCTCAACAGACGTATCGGCGAAAAGCCGTATATAGTTGAAGTGAATGAAATTGAAGCGGTTGACATTGACGAAAAAGAGGACTTCCAAATTGCAGATGCAATTTACAACAGTCTTTATAAAATTGAGGAATAATTATGAAAGAAACTTTAAGAATTTTCAGAGATAAGCTAAATAACAATGAATTTGTATACGGTCCTTTTATGAAAACAAGTGACCCTATGTTTGTTGAAGCGGTCGGTCTTGCCGGCTTTGACTATGTTATACTTGATATGGAGCACGGTCCTGTTACAATTGAAAATCAGCAAAACAATATTCGTGCGGCTGAGGCAAGAAATACTGTTCCTATTATAAGACTTAAAGACAGAGGCGGAAACACAATCGGCAAAGCGCTTGACATAGGTGCTTACGGCATACAGGTACCGCAGATAAACAACGCCGAAGAAGCGAAAAACGTGGTTAAATTTGCTAAATTCTACCCTTACGGAATGAGAGGCGTTTGCAGATTCGTAAGAGCGGCTGACTATTCAAATTGCGACAGATACAAGTTTTTTGAAAGTTCAAAGGATGTGCTCATCATTCTTCAGCTTGAGGGAATTAAAGCGATTGAAAACCTTGACGAAATACTCGACGTCGAGGGCGTTGATATCTTATTTATCGGCCCTTACGACCTTTCGCAGTCACTCGGCATTCCCGGCCAGGTTAATAACCCTGTTGTTGTAAACGCTATGAAGGATATCGTTGAACGTGCAAAGGCAAAAGGCAAGGTAGTCGGCACATTTGTTGACACACCACAGGACTTGAAAATGTGGAAAGAAATCGGCGTTCAATATTTAAGTTACAGCGTTGATGTCGGCATTTTTATTGACGCATGTAAACAGCTTAGAAAATCTTTTGAATAATAGTGGAGAAATAATAACCAATGGCACCAAAATTAACATTTAAACTATCCCTGCGTGAATTGATTTTTGCGTTTTTTATAGTATTATTACCTTTCAGCTTATTTGCCGAATATCATACAAGTTGGAACGAAATAGCATACTGTGACGAGATACTATGTATTATCTGCATTATCTATACGCTTTACTTTTCTTTTAAAAAAGGAATTAAGGGTAATGATTTAACACTTTTAATCCTTTTAATTGTTTGCTCACTTATCACTTTCGTAGGTAATTTTGTAAGTAAACTTATAACTTCTCCTCTGCCGATAATAGTTGACTTTATCTGCCTTGTTAAAATATTTATCGTATTTATTGTTTACAAGCAGGTTGCCGAGTACGACAAGAAAAAAAGAATGATACAATATCTTGCTCCGTTATCAAAACTTTTTATTTCAATTTCGACTCTTTGCGGCTTTATTTCCTTGTTTTTTGATATCGGAATGACTGGTAAAGATGTAAGATACGGTATTAACGAATACTTTTTTGTATTCAATAACAGCTCACGATACGGCTTAATTGTTGCCTGCTGTTTTCTTATATTGCATTTTAGCAATTCATCGCCAAAGGAAATGCTGGCATACAAAATTATGACGGTATTTGACATGTTGCTAACAACAAAAGGCGTTGTTTACATAATATTGGTTGTTTATATTGTATTATCCTTTATTTGGAGAAGAAAAAAGGAAACTAAATTTACAACAGGTAATACATTAATTCTTTCAATATGCATCATGATTGCATCGACACTGCAAATTAATACATATTTGCGTGACGAGGAATCGCCGAGAATGGTTCTCCTGCGATACGGATTTAAAACAGCAAACAAATATCTGCCGTTTGGCTCCGGTTTTGCGACATACGGCTCTGATATGGCGGCAAGATATTATTCCGTTTTATATAAACAATACGGTTTTACTAAAAGATACGGTCTTAATCAAACCTATGGTGCCTTTCTTAATGACTGCTATCTCGGAATGGTATTTGGTGAATTTGGTTATATTGGTGCGATAATCTTCTTTATTATGATAGGCTTTGTTTTCGTTCCGATTAACAAAATCACAATCAGTAAAGGAATAAAAATTCTTTCACTCAGTATATTTATAGCACTTATAATCAGCGCCATAGGCACAGCAATTATAAAATCAAGTATAGGCGTATTTGTTATGTGTGTTTTGGGTATGGTGTGCGGTTACGATACGGCATTTAAAAAAGCTGAAAATTCGGCAAAGAAAAGCATTGAAGAGGCTTGATAATAAAATATGGAAAAGCTGAAGAAATTAAAAACTAAATATTTTTCTCTCAGCGTTGCTGTTCGTGCGGCTGTTTGGTTTACATTTTGCAATTTGCTTCAAAAAGGCATTACAATGATATCAATGCCTATTTTTACAAGGCTTTTGACAACCGAGCAGTACGGCGAATTTACTGTTTATCAATCATGGTATTCAATTATTAATGTAATTGTCACCTTCAATTTATCAGGCAATTTAATACTAAACGGTATGTCAAAATACGAGAATCGGCGCAACGAATTTATTTCGTCAATTCAAACGCTTTCCTCTTGTATTACAATTTGTTTTTTTATTGCATATCTTATATTCCACAACTTTTTCAACCATATTTTTGGCCTTTCGACACTATTTATGGTTACAATGTTTGCACAAATGCTTTTTGAACCTGCATATCTTTTTTGGTCGCAAAGGCAAAGATACGAATATAAATATAAAGGGCTTGTTATTGTAACACTTATAACTTCCTCTCTCGGTCCTATAATCGGTGTAATTGCCGTATTATCAACGCAATACAAAGCTGAGGCAAGGGTTATTTCATTTGCAATAGTTCAAATTTGTGCAGGTCTTATTTTCTACATAATTCAAAGTATTAGGGGCAAAACCTTTTTTAATAAAGAATTTTGGCGCTTTGCGCTTTCGTTTAGTATTCCGCTAATTCCACACTATTTATCGCAAATAGTTCTCGGTCAGTCTGACAGAATTATGATTGACAAAATGATAGGTGCAAGTGAGGCGGCGATATACGGCGTATCATATAATTTAGCGGCAGTTATAACGCTTTTTGTAAATGCAATTAATAATTCTTTTGTACCCACACTTTACGAAAGCCTTAAGAGTAAAAAATGTGAGAATATAAAAAAGGTTGCTGCATTTTTAGCAATATTTATGGCAGGACTTATATGTGTATTTATGCTTTTCGGGCCTGAAATATTGACTATATTCGTTGCACCCGAATATATTAAAGCTAAGTGGATATTTCCTCCTGTTGCAGCTTCAATGTTCTTTACATTCATTTATGTGTTTTACGTAAATGTTGAGTTTTACTTTGAAAAAACAAATTATGTTATGTTCGTTTCTGTTTTAGGTGCAGTTGTAAATATTATTTTAAATTTAGTATTCATTAAAAAATACGGTTTTATCGCCGCAGGTTATACTACTGTATTTTCATATATAGTATTTTGCTTTGCACATTATTTATTATATAAATACATTGCAAAAAAGGAAAAAACAGGAAATGTTTACAACGATGGCATATTTATGATTTTAGGTATTTCAGTTTTAGCATTTATGCTTATTTGCATTCTCCTTTATAAATTCAACATAGTTCGATACATATTAATTGCCTTGATTGCGGTATTTGCTGTTATATTTAGAAAGAAGCTTATTTACGCCTTCAAAAAAGCATTAAATAAATAACGAGGTATTAGCTATGCTGATGATGTTTAAAGATATACTTCGCACGCTGATTTTTACATTGGTACCGGGTCTGATATTTGCTTTTTTAGTTATGTCTGCCTTGCCAACTTTTAAAAAATCAGGCTTTAAAAATACAATTAAAGGCTTTTTTAAAAGTCTGAAAAACAAAGACCATCTGTTTTTGTTTTTACTGTTAATCTACTTTTTTATAGTTATATACAGAACTCTTTTTCAAAGAGATTTCAGTTATGATTCGCTTAGTGATGTTTTTGGCGGATGGAAAATTTTTAAAACACAATACACAGGGCTTGACTATCAGGTTATAGGCAATATTGCAATGTTTTTTCCGTTCGGATTGCTTTGGACTTTGACATTTGAAAGGGAAGAAAAAAGTGTCAAAACATTGCTTATAACCCTACTTTCATCTTTATGTTTTTCCGCTTTTATTGAAATAACTCAACTTATTTTTTCAAAAGGTACGTTTCAGTTTTCTGACATTGTTTATAACACGCTCGGCGGTGTACTCGGCGCAGTAATTTTTATAATAATAAACCTAATAATTGAAAAAAAGAGAAGCAAATAAAATTTGCTTCTCTTTTTTGTTTATATCAATTCAATTGTAGATTTGAAATATTTAATTTATTAAAGACCTGTATTTTCTGCAATATATTTTCTTGCCTTGACTGCATACTCAAACGGATTAGCCTTTGCAGGATCCTGCTCAGCCTCAACAACAACCCAGCCCTCGTAATCATTATCGGCAAGGATATCAAAAATAGGCTTGAAATCGACATCGCCGTCGCCCGGAACGGTGAACACGCCTGCTCTTACCGCATCAAGGAATGACATATGATTAGGAACGACCTGATTATTATAAACGTCCATTCTTACGTCCTTAAGGTGAACGTGCTTAACACGATTTATATATTTTTTCAAAACAGGAACAGGGTCGATACCTGCAAAGGTAAGATGACCTGAGTCAAAAAGAAGATAAACCAAATCAGGGTCTGTCATATCCATTAATTTATCAATTTCCTCAACTGTTTGAACGCCTGTACCCATATGGTGATGAACAGTAAAGAACATACCCTTGGATTTTGCATAAGCGCCCATTTCGTTAAAGCCTTTAGTAACAATCTCCCATTGCTCGTCAGTATAATAAGGCTTTTCATCAAGAATTGACTTATCAAGACAACCTTGAATAGAGTTGCCCTGCTCAGAAGCGCCTATTACCTTAGCGCCAAGCTTATAAAGCATATCGCAATGAGCTTTGAAAGCCTCAATTGTTTCCTCATAAGGCTTAGAAGTAAGATACGAAGAAAACCAAGCGTTGCAAATTTGCAAGCCACGAATATCAAGATATTTTTTTAAAACATCAGGGTCTTTAGGATATTTGTTACCTATTTCGGAGCCCTTGAAGCCTGCAAGTGCCATTTCACTTATGCACTGTTCAAACGTATTTTCAGCGCCCAAATCAGGCATATCGTCATTAGTCCAACCGATTGGAGCAATGGCAAGCTTTACTTTATCAGGATTAAGCATATTTATATTACCTTTCAAATTAATAGTCAAATGTTTCTTTAATGTGCTTTTGCATATCATCGTATGCCTTAGCAACTCTTTCGCTCTTTGAAACCTCGGCGACGCCAACTCTCCACCAAGACTCAAATCCCGGAGTCATAGTTTTAGGCAAAACCTTGATATCAAAAAGACAACTCTTAGTCTGCTTTTTAGCGTCCTTTAATGCCTCACGCAATTCGTCAGACGTACGAACAGTATAAGCCTTAGCACCGTAGCCCTCAGCAATTTTGGCAAAATCAACGTCAATTTCGTCACCGTCAAGCATACCGGTTACAGGATTTCTCGCTCTGAAAACAGTACCAAAGGTGTCAGTACCTTGGTTGTTTTGGAGATTTTCAATACATCCCCAGCCCATATTATCAAAAAGGCAAACGTTGATTTTAAGATTTTCCTGCAATGCAGTATAAAGTTCGCTGTGACCCATAATGAATGAACCGTCGCCGCAGAAAGTGTAAACCTCACTTTCAGGCTTAGCAAGCTTAGCACCGAGAGCACCGTTTACCTCATAGCCCATATTTGAATAACCGTATTCCATATGATAAGTGCCACGGTCCTTAGGTCTGAAAAGACGTTGCATATCGCCCGGAAGCGAGCCTGCCGAGCCAAGCGCAATAGCATCATTGTCCATAAATTCATTGATTATGCCGAGCGCAAGAGTTTGGTTAAGACCGCCCTCAAGCTCTGTAGAATAATATTTATCAACGATTTTATCCCACTCTGCCTTAGCATTTTCAATTTCGTTTGTATATTCACTCTTATATCCCTCGCAAGAGGAAATAAGAGCGGTGATTGCCTCTTTAGCGTCGGCAACAATAGCCTCGGCATCCATTTTATAAGCGTCAAACGGGCAAACGTTGATGCCCAAAACCTTTCTTTCCTCATTAAAAAGCCATTTTGATGAGGTTGTGAAATCGGTAAAACGAGTGCCGACACCAATAACAAGGTCAGCATCACGACCGATAACGTTAGCCGCTTTTCCGCCTGTTACGCCGATACCGCCGACATTAAGCGGATTATCCCATTTAATCAATCCCTTGCCTGCCTGAGTTTCGGCAATAGGGATATTATATTTCGTTGCAAATTCAAGAAGTTCATTTTCAGCACCGCTGTATCTTACACCGCCGCCGCAAACAATAATAGGCTTTTTAGCCTCTTTAATAAGCCTTGTTGCACGTTCAAGCTGAGCGGCAGATATAGGACGCCTGTCAAGATGCCATACTCTCTTTTGAAGGAAATGCTCAGGATAATCATAAGCCTCACCCTCAACATCCTGCGGCATAGCAAGGCAAACAGCGCCTGTATCGGCAGGGTCTGTAAGCACACGCATAGCGTTAATGCACGCTGTCATAAGCTGCTCAGGGCGAAGTATTCTGTCAAAATAATGGCAAACACCCTTGAAAGCATCTGTTACCGTTCTGCCGTAGTTATCAAAAAATTCTGCCTGCTGCAAAACAGGGTCCGGCTGACGGCATGCAAAAGTGTCGCCCGGTAAAACGAGAAGCGGTATTCTGTTAGCAGTTGCACAGCCACAGGCAGTTACCATATTGGTAGCGCCCGGACCGATAGAAGATACGCAGGGAATAATTGCCTTTCTGTCCATTTGTTTTGCATAAGCAACAGCGGCAAGAGCCATATTCTGCTCATTTTTACCCTGATAAAATTTAAGATTATGACCGCCCTGCTCCAAAGCCTGACCAACGCCGACAACACAGCCGTGGCCGAAAATGCCAAACATACCGCTGACAAACTTTGTTTCAACACCGTCACATTCGATATACTGATTGTCGAGGAACTTAACAAGCGCCTGCGACATAGTAAGTCTTATTCTTTTCATAGATTATGCCTCAATTTCAGAAAGTTTAACAGGTCTGTGCTCAGCAACCGAAAGCTTAGCAGCAAGACCCAAACGAAGAGCCTCAAGACCGTCATAAACAGTAGTCTTAGTCGGCTTATCATTAATCACGCAGTCAATAAACTCTGTCATCTCGTCAGTAAACGACTGCATATATCTTTCAAGGAAGAAATATAACGGCTTATCGGTCATATTACCCGTTTCGTCAATAAATGAAACGTTGGTAGGAGTGTCATTTGCGGCACTTGCCTGACCCTTACTGCCGAACACTTCAAGCCTTTGGTCATATCCGTAAGCAGCTTTACGGCAGTTATCAATAACGCCGATTGCGCCGCTCTTAAACTTAAGAGCAACAAGAGCAGTATCAACGTCGCCGGCTTCACCGATTGCCGGATCAACGGTAACTGCGGCATTGGCATAAACCTCTTCGACCTCACCGCCGATAAAGCGAGCCATATCGAAATCATGAACTGTCATATCAAGGAAGATACCGCCTGATACTTTAACGTAAGAGATTGGAGGCGGCTCCGGGTCACGTGAAGTGATTTTGATAGTCTGAAGTTTACCTATTTTGCCCTTGTTTTCAAGATTTTTAATCTCTGCAAAGTTATGGTCATAGCGGCGGTTAAAACCGATTTGGAGCTTAACTCCTGCCTCGTCAACAGCTTCAATAACCTTTTTGATTTTAGCAACTGTTAAATCAACAGGCTTTTCGCAGAAAATATTTTTACCTGCCTTAGCCGCTTCAACAGCGATATCTGCGTGCGTATCCGTTGATGAGCAAATAAGTACCGCATTAATCTCAGGATTGTTTAAAATCTCGTGATAATCCTCATAATAATTAGGAATACCAAGTTCCTGTGCTACTTTCTTTGCGCCGTCAACATAAATATCCGAAATGGCAACAATTTCAGCCTGCGGAATATGGTATGTAATTGATTTTGCGTGTACCTGACCGATACGTCCCGCACCGATGATACCAACCTTAAGTTTTTCCATAAATTTACCTCGTAAAACTAAAAATTTTTTAAGAGTTTTCACTCTGCAACATTAAATATATCATATAATTTTGTATATTTCAACACTTATTATTCAACATAAGCTTATTTTTTTATTAAATATGTTCAATCTATACAAATGTTAAAAAGTTTGCCAAACTGTTGCAAAGAAAGACAGAAATATGTATAATAGTTTTATGTGCAACAGTATAAAGGAGTAATATAAATAATGACGTTTACATACACACCACACGGCGTTTGCTCAAGGCAAATCGTTATTGACATTGACGAAAATACAAACACTATTAATTCAGTCAGCTTTACAGGCGGCTGCAACGGTAATCTGCAAGGCATAGCTGCGCTTGTTAAAGGCAAAAAGCCTGAGGAAATCATCTCTGCTTTAAAAGGAATTGATTGCAATTTCAAAGGCACATCCTGCCCTGACCAGCTTGCAAGAGCGCTTGAAGAGGTTGAGGAACAATTATAATTAGGAGAAGAATTTATGTTTAGGCTTGAAAGTAAAATTTTACAACGTGAATTTGTTGTTCATGAGGGAACGCTTTACGCCTCGCAAATAAGAAACGTTTTATCAGGTCAGGATTTCGTTCCTGACGGAAACAGCGTTGAATTTTTATTCCATTTTACAGATGGAAGTGAATTTTCTTCAAAAGGGCTTAAGGTTGCCGACAGTAAGCAGGAAAACGGAAAGCTTTCATTCAAATTCGAGGAAACGCAAGGCATTACCGTAACTATGACATTTTGGCCCGGCGATGACGGAAGCACGCTGAAAAAGCAGATAAGCTTTGTCCAAACCGGAGATAAAACGATTGATTATATTCTTCTTGAGCATATTGGAATTACAAATTCAAAGGCTCATTTCAGCGTTCCGACCGACATTAAAGGTCCTGAACTTAACGGATATCTTTCCGCTCTCGGTCAACCGTTTTATATTGACACTCTTTTCTTCGGCTGTGAATTTCCCGGCACGCAAAACATTATACTTTACGGCATAGGTCAAGTTAAATATTATATCGGAAAGAAGATTAACGGAGAATACAAATGCCCGGTTACAGTAGTCGGCGGTGCAAAAAGCGACTTACTCGTTGACGTTCAAAAAGCATTTTACGACTATATTGAAAGCATTGCCGCACCGACAACCTTAAGGCTTCAATATAACAGCTGGTATGACTTTATGAAAGACATAACGGCAGACAATATTGAAAAGTCATTTTATGAAATTGAAAAGGGACTTTCTTCAAACGGCGTTGCTCCGCTTGACGCTTATGTTGTTGACGACGGCTGGGTTGATTATAAATCAGGCTTTTGGAGTTTTAACAAAAAGTTTCCTAACCAACTTTACGATATCACTCAGCTTACCGCTAATCTCGGCACTAAATTCGGCTTGTGGCTTGGTCCACGTGGCGGTTACGGCAGGCCTGATTTATTTGCAAAGAAAATGGAAAAACGTGGTCTCGGAGCATATAATGCAGAGGCTAAGGACATTTGTGTAGCAGACAAAACATATATCAAAAACGTAACCGATTTCATTTTAAAATCGACTCAGGAATTTGATATTGATTATTGGAAATTTGACGGTTTTTGCCTTTCTCCTTGCAAAAATCCCAACCACAGCCATCCTGTCGGCGGGGAATATGATATGTATTTTGTGAGTGAAATGTGGCACTGCTGGATTGAGGTTTTCAAAAAGATAAGAGAGCTTAGAAAAAAACACGGCAAAGGCCTTTGGATTAATATGACCTGCTACGTGAACCCATCACCTTGGTGGCTTCAATATGTAAACAGCATTTGGCTTCAAAACAGTGCAGATATCGGTTTTGCCGATAATATTGAGCAACAGGCACAGGTGGATAAGGAAATTACATTCCGTGACGCAAGGTATTTTAATCTTCTCAACACACGTGCAATTCAAATGCCGCTAAAGCATATCTATAATCACGAGCCTATCTACGGTTCTTACGCCAAGGTAAGCTACACCGACGAGGAATTTGAAAAGTATATTTATTTTGACGTTGCAAGAGGTCAGGCGCTCAATGAACTTCATTTAAGCTACAATATGATGAACAAATCAAAGTGGCGCACGCTTGCCAAGGCAATTGAATGGCAAAAGAATAACTATGACATTTTGCAAAACGCAATGTTCATCGGCGGAAACCCTGAGGGAAACAATATTTACGGTTACTTTAGCTGGAATGATAACGGCGACGGAATAATTGCGTTGAGAAATCCGACAGACGAGAAAACATCGCTTACCCTTACGCTCAACAAGCTTATGGGTTGTCCTGAAAGCTTAAAAGATGTCAAGCGATACAATGTTTATAATCAATCAAACAAGGAAAGTTTTGACAGTTTTTCCTACGGCGACAAGATTGACTTGGCTCTTCAGCCGTTTGAAATTAAGATTTTCCAATTCGGCAGTGAGGATAAACGTTATCCTAATCGTGAGGCTGTTACGGATTTCACTGTTTCGTTTAACTACAAGGGTGAGGAAAATATTGAAATTGCCCATAATGACGACATTGACATTTCAATCGTTAAGGGATATGTAAACATAAAATGCGGAAGATGCCATCTTCGCTCAAACTCAATCGTAAGCGGCGGCGCTCACAAAATTACAGTTGTAAGAGAAAAAAGCAAGGCGCTTAAACTTTATATTGACAGAAAGCTTGATGCTTCTGGCTATGATTCAAGAGCCAAGGCTAAAATCAACACAGTGATAGACAGCGACGCAGAAGATTTCAATGTGATTGAAAAAGCTACGCCTTACGACGAGATTATCACTCTCAAAAATATTCTCGCAGGCGTCGGCAAGAGGAAGTTATTTAAATGATTACAAAATGCAAAAAATGCGGCTGTGATGCACTGATTAAAAACGGCGAATGGTATGAGTGTCCCAAATGCGGCGCCATGATGTTTGATGTTAGCGATTTTATAGGAGAGAAAAGTCCTACAAAAATGCTTCAAATGCTTGACGAAGAAAACGTGACGATCAAGGAGCAATCACGGCAACCGGACACTATAAACATCATTTTCAAGGAAAATGACGATGCTAAAAGCGTTGCAGACAGCAAAAAGCCTAAAAAGGAAAAGAATAAAAATAAAAAAAGCAAAAAGAATAATACCGCAAAAAATAACGAAGAAAAACAAAAGAAGTCAAAACTGAGGGAAGCAATTTCTTTTATGACTCCTATTGTTGTTGCGCTTATCATTGCCATATTCTTAAAAACCTGCATTTTTGCAAATATTGTTATCCCGACAGGCTCAATGCTCAACACTATTCAAGAGGGCGACAGGATAATTGCAAGCCGTTTGGCATATATCAATGATGAACCGCAAAGGTATGATATTATTATTTTCAAATATCCGGATGATGAAACACAGCTTTTTGCAAAGCGAATTATTGCTCTTCCGGGTGAAACTATCGAGGTAAAGAACGGAATTGTCTATATAACCGACAAAAACGGCAACAAAAGCACGGCAAGAACGGATTTCATCACTAACTGTATTCCGACCGGCAATTTCGGCCCGTATACAGTACCGCTCGGCAGTTATTTTGTTATGGGAGATAACAGAAATGACAGTTGGGATTCAAGGTATTGGGATAACAAAACAGTTAAAAAAGGAAAAATCATAGGAAAAGTTAAATTCAGATATTTTCCAAATCCGGGCAAAATTGAATAATTATATAAGCACATTAACTACTGCCACGTAAATTTAAAAAGGGGTAAATTTATGGACAAGAATTTTTATGTACCGAAAAAGGAATGGATGACCTACTGCATAGGCGCTCTCGGTCAAGGTATGATTTATGCCATCATGAGCTCATACATTTCTGACTTTTACTTAAATGTACTTAAGGTAACTCCGATTTTCGTATTACTTCTTATGCTTTTTGCGAGAATTTGGGATGCTATCAATGATCCGATTATGGGCTACATAATGGACAGAGCAAATCCGAAAAAGGGTAAGATGAAGCCGTATATTCTTTATACGCCTATTCCTGTTGCAATATTAACGCTTTTGCTTTTCTATGCACCTAATTTAAGCGACAGTAAAAAAATGATTTATGCCGCAATTACATATATTGCTTGGGGTATGATTTATACGGCATCCGATGTTCCGTTTTGGAGTCTGCCGAACGCATTAACGCCTAATGCAGACGAGCGTGGCTCTATAATTTCCAAAGCAAGAACGGCTAACGGAGTCGGCTCGGCAGTTCCTATGGCTATATTTATGATTTTGGGCTTCGTTCTTCCCAACTTCAATTTATCGGGAACGGAGCTTGAAAAAACAAAATATACAGTTATGGCGCTTGTAAGTTCAATTATAGGCAATCTTCTTTTCGTCAGTGTATATTTCAAAACTAAGGAAAGAGTTGTTATTCCAAACCCGCCTAAAAGGGATAAAAACGAGCCGTCGGCGCTCAAGCTTATACTCACCTGCAAGCCGTTAATGCTTACCGCACTTATGGGCATCTTAGCAGCGGCAAGATATATGTATCAGGCAGGCGCAGTTCACGTTGCAAGATATTCATTTTATATCGGAAAAGACTTAACAGGTTTAAGCACGGCTGAGGTTGAAAGTGCGCTTCAATCAAATATTTCTACGGTTTCAACCGTATTCAGCGTTGCCTCGGCAGTAGGAATGATGGGCACAATGCTCGCCGTCACTCCGCTTCTCAAAAAATTTGATTATAAGCAAATAATTATCGGCTCATCACTTATCGGTGCGGCAGGTAGCTTTGCAATGTGGTTTATAGGATATAATCATTTCTGGGCTTGCGTGCCTTGCCTAATTCTTTCTACTATTCCCTGCGGTGCAATCAACGTTTGTGTTTCCGCTATGATTGGTGACTGCCTTGATTATATGGAATGGAAAACAGGCAGAAGGCTTACGGGAATGGGTTCGGCAGTTTCCAGCTTTGTAAACAAATTCGGCAATGCAATAAGTACGTCATTTATTATATTAATGTATATAATAGTAGACTTCGATATTTCAGCTATCAATTCAAACGTAACTGCCAATCCGCTTGAAATGGCACATTCGGTAAGGCAGGGAATGTTCAGCATAGTATCGCTTATTCCTGCTATTTCTCTTCTCGTTTGCATCATTCCTATGTTTTTCTACAACCTTACAGGCGATTTTAAAGACAAAATCGAAAGCGAACTTGCACAGCAAAGAGAAGCAAAAGGAATAACTATTTCAAAGTAAAAAGGTTAAAGGAGAAAAGATATGCCTTTTATCAATGTAATGACCAACAGTGAAATTAAAGACAAAAATGCGCTCAAGAGTGAACTCGGAAATGCCATAACGGCTATCCCCGGCAAAAGCGAGGCTTGGCTCATGGTTAAGCTTGAGGATAAGGCGGATATGTATTTCAAGGGCAGTGACGAGCCATGCGCTATGTTTGAAATTGCAATTTTCGGCTCGGCAGAAAAGTCAGCTTATGAGGATTTGACAAAGCGTATCTGTTCACTCAGCGAAAAATATTTGTCGGTTAAAAGTGAGAGAACCTATGTTAAATATAACGAGATAGACAAATGGGGATACGATAATTTTAATTTTTAATATTGCTTAGACTTCGAGAAAGCGAGATAAATTTCGTTTTATACACGAAACGGTTTAGCCGCTTTGTCGACAATCTAAAAGGACTGCCGTAGCTACTCGGCAGTCCTTTTTTTATGTTCACCGTCTGTTTGAATTATAAAGGAGTTTAAGATAAGCATATTATTGCTCAAGGGTTTTGGGTTTAAATTGGGTAAAACATAATTAAACAGACAGGTAAAACCTATTAAATTATTTCAAAAGCGATTGTGCTTTTTCTTTTGAAAGATACTTAGTTACATAAGTATTGTTTTTAAATTTCACAAGGACAACATAGCCGTCCTTTTTGCAAAGCGAGTAAATTGACGATTGGTTAAATATTTCCTGTGCTTTTTGACTGTCGGTAATTTTCTTACCGTTATAAGTTTTAAGCACATCTGCCTCTTTAAGCTCGCTGCCTTGATATTCATAATAGCTTTCAGGTGTTGCCGTATCACTTTCAAAGGTGGAAAGCGCAGTAAGCGACAACTCGCTTGAAAGCCTTGTTTCAAGAGCGGTAACGGTTACATACTCTATCTCACCGGACTTTGACAAATCGGTAAACGCCGTAAACTTATTAATAGATTTAAGATAATTAATGGTGTTAACCATATCATCCCAAATATAATATGTGGCGTCATTCATATAATCTATATTATCATAATTTTGAACGCTGTCATCATACGAAAAATTGATTGCGCCCAAAGGAGCCTTGCCACTTGTTAAAAGCTTTTTGTAACCTACTTTTTCAATATCTTTCAGTATTGCATCACGAAGTGCCGGCGTATTTTCAATCTTAGTTTTGGTGACGGCATCATTCGAAACTATATATGCAACACCGAAATTAAGTGCATTTTTCACATTATTCTCATTTGCAAAATAAGCGAAGTAAGATTGGGATTCATCTTCAGAATTAAAGGTGCCGCTTGATTTTTCATCGGCTTTCTTTGATGACATTAAGAATTCAAGTTCTTTTTGATATTCGCTGCTTTGAGTTAATTTGATAATATCAAGTGAAACGTCACTGTTTGTGCAAGTGTATTCACGATTTACAGTCTTTCCGTTTTTGAGTAAATACTTTATTTTAACGGTAACATACGGCTCATTTCTTTTAGCAATTCTGTTTTTAAAAGAATAATTCTGTATTTTCTCAATTTTATCTATTGAGTCTTTTGTATTGAATTTACCGAGATATGCGCCCGAAGGCTCATACGTGCCGTAATAAAGTTGGTCAGTACCTGCCGAAAGCGAACCGTCATTAAAATGATTGGTTGACATAACACCCGAAGCGTCTATATATTCACTGTTTATTGTTGCATAGTCAATATCCTTAATATCAGGGCAATATGTTGAATAGCCGAAGCCGCCTGAAATACAAATAACACTTATAACCAAAACGGCAATTGATGACACGCCTACCGGAATTACAAGCTTAATTCCATGCTTGATTTTTCTGCGTGAAATTGACATAAATACGAAATAAGCAATAATGCCGCAAATTAAGCCGGCAAAAATATCAAGCACGCTTGACTGAATAACATCAAAATCAGACAATAACGGCATAAAGAACGTTGCAACAAGCACCGAAAATTCAAGGCTTACAAAAACCGTTACAAAAAGGTTTGAAGAATGAAGTGCTGTATTTTCAAGCTTACGTTTATTAAGAAGCTTATTAGAAATAAATATAAACAATACCGATAATACAAGCCAGATAAGAATAGGTAAAATATAATTCATTCCCGCTTTTTCAAATCCGACATTTCCGCTTGCATTATCATAATAAAAATCGTTAACTACTCCGCCATTGCTTGCAGTGCTTCTCAAACAATTGAAATACATATTATTGCGAACATTATTTGAACCGAGCGCCGTACCGAAAATAAGCGGATTAATCACCGAAAGCTTAGACCAAAGCGTATCTACCGTCACCGTCAAAGACGAACTTCCAAGCGGCATATAGTCAACCGTGGCGGTTTGTGAATATCCCCTAAGGAAATTTTGGAAAAGCCATTCTATCGAAACAATGTAAAGCATTGGTGACCAAATAAGACCGGCGCCGAAGAAAAGGCTTTCGGTCACAGTATAACAAGCCATCATCGCAATACTCATAAGCGAAAATCCTGCAAGCATATACGTAAAATGCTCTAAAAACAGGAAAAATCCTTGATGAATAATAAAATCTGCATGGCCTAAATATCTTATATTAATTATAATATCAATCATTAGCGGCACAGCCGACGTTAAAATCATTATAATAATCGACGAGAGCGCTCTGTTTTTAAAATATGTCTTTCTGTCAATTCCGCACGAGAAAAAGAAATTAACATTGCTTTTCCTCATAATCGGAAAGAATATGCAAAATGCAAAAAGCACACCGATTATTACCGCATAAACTCCATAAAATACAAAATTGCTTGTTGTGTTGCCGAAAAGAGCGCAAGCAAGCTGCTTTCTTATTGAAGCTATATTTTCCGCTCTTAAGCTAAGCGAATAAGTGCCGGCAGATGAAATCGTTGCTACGGGAATAGCAATAAAATATATAATCGAGAATAAAAGTGAAACAATGCCCGGAGCAATCAATCTAATAAACGAACGCTTAAAATCATATCTTGCCGAATGCTTATCAACAGAAGATTTTGGAGATGTCATAATTCTTGTCCTCCATTTCATTCAAAAATACCTCTTCAAGAGAAAGAGTAACGCTGTCCATATGAACAGGACAAAGGCAAGCAAGCGCTCCGTTGTCAAAGCTTGACGGCACAATAATTGTTGCAAGTTTATTATCAATAGTAATACCCTTATTTTCAATCCCGTCAAAAATTGATTTATCAATATCCCTATCAAAAATAAGGCGATATTTAACATAAGCCGAGCTTGCGTCATCAACAGAAACATTCATTGCAAGTTTTTTGCCATTGATGAGTGCAACATGGTCGCACAAATCGGCAATTTCCTGCAAATTATGACTGCTCATAATCATTGAACAGCCTGTTTCAGCCATATATTCAATAAAAATTTTCTTGCAAAGATTTCTTTTAAGCGGGTCAATTCCGTCAAAAACCTCGTCAAGAAGCATATATTTAGGCATTGTAGACATAGCCAAAACTACTTCAGCCTGCCTTTGCATACCCTTAGAAAAAGAGCCTATATTCTTTTTAGGGTCAAGACCCATAGCCTCTGTCATATTTTTAAACACTTTTGAATTAAAATTAGGAAAATAGCCTTTATAAATTTTTCCCATTTTTTGAAGGCTTGCACCCTTTACAAAGTAAACTTCATCGGGCACATAAAGAAGAGAAGAGCGCACTTTGCCGTTATCATAAACATTTTGCGAGTCAAAAAGCACCTCGCCGCTTTCCGGCTTAAGTATTCCCGCCGCCGTTTTTAAAAGTGTGGTTTTGCCTGCGCCGTTATAGCCGACAAGACCGTAAATCGACGATTCCTCAACTTTAAAGCTTATATCCTCAACGGCAACATAATTGCCGTATTTTTTAGTCACATTTTTAATTTCAATCATTGCCGTTATCCTCCGAGTATATTTCATCGATTAGAGAGACAACCTCATTCTTGCTGACGCCTTTAGCTTTGCAGGAGGACAAAACAAGCTTTGCATCCTCAAGTGCGGAAGCTTTGATTTTTGCATTTCCTATCGGGTTTTCACTTACAAACATTCCCCTGCCCTGAGCCGAATATGTAATTCCGTCATGCTCAAGTTCACCGAACGCACGCTTAATCGTATTAACATTAATATTAAGTTCATTTGATAAATTCCTTATCGACGGCAACTTATCGCCCGGCTTATAAACACCTGTATTAATCAGCATTATTACCTGCTCTTTTATCTGCTCATATATCGGCACACGGGAATGATAATCTATAAAAAGCACGTTTGCCCCTCCTTTTTTTCAAAATAGCTGCATCATACAACTGTGATATCCAAGATATCACAGTTGAACTATATCACAGTTTTCACCGCTTGTCAATAGAATTTTTCAAAAAAAATCAAGCACATTGAGAAAAACTCAACGTGCTTAATAAAAATAAATATATAATTTTAAAATGTTCTTTCAATAACCGTGAATTTTGTGCAGATATCAACAAGCCTTTCGCCGTCAATTTCACAGTTCATAAGTTCTTCTATTGTATTTACTATAACTTCCGTGTCATCTGTCACATTGAAAAACCACCAGCGTTTTCCGTCCATAGAACATATTTCGTACGATTTGTCTTTCCATTCAAAAACAATTTCTGAATGACGCTCTACGGAATCGTAAAATTCTTCCTTGCTTTTGTAATCTCCGTCATAATCATTATTCACATATTCATTATTCATTTTGCTTATAACTATTGTCCTCCCCATTTTAGTACATCAAATCAGTTATGCTTTCCCAAATGTTTGACAATAACATATCATCAATTTTTGCATTACTCATAAATTCATCAACAGTATTGAAATATTTTGGCTCCTTATAATATTCGCAAAATGATATTAAATTTTTATTGGTTTTAGTAATTGAATATGATTTTCCTTTATAAGAAAACTCGATATCATACCCAATTTCAATTAACTTCTTTAATTCATTATAGTTAGTCATCTGTTTTACTCCTTATTGGGTTATCAGGATCGCTCCAATCCCAAAAATGCTCATGTGGCACTTTAGGATGATCTTTTGGATTTCCATGATCAGTATAGTCTATATCTTTTTTTGCACGACCTTTTTTATCATAATAACGATCCCTTATCTTTTTTCCATTTCGATAAAGTGTCATTACCGAATTCGGCTTTGCTTTCGTTGGCAAACGAATATGCTCAGGATTTCCCGAACTTTGTCCGCTCGCAGAGCCTCCGCCTTTTCTATATGTATTATCAACATAACCATAAAAGGTTTTGATATACAAACTGCTGTTTGATTTTTGCAAATTATTCGTTTTAGCATAATCAACTTCGATTATATCACCCTTCATTTCATCAAAGGGCTTGCCATAGCAAATAATTTTACTCGGCTTAATTCTGCTTAACATTATCATAACCGATTAGGTTTACATCTTCAAGACTGATTTCTTGTTTTTTTGCACTATCTGTTTTGTATACGCAAAAAGTGAATAATTTAAAAATAAGGATATCATTTGGGGCAAACCGCATGATATCCTTATTTAATATCAATATCCTAAATTTTCATTAACGATAATGAGCTTAATTCTGTTTTTATGGCGCTGCTTTGCGGAAACGACATAATTACAGCAAATCCTGTTATCGCCGCCGCAGCCGTCGCAAAGGTACGGATTTTCCTTAGAAAGAGAGATACATTTACCTGTTTTATTACAAGGGGTTTTGACGTCAAGGCGCTGAGTGTTCATAGGAGCGCAAACGGTTTTAACCCTATAAATCGCCTCGTCAATATCCTTAACAATTTTATTTACACCGACAATCATAATAACCTGACGTGGACCGTAAACAATGCAGGCAACACGGTTTGAATTACCGTCAACATTATAAAGCTCGCCGTTTTCCGTAACTGCATTAGATGAAGTAAAAAATGTGTCGCAGCCGAATGTCTTAATATATGACTGCCTAAGCTTTTCACCCTGCAAGCCCGTGCGGTCGATAAAATCATAATCGCCGTTTTGCATAAGTGCCTTAACTCCCGTTTCATCAAGAGTGACAGAGCCGCCGCACGAAACACTTTCGCCGTTATTAATTAACGTTTTTACAAGAGGGACAACCTCATCTTTATTTTCGACGAAATAAGGCTTTATTCCGTTTTTCTCAAGATTTTGCATAGTTTTTTGAATATCCATAATTTATTACTCCTTTTCAATTAAGCCGTAATTTATCTTAGTCATAAGTATTCTTGTGACTGAATCTTCAATTTGAGAAAGCTTAATTCTGCCGTCTTTGACAGCTTTAACAATTGCACGAAGCTGAACGCCTACATCGGTTGCGCAGAGCATATCGTTACCTGCCATAACCGCCCTTACAGCGACCTCACCTTTATCGCCGCCGACATAATCACGAACGCCGCTCATACCAAGACCGTCGCAAAGAATTATGCCGTCATAGCCCATATCCTTACGAATATAATTATGTAGCTTTTTGGAAAGAGAGGCAGGAACACCCTTGTCATAATCGTCAATCACGTTATGGCTCACCATTAAAAACGGCACACCTGCATCAATACCCGCCTTAAAAGGCTTTAAGTCCCTTTCTTCAAAGCTTTCCCAGCTTCTATTATCAACACTCATACCCGTATGAGTATTTGTATTATTACCATAGCCCGGAAAATGCTTAACACAGCTTAAAAAATTATTTTCATTCATAGTGCTGACTGTTTTTGATACATATTCGCTCACGCTGTCAGCATCAGTTGAAAAAGCACGGGAATAAATATAGTCGCTCCTTGAATAAGGCACATCGGCAACAGGGGCTAAAACAGTGTTGATACCAAGGTCAAGCATAAACTCGCTTTTATCCTCAGCGTCATCAACAACCGCCTGCCAGCCGCCTTTTTGATAATTTGTAATTCCCGAATGAAACGGCTCACTTCGATATTGGCTATACTGCGAAACACGATTAACTCCGCCGCCCTCCTCGTCAACTGCCATAAATGCCGGAATTTTAGCCGCAGACTGATAATCGTTTATATCACTTCTTGTTTTGGCAGGAGTGGAATTTTCAAAATTGCGGGAGAAAAGAATATATCCTCCGAACTGCCACCTTGCCATCATTCTTGTGGGGTCCTCCTCTTTAGGAATATAGTAGAGAAGCATTTGACCTACCTTTTCATAAAGAGTCATATTTTTAATCATTTCCCTCGCCTGCGCCTCGACAGGGTCGGAATATGTTTTTTCCGCTTTTGTTGTACTCTCGCTGACAGTTTGAGCAGTTGAAGCGGTTTTTTCATTTCCCGTTTTCGCATTGTTAACAAGCGTCACGTCAAACACAATTGCACCTATCAAAACAATTGCCAAAATCAGAATGATTATTTTAACAGATTTTTTCATTTGTCATACTTCCCAATATTTTCTATCAAGAGCACGAAACTGAAGTGCCTCGGCGATATGCTCAAGCTTGATTTCCTCGCTGTCTGCCAAATCGGCAATAGTCCTTGCAAGGCGCAAAACCTTATCGTAAGCACGTGCGCTCATTGAAAAATTATCAAAGCTTTCATGCAAAAGTTCGTCAGCCTCCTCACTTAACACGCAACATTCCTTAGTCATTTTAGGAGTCATTTTTGCATTGCAGGTAATTCCCGTTCCCGCAAATCGCTTTTGCTGAACAGCCCTCGCTTTATCAACACGCTTTTTGATATCACTGCTCTTTTCGCCCTCGTTGTTATCCGAAAGTTCATTATATTCAACCGGCGCAACTTCAACATGAATATCAATCCTGTCAAGAAGCGGACCGGAAACCTTGTCCTGATATCTCTTTTTAGCGGCAGGAGAGCAAGTACACTGCCTTGTGGGGTGGCCGAAATAGCCGCACGGACACGGATTCATTGCTGCAACAAGCATTATACTTGACGGATAAGTAAAAGTGCCTGCTGCCCTTGCAACAGTAACCACTCCGTCCTCAAGAGGTTGACGAAGCGACTCTTTCGCCCTTCTGTCAAACTCCGGAAATTCGTCCATAAACATAACGCCGTTATGAGCAAGGCTTATTTCCCCCGGTTTTGGGTTTGCACCGCCGCCCGTAAGCGCTTGGGCAGACACGGTATGATGCGGAGAACGAAAAGGTCTTTTTGTTACAAGCGACTTGCCCGACGGAATTTTGCCCGCAATTGAATAAACCTTTGACGTTTCAAGCCTTTCCTCAAAAGTCATATCCGGCAAAATGGTGGGAAGTCTTTTTGCAAGCATAGATTTGCCTGAACCGGGAGGGCCGATAAGCAGGCAATTATGACCGCCTGCCGCTGCAATCTCAAGCGCTCTTTTGGCTTGGTCCTGACCCTTAACGTCGCTGAAATCAACATTGTATTTAGTTTCTTCTTCGGCGTCAAAATCATATTTAACGCTTTCAATAACCTTTTCACCTTTAATATGAGCGAGAACGTCCATAACATTTTTAGCAGGCAAAACGTCTACCCCGTCAACAACGCTTCCCTCACACGCATTTTGAAAAGGCACAAAAACTTTTTTAATATTATATTCCTTTGCAGCCATAATCATAGGCAAAATACCGCTTGCTTTGCGAATTTCACCGTCAAGAGAAAGTTCACCCAAAAATGCATAATCGTCAATATTTTCTTTAATTTGCTCGCTTGATTTCAGTATAGCGATAAACACGGGCAAATCGAAAATCGCACCCTCTTTTTTAATATCGGCAGGCGCAATATTAACGGTTATTCTTGAAACGGGAAAATTAAGTTTGCAATTTTTAATTGACGACCTTACTCTTTCCCTGCTTTCCTTAACGGCGGTATCGGGC
>FR889159.1:37894-73874 GCA_000436835.1 Eubacterium sp. CAG:251
GGCGGTATCGGGCAAGCCGACAACGTCAAAGCGTGGAAGCCCACCGCTGATATCACATTCAACAGTAACATTGAACGCTTCGATACCCGATATGCCTAAGCTTTTGACTTTTGAATACATTTTTCATCACCATTTGTAATTATAACATTTAATAAGATTATTGACAATATATTTTATAAAGGTTAAAATATAAATATAAATTATATAAGGGCGTGTTTTTAATGGAAAACAAAAATATAAATAGGATTTATGACCTTTGGCTTGAAAAGGCAACTGCTGACCCTGATTTAAAAAAAGAATTGCTTTCAATTAAGGGCAAGGACGAAGAAATTTTAGACAGATTTTATCGCAGTCTTGAATTTGGAACTGCAGGACTACGAGGCGTTATCGGCGCAGGCACTAACAGAATGAATTATTACACCGTCGGCAGAGCGACGCAGGGACTTGCTGATTTTCTTAACAAGCATTTTGAAAATCCGTCAATCGCTATCGGCTACGATTCACGTATCAAATCGGATTATTTTTCGATTGAAGCGGCAAAAACTCTTGCCGCAAATGGCATTAAGGTTTATCTTTACGAAGAGCTTGAACCTACGCCTTGCCTTTCATTTGCAATTAGGCATTTTAAAACCTCAAGCGGTATTATTCTCACTGCTTCTCACAACCCGGCAAAATATAACGGCTACAAATGCTACAATGAAAACGGATATCAAATGACCGACGAGGAAGCAAGCGAAACCTATGATTTTATCCAAAAGGTTGACTACTTCACGGGCATTAAAACTATGGACTTTGATGAGGCTAAGCAAAAAGGTCTTATTGAATATATGGGTCAGGATGTTATTGATTTATTCCTTGACGAGGTAATCAAGCAATGCGTTAATTTCGGAATTTGCGAAAAAGCCGACCTCAATGTTATTTACACACCGTTAAACGGCACGGGCAACAAGCCGGTAAGAAAAATTCTTGACAGAATAGGAGTTAAAAAGGTTACTGTTGTTTCTGAGCAGGAAAATCCCGACGGCAACTTCCCGACCTGCCCATTCCCTAATCCGGAAATTAAGCAAGCGTTTGAATGTGCGCTCAAGCTTGCAGAAAGCGTTAAGCCTGATTTACTCCTTGCAACAGACCCCGATTGCGACAGAGTAGGCATTGCAGTCAACAACGGCAAGGGCGATTTTCAGCTTATGACAGGTAACGAAGTCGGCGCAATGCTTCTCAATTACCTTTTATCGCAGAAAAAGGCACAAGGTACTCTTTCCGAAAGTTCAATTGCAGTTAAGTCCTTTGTATCAACTGACCTTGCAGAAGTTATTGCAAAAAAATATAACTGCACATTTAAAAATCTTCTCACAGGCTTTAAATATATCGGTGAGCTTATTACCGAGCTTGAAAAACAGGGCAAGGCAAGCGATTTTGTAATGGGCTTTGAGGAGTCCTACGGCTATCTTGCAGGCACTCACGCAAGGGATAAGGACGCTGTAGTTGCTTCTATGCTCATCTGCGAAATGGCAGCATACTATAAATCTCAGGGCAAAACTCTTATTGACGTTATGAACGGTCTTTATGACGAGTTTGGCTACTATTGCAATACCGTTCAAAGCTACACCTTTGAGGGTGCGGCAGGAATGGAAAAAATGGCGGCTATTATGGACGGCTTAAGAGATAACAAGCCTTCATCATTTGCAGGATATGAGGTCACTAAAATTGACGATTACAAAACCTCGAAATCAACAATTGTCAAAACAGGAGAGGAAAGTGAAATCACTCTTCCTAAATCAAACGTTCTTGCATACACGCTTACAAACGGTAACAAGGTAATCGTTCGTCCGTCAGGCACAGAGCCTAAAATTAAGGCATACATTACCGCTATCGGCCAAAGTGAGGAAAATGCAAAAGAAATTGCTCAAAGGCTTCTTAATGATGCAAACGAGCTTATGAAATAAGGAGATATAAACAATGCAACAAAAATGGGTTAAGGTAACCGCAGTAATTCTTGCGGCTCTTATGGCTGTCAGCGGCCTCGGCGTAGGCCTCGCAGCGCTGATTAAATAATTTTTTACAGTAAGGCGAGTGATGGAGGATGTCATTTTATGTACGAAAAAATGAATAAGCTTGTAAGAGATAATATACCTAACATAATAGAGCAAAAAGGAGATAAACCGGATTTTGTAATTCTTGATTCCTTTGATTACTATAATGAATTAAAGAAAAAGCTTTCGGAAGAATTAACTGAATTTAATGAATCCGATGATATCTTGGAATTATGCGACCTTGTTGAGGTAATAAGCGCTATTTTAGATTATAGGAACATTAACGGCAAAGAATTTGAAGAAATGCGTTCTAAGAAAAACAAAACCAACGGCAAGTTTAAGGACAAAATATTTCTTAACGGTGTTTATCGTTTGTCATAGCTATACAAAATATTAATTATAAGGATTTCGCTTTTATTAAGTTGTATATTAATAATTCTGTCAAGTTAATTTTTAATCGGTACAAAATAACAAAAAATGGCTGTTCAAATGAACAGCCATTTTTTATCTTAATTCGTTTTTCCACACATCACAAAGCCTATCAAGTGACCATTGCGCATTGGCAGGGCTTGTTGACGGCAGGCAGGTGGCTTTAATATTAAATTTAGGCTCAATATATTTTTTATAAAGCGAATCCGCCTTTTTGCCGTTAGTGATAATTTTTTCAATACTTGCCGTTTTGAGAATTTTTGAAATGTCGTTAGGCACAACATTTTTTATTGACGAATCGGATGAGCCGACGATATCGCACGAATGAATAACGTCCCATAGGGCAATGCCGTTTGAAAGAAGAAGCGCTTTCTTTTCTTCTATATTTTGCGGAGTGGGAGTATCAAAGGCATTTGCTATCACTTTCCAAAATCTGTTTTGAGGGTGGCCGTAGAAAAAGCCCTCCTCTCTTGACTTAACACTCGGAAAAGAGCCTAAAACAAGAATTTTTGAATTTTCGTCGAAAACCGGAGCAATGGTATGAAGCGTCATCAGCTTTTCTCCCCACCAAGCTCGGCAGTAAGCTCCAAAATAAGATTTGAAACATAACTGCTTGAAAATTCATCGGAGTAAACATACAAGCCTTCAACAAGAAAACGTTTCAAATTAATAAAATCCTTAAATATGTTTTCATCATTGATTGAACAAAGCCATTCGCCCATAAAGCTTTCCTCGTTTTCCTTATTACCCTGCCTGATGCCGCAGACAGTAACAACACCGATTTTTTCAACCTGCACGTCATAGGAATTATAATCAAATTTAGTAGGATTTAAAATATACGTGTCATATTTGCCGTGCTTTTCGATATTATCTTTAATGCATTTAAGAAGCTTAACTCTGCTATTGATATCAATCGGCTTAAGATATGTTCTCGGAATTTCATAAATAATTCCGTCCTTAACAAATCTGTTAAGTGACTCAACAGTCAAGAAATTTGAAAACTTGGAATAATCAAGATTATAGTGGTTTAAAACAGCCTGAATTAAAAGTTCCCTATTAGGCAAATTTTCAGAAGCATTATCGGAAAGAACATCATAATCAAGGCACGGGGTAACACAAAAATCGGGTGTAAACGAAAGCTCAGAGGTACTGTCGTGCATAGTCGTAAGCGTTCTCATAAGCTCAACGGCATTTGAAAAAGAAACAATTACTTTTTCGCCCTTTTCATAAAGGCTCATAAACTTTCCTGTATAAACCTTAATAATATTTTCGTCATCAATGAACACTCCGTTATTAAATTCGGGGTCAAACATCATCATTGCTTTGTCGGTCAAAATGAAATAAGGAAGAAAATCATTATCTTCTATCGATTTAATTTCAACATTTTTAATAATCGAAAAACCTGTGTACCCAAGCTCGGCAAAATCGCAAACGGTAAAATATGTATTAAGATTATGATTTGATGTACCGCCGTCGGTCATAAAAATATGCTTATAATCTATATTTTTATACTTGTCCTCTTTCATAAAATGATAAAGAACGTCAACTGCTTGTTCACTTTCCGCCGTAATATTGGTATAAATAAACGATATTTCCTCTCTTTTTGCAAGAATTTTAAAAAGAGCCGAGAGCAAATTTTCTTTTCCGATATATATTTGTCTGTCATCATCAAAATCAATCGGAATAAAACATTCAGTTCTTCTGACCTTTCTTGAAAGGCGCTCAAGCATATATTCAATTCTCTCAATTTGCTCAGGCGTATAATCCTTGAGCCTGTAAAGCGAAGTCAAATTCTCATTTTGAACTTCGCTCAAAATATTAGATTCAATAATATTTTTAAACTTCGCCTCGCTAAGTTCCTTTCTGCCTGAAAGAACGTTACTCAACCATGCTCTGTCTATATTGCATTTATTTGCAAATTCATTAATTGAATATCCGTTTTTCTTTATATATTCACGCAAAGTTTCCCTAAAACTTACCACAATACCCCTCCAAACAAATGTGCATTACGCATTATAATTATACTCCTAAATCGAACTATTTTCAAGACAATATATTATTAATCATACACAAGTCTAAATAAACTGTTTTTCAACAATTTCATTGCCACCTTATCGCTTGAACAAGGAATGGACATTAAAACCGTATCGCACATGTTAGGTCAGACAGACGCAGGTTTTACAATGAACACCTATGTGCATGTAACGGATTCCATGCAAGAAAATGTTGCAAACACAATGGGAAATTTACTCGGCGGAAATGTGGCAAATTCATAAATGGTCAATAGATGGTCTTGGGCGAAAAATCAAATAAACGAACAAAATCTCACTTTGTAAAAAAGAGTGAGATTTTTTGTTCTAATCTAATTCCATTTCATAATAATCAACATCAATAATTGTTCCGTCTGGATAGGTTAATTGCCCTGATTTTATCAGTGTATTAAACCCAAAATACCGATAAATTTGCAAGTTCTTTATTTCTTTTGGTTCAACGCCTAAAGTGCACTTTGTGTAACCTTTGTTTTTTAAGTCCTCAATTACAAATTTGAAAAGCTTTGAAAAATATCCTTTGCCTTGATGTTTTTTATCTGTACTGAAATTACACAGATATACAGTTTGAGTTCCAACAAGACCGTCACTGTTTTGAATAATATCTTCATCAAACATTGCAGTCGCTTGACAAATGATTTTGTCATTTAATTTACCGTAATATATAACAGCCTGACCGTTTTTTATATTTTCAACTGCATTATTTTTCACCAACTCTAAAGCCGATTTTTTTTGTTTCCGCTTTTGTTTTCTTATTTCATAATTCCATTTTGTTATCACTTCATCAATAGAAGCGATTTTACATATATACTCTTTCATCTTACTCCTCAAAACAAATTGATAATTATATACTTATAATATCATAAGTTATCCTAATTATCAAAGTGATTTTAAAAACCGAAGATTAATTCCTTAATATTAAAAAATTATCTTCAATATTAAAAAATTATATGTTATAATAGATAGAGCAAATTAAAGACATTAGATTGGTGATCAAATGAACATTAATACAACAACCGAGTATATAAATATAAATAATTTTCGTCAAAACATTATGACGATAAGCTCAGATGACAGCAATCCTGTTTTACTTATTGTTCATGGCGGAGCAGGTTCTCCGGACAGACCGTTAGTAAAGAAATACAATAGTGAACTTGCTGAATATTATACCGTTGTGTGTTGGGACCAAAGAGGCAGTGGTTTAAGCTACACAAAAGAAGATTTAACAATAGATATTATATTGAATGACTTGAAAAGTGTTGTTGAATTTCTAAGAAACAGATATAATCAAGATAAAATCTATATTGCCGGACATTCTTGGGGAGCCTATCTTGGTTTGCGTTTTTCGTTTATGCACCCCGAATATATAAAATATTATATAGGAACGGGTCAGGGTATTTCTTCATTTGCAGATGAAATTTATAAATATAATTTCGTCAAAGAGCAAGCCGAGTTGAGAAATGACACCGAAGTTATTAAAAAGTTAGTCCATTTTGGCGAACCAATAAAATATACATATAGTCACGATGATAAAAAAGCAAAGCAGTACATAGGCAAAATGATTCATAAATACGGCGGATATATCAGCGATAAAAATGAATTTAACACTAACAAATATTTGAATTGCTATATCAAATGCTATAAATTCAATATTATTAAAGTAATAAAAGGCATGTTAAAATCGTCTAAAACTCTAAATATAGAAATGAACGAAAAAGACAGTATTTCCCGCATTACCGAACTAACTGTACCGGTTCTTTTAATTTCCGGCGAGGACGATATGATTTGTCCGGTGCAAGCCACACAAAATTGGTTTGATAATTTAAAAGCACCGCATAAAGAATTTATAAAAATAAAAAATGCTGCTCATATGGTAAATTTTGAACAGCCAAATGAATGGAATAAGCTATTATTAAATTTAATCTAATAAAAAAGACAGAGAAGAAAAATCTTCTCTGTCTTTTTTTGGAGCTGATAGTCGGACTCGAACCGACGGCCTGCGCATTACGAAACAGATGAAAAAATATAAAATACACATAAACTAACGAAAAACAGCCATTTCTTTTATACATTGAAATGACTGCTTTTTAATTTAGCGCTGTGTTTTTATCCCGCTTTCCGTTTGTAAGTGGTCAATAAATGGTCAAAGAATCATTAAATACAAACCATACTTTATTTGTCATAAAAGACTCTATATATTCCTCGATTGCTATTATTTTTTCATAACATCTCTTCCTGATTTTTATGCTCTAACGGTGAATCTTGCAAGCTTCAAATCTTCGAATGCAATTTGAAGCGATTCGACGGCAACATCAACATCCTCTTTGGAAAGCCTGTCCCCGAACTCCTTTAAATTTTGAAAAAACTCATCAAATATTTTCTTTGCGTTACTGCTGCTCATATTGTCACCACCTTAACGAGAGTATATAAAAGCGGATGAGATAAAATTCTCCCACCCGCATTTACTGTAAATCTTATACATTTTTGCAGTTATCATTATTTCAATAATAGCCAAACCGCTTTATGCCACGCATTTTGTGATTGTTACGCTGTTCTTGATCGACTGAATGTCAGAATAGAGGAAGGTTTTCTTTTCTGCAAGTGCTTCGGCAGTTTTTTCAAGAAATTCTTTATTTTGAATAAGAACATTTCTTGTTTGCAAAATATATCTCTCAAGTTCTGCGTGAACGACCGCTTCGATTGATTCTTCTCGTTGGTTATCACTTGAATAACGAGCATATATTACTGCGTTCATATATATCACCTCAAGTGTATATAAACATAATAAAAAGCAATTAGCAAGTGTTTGTTTTGCATTTGATTTTATAGTCCTAAAAACAGTACAAATAGCAAAAAGGACTGCTACAAAAAAATGTACCAGTCCTACAGTAAAATATGTCAACAAACAATATAAAACACTTGCGTAACAATTTATATCTTGTATGTACAAACGAGTTATTTAATAATATCTAACAAATGTTTTGCAATTGCATTTGCCAGTATTGGTGGAACAGCATTTCCAACCTGTTGATATTGTTTATCTTTTGATCCACAAAATCTAAAAGAATCTGGGAAAGTTTGTAATCTCGCCGCTTCTCTAATACTTAAAGCTCTATCTAAAACAGGATGAACCCACATAGATTTTCTAACATTTATCACTGTTCCTGATGGCTCATCATAATTCAATCGTAAATAAACTGTGTTCTGTGTTCTTGATGGATCAGTATATGTGGTTTTAAGTTTCTTGTCTAAAGTATGAAAATTCTGTCCTTGTTCCAACGCTTTAAATCGTTCCATGGCGATGGGCGTTGTTTTAGTAATTATATGATTATATAAAACTTCGCTGTTTCTTAATTTTTTCGCTAATGGGTTTAAGTCGTCCTTCGTTTCAAGCTCTGCACCTTTATCTTCTTCAACAGAAAAAACAGGATCAACATCTTGAATATCTTCAATTGCATCACGTACAGTTCGAAATTGTGCTTCCTTTATTTTTCCTGCCGGCATTTCAAAATGGTCTGAAACATCTTTTTTTACACCAATAACGATAAATCTTTTTCTTTTTTGTGGTGCTCCAAATTCCGTTGCACAAAGAACATCGCTATTTATTGTATAGTTGTTTTCATCCGAACCAAGAATTGCCTTAACATAATCATACACTGCAAAAGACTTAATCTTTGCAACTATGCCATTATCGCAATTATACTCCTCAACAACTATATTGTTATCAAAAATTTCCTTTGCTTTACTTAACATTCTTTGAATCATTATAGCTTTTTCTAAATGCTTAATCATTTCAGAAAGTTTTATTGAACCACTGTAATAATCCAATATACTGTTAAAAGCGTTGTTGCTTACAACAGAAATATAATCTTTTGAATTTATTTCTATTCCATTAAGTAAAGAAATAAGCTGCTTTTCCCTATCTTTAAGTAACTTTTGTAGTTTCTTATTGTTTTTAGACGTCTTATAAATAACATTGATTGAATAATATATTTTTTCATCCCAAAGGTGCTGAATAATATCATCTAAACTTTTAACTATATCAATTGCTTCATCAAAATAGTAAGTTTTATCCAATAATTCAATTTCCGAAACATCAAAAGGAATATTATATTTTTCTATTTTCTTTTCATCATCTTTGTCCATATAAAATCTATGGACATCAGATTTTAGCATACTAACATTTTCCATAACGAATGCAATAGGCTGCAATTCAATAACAGCACGCATATATTCCTTTACGAGCATATTATTCATGCTTATAGCATGATTCTTTTGCCTATTAGCATTTGAAAAACCTTGGCATGGAGGTCCACCTATAACAACATCAAATTTTCCGAATTTCTCTTGGATTTTGCTGTAATCAGCAGCACAAACATCTCCATAAACCACTGTGCCCTTATGGTTTTGTTTATATGTTTCCTGCATGTTGGGGTTGTTTTCAAAAGCAACCTTTATGTCAAATTTTTTTGTTTGCATAAAGCCAAGACTTAAACCTCCTGCTCCAGCGAACAAGTCAATTGTATTATACTTTGCCATTCTATCACCACGCTATTTATTATAGCACATTTATTTTCCTTTTGCAGCATAACATAAATAAAAAAATAAGTCCAGACTTTTTTACAATCTGGACTCAATTTTTAGTATTTAAAGCCATTTAATTTGACTTCTTCTATATGTTTCAGCAATTGCTTACACTGTACTGGGTTAGGTAAACGATTTGGTATCATCATTGCTTGCTTCAATGCAACTATTATACTTGGAGCTCCCAACTTATTTGTAATTGTAAATCCATATACTGATTTCCAAAATTCGCTTCCATATTCAATAACAGCAGCTTGAGCTTCCATATCAGACACAATACCTTGATCTTGTTTTGCCTCTTTCTTGCTACGAATAGTATCTTCTTTGTCGATCAGCATATTTTCTATTGTTGGGGTCAGCTCAATATTGCATTTTTTCTTGACGCTTTCCCAACAAGCATCTCTTTTACACCATTGAGTGACATTAGCTGTTAGCCTATCATCATCAGTAATGCAATCATAAACATACTCTGTAATTAATTCTAACTGGTCATCGATGAAATCCCAATCAGAATCCGGCTTTGGTTGTCTATTCCATATTAGAGATAAATCCAACTCGGAATCCTTGTATTGCTGTTTGATTAGCCTATGAAATAATGCTAAAGAATATGTAACAATATTTGCACGATAGCCCTGCTCGTACCAAGGTTGACGAGGAACTAACCATTCTGTATGTTTAAACAATAGTGTTAATGCAACAATGTCTTTATAGTATTTTTCGTTAAACTCAGCATCATTTTTATCCCATGCGTCATTTATTACATCCGCAAATTTAATAAAGTTAGTCTGTGCGCCCTTACTTACCATTTGAGGATTTCCGTCCCAAGTGTTTTTGATTTTTGCCAAATCCGTTTTGGTAATAACTTGCTTTTTAGGGTGTTGAGCTACAAATTTATTCTTTTCAGCTTTTGTCATATGCATTTGAGATTGAACATATTGACCTCTTGCTCTTTCATAGAACCATTTGGTTTCATGTTGTGCACCACCAGTTGCAGGTGCATATAAACGATTAGCAATTTGTTCCATTCTGACATGAAATGGATGTGTTGAGAAGAAATCGGCTTCGCTAACCTTGTTTTGGCTGTTAGATGATCTTGAAATGTTTCTAATTAATTCATTAGCTCTTTCAATGTTTGAATCAACTTCTGTTAGCTTCATTTGAACATACACATTGCTTAAATCAGCTTTATCTTTAAAACGAGCATTAGATAGCGAAGCAGTTGTTTGTCCACCATTTACAATTTGAAAGTCCTTTGCATAAGTTATGAACCTGCCCTCTGGAGTAGTTTCAATTACCAAGTCCATAGCTGTTGCAGAAACACCATTATTGAATGCAAAGAATTTTTCAGGCTCTGATAGTATAGTTCCTCTGATCTTTTTATTTACAGCAACTTTAGTTGATAAAAACGATCTAACATTTCCTTCAAGTAATTGACTGCCATAAGTGTCATAAACATCAGCTAACACAGCTCCCGGAATAATACATAAATAACTCTTGTAATCCTCGTTATTTGCAGCACTTGCTTCAAGACATGGTATTCCCATCTCTGTATATCCCTTGAAATCGATTTCTACAGCTTGTCTGCCTAAATCTGAACAACAAACTCTAAATAATCTTTCAATATCCCAAACTTGATATTCTGTTGGTATTCCCTCAATATCATCAGCTACAATATCCTTTATTCTGTCACTAGTGAACCCATCTGTGATATAAAACAATCTAAATTTTCTTATATTTTGCTTGTGAAATTCCAGCTGTTCTATTAGATCAGCCGCAGGTGTGCTTTCTTCAATATTTCGCTTAAACATTGGATATCCATAAACTTCACAAATAAATCCAGATAATTTGCCTAATTCTGTTTTAACAAAGGATTGTATGATTCTTTCTCTGTTTTCATTACCAGTATAATCGGCAATAAACAAATTCATAGTATAGTCAATTTCATCAAGACAATATCCATCGACTCTAAGATTTTTATTATGTCGTCCTGTTCCCATAAAAAAAGATGGTGTAAAATCAGGAATAACTTCAGAGTTTATTAGATATTCTGTCATAATGCTTACAAATGCAGCCGTTGACCCTTCGCCAGCTACCACAGCTGTTGATTTGACTTCTTCTAAAAAGTCCTTTTGAAATTCTAATGCATCCATTTATTTCTCCTCAATTCTATAGTTGTTAATGCTTGATAAGCTAATCGAATAACCAGCTGAAATAATTCCATTAGGAATATTTTTTTTGGTTAAACGAGGGAATTCATCCCTAACGGCATAACAACTACTTCCGACTAATTTAAAATGAATCGTTTTATACTTTTCAACATTTTTGATGTCAAAACCAACTTTTGAAGTTTTGCATATTAACGAGTCAATATATTGTGAGTCTGTTAACTTTGCAAAAACTCTTTCAAAAATATCGCCAAGAGTAATAGTAGATTTATTTGGCGAATCCACTTTGTCCATAAAATAAACTACAAGCCTTCCAAAATCATCTCGATCCAATTGTTCCAATGAAGAAATATTTATTGAATCAGAGCTAATAGTGGTTGTTTTAACTTCTGTCCATGAATCATCTAACAAAAAATCTTGATCACTTCCATCTGGTCCGACCCATGATTCAAATGCATGTTTTACTCCGTTTTGATCAATTAAATACTCTAAATACAATAATTCACCAATAAGTCCTTTTTGAGCATTTGCCGACATTAAACCATTTGGCAATTTTTGCAATAACTTTTGCCAATTGTTAAATCTATCAATCAAATCCTTAATAGGATTATCGCTCTGTTTAGTATATGTAATTAAATCCCAACATAAATTTGAAAAGATATCTTCTAAAGATTCATAACGCAATAGAAATAATAAAGATTTTGTGTTGCCAGTTATAACATTCTTAGCAGTTATCGCTTTAGAAGAAACAATATCATCAACTTTTCCAGAATTCATAACAATAAAACAACGCTGTCCATTATCGTATCCTAAATGAAATTCAATAGGATGTTCGCTATCAGCAAGCAAAAAACCACCAACAGTAGTTGACGCATCTTGCCAAATTTTATTTAATTGGCTAATTGTTAAATTCATCATCGTCATCATCCTCTAATGCAATATCATCAACCCAATTTTCCAATTCCCTAACATTCACTACATAATTAGCAGTTCTTTCAATTCCATCATCAGGGAATCCTAATCCTAACGCAAACATTATAATTGGCATATCGTCATCATCTTTTTTAGTACTATTCTCGAGTATATGTAATAAAAGGAGAGGATTTCGATCCTTAATCAAATAGGTCTTATCATTGCATTTTTTATTATTTTTTTTGCGAATATATTGAATTGTATCCTTTGGTAATCCAATCTTTGAACAGCCACCCGTACCAACTCTAACGTGATGGCCATTAATTCTAATCATATTTTTGTAGTTCAAATCTTTTTCCATTCGGCGCATTTCAGGATTAACATGAATAGTATCATCAAAAGTTTCAACGCCAACTGTGCTATCAGATGAACCATTTGGAATAGCAACATCCCATTTGTCAAGATTTGAATCTAAAATATAATCAGCTAATGCAATAGGTTGGAAGTTCAAATTCCAAGGATGAGTTTCAAATGCACGAACAATTTCGATTATCGCCTCTTTAGGAATATCTTTCCAAATAAAAGATTTAGTGTAAGAATCATATTTCCAATTTGCTGATGCTGAAATGGACTTTATAAAGTTCCTACATAACGCCTCATTGTTATCAATAGTTGCTTTATCACCTTTTAACCTTGGTGTTTCAAGCATTCTACCAGATACTGTGATAGGTCGCTTTACCATTGTTCCTGTTCGCATTTTGTTTCTTGCAGTAACTAACAGTGCGCCTGGTGCTTGCCTAACCTTTAAACCAAACTCTTTTGGTGTTAGGTTTTGCCTCTTCATTTTGTATAATTCTTGTTTAAGTTCATTAACTGCATCAATAATATATCCATACCAGTCAATAGCATCTTCTGCCATCCAAACCTTGAACAAATCCTCATAACCTGGTCTATAACCAAACCATCTACCCATCTGTAGCAAAGTATCGTACATCATGGTGTTTCGATAAAAATAACTAACCATTAAGCCTTCTAAAGTAAGACCTCTTGAAAGACTATTACCACCAACAGCAATAACCCTCATGCCGATATCCTTATAGTTATGATAATCTAATGCAGAAGCTCCGCTGCTTTGGTTGACAGATCTAACCTCTATTCGTCGTGTAGCCTTATACAAATACTTCTGAAGAAATTCTTCCCAATCAATGTCAATGACTTTATCTAAATTATACTTATTCCAAACATCGAAAAGCATTGAAATACTATTTATTTTCATGCTTTCTATTGCCGGCAATTGAGCGTAATTCTCTAAGTCTAACTTAATCCTATTTAGAAAACTTTCAATAATATCGGCTGTTTGATTTTGAACGAGTGTAAAACGACTTACATTTACCAACATTGATCTGTGTTCGGTATAATCTCTTCTGTAGTCCGAAATAGCAGATGACAATATAAAATATCGAATAGCTTCTTTCATTGAGGCTGGGATGTCTGTTAGCTCATATGCAATTTCTTTTTTGTGTTTAAAATAGAAAAAGCTATCTTGTTCCTCATTTTCAATCGGAATTAATGCATCGTTAAATTCGCCAAGATTTCTGTTGCCATCAGATTCATTGTCCCATTCGTCAGCGTTTCCGTTTCCAAATATTCTGTCCGCACCAATGTAATTTTCTGGTGTTGGCAAAACTGTAAGAAAATCCTTTGGAAAAAGGTCTCTAGCTGCTTCATCCGTTTCGTCTTCAGGATCAATGAAAATATTTGCAAATGGTGTTGCAGTAATACCAAGATATGACGCCTGCTTAAAACAGTTCAAAATATTTCTAATAGCAGCGTTAATCGCTGTTGGATCTTTTTCCTCGGAATTTGTGTTTACAGAAGCATTATCTGCCTCATCGTCTATTTACAATAGTGGTAAATCAATTAATCCATCTTCATGACTTGCATTGTTTTCTAATAACCATCTATACAAATTATTAAGAACACTTTTATTTTTCTTAACTACAAACAATGCTGTACCGTTCAGATTTGATAAACTCAAGCCAAGTTGCTTCAACGTTGTTTTGTTGAAATCTGTTGCAACCGATGTAAAGCAAGCAATTTGCCTCTCATTATCGCTCTGAATTTTACCAACGCCAACAGGATGATTTCTTATTTCGTTATCAGCCTTTCTGTCGAGAGTATATTTACTCTCTTTACCAACAAATTCAGCATCCAAACGTTCTTGAGTTTGAACTCTAAGGTTTTCCATCATTCCTGCAAGAACAATAATTACTTTATAATTGGCATCTGCCGCTTTATTACATATAGCTGTATATGTGGCAGTTTTTCCAGATTGAACATCACCTAACAATAAACCTCTTCTTTGGAATGGACGATCCTTATCGTTTGGATTTCCTAAATCGTCCATTACGTCATTGGTCGTTGTGTGCAATCTATTTACAACATCAGTCGACCAATGCTTTTTATCCTTGAGAAATTTTTTATATCTATTCCAGTAGAACCCGTCGTTTTCTTGAAGAAAATACCAAGTCTTATGTGTTGCATCATGACCCTTTAAAGACACAGCATAACCAATTGTATGAAGAATTGTTGAAGCTAAATATTTTTTTGCCTCAAGATATTCATCTTCTGTCATTGGGAATAATGCACGCATTCCCGCTCCATATGACTCTGTAATTTCATTTATTTGGTCCAATGAAGGTATTTCATCTCCAAATTTCGTGTCAATAATGCTTCTTACTGCATTAGTGAATAATTTCATATTTTCAGTCATTATAATTCGCCTCTTTCAACCATATCAACTAAGGTTTCATAGTGTTCTAAAAACATATCAACATTTTTTAGACCACTTAACATTAATTTCTTTTCTTCAACAGAACTATAATTTGCCAACAGCAATTTTGCATTTTCTATAGCCTCGTTAGCAGTAATTTCTGATTCATTAACTAACTTTTCATCATTTGTTAAATCAACATATAAGGAATTTAATGGTAGCATTAATCCAATCTGCTCAAGAAGCGTATCTAACTTTTTTCTTGACTCAGGAAATTCCTCAATAATGGATTCAACTAACGGATGATCTCTGTTAATTGTATAATACTTAGAACCTCTAATTTTCATTGGAGTCCATAAATGAACAACATCATCCTTGGTTTCTTTTTTGCCCCTATATGTCCAAGTTCTTTTGCTTCCAGCCGAAATTTTATCGATGATAATAGCTAAATTTTTCTTAACCTCGTCAGGAGGAATAGCAGTTGATTTTTTAATATCCAAAGTCCAAAGGTCATCTAATGAATTTGGAATATCAACTTGCACTCTGGCTAACTTTGAAAGGTCACCTTGTCTCATTAATCTAAACCATGTTTCCCAACAAATAAGTCGCTTATTTCTATAAACATAAAATCCTTGTGATTTTCTAAGACCTTCTTTTCCCCCTAATGCGTCTAACTCTTCTCTTGTTAAGTTAGATACATGAGGCAAGATATAAGGCGTAACCTTAACCTGTTGACCTCTAATAATTATAGATTCCTCTGCCATTAATTGATTGCTTTTTTTGATAAGGAAAGGATCTTTTGGTTCAACCTCATGTCCATTCATAACTATTTTAAGTTTATTTAATCCACTCTCTCCACTTAAATATCTATGAAAGACTAATGCAAGATGATTTCTTGTTAAATCCATCTTTACAGTTAGTGCTGTATGTATATCTCTCTCCCCAGCGGCAAACTTATCAAGATCCTGCCAAACGACCAAAGTGCCACTTCTAAGCTCGTCCAGTCTATCAAAATATGGAACATATCTGTAGTCATCTTCTTCAAGAACGATTAATGCCCAATTTTCTTTATCTTTAATATAATCAAGATCCCAACGACAGCCAGAAATAGTATCGTTTTTTTTAGAAATAACTGTTAGTTTTCTACATTGAGATAAAGATGCTGTTTTTAATCCTAAACCGTATCGTCCTAAATCATTTTCACTACGAGTGTCTAATGGGTTTTTACTTCCATATTGCATAGCATTTTCAAGTTCTGATATTGTCATACCATTACCATTATCCAATATGCAGATATACGGATCACTTGATGGAAAAAAATTCACTTCAACATTTGTTGCAAATGCAGCAATGCTGTTATCAATTACATCGGCAATTGCTGCTTCAACAGAATATCCAATGCTTCTTGTTGACTCCATTAGAATAGGAGCATATGGTGGCATATCAATTGTTCTCATAAATATTCTCCTTAATTTATAAAATTATAGTATCACAAAACAGCATAAAACTCAATTTTTTATTTATTATTACACTTTATAACAACTAACACATGTGGTCCAAGTCATAATACAGCCCTTTGCTATAAGCTTGATAGTTTGGTGTTTCAGCTTCAATTTCAGCAACTAGCTTATCGCCATCATATTCTCCTTGCTTGTATGCTTAAAGCTTTGGCTCATATTTGTTTAACCAATCAAAAAGCTCATCAAAGAAATCATACTTGTCCTGCTTACCACGAAGGCAATACATTTCAATTCTGTGTTTTTCCATATGATATTTCTTAAGCACTGGATCCTCTTCGATTTTATCATTGTGCTTATTCTTTGCTCCAATGCGTTTGCAGGTTGAGTTGCTGTCAGTTACCCTATCGCAATAAAGCGTTATCTTTTTAGTTTTTGGTACAAACAGCTTGGTGCAATTTTGACATACAGACACAACTGGATTGTTGCTAACAAATGCGTGAAAAAGTATATTGATATATTCTGCAACTGTGGTAATAACATAATGATAATTAGTTTTGCAGTCGCTATAATCAATTTCAACATTTGCATTAAAACGTGGTAACTCTTCTAATTTCGGTAAGTTATATCTATCCTCACAATCACATTGCTGTTGTGCAAGTCCCATTAGCTTTGCACCATCGTTAATTATTGCAAAGAACAGGCTATATAAATCATCATAAAGATTTAGCTCATTACCCTCAACGAATTCGGCTTTAACAATTTCACCAACAGCCTCTAACTCGCAATTTAGATAATCGATTATATCTGCTACATTTTCATTCATTGTAGAAATGGATTTTTCAAAACCGTCCTTGCAAAAGTATAATCTTCTTTGGATTGGTAATGTATTAAGCGTTACAATTTTAATAACTTCATCATTAACAGTATTAGAGTATTCATATTGTCCATTCAATAATGTGAATGCTCTTTTTCTTTTATCAAGTTTTAATTCAAATGACATTAAGTCTACCCTCCTTGTGAAGAAGCGATCTTTATCCAAAATCATAATTATCAATCCCTCACGCAAAAAGTTGAGGGGCTATGATCATCTCTGTTACTATGATATCACAAGGAACTTTCGCTGACAATTGAATATGGTTAACAGTCCCAAAAATGTCGCTGTGACAGAAGGAGGTGAAGGCATGGATTACAGGCAAGGTAATTATTTTCGTATCCATAACGATATCTTTGATTACGGACTTGAGAAAAGAGCGTTCGTAGTTTACTGTTACCTATCAAGGTGCTCTGATTTGAAAACGAAGCAATGCTACCCATCGCTAAAAAAGATAGCAAAGCATTGCAACCTTTCGGTAACAACAGTTAGAAGAGCGTTAACGGATCTCGAAAATGATGGCTGGATTAATATAGCACAAAGGTTCACAGACAATGGTCAGGAGTCGAATCTTTACACCGTGTTAAATATTTAGACCAGCCCACTTACCAAAAGTAGCAACAAACAATTAAAAACCCTTTGAAAAAATTAATACGAAATAAGCAAGGTAATCGGCTTGCTAATAAAACTCGATTGTGGGCCATTTGTGAGCCGATTGTGAGCGATTTAAGCGAGCCTTTAGCAACAGCTTTTGAAGCAATAATTACATATTTTTTGCCATAGAAATATGCCAAGTTTTTGCTCAGCTTTTGCTGAGGCAAGCAGAGCGTCCGGCTTTCCGCCGGACACATTATTAACGGACAGAAGCCCGAACCCACTTTTATTAAGGAAGTACAAATTATAGCAGAAAAAAGAATAAGAGATAAGGTGTTAGCTATTAGGATGACACAAAAGGAAAAAAACAAAATAAAGGATAAAGCAGCTAAGGCTGGATTAAGTACAAATGAGTTTATTATCAAATGCACTAACAGAGCTAAGCTAAAGGCTCCACTTGATTTGAAGCCAGTGGTTATTGAATTAAAAAAAATAGGCACTAACCTAAATCAAATCGCATTAAAAGTTAATAGTGGTACTGTAAACAAGGTGTAAAGAATTTTGCAAAACACCCGAACAAAACGGGAATTTTTCTCTGTATAGTAGAGGGAGTTTTTTCTAAGCACTTTTTCTTTTGGTTTTCACTTTATAAAAATATTCTCTCGAATAATTTGAAAGGAGGTTTTCGTATGCGTAAAAATTGCAGCGGGCAATTTTTTCTTTTGCCAAACAGAATTTTTGATGAACGTTTATCGCCCAACGAGTTCATTGTTTATTCTTTTCTCGTTCGGGCAAAGGATTCGGCGGGGCAAAGTTTTTGGTCGGTGCCAATGATTGCGAAAAGCTGTTCGATGTGTGCATCTACTTGCAGAAAAGTTTTGCATTCGCTGGAAAGCAGTGGGTACATAACTATATCAAAACGGTTTATCGGCGGTGAGCAAAAGAGCAATCTATACACGGTCAACAAGATTTAGTGCACCGTGCTTTAGGGTTTATCGGCAAAGAATATGAAAGGCTTTGATTTGGAAATTTTATGATTTTTAAAACGAAAATTGATGGCTTTTGAGTGAGTTTTAGAGCAAATTTCAAGCCGTCGATTTTAAAGCAGGATAAAGGGGTATGATTTTCGGGCATTGAAATGCCCGAAAACGCCGTCCGGCAAGGCCTGTCGGCTTTTCAAATCGTAATACTTTTGCGTATGATTCCAAATTCGTATGCAGTAAAGGCTGTTTTTCGCAGAAAATCAAGGTTCTTGCGTATTCACGTGAGCGTTTCGGTATGATAAACCTATTTATGAAAAATTAGGCAACGCTGCGAGCAAAAATTGACGAGTTCGCTCAAAAACAGAGTAACTCGTCGGACTAAAACTAAAAACAGCTTACAGGCGATTTGTGCAAGCCTGTAAGCAAAATAGGAGGTGATAAAGTGTATAAAAACTTTGATGAAATGCCCGTAATGCTGTCTGTCAATCAAGCGGCAGAGGTGCTTGGCATATCCAATGTCAGCTTGTATAAACTGATTGAAAAAGATAAATCGTTCCCTGTTGTTCAGTTAGGCAGAAGAAAATCCATTCCAAAAGAACAACTCAAGGAATGGATAGATGAAAAATCTAAAAGATAATTATCTGGCTATTGAAAAAGGCTTGTGGTAATGTTTGAGTTGCCAAAAGCAGAAAGGAGGCTATAGAATGGCAAGAAGAACAAAAGGCGAAGGAACACTTCGCAAAAGAAAAGACGGAAGATGGGAAGGTTGGTTTAACATCGGCAAAGATGAAAACGGCAAGACAAAACGAAAAAGCGTTACCGCAAAAACCAAATCCGAATGTCAAGAAAAGCTGAACAAAGCCAAAGAAGAATATCTGAAAGAACAGTCTGTGTTATCTTCTCATACTTACTTGACCAATTCTGATCCCACGCTTAATGAATGGTACGAAATATGGATAAACACATTTTGCAGAAATGTGATAAAGGACTATACCGTAAACGGTTACGAGCAAAGGTTCAAAACCAATATCTTACCTGCGTTGGGTGATATGAAATTAAGCGAGTTATCCACCGTAAATTGTCAACAGTTCTTGGTGGGATTATTCAGTAACGGCAGGCAACGAGGCAGAGAAAAACACGGTAACGGATTGGCATATTACTCGGTAAAAGGGATAGAGAGAACACTCAGTTCTTGCCTTCAAAAAGCGGTGGATGAAGATTTAATTCTAAAGAATCCCATATCAAAAGTGAAGTTGCCGAACTGCACAAAGCCTGAAATGAAAACGCTGAAGAAAGAAGAATTAACAGCATTTCTTGAAGAAACCAAGCGTTCGGGTTGTTATGAATTCTATTATCTTGAACTGACAACGGGTATGAGATTAGGCGAAATCTGTGCTTTGGAATGGAATGATTTAAGTCTTGAAAACAAAACGATAACGGTAAACAAGGCGGTACAAAAAATCAAAGGTGAGGTAAAAATCAACACGCCGAAAACAAAAAGTTCAATCAGAACGATAAGATTATGCGATGAGTGTATTCGGTTATTAAGCCAGTTAAAAGCAAATCAAATTCCGAAATCGAAATATATATTCCCGTCATCTGTAACAGGAGAGATAAGAGATACTTCAGCAGTCACACGAAGATTACACAGAATACAGGACAGGGCAGGTGTGCCGAGAATACGCTTTCACGATTTACGGCACAGTTTTGCAACCTTATCCCTTGAACAAGGAATGGACATTAAAACAGTATCGCATATGCTCGGTCATACAGACGCAGGATTTACAATGAACACATATATGCATGTAACTGACAATATGCAACAGTCAGTTGCTGATACGATGGGAACATTGTTAGACTCAAGCGTTAAAGATAGCAAGATTGTAAAATTCCCAGCTTAATTAGCAACTGCCAAAAATCAAGCACCTCGCTTTGAAAATTAAATTTTTGAGCGAGGTGCCTTTAATTAATTAGATCAAAACAATATTCAATTGAAATTTTTATTGATTTCATTTTTTAGTTCAATGTATAATTTATTTAATTTACTCACTAAATATGGTGTCCTGTTTCTATTATGTAAACTATTATATAAATCTAATCCTATAATTTCACTTATATTATGTTTTCTTACTGGATATACTTTTGAATCATATAAAGCAATTCTGTTTATCGGATTATACTTTATGATATTATGTAATGCTTTATCGGCAGTAGCAAAATAATACAAATAATAAACATTATTTTCATTTGATTGAACAGCAAGAGAGTTTTCCATCAATCTAATATGCAAAAAATCCCATGCAATGTTTTCTATTTTTTTAATTGTATTTTTAGAATTAGGTTGTACTTTATCAAAAAAAGGTTTTATATTTTTATCATTTTCTAAATACTTCATACAAAAAAACAATTCATTCTCACAATAAACATTTAAATCATCAAGTGCAAAATTCAATAAATCAATTTCCTTATTTCTGGAGGTATTATCCCATTTCAATAAATACATTTTAGAAAGCAAGCAAAAAAGTATTTTATGTTTTTCCAAATCATTATTTTCGTTTTTAGATTTTCGCATAACACCCCAAATATTATCTGCAAATACATAATCTTGTGAAATTGGATTAGAATCAAAATTACCATTTTTTATACTATCATAACTATTTCTGTCCAACATTGAAAAAGCCAATAAGGTCTCATATGATTTTTTAATACTATTCATACCAGATTGGTTATAACTATTTTCAAATATTGTTGGACCAATACTAATTTGCATTTTATTTTTCTTTATATCATGTATTAAGTCATATAAAGACGCATCACACTTTTTATTGAAAAACAAATTTTTAATATGTGTTGATAAATTGACATCAAAATTCAGTCGATTAGAAACACGAATTTTTGAAGCTCCACTTTTGCAACAGAACCTATCTAAAAATATTATATTACTATAATCACATAATCCATCTATATAAAAATGCGGATTATTTATCGAAATTAAAATATTATCTACATAAGGATTAATAATATCAAAAAACATAAATTTTACATCTTTTAAATATATCGAAAGTTTATCATATGTATCAAATGGTATTTTTGCTTCCAAAACTTCTTTTATCGCATCAATTATATTCACTAAAAATCACCAACTAAAATTTTAAAATAAATAACTAATCTTATTATACAACCAGATTATAACACATTCAACAATTAGACTAATAAACAAACTATCTTGACATAATAATAAAATCATAAATGGTCAATAGATGGTCGTGGGCTGAAAATCAAATAAACGAACAAAATCTCACTTTGTAAAAAAGAGTGAGATTTTTTGTTGCGTATGAATTTTGAAATGCATTTCTGAAAAAGAAAAAACCTGCGAAAGCGCCGTGTTTACGCAGGTTTTGGAGCTACTGGTCGGACTCGAACCGACGGCCTGCGCATTACGAATGCGCTGCTCTACCAACTGAGCCACAGTAGCATTTGTTCAATTTTTCGCTTACTTTGAGCCTAAATCGGCGAACAGCCTTCCGTTTACGAATGCGCTGCTCTACCAACTGAGCCATATCAGCAAAGTATTAAATTAATCATCAAGCAATTCAAGAAGCTTTGCCATAACAAACTCCACGCTTGATTTGCGGACTTGATTGCGCCCGATTTCGCCAAAATGGCAAGTATAAGTCGACGTTTTGCCGTTTACATAAAAGCCGAAGCAAACCATACCGACAGGCTTTTTAGCAGTACCGCCGCCGGGACCTGCAACACCCGTTACACCTACGCCGACCTCGCTTTTAGCAACATTGGCAACGCCCTGTGCCATTTCATAAGCGACCTCTTCGCTGACCACCCCGTTAGAAAGAATGGTATCAGCCTTGACACCGAGGAACTCAATCTTAGCCTCGTTTGCATAAGTCACAAAAGAAACGTCAAGCACCTTTGATGCATTTGCAACGTTTACTATTGTACCACAACACATACCCCCAGTGCAAGACTCTGCGAAAGAAATATGAAAATTTTTTTCAATAAGCTTTTTTACTACCTGTTCCTCAAGTGCCATAGGTTAAACCTCTTTTATTATTTTTCCAAGCCGTTTTGAATTTTAGCGGCAGTTAATGTATTTTGCATAAGCATTGAAATTGTCATAGGGCCTACACCGCCCGGTACCGGGGTGATAAACGAGCATTTGTCCTTAACACTTTCAAAATCGACATCGCCGCAAAGCTTGCCGTTTTCGTCCCTATTCATTCCGACGTCAATTACAACTGCGCCGTCTTTAACCATATCGGCAGTTACAAATTTTGGCTTACCGATAGCGGCAACAAGGATATCTGCACTTTTGGTAACTTCTTTAAGGTCAACAGTTTTTGAATGAGTAATTTCAACAGTTGCATTTTCGTGGAGAAGGAGCATTGCCATAGGCTTGCCCACAATATTGCTTCTGCCGATGACAACAGCTTTTTTGCCCGTTACATCAACACCTGTTGAATGAATAAGTTCCATAACGCCTGCCGGAGTACAAGGAAGAAAATTATAATCCCCTATCATAATTGCACCGACATTTACAGGATGAAATGCGTCAACATCCTTAATAGGGTCAATAAGATTGATAACCTCTTTATCATCAAGATGCTTTGGAAGCGGAAGTTGGCACAAAATGCCGCTGATTTCCTTTTTATTATTAAGTTCTTTTACAAGATTATTTAATTCTTCTTGAGTTGTATTTTCAGACAGTGCATATTTTTCACTGTAAAATCCGACCTCATCGCAAGCCTTTTCCTTATTTTTTACATAAACCTGTGAAGCAGTGTCATCGCCTACAATGATAACCGCAAGACCGGGAGTAATGCCCTTTGCCTTAAGCTTTTCGGTTTCCTCTTTAACTCTTTGCCTAACCTGCTTTGAAACAAGCTTACCGTCAATTATTTGTGACATCTTCATTCTCTCTTTCATCATTATTATCTTTTATTTTTTCAACGCTCTCTGCGTTTGCGCCGTTTGCCGTGGCAGGAGCAGTAGCAAGACTTAATCTTTGCGGCAACGTGCCCTTTTTAAGCTTAACCATATTGATTATATGCATAACAAGAAATGCTACGACTATAATTGCCGACAAAAGCTGACTTACACGAATAGTGGTATTTGCGATATAAAGTGAATCGGTCCTAAGGCCTTCAACCACCATTCTTTCAAGCCCGTACCAAATGCCATAAAGAAGGAAAACCTCGCCCTTATATTTTCTTCTTTTATGCACAATATAGTTAAGTATAAAAAATCCTAAAATGCACCAAACACTTTCATAAAGAAAGGTTGGGTGAACAGGCACGTTTGGGTCAACATCCATTCCCTTTGCCGCCAAAGTATCTGCGCTTGCGGCAAGAGTATCATGAATTTTTAAACTCCACATTCTAAAAGGGGCAGTAGTAGTATTTGTACCGAATGCCTCTTGATTAAAGAAATTGCCCCATCTGCCGATGCCCTGACCTATAAGAAGCCCAAGACCGCCCAAATCAAGCAAATTTCTAAAATCAATCTTGCCGATTTTACAACCGATAATTGCGCCTATAAATGCGCCTATAATACCGCCGTATATTGCTATGCCGCCGTTCCAAATTTGAGGAATTTCGGAAAGATGCTCTTTATAATAAGACCATTCAAAAATGACATAATACGCTCTTGCGAAAACGATACCCAAAATAGTGCCCCACATCAAAACGTCGGTCATTCCGTCAAGGCTCATTTTCCATTTATAAGCCATTCTGCCGCCGTAAAGAACAGCAAGTGCAAAACCGAAAGCAATGATTATGCCGTACCAATGAATACTGTAGCTGCCGATTGTAAAAGCTACACTCGGAACATCAAAATCAATTCCAAGCCCTTCAAAATAAACTCTTGTATAATCGCTCATATTTATTCCTCACATTGCTTAACAACACTTAATGCGCTGTATTTTTCGTCCATAACCTGTGCCAAGCGAGATAAAACATCGGCTTTAGTTATATTTTTGTAAATTTCAACAATATCAAGCATATCATATTCGCCGAAATGAGCCGCAACAAGACCGTTTGCAAGGGTATCAATATCATTATATGACATAATTTCCTTGCCGTAAAGCGAACGCCTTGCCGATTCAAATTCATCGTCTGTTATGCCGTCATTTTTAAGCCTTTCAACCTCTTTTTTTATCTGCTTTGCAACCTCTTTGGGATTTTCGCTTTCGCCGTCGAAAATGATTGACTCGTAGCCGTAGCCGATAAAATATTCCTTGGAAAAGCTTTCATTAATAAGATTTTGTTCAAACAACGAATTATACAAATTCGAGGTATTACCGGCAAGAATTTCGAGCAAAACAGTAGTTTCAACGATAGTTTTCAAATCCTGCTTAGGCTTTTCGCACGCTTCCTTATATCCGAATGAAAATACAGGAATACTCATTGCAAGATTATATTCTGTATAATCGCCGACGACGTCCCTTTCTTCTTTTTCAAAAGAGCGCTCAATAGAAAGCTCAGGTGCCGGCTTTAACATCTTGTCACAAACGGACAACACCTGCTCAGGCGTAACGTTGCCGACAACTGCAAGCGTCATATTATGAAGATTATAGAAAGTGTCATAGCAGTCATAAAGAAGCTTGTCCGTAATCTGCGCTATAGAATCAACCGTTCCGGCAATATCAATTCTTACCGGGTGCTTATGATAAAGCAAGCGAAGAAGATTAAACGTGCTCATCCAAGAGGCAACGTCATAATACATAGTAATCTCTTGCCCTATTATACCCTGTTCTTTTTCAACGGTTTCTTTTGTGAAATAAGGGTGAGTGACAAAATCAAGCAAGATTTCAAGTGACGCTTCAAAATTATCACTGCACTGGAAAAGGTAGCACGTTTTGTCAAACGAAGTATACGCATTAGCCGAAGCACCTGTTTTCGCATAGCGTGCAAAAGCATCAAGGTCCTCACTTTCAAACAGCTTATGCTCAAGAAAATGAGCAATACCCTCCGGCACAACAGTCCATTCGTCCTTATCGGAACGCTTAAATTTAGTATCAATTGAGCCGTAATCAGTGCCGAAAATCGCATAGGCGGAATTATAATTTTCCTTTGGCATTACATATATTTTCAAGCCCGATTTGTGGTCAATTTCGTAATATTTTTCATCAAGCGATTTGGATACTTTTTCTACCATTACTCTTCCTCCTGACCAACAAGCTTATATACAGTATCAAGCGAAACAAGATTTGCGCACTCTTTAATCTCGCCATATTTCACATTGTTAATATCGTCGCAAACCTCCTGCGGCGTTTTATATCTTTCGTCACAAATTTGCTGAATATACCAGCTTTCAATAGTTTCCGGCATATCGCAAACAGCGCCGACTGCGTCAACAAGCGCCATTCTTGAGGAATTAAATTCCTCCTCATAGTCGCCGCTTTTGATAACGTCAAGCTGATGCAAAATTTCATTAACAGCCTTGTCCATATTTTCTTCAAGGCAACCGCATTGAACTAAAATACAGCTTTTAAGCCTTGTGTAGCGAGCAGAACAATAATAGCAAAGGCTCATTTTTTCCCTGACATTTGCAAAAAGTTTAGAATAAGGACCGCCGCCGAAAATATCGGTAAAGCTTCGCATTGCCTTTGCAAGGTCGTCCTTTGGCTTAACGTCTGCCCTAAAGCCCAAAACAAGTTTACCTTGCTTAACGTCGATTCTTTCAATATAATTATTCACCTTTTCGCTCTTGCCGACAAATACGGGATTTGGCAAATGAATATAATTTCTGTTAATATTTTTAAATTCGCCCAAAAGATGATTATATACCTTATCAATATCCGTGTTGCCGACTACGGTTATGAGAATTTTTGCCTTTGAAAGAGCATTAATCCAAGCACTTTTGATATCATTGCTTGAAAGCGCTTCAACATCTTTAACATATCCGTATTTGTTAATAGAATAAGGCTCGTCTGAAAACATTTTTTCCTCGGTTTTCCTCAAAACATAAATTCGTTTTTCATTTTCCTCAGAATTAATTTTTTCAATAAGAATTCTCTTTTCAGCTTCAATATCCTCATCAAAAAAGTTGCCGTTTTCATCAAGTTTAGGTTCAAAAATAAGGGACGAAAGAAGCTTAACACATTCAAAAGCAATACTTTCCCCGTCAAGAGAAAACTTATCGTTAAGGCAGGTTGCGCTGAGCGACAAAACCTGACATTCACCGATTTTTGAAACGGTATCGTTAAGCGTTGCGCCGTAAAGAGAAGCAAGTTTTCTGTTTAAAGAGAGCATATTGGGATATTTTTTGCCTCTCCTTGCCAAAAGGCCAAGCATCACCGAATTAGCGCTCACCTTATCCTTTTCAAGCTTAAGTGCAATGCTGACTGTAATCAAATTGGTTTTAAATCTATTGACGGGAACGCCTACAACTTCAATCCCGTCGGATATATCTTTTTTAATAAATTCCACTTATTTATCCTCCGAAAAAATACAATAATATTTTTCACTAAATTATAATATAACATATTATTGCCATAATTTCCATATATTATTAGTTAATAATTATTAAAAAAGAAGATAAAGAAGTGCCAAAATCAGCATATTATCCGCACCCTCGTGGGAAAGAAGCATAATAAGAGCCAAAATTATCAAAGAAGAATCGTCCTTTTCCTCTTTGTTTTCTTCATTTAGCGCCTCACTTTTTTCATCAACGGTTTTTTTATGTTCTTTATCATTGTCATTTGTCAGGCTTTTTGCTCTTTTTTGCATATCGTTCACACGCTTTTTAGCCTCGTTTATATCATTTTCGCTGAAATAAGCCAATTAAAACAGCTCCCTTAAAAGCGGCAACACCTCAAAAAGCTTAATTATTTTCATCGCCTGGTCTGCTTTGTTTTGCGTTTCCGGGCGCAGGTGCGGCTTTAGCGCCATAATCAAATCAACGTTTTTATTAGGCGTATTGTTCATTTTATCAAATATCGATTTTGCTTTCATAATCATATTAAAATCAAGACTGTCAAGTCCGAGAGAATTAAGCGATTGAAGTGCATTTTGATTGTTATTTTGGTTGTTATTAAAATTTTGCGTGGTACTTTGCGTATTTTCAGGCGCACCCTCGCCTAAAATAGACGAGGCCACGCCCTTTAACATATTGATATCATCAGGCGTTAAATTCGAGATAATATCGTTGATATTAGGTGTGTTATCCAAATTATTTTCCCTCTTTCAGCTTTTTCATAAGCTCCTTAGCCTGCGGTGAATTGAGCAGTTTTTCGCAAGCCTCTTTATTGGATAAAACGTCTTTTAACTGCTTCGTCGCCTTTTCGGAAAGATTCTTGTTTACAAATTCGTCAAGCTTGCCGTTGTCTGCCGCTTCCTTCATTTTGCTCACGTCAAAGCCAACCTTTTTATTTAACTCGTTCATATTTTCCTTTTTCATTGAAATAAAATCCCCTTTGATATATAATTAACTTAATATAATCTATGAAAGGTCACGGTGATTTATGAATGAGAATTGTTGTTTTATCTGACTCGCACAGGAATGTCGGTAGGCTTTTTGCGGCTGTTGAAAGGCATCTTGACAATGCGGATTTATATATTTTTCTCGGTGACGGCGAGGACGATTTTGATGCAGTTATTGACGCATATCCTCATATTAAATACGAGCGTGTTTGCGGCAACTGCGATTGGTATTCAAATTATCCCGATAAAATGGAAATTGAATTTGCCGGCAAAAGAATTTTCTTTTCTCACGGCCACCCATATAATGTTAAATTTGGATATGAAAACATAATTGCCGAGGCCAAAAGAAGAAATGCCGATATCGTCCTTTTCGGTCACACTCATAATCAATATACCGAATACCTTGACGGCTTGTATATTATGAATCCCGGATCTGTCGGTATGAACGGCGACTACGGCGTAATTGATATCACCCATAAGGGCGATATAATGCTTATTAAGGAGCATATATAATTTTCTCTTGATTTTTAAATACAAATAGAATATAATACTTTCTGTCAGTTCGCAAAATCCTGACCAGTATCGCAATTGCGGTGCTTCTAAAAACAAAACTAAGGAGACAAAAGAATATGAACAAGAAAGTATTATTCGTAGTTCAAACAGCAATCATTGCGGCGCTCTATGCAGCGCTCACCTATGCGCAAAACTTTTTATTGCCCGGCACAACATCTGCCGCCGTGCAATTTCGAGTAAGCGAGGCACTCAACGTCTTAGCGCTTTTCACCCCTGCGGCTATACCGGGGCTTACGCTTGGATGTGTGCTTTCAAATATTTACAATATCGGTTCGGGCTTACCGCTTGATATGATATTCGGTTCGCTTGCAACACTCGGCGCAACAACGGCAATGTACCTTTTAAGAAATGTAAAAATCGGAAATTATCCGCTTTTATCTCTTCTTATGCCTGCTGTTTTCAACGGAATTGTTATCGGCTGGGAGATTGAAGTGTTCTTCATTGAGGGCAAATTCCATTTTGCAAGCTTTTTAACACAGGGCGGTTTAGTTGCTTTGGGTGAGCTTGGAGTTATGCTTGTTCTCGGAACAATTCTCTATTACGTAATAGTCGGCAGAAAATTAGATAAAAAAGTTTTCAAAAAATCAGTTCAGTAAAAAACAAAAGCACTAAGTCATCAATGGCTTAGTGCTTTGTTAATAAGTATAATAATGCAATTGGCGGCGGGCGCATAAGCACCCACCGCCTTGTAACTTAAAGGGGAACACGAGTAATTAAATATTACTCGATTTCAATATATTTTGTAGTATCAACTTCTTTTTGAGGCTGAACTTTAGGAATTGTCAAGGTCAAAATACCATGCTTAAACTCGCCCTTGATATCGCTTTCCTTAACGTCGCCCACATAGAAGCTTCTCTCACACTCGCCGGCATAACGTTCCTTGCGAATGTATTTTGTATTTTTCTTTTCGCTCTCCTCATCAAGTCCTTTGGCTGCCTTAACAGTCAAATAACCATCTTTAAGAGAAACCTTAACCTCGTCCTTAGAAAATCCCGGCAAATCCATTTCCATAATGTAACTGTCATCAGATTCCTGAACATCTGTTTTCATAAGGTTCTTACCCCTATGACCATAGAGTTTCTTTTCAAGCTTATCCATTTCATTATTATCATAAAACGGAAAATCAAAAAAGTCATCGAACAAATCTTTACCAAATACACTAGGCATCAACATAAGTCATCGCTCCTTTCATAAAAAACACCATACATTTAACTATATGTGACTACCTGTTTTCTATGAACTCGGGGATGAGAAAACAAAGCGGAGTTTTTAAGGCTATCGCCTTTTTTCTTCTCTTAACTTTCTTTCCTTTCGTTCTGTCTACACTATAGCACTATAAATTAGCACTGTCAAGTGGAGAGTGCTAATGTTAATAATTAATTCACAATTAGACATTGTTTCGCATAATTTTCTATTTACGGTTTTTCTTTTACTTTAACGCTTGAAAGCGGTGTATTGATATTAATAAATTAATATGATAAAATTTAAAAACACACTTGCTATAAGAAAGGAAAAACATATGGCAACAAGAGAACAATTCGGCTCACGGCTTGGATTTATATTAGTTTCGGCAGGATGCGCAATAGGCATCGGCAACGTTTGGAAATTCCCTTACATTACGGGAATGTACGGCGGTGCGGCATTTATATTAATGTATCTTGCATTTTTAGTTATACTCGGTCTTCCGATTATGGTATGCGAATTTACCGTAGGTCGTGGAAGCCAAATGGGTATGGGCAAAGCTTTTGAAAAGCTTGAACCTAAAGGAACAAAATGGCATCACTTAAAATGGATAAGCATTTTGGGTAGCTACCTTCTTATGATGTTTTACACAATGGTAGGCGGCTGGATGCTTTACTACGCATATATGGAAGCTACAGGCAAACTTGCCGGGCTTGACAATACTGCTGTTTCGGGCGCATTTAGCAATATGCTTTCCACCCCGCAGACCATGGCTCTTTGGGCAATAATCGCAATCGTCATTTCTTTCGGTGCTTGTGCTTTCGGCGTTCAAAAAGGTGTTGAAAAAGTAACAAAGGTAATGATGATTTTGCTTCTTGTACTTATGATTGCACTTGCAGTCAATTCCGTTTTCCTGCCAAATGCAAGCGAGGGAATTAAATTTTACCTTGTGCCTGATTTCAAATCTGTCAAGCAAGTAGGTATCGGCAACGCAGTATTTGCCGCAATGAGCCAGGCATTCTTCACATTAAGTCTCGGTATCGGCGCTATGGAAATTTTCGGCAGTTATCTTGATAAAAAGAAAAGGATTACAGGAGAGGCAGTTAATATCGTTTTGCTTGACACATTTGTTGCACTCATGGCAGGCTTTATCATTATTCCGGCTTGCTTTGCATTCGGTGTTCAACCCGACTCAGGTCCTTCACTTCTTTTCATTACTCTTCCGAATTTATTTAACAGTATGAAAGGCGGCAGAATTTGGGGAACACTTTTCTTCATCTTTATGTCATTTGCGGCTCTTTCGACTATCATTGCAGTATTTGAAAACATTATTGCAATGTTTATGGATATGTGCTCTTGGAGCAGAAAAAAATCTGTTGCGGTTAATTTTGTACTTATAACCGCACTTTCAATGCCGGCTATTTTAGGTTTCAATCTTCTTTCAAACATTCAGCCGCTCGGCGAAGGCAGTTCAATTATGGACCTTGAGGATTTCCTTGTTTCCTCTAACCTTTTGCCTCTCGGAAGCCTTGCATTTGTTATGTTCTGTGTAAGAAAGAACGGCTGGGGCTTTGAGAATTTCATTAAAGAGGCTAACCACGGCGACGGAATCAAATTCCCGCATTGGATCAGACTTTATATGCAATACATTTTACCTGTTATAGTAACTATAATTTATCTTAAAGGATACTACGATACGTTCAAGTCAAAGGGAACGGCAATGCTTGTCGGTTGGTTCATCTTTGCAGCCTTCCTCCTTGCAGTAATATTCGGCATTTCAATATTTACAGGCAGAAAGAAAAAAGCTTAGCAAATATTATCTATAAAAAGCGGTTGCGAAGAAGTAGTCAGAATTGGATTTTTAGTGAAGGGAGCTGTACGTTGGTACTGCCCCTTTGCTAAAAATTCAAAGTGCCCAACGTTTTGTCGCTGTATCCTTTAGGATATTAAGACAAAACGTTCAAATATTATTGATATAAAAAACAAAGGAATTAGAAAAAACGTAGATAAATACGTATTTCTAATTCCTTTTCTGTTTCGGCACGGTTATGGCTGCTTATTCACGACCGAAATTATTTACAACTTTCAATTAATTCTTTAAGTTCTTCCTTTGGTTGAAAACCTACCGTTCTTGTAACCTCTTCTCCGTTTGCAAAAACTACAATAGCAGGAATGCTTTGAATATCAAATTGATATGCCAAATCCCTGTTTTCGTCAACATCTGCCGAAAAGAAATCAACCTCGCCGTCCATTTCGTCGGAAAGCTCCTCCATAATAGGGGCAAGCATTTGGCACGGACCGCACCAAACGGCAGAAAAATCAACAACTGCAAGCTTGCTCTTTAATACGTCTGTAAAATCACTGTTTTTAATTTCTTCAATCATTTGTTATTCTCCTTTATTTTGATTTGCGAGGTAGGAAACGGCTGAAAGCGCCGCAACATTCCCCTGCCCTGCTGCTTTAATATATTGATACGGTTTGCCGGCAATATCGCCGCAGGCAAAAAGACCGTTAATATTCGTTTTCATCTGTAAATCAACAATTACGTGTGCCCCATCTGTTTTAAGCCCCGGCACAAGTTTATCGGCGGCGATGCTGTCCCTAATTACAAAAGTCGAAAAAGCGTCATACTCACCGTTTTGGCAAGCTATTTTTTCAGCCTTATTTTCACCGATAAATCCAATCGGCTTATCGTTTATTATTTCAATATTTTCTATCCCATCAAAAACCTTAGGCTCAAAATCATAAAGCGGAAAATATTTGACCTTTCGGCACGTTTCGCTCAAAAATTTTGCATCCTCCTCGGCTTCCTTGCCGTAAGCAATAACTCCGACATCCTTACCCTTGCAAAAATGAGCGTCGCATGTTGCACAGTAGCTTACTCCCTTGCCGACGAATTCATCCTCATTTTTAAGCGTTTTTGACTGAATAACGCCTGTTGCAAGTATCAATGAAGAACATTCAATCATTTCCTTGCCGACTTGAAGAGCAAAATACTTGCCCATAGAATAAACAGCATTCACCTTTTTATCCGTGATTTCTATATCAAGACTTTCAAGATGCTTTTTCATATCATTTGCAAGTTCGTTTCCCGTTACATTTGGCAAGCCGGTATAGTTTTTTATTGAATGAGCCTTTACCATTTTTTCGCTTAAATCTTTATTGCCGAAAAGGATAATATTTTTATTTCTTATCTTAGCGGTAATTGCGGCAGAAATGCCCGCAGGCCCCGTTCCGACAATTCCTATATCATATCTCATAAATTATAATATCTCCGATTTTTGTTATATTATTACTCAATTCATCTTAGTTATACACATTTTTCTGACAAATGTCAATATCTGCAATTATTTATTAATATATTAATCGACTAATAACTTAGCCTATTGACAAGGTAGGTTAAGAAATATATAATCTTATAAAATAATAAATTAAACAATATTATTGGTGGTGCAGTTATGTTAAACCGTTTTTCAAGAACTGAATTATTGGTAGGAAATGAAGCTATGGAAAAGCTTAAAAATTCACGTGTGGCAGTTTTCGGCATCGGAGGTGTCGGAGGATACACTGTTGAAGCGTTAGTCAGAAGCGGCATCGGCACTATTGATATTATTGATGACGATAAGGTTTGCTTAACCAATATTAACAGGCAGATTATTGCCACAACAGACACGATAGGAAAATTCAAGGTTGACGTTGCAGAGGAAAGAATTAAATCAATCAATCCCGATTGCGTTGTATATAAGCACCAAACATTTTATTCAAGCGAAACGGCAGACGAGTTTGATTTTTCAAAATATGATTATGTAGTTGATGCAATTGATACGGTATCGGGTAAAATCGCACTTGTTATGCAGGCAAAGGAGCATAACACGCCTATCATCTGCTCAATGGGTGCAGGAAATAAGATGGACCCAACCGCTTTTGAAGTATCGGATATTTACAAAACAAGCGTTGACCCGCTTGCAAGAGTTATGAGATATGAGCTTAAAAAGCGCAAGGTTCGCAAACTCAAGGTAGTTTATTCAAAAGAAATTCCGATTAAGCCTATGGAGGATACGGAAAACAGTTGCAAACACAATTGCTGCCCTCCGGGAACTGAGAGAAAATGCACTGCAAGAAGGCAGGTGCCCGGCAGTAATGCATTTGTTCCGTCAACAGTCGGATTAATTATCGCAGGCGAGGTCATTAAGGACCTTATCAAAAAATAAATTGTTCAGGTAAGCATTATGAAAAAATACGAAGAAATAAGCATAAGTGAAATGCTTGAATTAAAAAGTGACGAATATGTTGTTATTGATATCAGAGACGAAATAGCATTTACTTACGGCACAATAAACGGAGCGGTTAACATTCCGCAAAATCAACTTAAGGAAAGGCTTGATACTCTCCCAACAGATAAGCTTCTGATTATCTGCTGCAAAAGCGGAATTATCAGCGACCCCGTCGCAGAAAATTTAAGAAAGCACGGCTTTAATGCGGCTAATTTAAAAGAGGGCTACTACGGCTATATGCTTGCAAATCTTAAGAGCGGTAACGACAGAGCCAAGGATGTTGAAAGAAGCATAAACAAAAAATTCCACAAAGGAATTTGGAGCAAATTCACCGCCGCAATAAACGATTATCAGCTTGTTGAGGAAGGTGATAAAATTGCCGTTTGCATTTCAGGCGGCAAGGATTCTATGCTTATGGCAAAGCTTTTTCAAGAGCTTAAAAGGCACAACAAATTTCCGTTTGAGGTAGTATACCTTGTTATGGACCCCGGCTACAGCCCCGAAAACAGAGAAATCATTGAGAAAAATGCAGAGCTTTTAAATGTTCCGATAACAATTTTCGAGTCAAATATTTTTGAATCCGTACTCCACGTTGAAAAATCCCCCTGCTATCTCTGCGCAAGAATGAGAAGAGGTCATCTTTATAATAAAGCAAAGGAACTTGGTTGCAATAAAATCGCCCTTGGCCATCATTATGACGATGTTATAGAAACAATTTTAATGGGTATGCTCTACGGCGGTCAGGTGCAAACTATGATGCCTAAACTTCATTCAACAAACTTTGAGGGTATGGAGCTTATTCGCCCTATGTATCTTATCCGTGAAGACGAGATTAAACGCTGGAGAGATTATAACGATTTGCATTTCATTCAATGCGCCTGCAAGTTTACGGATACCTGCACCTCCTGCAATCCCGACAATGCGTCAAAAAGGCAGGAAATCAAAAATATGATTAAGCAAATGAGCAAAATCAATCCGCAAGTTGAAAGCAATATTTTCAAAAGCGTTGAAAATGTAAATCTTGATACCGTAATTGCTTTTAAAAAAGACGGAGTAAAACATAACTTCCTTGAAAAATACAAAAATAAAGAAAAAGAATAATTTTTCTATTGACTTTTTTATATAAATGTGATAATATTATTCAGCACTAAGCGATACGGCTGTATTAGTCACACCGCTTTGAATAATATAGAGGTATAGTGTAACGGTAACACTCCGGACTCTGACTCCGTCATTTAAGGTTCGAATCCTTATACCTCTGCCATCACCTCGGAACATTTGTGTTCCGAGGCTTTTTTATGCCCGAATACTGCTTTTTATGGCGGTATTCGGGCATTTTTTCTTTGCCTTAAAATATCGTGAGAGTCTTTGAGAGATTTTAAGAGACAGCAAATTTCAAAATTTCAAGAGCTTTTGAGAGATTCTAAGAGACATCAAATTTTAAAATTCCAAAGTCATTTTAGTGCGATTTAGGGCATTTATGACTGAGACTTTTGAGAGACGTCGCTCAAATCAAAATCGTAACACGAATTGAAATGAGCAAAAAATTTGAGAGACATTTCAAAAAAATAACGAGGGCTTAAAGTAATAAAACTTTAAACCCTCACTTTAAGTTTGCCCTTTTATATTGTTTATCCATCAAAAATGCAAAGGTAGCCA
>FR889160.1:0-29668 GCA_000436835.1 Eubacterium sp. CAG:251
TTTTATAGCACGGCACGGTTTAGCCACTTTATCGACAGTCTGAATGGGTTACCAAATATAAGGTAACCCATTATTTTTTTTACAGCTTATTGATTTTCCATATATTCTTTGAATAATCCTCTATTGTTCTGTCAGACGAAAAGAACCCTGCGGCACAGGTATTTCTAAAGCATTTTTCAGCAAAGGCATATTTATCCTTATAATCAAGATTAAGTCTAAGCTTAGCCTTCAAAAACGGCTCAAAATCAAGCAAAAGATAATAATTATCCGCCTTATGCCAAGATGCGCCCTCTAAAAGCGAGTTATACAGCTGCCTAAAGATACCCGTATTATTATCACTGAACGTTCCGTCAACAAGAGTATCAAGGCATCTTTTAACCTTAGGATTTGAATTATAAATTTTCCTTGGTTCATAGGTGTCTTTTATTTTATTAATTTCCTCTACCCTTGCACCGAAAATATAATTATTTTCCTCCCCTGCTCTTTCAACTATTTCAATATTTGCACCATCAAAAGTACCAAGGGTGACAGCACCGTTTAGCATAAATTTCATATTGCCCGTTCCTGATGCTTCCGTACCTGCCGTTGAAATTTGTTCTGACACATCTGAGGCAGGAATTATTTTTTCTGCATAAGAAACGCTGTAATCGCTCACAAAAATAATTTTAATAAATTGACTTACGTATTCGTCTGCTTCAACAAGCCTTTTGACCTCGTTAATAAGCTTAATTATCCCCTTTGCCCTGTCATAACCCGGAGCCGCCTTTGCGCCGAAAATGAATACGGTCGGGGTAAAATCATTTAAACTTTTTTCCTTAATTTCAAAATAAAGTTCAAGAATAACAAGGATATTCAAAAGCTGACGTTTATACTCGTGAAGCCTTTTTATTTGGGAGTCAACAATAAAATCGGGTGAAAAAGAATCGCCGTCTTTTAAACGAATATAGTTTGCAAGTTTCTTTTTGTTTTCTTTTTTAATTTCGATAAATCTCTCTAAAACATCTTTATTTTGAGCAAATTTTTCAAGCTCTTTTAATCGGGATAAATCGTTAATCCACTCATCACTTCCCAAAAGTTCGGTGATAAGAGCACTGTATTCAGGATTGCAAAGGCGAAGAAACCTTCGTTGAGTAATTCCGTTTGTTTTATTCTGAAATTTATCGGGATAGATTTCAAAAAATGACGGTAATACGCTTTGCTTCAAAAGCTTTGTGTGAAGTTCGGCTACCCCGTTGATATATTTGCATACATAGCAGGCAAGATACGCCATATTAACAGTGCCGTCTTGAATGATTTGCATATTCGGTTTATCAAAATCGCCTTTTGAAAGCTCCTCTGACTGTCTTTTATCAATACCGATGATAATTCTCGCAATATCAGGGCAAACGCTGTCAATAAGCTTTAAATCCCATTTTTCAAGAGCTTCCGGCATAATTGTATGATTTGTATAATTAAAAACATCATGGCAGATATTAAGTGCGTAGTCAAAATCGCAACCGTCAAGAGTAAGAAGTCTTATAAGTTCGGGGATTGCGACAACAGGATGAGTATCATTAAGCTGAATTGTAATATATTGCGAAAAATGATTATAATCGTCACATTGGTATTTTTTATATTTCTTAATAATATCCTGCAAGGAAGCGCTTGTGAAAAAATACTGCTGTTTAAATCTGAGTTTTTTGCCTTCTAATGTTGAATCGTTTGGATATAGAAGCCTTGAAATATTCTCTGCATTATTTTTTTCTTCAAGTGATTTTGTATACTTTTGCTCACTGAACAGTGCAAAATCAAATTCATTTATGCTTTTGCACTGCCAAAGGCGCAGAGTTGAAAATTTACGAGTTTTAAAAGATATAATCGGCATATCATAAGGCACTGCCCAGACGTCACCGTCGCTAAAACCGACCTTAACCTTATCACCTTTGCAAGGTACGCACCAAGGGTCATTATATTCAAAAGAATTATATATCTTTTCAATTTGAAAACCGTTTTCAATTTCCTGCTTAAAAAGGCCGAAACGATACTTAATACCGTAGCCGTCAAGCGCTACATTAAGATTTGCGGCGCTGTCCAAAAAACAAGCGGCAAGCCTGCCTAAACCTCCGTTACCGAGAGGCTCGTCGGGCAATGCTTCAAATTCCTTAAGCGAACGTTCAAAGCCTGATAATGCCTCTTCGATTTGAGATTCAATATCAAGGCACATCAAGTTTTTATAAACAGGTTGCCCTACAAGAAATTCGGCACTGAAATAATAGGCACGTCGAGAATTAATATGTTCTGTCATACTCTTTTGCCAATCGGGTGAAACGTTTGATATCACAAGCGTTCCCAGAACGTCATAAAGTTCGCCGACTGTGAGATTATTAACATTTTTATTATATTTTCCAAAAGCCAAAAGTTCTAATTTTTCTTTAATATTATCCATTAACACACCTTCCGCTTTTCTTAGTAATATCTAAAAGTTTATTTGCAAGAGATGAGGTTAAATCATCTTTACTCATTCGCCATTTCCAATTTTCTCCCATTGTTGACGGGGTGTTCATACGTGCCTCGCTGCCTAAACAAAGCAAATCTTGCATAGTCAAAATACAAGTATTTGCGTTTGAATTCATAGCGCACTCGTTCATTTTATCAACTAAATCAAATTTATCCTTTGCTCCAAGATAACGCATAGCATAAGCCACGTCTTTTTTATCGGCAGTATTGCACCAACCCAAAACAGTATCATTGTCGTGAGTGCCTGTATAAACAACGTTATTTTTTTCAAAATCGTCAGGCAATGATTTACCGTTATCGTCCCTTGAATCAAAGGAAAACTGAAGCACCTTCATACCCGGAAAGCCTGTATATTTAAGAAGTTCATCAACCTCTTTCGTTAAAAATCCGAGATTTTCAGCGATAATCTTATTCTTAAATTCCTTAGGCAAAGCGTCAAAAAATGATTTTCCGCCGCCCTTGCGCCACAAGCCCTTGCGTGCCGTATTACTGCCTGCTTTTACGCTGTAATATGATTCAAATCCTCGAAAATGGTCGATACGAACTATATCGTAAATCTTGAAACTTTGATTAAGTCTTTCAATCCACCAAGAATACTTTTGCTTTTTAAGTTTTTTCCAATCATATACGGGATTACCCCAAAGCTGTCCGTCAGGTGAAAAGCAGTCAGGCGGACATCCTGCAAGTTCGCTTGCTTTTAATTCAGAATTAAGTTTAAATATTTCCTTATTTGCCCATACATCTGCACTGTCATTTGCGACATAAATGGGCATATCACCTATTATTGATATTCCTCGTTTATTAGCATATTTCTTAATTGCCTGCCACTGCGAAAAAAGAAAATACTGAATCATTTTATAATAAAGAATTCTGTCTTTACATATTTCTTTAAATTCCTCAACGGCAAATATTTCACGATACTTAATATCATCATTCCAATAATAAAAAGGTTCTGCGCCGAAATAATCCTTAACAGCACAAAAAAGCGAATAATCACCAAGCCAAGAAAGATTTTCTTTACAAAACAAATTAAAATCGTTTGGGATATTGCGTTTAAATCTGTCAAATGCTTTATAAAGTACCCTGTGCCTGTTTGTATATAACAAAGAGTAATCCACCTTGTTTTTATCTTTAAACCATTCTATATCTTCAAACTCTTCTTTTTTCAGCAATTCAAGACGGCACAGGGCATCTAAATCAATAAAATACTCGTTAAGCGCAAAGGTGGAAATACTCTGATAAGGCGAGTCGCCTATTGTTGTCGGGCAAAGCGGCAAAATCTGCCAATAGGTTTGACCTGCTGCTTGCAAGAAATCGACAAAATCATAAGCGCATTTATCAAAGCAACCTATTCCGTATTTTGACGGCAGAGATGAAATATGAAGCAGCACACCGCTTGCTCTTTCATTAAGCATTTTGTTCAGTCCTTTTCAGTCACAAATCAGAAGTTCGCTTTCAGGGTCGAATAAATGAACTTTTTCCGTGTCGATATAAAGTTTAACGCTGTCGCCTGAGGAAATATTTGTATCACTTCTGACCTTGGCAATTATTTCTTTATCGTTAATTGATGAATAGATATAGACCTCACTGCCCATCATTTCCGCTAAGTCGGCTTTGAGTGTAATTTCATTTTGCTTGTTTTCAAGTGCATAACTTGAATTTATATGCATATCCTCACATCTTATACCGTAAACAATAGGCTTGCCGACATATTTTTTTACATTCTCGTTTTCCTGCATTCGCAAAGGAAGAGGGACGGTAATATCGTCAACAAGTGCACAAAGCTCTCCCGAACAAGTAATTATTGTTGCGTCGATAAAATTGATTTGAGGCGTACCTATAAAACCTGCTACGAACATATTGCAAGGGTGATTATACAGATTTGACGGAGTATCAAATTGTTGAACGACGCCGTCTTTCATTACAACTATTCTGTCTGCCATAGTCATAGCTTCCGTTTGGTCGTGGGTTACATAAATAAATGTTGTTTCAAGCCTTTTATGAAGCAGTGCAATTTGAGAGCGCATTTGGGTGCGAAGCTTTGCGTCAAGATTAGAAAGCGGTTCATCAAGCAGAAATGCGCAAGGATTTCTTACCATTGCCCTGCCGAGTGCAACTCTTTGCCTTTGACCGCCGGAAAGTGCCTTTGGCTTACGATTTAAATACGGCTCAAGTTCGAGAATTTTTGCCGCCTGCCTGACCTTTTTATCTATAACATCCTTAGGTTCTTTGCGAAGCTTAAGCGCAAATGCCATATTTTTATAAACAGTCATATGAGGATACAGCGCATAGCTTTGAAAAACCATCGCAATATCTCTGTCTTTCGGCGGAATATTATTTACCGTTTTACCGCCTATAATAAGTTCACCCGAAGAAATATCCTCAAGCCCGGCTATCATACGAAGTGTTGTCGATTTGCCGCAGCCGGACGGGCCTACAAATATAACAAATTCCTTGTCTTTAATTTCAAGATTTAAGTCAGGGATAACGGTTACACCGTCATCAAAGGTTTTTACTATATGATTTAAGGTAATTGACGCCACTGAAAAAACTCCTTTAAATTATCCTTTAACTGCGCCTGCAACAACGCCTTTTATAATATATTTTTGGCAAAAAATATAGAAAATAATTATTGGCACAATCGCAAGCACAAGCATTGCCATAAAGCCGCCGTAATCGGTTGAGCCGTAAGCACCCTGCATTGCAAGCTGAATGGCAACGGGGATTGTTTTTTTATCAGAGCCTAAAACAAGATAAGGTAAAAGATAATCGTTCCAAATCCACATAGTATTGAGTATTGCAACCGTGATTGCCGTGGGTTTAAGCATAGGAAAAACAACAGTAAAAAAAGCTTGAATGGGAGATGCGCCGTCTATCATTGCCGCTTCTTCTATTTCCAGGGGAATACTTTTAATAAAGCCGCAAAGCATAAAGACGGAAAGTCCTGCACCAAAACCGAGATAGACAAAGGTTATGCCGAAAATATTATCAAGATTTGCACGGTTTGTAACATACGTCATTGTATACATAACCATTTGGAAAGGAACAATCATACTGAAAACGAGCATATAATAAATCCCTTTTGTTATTTTTGAATTTGACCTGACGATATACCAAGCCGCCATTGAAGCAAAGAGAACTATTAATATAACGCTTACAACAGTAATAAAAAGGGAGCGTAAAAAAGCCGAGAAAAAATCAGACGATGTAACGCCGTTAATATAGTTTTCAAGAGCAACAAAAGTTTCGGCGTTTGGCAATTTAAGCGGTTGACTTGAAATATAAATTCGAGATTTAAACGAATTAATAATCACAATAATTATCGGCACTAAAAACAGCACGCTTAATGCAAGCAGAACAAGAAAAATAACATTATTCCCTACTCTTTTAGATTTTTTCATCAAGCGTTCACCTCTTTACTGCTTGTTATTTTAAGCTGCAAAAATGCCAATATACCGACAATTACAAAAAATATAACCGCCTTTGCCTGACCTACACCCTGCCAACCTACTCTGCCGTAAAATGTATTATAAATATTAAGGGCAATCATTTCCGTTTCCCTTTCGGGTGCGCCGGCTGTCAGCGCCAGATTTTGGTCAAACATTTTAAATGAATTAGTAAGGGTTAAAAACATACAAATGGTAACAGACGGCATAACCATAGGAATTTTAACCGAGAAAAGAGTTTTTAGCGGTGATGCACCATCAATTTGAGCGGCTTCAATCAAATCATTAGGAACATTTTGAAGCCCTGCAACATAAATTACCATCATATATCCGATAAGCTGCCAATTCGTAAGAATAACAAGTCCCCAAAAGCCGTATTCAGCCTTATATGTTATATCAACTCCAAAAGAGGAAAGAACAGCATTAATAAGCAAATTCCAAATATAGCCGAGAACTATTCCGCCGATAAGATTAGGCATAAAAAAGACAGAGCGAAAAAGATTAGTACCTCTTATACCACGAGTTAAAAGAAGTGCCAAAATAAATGAGAAAACATTGACCGTTATAATGCTTACTACTGTAAACAAAGCAGTAAAACCTAACGAATGAAGAAAATCACTTGATGATGTAAAAGCGTCAATATAATTTTGAAAACCTACCCATTTTGCATCAGTTACAGTTGTAAAATCCGCAAAAGAAAGACCGACGCCCATAACAAACGGAACGGCAAAAGCAAATAAAAACGCTATTGTTATAGGCAATAAAAATATGGGAGCGTATTTTTTAATACTTCGTTTCATAACAGACCTCTTTTTCACTTGATATGTACGGCAGGAAACCCTGCCTAAAGAAGTAATATTTTATGATTTTGAAGCATTTGCTTCCTTTTCCCAATCCTTAACTACGTCAGATTTAACCTCATCCCATGATTTATTACCCTGAGCATATTTTAAAAGTGATGAGCCGAAATTATCCTTAAAAGTTTGGGACGGAAAAACGGTGAAATACCAAGGAATTGTAGTAATGCTTTGCTTATTCATCCAATTGCTTATTTCTTTTGCAAGCGGGTCGTTTGGCACTTCGTCGTCATTAAAGGTATCAAAGGGAGCAATAAAGCCAAGGTCATCTGTTACAAATTTCTTACCCTTTTCGCTTGAATAAAGCCAATAGATAAAGTCGTTTGCCGCCTTTTGCTCAGCCTGACTTGCCTTTGAATTGACTGCATAGTAATTTTCCGTGCCGCTGCAAAGGCCTTGTGTTTCTTCGCCTTTAACGCCTGTATAAATCGGCAAAAATTTAATATTGTTTTCTTCAACCTTATTGCCTGACACCTTGCTTATTTGGCTCCAAGCCCAATTGCCGTTTTGCACCATAGCACATTTTTCAGTAGCAAATTCAGCCATAGAATCCGTAACTGTTTTAGTGCCTGTTTTTCCTTTTTCTATAGTTGAATTATCAAGGTAGAGGTCAAAGATATTTTTAAAATTTCGAGCATATTCAAAAGTGATTTTTGAGGTGTCGTTTGATGTTAAATCAATCTTATTTTTAGTAAATTCATAATAAATCGGCACATTTGCAAGGTGAGTTTGGTAGCGCCAATTTTCTCCTGCTTTAAGTGAGGTTGAAGCAAAAACACCGTCAATACCGAGCGCTGATTTATTTTTTTGCATATCCTCAACAAGAGCCTTTAATTTTTCAAAGGAATTGATATCATCCATTGATTTAAAATCCGTATTTTTGTTATCAAGTTCAAAATACTTATCGGTTATTGCTTTATTATAAATAATTCCGTACCCCTCAACGACATAGGGAATACCGTAAACCTTGCCGTCTTTTGAGGTAACTGCAAGCGATTTATCTTTCAAGTGCTTATAAAGTTTACTGTCTGACAAGTCGGCACAATATTCTTTCCAATTCGCATAACCCTTAGGGCCGTTGATTTGAAATAACGTAGGAGCGCTCTTGGTTGACATTTTTGCAGTGAGTGTTGATTCGTATTCGTTATTTGCAGCAGTTTCAACTATTACCTTGACACCGGTTTCTTTTTCATATTCATCGGCAATTTTTTTATAAACATCGGCAACCTCCGGCTTGAAATTAAGATATCTTACCGTGACGTTTGTGACGTTTGCATTGTTTGACTTTGTTGTGCTGTTTTCAGTATTATTATTGTTGTTTTTACCGCAAGCGGCAAAGACAAGAACGCTTGAAGCAACCAAAACAGCACAAAGAAGCGCTGACACTGTTTTTTTGATAAAACTCATAAGAATTCCTCCACTTATTTTTCATTATGTTTTCAAGGATATTATGTTCACATTATGAAAATTTATACAAAAATATAGACATTGAAAATATGATATTGTATAATAAAAATTGAAATAATTTTATTATTTTTAAGGGGAAAGATTATGAAGTTTAAACACAAAATTGATAAATTCGTATCGACATTATCTGAAAGAATTTCAAGCGGCGGAGTATCTCAGCTTGAAGTTAAGGCTGAGGGCGAAAGAGATATATTCGGCAATATGCCTGCCCTTGCAAGAAAAGCGGCGTCAGAAGGTATTGTGCTTTTAAAAAACAATAATGCCCTGCCCTATAAGCTTGATACAAAAATTTCTGTTTTCGGCAGATGTCAGCTTGATTATTTCTATGTCGGCTACGGCAGCGGCGGCGACGTTAACGCTCCATACTTTGTAAACGTTATTGACGGAATAAAAAATGCGGGCGGCCACGTTAACGAATGGCTTTTGGAATATTACAAGGATTTCACTAAAAACAATCCTGCACCTCACGGCTTTTGGGGTCATTGGCCTATGAATTTTGAAGAGCCGAGCCTTGATGATAAAATGATTGAAAGAGCAAGTGAAGAAAGCGACGTTGCACTCGTTGTTATCGGTCGTGCCGCAGGTGAGGACAGAGAAAACACTCTTACCAAAGGCAGTTACTACCTTACCGATGAGGAACGTAATCTATTAGACAATGTTTGCAATCATTTCAGCAATGTTACTGTTTTGCTTGACTGCGGCAACATTATTGATATGCAGTGGGTACTTGACTATGAGGAAAGGCTTAGAGGTATAATTTACGCTTGGCAAGGCGGAATGGAAAGCGGTAATGCTATTGCAGATGTGCTTTTCGGCAGAGTTAACCCATCAGGCAGGCTTACAGATACGATTGCTGTAAGATATGAAGATTATCCAAGTGCAATGCATTTCGGCAACAAGCTATTTAACACTTATGTTGAGGATATATTTGTAGGTTACAGATATTTTGAAACTTTCTCTAAGGAAAAGGCGCTGTTTCCGTTTGGTTACGGTTTAAGCTATTCTAATTTTGATATTGAAGTTTTGGATTTCAAGGCTGACAATGACAAAATTAAGGTTGAAGTTAGGGTTACGAATATCGGCGATGTAGCGGGAAAAGAAGTGGTCGAACTTTATGCAAATGCACCGCAGGGTAAGCTTTCAAAGCCTGTTATGAGCCTTGTTGCATTTGACAAAACAATTAATCTTGAACCAAAGGAAAGTCAAAAAATCACTCTTGAAGTGCCTGTTTATCTACTCGCTTCATTTGACGATACGGGTGCTACGGGGCATAAATATTCTTACATTTTGGAAAAGGGCGAATATAAATTCTTTATCGGCGAAAATGTAAGAGACGTGGATGAGGCAGGCTCTTTTGAGCTAAAGGAGGACAGGGTTTTAGAGGAGCTTGAAGCTGTTTGCGCTCCAAAGGAGTATATGGACAGAATTGTTGCGTTTAAAGTCAACGGTTCATTCATTCCCAAAAAGGTTGCACTCAAGCCGGAAAAGCCGTATCTTCGCAAAAGAATACTTGATAATCTTCCTAAGGAAATCGGTCACGTTGTTCATAATTACAATTTTTCCCAAGTTAAATCGGGGGAAATCAGCGTTGAAAAATTTGTATCAAGCTTAACAAATCAAGAATTAGAAGCGCTCACACGTGGAGAAGGCGGAATGGACAGCAGCTACGGCGTTGCAGGCAATGCAGGCGCTTTTGGCGGAATTATCCCTGAGCTCAACAAAAAAGGCGTACCTGCCGTTATTACTACCGACGGACCGGCAGGAATAAGAATAAGAAAATACACCTCTCTGCTGCCATGCGGAACTGCACTTGCAAGCACATTTAATACACGACTCGTTGAAGAACTTTGTTCTGAAATGGGCAAAGAGCTTAAAAATGCAGGCTCAAATGTGCTTTTGGCACCGGGAATGAACATTCACAGAAATCCACTATGCGGCAGAAACTTTGAATATTTCAGTGAAGACCCACTTCTTACAGGTAAAATGGCAGTGGCTTTTGTCAGAGGTATTCAGTCAAGCGGCGGCTCGGCTTGTCCTAAGCATTTTGCGTGCAATAATCAGGAATCGAGCAGAACGATTAACAACTCTATTGTATCTCAGCGTGCGCTTCGTGAAATATATCTTAAAGGCTTTGAAATTTGCGTAAAAGAGGCTAAACCTTTAAATATTATGACGAGCTACAACAAAATCAACGGAGTTTGGAGCCATTATAATTACGACCTTGCCACCACGGTTTTAAGAAAGGAATGGGGCTTTGACGGCTGTGTTATGACCGATTGGTGGATGAAGCACTCCGCAAGCCATGAATTTCCCAATCTTCGTGATAACGCTTATCGTGTTCGCTCGCAGGTTGACGTTTATATGCCCGGCTCATTTAAGAGAACGGAGAAAAAATATAAGCCTGACAATTCCCTTTTGGAAACTATCGGGCTTAAAAACGGAATAACAAGAGGCGAGCTTGAACGTTCGGCAATCAATGTACTTAATATGATATTAAAGCTTGAATATTAATATTATTTTACCTGCAAGTTCAAAAATATATTTAAGCACAAAAAACTCCCCGAAGATTTATTTCTTCGGGGAGTTTTATTTGAAACATTACTTTTTAAGTTTAATGCCTTGTAAATCAAGCTTATCGATAACAGTATTAACGATATCCATAACTTCTTCACGGGTAAGAGTTTTCTCCGGATGAGAAAATGTTATACGTGTTGTGATTGACTTAGCATCGCCGTCACAATAAGTATCAACAACCTCAATCTTTTTAACAAGGTTGCTCTTAGCATCTTCAATAGCAGCCTTAATAGGAGCAAATTTATCTGTTACGAATGAAAGGTCAATTTCCATTGCAGGATATTTTGACGGTTCTTCATAACTGATGCTTGAATTAGCAATTTGCGCAAATTCCTGAATGTCAATTTCAGCAAATACGATTGAAGCCTTTTTATCAAGTTTCTTTGATACTACAGGGTGAACGATACCGATAGTACCGAGTTCCCTACCGTCGCAAATAATTTTATTAAGATTTCTTGGGTGCTCATAAGAATGAGCCTTAGTAGCAGGGGCATAATCAAGTGATTTGTGTTTAATGTTATCGGTAAATGTTGCAAGCATATCACGAAGTTCAAAATAAAGCTTTTCAACACTCTTGGTTTTACTGAAAAGAGTAATTGCAAGCATTTTATGCTCATCAACAAGACCGTCACTCTTAAGACCCTTAGCGACTCTGCCAATCTCGAACACGCCAAAATCAGGCGCATAAGAGGTATTATATTTAACCTGGCAAAGCTGAGTCGGCACTATTGAGTTACGAATAGTTTCAATATTAGGATTTGTCGCATTAACAAGCTTAATATTATCCTCAACTTCGATGCCGAGAGCTTTATATTCGTCATAATAAGCCCAAACGTAAGAATGAAGTTCGTGAAGATTGAAATGATTTACAAGAATGTCCTTAATCTTATCCTCATCTGTCTTTTCGATAGCAGGACGAACAGGATAAAGAGGAGCAACGGCGGTATGAATTGCAAAATTATCATAGCCGTAAATTCTTGTGATTTCCTCGATAATATCAGCTTTGATTGTAACATCTTTAGTAGCTCTCCAACTTGGAACAACTACACTGAAATTATCATTATCAACCTTAGCGTCAAAGCCTAATGAAGAAAGAGTTGAAATAATGGTATCGTTGTCAATTTCAATACCTGTATATTTATCAACAAATGCCTTATCAAAGTCAAGCTCAACGGTATCATAATGAAAAGCATATTCATCTGTAAGAGATGATACAACCTTAACTTCCTTATCAACGTCAGTCATAAGCTTAACAAAACGGGCAATGGCAGGAACTGTCATTTCAGGGTCAAGGCACTTTTCATATCTCATTGAAGCATCTGTTCTGTGAGCAAGGCGAACTGTTGACTTACGGATTGAAACGGCATTAAACGTTGCAGATTCAAGAGTAAGAGTATGGGTATCATCAACAATTTCGCTGTCAAGACCGCCCATAATACCGGCAATTGCAACAGGCGTATTATCGTTGCAAATCATAAGTGTATTTTCATCTATATTTCTTTCAACACCGTCAAGAGTTTGGAAAGTGAAAGGAGTATCAAAACGTTTAATTCTAATCTTTTCAACCTTGCGAGAATCAAATGCGTGCATAGGCTGACCCATTTCAAGCATAAGGTAATTAGTAAGGTCGGCAAGGAAGTTAATAGCTCTCATTCCGCAATAGAAAAGACGGATACGCATATTAACGGGAGATACACTTGTGTTAATATTTTCAACCTGAAGGCAAGAATATCTTTGGCAAAGCGGGTCCTCAATTTTCATATCAACCTTAGGCAAATTATTATATTGAGTTAAATCAACGGTTTCAAGCGGTTTAAGTTCTCTGCCTGCAAGAGCAGCAAATTCACGGGCAATACCGTAATGACCCCAAAGGTCGGGACGGTTTGTAAGAGATTTATTATCAACCTCAAAAATGATATCGTCAACCTGATACGCTTCTTTTATATCGGTACCGTTGGGCAAATCGTCTGTAATTTCCATAATACCGCTGTTATCGTCAGAAATACCGATTTCGCTTTCACTGCAACACATACCGTTTGAGATAAAGCCTGCAAGCTTTCTCGGTGCAATCTCAATATCGCCGATTTTAGCGCCAACCTTTGCAAAAGCGGTTTTAAGACCTACTCTTACGTTAGGTGCGCCGCAAACAACGTCTGTAAGCTCACCGTCACCTGCGTCAACCTTAAGAAGATGAAGTTTTTTTGAATCAGGGTGATTTTCTACAGATTTAATTTCAGCAACAACGATGCCGCTGATATCCGAACCCTTGAAGAAAATCTCATTTTCAACCTCTGCGGTGGAAAGAGAGAAACGATGGATAAGGTCAACCTTATCAAGACCTGTAAAATCAACAAAGTCTGAAATCCAATTCATTGATAAAAACATATTTAATTCCTCCCCTCTTAATTTTCGTCGTCAGTAAACTGCGATAATGTTTTCAAGCTACCGCTGTTTAAATCACGAATGTCTTTAATTCCGTATTTCATCATAACAAGCCTTGTAAGACCTAAGCCAAATGCAAAGCCTGTATATTCATCAGGGTCAATTCCGCCTGCTTTAAGAACCTCAGGATGAATCATTCCGCAAGGGCAAAGTTCAAGCCAGCCGCTGTGCTTACAGCTCGGACAGCCTTCGCCGCCGCAGATAAGGCAACTTATATCAAGTTCAAAGCCCGGCTCTACAAACGGGAAGAAGCCCGGACGAAGTCTGACCTTAATATCCTTTTGGAATACCTCTGAAAGCATAGTTTTCATAAAGTAAATAAGATTTGAAATAGAAATATTCTTATCAACCATAACGCCTTCCATTTGGAAGAATGTATTTTCGTGGCAAGCGTCCGTCGCTTCATTTCTAAAGCATCTGCCGGGGAAAATAGCCTTAATAGGTACACCGTCATTAACAAGCGCATCTCTGTACTTCTTATAAATAGCATTTTGAGCGGCAGAAGTCTGGCTCTTTAAAAGCTGACCGTTAGTAAGATAATATGTATCCTGCATATCACGGGCCGGGTGATGCTTAGGAATATTAAGCGATTCAAAGCATTCATAATCTGTTACAATCTCGCTGTAATCCTCAACAGTAAAGCCCATTGACTTAAATATTCTTTCACATTCTCTTTGAACAAGAGTAATCGGGTGATATGAGCCTCTATCCATAACCGGTGGCATAGAGAGGTCAAACTCAGGCATAAGCTCAATTTCCTTTTGAATTTCCTTTTCCTTAAGCTCCTGAGTTTTCTCTGTAATTTTTTCGTTTACAAGACCTTTAAGCTCGTTAACCTTTTGACCGAATACCTTTCTTTCATCATTAGAAAGCTCTTTCATACCCTTAAGAAGGTCTGTAACGCTGCCCTTTTTTCCAAGATATGATACTCTGATATTTTCAATATCTGCAAGATTATCAATCTTTTCAAGTTCGGATACAAACTTTTCTTTTAGTTCTAAAATTTTGTTATCCATAATTTCCTCCGTTTTTTAACAATAAAAAAATCGCCTCATAAAAATGAGACGAATAATATCCGTGGTACCACTCAAATTGCACAAACAATGTGCCACTCAAAATCCTTAACGCAGATATACGCCCTACTTTTCATAGGAAGCTCGTGAGTCGAAATTCATTGATAAAAGCAATACGGCACTTTCAGCATATGCGCCGTTCTCTGAAAAAGCAAAATTATCAACTACTTTTGGCTTGCGCCCTCAGTCATTGCATTTAATTTATACAAAGATTTTAAACCAAAAAGCGTTTTAAGTCAAGTATTTTCGAAATGAAATTTAAAAAAGGTATTGTAATTTTAGGCAAATATGTATATAATTAGTGTATAATGCTTTATAGGGAGGTGACTTTACCATGACTGATAAAACTATGACTTTTAGAATTGGTGACGATCACGAAGATGTTATGAAAGAAACTTTGACAGAAGTTTTTGACGCTTTGCAGGAAAAGGGCTACAACCCTATCAACCAAATTGTAGGTTATATTCTTACAGAGGACCCAACATACATCACTACTCATAACAATGCAAGAAGCTTGATAAGACGGCTTGACCGAGACGAGCTTTTGGCTGCAATGGTAAAGTCCTATCTCGATTAAAATTAAAGGAGGGTTATCTTTGGCAGAAAGCAAGAAGGAAAAAATCCTTGAATACAAAGGTAAGCCTTTGGTAAGATGTGGCAAAACAATTTACTATGGCAGTATGAGCGACCCTTATGTAATTTGTCTTAACATTCTCAACGATGAGGATATAAAGGGATTAAAGGTATCAGGCAAGGTTGCAATCCAGCTTATTGATACTGACCCGTCGGTTACATCACCAAAGGAAAAGATTATTAAAAAAAGTGAAAAGCAAGGTCTTTTCAATGCACTTGATTTAGGTGCAGTTTGGCTTGAAAGAGCTTTAAAAAAGCAATAATCTAATGGAATTAAGCGTCGTATAAACGGCGCTTTTTTTATTTTTACTGCAAATAATACCTTTTAAGCGCTATAGTCTATTAATTATATAAATGCTTTAAAGCATTGTAGTATTTAAAAATTTATGATATAATAAACGTCTATGATATAACTTAAGGGGAAAATTATGTCCAATATATCCAATATAATAGTAGCTATTTATAATTTCCTATGGGGAGATTTAATTACACTGAATTTTAAAGGGACAAGTATCGGTATTCCTTTGCTTGTAATCCTTCTTATTCCGACGGGTATTTATTTTACCGTTCGCACAAGATTTATGCCGATTAGGAAATTGCCGCAAATGGTGAGAGCGCTCGGCGAAAAGAAGGACGATAAAAGCAATCTGTCAACCTTTCAAACGCTGATAGTATCAACTGCTACAAGGGTTGGTATGGGTAATCTTGTCGGCGTTGTTGCGGCAGTATCCGTCGGTGGCGCAGGCGCAGTATTTTGGATGTGGGTTTCGGCATTTTTAGGTGCGTCAACCGCTTATGTTGAGGGCACGCTTGCCCAACTCCACAAGAAAAAAGACCCGCTTTACGGCGGCTATCACGGCGGTCCTGCTTACTACATTCACGACTTTGTGGAGCAAAAGAGAAAGAAAAAAATCAAAAAATCTTTTATTGCAATTTTATTTGCGATTTTCGGTTTAATTTGCTGGTGCGGAATAAGTCAGGTTGTCAGCAATTCCGTTACCTCGGCTTTTAAAAATGCTTTTTCAATTCCTCCGATTTACACAACCGTTGTGCTTGTAATTATTGCGGCAGTGATTGTGCTTAGAAAAAACGCAACGGTCAGGGTGCTTGATATTATTGTACCGATAATGGCAGTCGTATATTTTCTTGTAACAATATTTATTATAGTTAAAAATATTAATTTAATGCCGGGTGTATTTGAAAGAATATTTAAAGAAGCGTTTGGACTGAAGCAGGTTGCGGGTGGCGGCTTCGGTGCTGTTTTAATGAACGGAATTAAGCGTGGCTTATTCTCTAACGAAGCAGGCTCAGGTTCGGCTCCCTGTGCGGCAGCGGCGGCAGAGGGCAAGAAGCCTCAAACAGTCGGTATGGTTCAGTCGCTCGGAGTGCTTATTGATACAATCGTTATTTGTACCTGCACGGCTATGATAATGCTTTTAGTTCCCGAAGAAATAACAAAAGGCAAGCAAGGAATGGACCTTTTGCAATGTGCTATGGACTATCATCTCGGAAGCTTCGGCACAATATTTGTTGCAATTATTCTGTTTTTATTCAGCTTTTCAACCTTTATAGGTATTCTTTTCTATGCAAGGTCAAATGTGGCATATATCTGCGGCAACAATTGGTGGAGCCAAACGCTTTATAAAATAGTTGCTCTTGTAATGCTCTTTATCGGCGGACTTCAGGCATATACAATTGTTTGGGATTTAGGCGACGTGGGCATAGGTCTTATGACAATTGTTAATTTAATAATCATTATCCCTATGTCAAGTCAAGCAATCAAGCTGCTTGATAAAAAGGATTAAAATAAAAATTAAGCGTCATCAAAGGAATTTTCCAATGATGACGCTTTTTTGTTAGTTATCATTTCATTTAGGTTTATCAAATCAAATTTCGCCTATTAAGCTCTTTTAAAAGATACGGCTGAATAGTCGGATAAGTCCAATTATCAGGCAGAGTATCGGTTATAACAATCTTTTCAATCTCGCTGTCAAACGGTTCAAACGAGGTTATATCGGCAACGCAAAGCATACCGTAGGTTTCATCACCATCGCCCTCTTTTACGCCGTAAATGCAAACAGGCTCAAGCGTAAAATCCTTTGCGCCCGTTTCTTCTTTGAGTTCTCTTTCTGCGGTATCGACAATAAACTCCTCAGCCTCTCTGTGACCGCCGGGAAACTCAAGAGTATCTCTCATTTTGTGCTTGCAAAGGACAAATTTACCCTCGGTTTTAGCGCAAATGACGGCAAATTTCAATTTCTCATGGTCGTCAATATAGCTATAAAATTTAACCATAATTCCCCTATTCTGTGTTATCATCGTAAATATCAAGCTTATAAATAGGCTCGTCCTTTAAAATTGAATATTCCTCGGACGAAAGCACCTTTTGCTTAAATTCATCAACATTTTCTGCCCAATCGGCACGTGAAAACTCGCTTATTTTGCTTGACGGCGGATAAATTACATCAACGTGAATTTGATTATACCCCTCACCCTCTGCCTCATACTGCCTTACAAGTGAGAAATAATAAAGCTCATCGCACGTGAATGAAAAAATACCCGTTTCAAAAAGAAGTTCGCAATCTTTCAAATCAATTTCGCACATTTTGCAAAATGTATCCAAAATCTCACAAAGCGGGGTTTTAGTTGTAATATTTTCCTTTAAATAAGTTATAAATAAGTTAAAATATCCATATTATTTTAAGAATAACTCCTTAATTTCCTTGCAACGCTTTCTGCGTTTAAAATTTAATCAGCCATTTTAATTTTAGCAATAGTAATCGTCATTTCTGTTTATAACGTATCACAACGTAGCGATAAAAATAATGTTAAATCAACGATTTAACATTATAATCTAATATTTTAGCCACGCCATTGATATTTTTCTAAATCCACCTTACCGTCAATCACTTCAATACCCTCGCTTATAAGCAAATCCGACTGCACCCTTAAACCGCCAAAGGCGAAATTTTCTGTCAGTTTACCCTTACTGTTTACAACACGATAGCAAGGTATTTTTTGAGGGTTTGGATTTTTATGAAGTGCATTACCTACTGCTCTTGCATAATAAGGATTGCCGCAAAGTGTAGCTATTTGCCCATAAGTTGCAACCTTGCCATACGGTATTTTCGAAACTATTTTGTATATTTTTTCATTTAATGTCATAATTTTAATTATATTTAAAATTGCCTGTCCATTTACCACAATAGCTACAAGACCAACATTCGTAGCCGTATGGAGATATTTTATAATATTCCTCTACCGTGATTTTTCCCTCTTGCCATTGCTTATAGTAATCATTATCTACTTGCACCCAGTAATTATCAACTTCATCCCTACTATTAAACCATCTTCCAATATTGCCACATTTTATACTATGATTGTTATTGTTTGTGCAATGGGTTTCTTTTTGGATATTATCTTTGTTACATTTTGTGTCTTTCGGAGTTTTTATACTCTTTACTTTAGACCATTTTGAATATCGAGTTTTTTTATTTGATGATTTATATGTTCTTATTCTGAAATAATATTTTTTGCTTTCCTTTAGATTTGAAATTTTCTTAGAAGTTATTTTTGCTTTTTTAATCTTAATGGATTTTTTATTCTTTTTAAACTTACTGTCGGTTGAATATTGGATTTGATAGCCCATGATTTTAGATTTCTTTTTCCACTTGACGGTAACGGTATTTTCCTTAACTGATAAAGACGAAATACCGACAGTTGGCAATGCTGCGGCAAACGCCGTAATCGGAAAGCAAACGCTATATATCATTATTATTGATAATAAAATTGATGTAATTTTTTTCATTTTGATAGCCTCTGTTTGATTATTTAAAATTTCTCTTTTTTTAAATACGTTGATAAGCTTTAATTCGGTTAAAGCCGACCTTATTTGTATTTCTCTTACCATTCACGAAGTATTTATAAACTTGCGTTTCATTATCAAAAGCATTCAAACACATATAGCGTTACACTTGATTATCGCTGAAAAGGTTAGCAAATATTTTTTTACAATCTGCGACACATAGTAACCATTATTAAATTTAACTATCCATTTTACAAGCTCACTGTAATAATCATACCAAGAGTCACAAATTGCATTACCAATCGGAGCGTATTTATCATTATGAATTGAATGAATTTTCATCAAATTATCTACAATCTCGTCAGGAAGCTCAGACTTATTTTTCCTCATAATAAGTTGAAACATATTTGCAAAAAATCGACCTTTATAGTTAAAATATAGCATAGATAATACTTGTTGTCAATGCAACTATATATTTGTTCGACAGGATAACAGGCATAAAAAACTGCGAAGAATTAAATCTCCGCAGTTTTTTCTTTGCTGAAGAACAATAAAAATGCACCGAACAAAAGTCCGATGCATTTAAATCCCTCCGTCGCACTTCGTGCGCCACCTCCCTTTACAAGGGAGCCTTAAAAGGTAAAAATTATTTTATTTCTTTCTTCTTGCAGCTTTGCGCTTAGCAAGCTCAGCCTCAAGCTCTTTACGCTTACGCTCATTTTCAAGTTCCTTAGCCTTTTCTTCAGCCTCAGCTCTTGCCTTTGCCTCATCATACTGAGCGGCAATTTCATCAAGATGCTTGAAGTTTTCCTTTTGCTCAAGAAGCTTACGAGAAGTGATATAAGCGTCTGCGGCACGGTTAAACATAGCGTGCTTATCCATTTCAGCCTTAGAAGCCTTACGTGCCTCTTTACGCTCGTTGGCATACTTATTCATATCAGCTTTAATCTTAGCAATCTCGCCCTTATCCTTAGCCTTTTTAGCGTCGTGAAGTTCCTTATTAAGCTCTTCAAGTCTGTCATCGCACTTATCCTCAACAGCGAAGAAGCCCTCAAGAACAGACATTTCAGGCTCTTTGAACTCATTAACCGAGCCAAAGTGCTTAAGATAATTCTTATGAGAAGCAAGCTTTTTCTTAGCAAGCTCAATTTCAACCTTACGGATTTCCTTATGCTGCTCGGTATCCTTTGGAAGAGCCTTAGCAGCGGCAAGCTCAGCCTTAACAGCATTAACATCCATATTAACGATACCGTCAAGACCTGCATCATATACCTTTTGATAAAGGTCAACCTGACGCATTACGTTTTCAGAATTGAACTTATCAAGCTCAGCACAAACAAATTGTGAGATTTCGATTTCCTCATTATATTCGAGTGCTTCACGGTAAGCCTTTTTAGCGGCTTTCTTTTCCTTGCCCTTAAGGTGCTTATAATCCTCCTTAGACACCGGCTTAGGAGTAGCTGTTGCCATTTCCCTTGCATTATTAACAAGGTCGATAGCCTCAACAAGCCCTTTATCGCTCAAAGCGTCGTTAGCATAGTCCTCAAAAAGAGCACGTACCTTAAGCACACGAACAACAGCCTTTTGCTTCTTCTCTGTAAAATCATAGAAGAAGAAAGGAATTACATTAAGTGTTGCACCGACAGCGGCAACAATAATAAGCACACGAAGAAGAGGAATAAGAACACCGTCAACGTCATAAAGAGCGTTAGACGCATTAAAAATATCCTGACCGTTGGCCGCCTGTTCACGAAGCATTTGACCAATAGTTTCGGTAGCGCCCGGAAGCTTACGAGCCATAAGAGCAGAATCGTTTACAACTCTTCTTGCAGTTTCAACATTCATACCAAGCTTTTCCTGAAGAGTAGGAATAACAGATGAAGTGATAAGAGTGATTACAGAGCCGATTGTTGCAACAGCGGCAAACATACCGTCAATTCTTTCGCCGGTTCTGTACTGCTGATAGTCACGAATATCGGCCTGAATAGCAGGGTTAAGAATATGAGCAAACGCACCTACGATACCGTTGCAATATAAGCAAAGGAGTACCATCCAAATAGTTGCGCTTGTAATCTTGCCTGTAAAGAGAATCATTGCAAGGATGAATACAATATTAAGAAGGTTAGTAACAATCTGAACATTTTTCTTACCGTACTTGCGGATAAAGAACGGAGCCATAATCATACCCCAAAGAGCAGAGTTACCGTTAAGTGTTACGATAATACCGTAAACGTTACCCGAACAAGCGCCGCCGTAGTTATAAAGCCAAGCAAGGATATTTGAATAAGCCAATTCAAGGAAGCCTATCCAGCTTGCAAGCGAAATAATCCAGAAATATTTATTCTTTGCAACAGCTTTGAAAGCATCGGTAAATTTAATTTGAATAACGTGGGTCTTAGCCTGAATAATCTTTTCTTTGGTATTTGCATAAACAATTACCAAAAGAGCAGAACCGAGGATACCCAAAATCGGGAACACAAGTCTGTAAACACGGATATCGGTCTGATTAGTATGGAATACGTTTTCAGCGACGATAGGCATAATAAGGTTTACAACAGATGGTCCGAGAGAATATACAATACTCTTAATTGATGCAACGTCAGCTCTTTCCTGTGAGTTAGGAGAAAGAACGTGAATAAGGTTTTCATACGCATCATAGAAGAACATATATACAAATTGAAGAATAACGTTAAATAAGAGAAGAACAAAGCATTTTGCAAGATAATCTGCTGTTTTGCCTGCGAATAAAACGTTAGTGCCGACAAGAAGTGAAAGCTTGTCATATGGGAACCATACCATAGCTATAAAGAGAACAGCCGAAGGTATACCCATCATCAATATGTAAGGTCGATATTTACCCGCTTTATTACGTGTATTATCAACAATTGTTGCACGCAATCCCGTAAGCGGAATACTTGCGACAGTTGCAATAACATACAAGATATACATATCGGTTGGTGTTATACCGATTGTACCTGTAATAAATACATTTGTTGTTGCGAGCATACAGATATAGCTCATACTAACGATAAGGTATGCGCCTATACCGCCGAATGCATATGAACCAATTTCCTTAAAGGACATATATCTGCCCTTGGGCGGCTCTTTCCAATAGTATTTTACATTGTCAACAAGAGTCGTCACTTTTTGTTTGAGTGAAGCAATGTCTGCCATACTAATCCCCCTTAGTTAAATCATAAGCCATATAATAACACATTAATTTTGCGATTACAACAAAAAAGATACAATTTCTTGTATCTTTTTTATTAAATATATCAAATTGTAGTATATAAAGTGAATTTAGTCCAAATTGAATTCAAAGTCATCATTTCCTTTAATATCAACAATAACTTTAGAGCCTGAAATTTCATAAGAACTTGAAGTTGAAAGCTTGGAAAACGTTTCATCATCAATTTCATCGGGAGACGAATTATCGGTAAACATAAATCCCGAACCCGTTTGTGCCCTCTTGGTATCCATTGCAAAATATTTTAATGCCTTACCTGAATTATCCTCAAGTTCAGAAGTGACATCAAAGAAATACTTTTGCCCTTTAAAATCGGCAAGCGATATCATTTTTGCAATAGAGTTTGAATCAACATTAATAAGATGAGAAGCATTGATATCATTTTGAAGGAGCAAATATTCAAACAGCCCACTCAAGGTTGAACTCATACCCTTGCCCTGCAAAACAGTGTCAAAAACGGTGGTAACCGAATTATCAACCTTAAAATTACTTGCTATATATGAATATACGTTAAGCAAATATTCATCTTTGCCGACCTTGCCGTATCCGCATTTATTCATTATTTTTGAAATATCGGCATTAAATTCCTTTAGCTTGGCATTTTGCGTTTCCTTATCATTTGCATAAGTAATTTTAACACCTGAATTATCGTTGAGGAAATCGATTCCGTCAACAAGAATATATTGCGGAAAAGAAGTATAAAACAACCGATTTACATCATCAGAAAGCGAAACATTATATTTAACCTCACTCTTGTAATTAAGAACGGCGTCGCAAAGCTTTTCATAAGCTTTGATTGACGATTCATCAAGAGAAGAATAATGAGCGTCGGTAGTTATTTTAAGTTCAATATTATTTTCCGAAGATTTATTGTTGCCGTCTTCATTTACACTTTTATCACTGCAAGCTGCAAAAAGCGAACACACAAAAGCCGCACTTAATATTAACGATATAGCTTTTTTCATTAATTAACACCTACTTTTTTAAGCGTTTTTAGTTTATCCTCACATTGAGAGAAAAATTGCCTGTAAGCTAAGCAGTAATCACTGCTTTCTCGGTTGCGCCTGCAACCGCCGCCACGACAAATATAAAAATACTTACATTCCTTACACTTATCATCAAGCTTAAAGGAACTTTTTATAAATTCAACACATTTAGAGGTTTTATACATTTGTTTAAATGACGATTCGTTGATATTACCCAAAAGCCATTCATCTGTGCAATAGAAATCGCAAGGATAAACACTTCCGTCACCTTCAACAACAAATTGGTTTGAGCAAAAACCATTCATTCCGCATTGCTCTGCGTTATTACCGTTTATGAGAGATATGTAATTATCAAAAGTACGAATTGAAACAAAATCTCCACGCAAATAATCGTTATAATAAATATTAAATCCTTTTGTTAAAAAATATGCATAATCGTCGTTATTCATATACATATCGTTTTCTTTTTCACCAAAAGGCTTCAAGCCGACAATAAACTGAATATATCTTAAATCGTTTGACTTAAAAAATCTATACGCTTTTCTGAAATTAAGTGCCGTATTTTTAGTTAAAACGGAAAGAACATTAAAAGAAACGTTATGTTTTTTCAAAATATCTATTCCCTTTAATATATCATCAAACGAACTTTTACCGTTTGGATAAATCCGATATTTATTAACTTCCTTATCACCGTCAAGGGAAACGCCAATTAAAAAACCGTTTTCCTTAAAGAAAAGTGCAAATTCATCATTAATAAGCGTTGAGTTTGTTTGCAGGCAATAATGAACATTACTGCCCTTTTTGTTTGATTTTTTAACGTAAGATACAAAATTTTTATAAAAATCAAGCGAGCACAAAAGCGGCTCTCCTCCTTGGAATGTAAAATACACATCGGTAGAGTCCGCAAATTCAAGTGCACTGTCAACAACTCTTTTTGCAGTATCATCGCTCATAAAGCCTTTTGAAAAATCAGTTCGCTTAGATGAAAGCGAATGATAAAAGCAGTATTCACAAGCGAGATTGCAATTGCTTGATGCCGGTTTGAGCATAACCGAAATCGGCATTTAATCACCTTCTAACCCATTTAGTATATAACAAAAGAAATAAATAGACAAGTGTTATTTACCGTTATCACGATAAAAAACAGAATATTTACAATTTAGAAATTTATTGTCAGTGAATTCTATGTTCTTAAAATTAACTGCCGATATTGCACAATCGGTTATATTTTCAAAGGTGCAAGCTATAATTTTGATGTTTGTTTGGTAAAGATTTTTAAAATAATTATGCGTACCGACTCCTCTATAAACATTTTTAAAAACACAGTTTTCAACCGTTATGCTGTCATTCATTGTATTATCGTATGATGTGAAACCATAAAAGTGGACCTTATCGAGAATGTCGATTTGAATTGCCTCTGATGAATTGAGCATTAAATTTGAATATTGCCCGTTAAAGGTACAATTTAAAAACGTAACATTTTGGCAAGCTGCAAGCTCGGCGTGGTGGGAATAATAATTATTAAGAAAAACAACATTTTGAATTTTAATGTTTTTGGCATGACAAAGGCGCAAAATACATGACTTATTACGATTAAAATTATCGTCAAGCGTTCCGTTTTTTATAATACATTCACATAGTGAAGAATACCCGGGGTACGCTTTATCTTCGGGAGATTTGAATATATTTCCACGCTTGAAATTTGCATTTTTAATCAGCGAGGCATTCAAATCAATTGTCGTATATGATGTGAGAAAAAGAGTATTTTTAACATTATAATTACCACGTGAAAGTTTGACGGTCAAAGGATTATATTTTGAAGCGTATTTTTTGGTATAATCAAGCGCTCTTGAAAGAGCAACAGTAATATCGCTTGAGGAATAATAGCTTTTAAGCACACTGCCTTGCTCGTCAATGACGCAAACACTGCAAATCGTAAAGCCGTACGAGAAAAAAACACATAAAATCAATACAGCGCACATAAAAAAGGAAGTCAATTTATTTTTCAAGATGTCACCTCCGCACATTCCGTATTATTTTTAGAAAAATACGAAATTTAATACAAGACAGCTTTTGGAATAATTGACATAGGGAATATATAGTGTTATAATTATTTATCTTTATATTATAGGAAGTAGTGATTTTGAAAAATTATTCAATTACATTACCAAGCTATTCAATCGGCGATAATGTTTATAGTAAAATCGGTGAAATTTGCGAGCCGTACGGCAAAAAGGTTATTTGCATAGGCGGTAAAACAGCAATCAGCAAAGTTAGGGATTTAATAATTAATGAATGTAACGGCACAAGCCTTGAAATACTCGATTTTTTATGGTACGGCGGTGACGCTACATACGAAAATGTAAATACGCTTAAAGAAAATGAACTTGTAAAAAAAGCGGATATTATTTTTGGTATCGGCGGAGGAAAAGCGCTTGATACCGCAAAGGCACTTGCATATATTACAAATAAGGAAATATTCACTTTTCCTACAATCGCATCAAACTGTGCGGGAACAACGGCGGTTTCAATTATGTATAATGCCGACGGAAGCTTTAAAGAGCCGTTTTTCTTTACCGCTCCGGCAAGACATTGCTTTATTTACACTCCGGTCATTGCAAAGTCACCCGATAAATATATGTGGGCAGGTATCGGCGATACTTATGCTAAATATTTTGAGGCAGAGATGAGCAGCCGTGGAGAGGACTTAGTTCATTACCACGCACTCGGTGTAACTACATCGCAAATGTGCTTAACTCCCCTTTTAAAATACGGCAAAAAAGCACTTGATGATTTTAAATCGGGCACTGCGAGTTTTGAGGTTGAGCAGGTTGTTTTAGGAATTGTTGTAACAACGGGTATTGCATCAATTCTTTTAACAAACGAGCACATTATTGATTACAACACAGGGCTTGCGCACGCAGTATTTTATGCGCTTACATCCTACCCTCATATTGAGGAGAGGCATTTGCATGGCGAGGTAGTGGGATACGGTGTGCTTATTCTTTTACTTGTTGATAAAAATGAGGAAATGTTTAAGAAAATGTTTGAATTTAACCGTTCAATCAATTTGCCGACCTGTCTTGCGGACATTGAGATGAATGAGGATGATTTAGATAAGCTTGTGCCTATGGTGTGCAATATGAAGGACATTGACCACAATCCATATAAAATAAGCGAGGATATGGTATATAAAGCTTTTAAAAAGCTTGAAGAATATAGCAAAATCAATTAATAATTAAGAAAGAGGTATTCTTATGAAAAAAACAATTAAAAAAATTGCAGCTGTTTTATTTGCAGTTGTAATTGCAGTCGCTTGCTTTGCAGGCTGTTCAAAATCGGGCGGCGAGCACGACAAGGTAAACGATTCAAAAAAGGCTAAGTTCGGCATTGTGGTACAAACAGGTGCTAACGGCGCTTTCGTTGATATGAAAGACGGAATCATTGAGGAAATGAAGAAAAACGGTTATGAAAACGCTGAGTTTGACTACAAGGATGCGCAAGGCGATTCAACAACTCTTACGACAATTATCAACGCTATGGACGACGGAAGTTATGACGCAATCTTTACAATCGGCACTGCATGCACGCAAACTCTTGTTAATTTAGCATCTGACACACCTTGTTTCTTCTGTGCAGTATCTGCCCCTGTTGAGGCTCAGGTTATTACAGATATGAACACACCTGACAAAAATGCAACAGGCACATCAAATGCAATCCCTGTATCAGACATTATTGATATGGGATACAAAATCACTCCTGATGTTAAAAAGTGGGGCTTTATTTATTCAACATCACAAATTAACGCTGTAAATACTGTTGAATCAGCGCAAAAATATCTTGACAAAAAAGGTGTTAAATACGAAAGCGCAACTGTTGAAACATCGGCAGACGTTAAATCTTCAACAGAAACACTTATTAAAAAAGGCTGTGATGTTATCTTCGTACCTAACGACGCAATTGTTCAAGATGGTGTAAGTGCGCTTGCTCAGGTTTGCAACGAAGCAAAAATTCCTACCTACTGCTCATCTGCAACAACAGTAAACAGCGGTTGCCTTGCTACTCTTGCTATTGACGATAAGGGCATCGGCGCTAAAACCGCAGACAAATGCATTGAGTATATGAAGGGTACAAAAATTGAGAAAATTCCGGCAGAGGTTGTAGGAATTGACTATTGCACATTCAATTCCGGCACAGCAGATATGCTCGGCGTAAAAGCTCCGGATAAGAACACTATCGGCTACGAAATTCAGGTAGTAAATAAATAATTAACTAAAATACAAACTATTAAGGACAAATTATGCAGGTTTATATTACGGCAATCGAGGAGGGATTTCTTTACGGACTTCTTGCCCTCGGTATATACATTTCACTTAGAATACTTGACATACCGGACCTTACAACAGAGGGTTCATTCGGCTTTGGCTCTGCAGTTGCGGCTATTGTTGCAAGCAAGGGATTGAGCGTTACAAGCTTTATTGCGGCTTTTGCGGCAGGTGTGCTTGCAGGAATTGTAACAGGTCTTTTGCAAACTAAGCTTAAGGTTCACCCTGTTTTGGCAGGTATTATTACAATGAGCGGGCTCTATTCAATAAATTTAATGGTAAGAGGTTCGTCTAACCTTAACTTTAACGATAATTCCGCATTCACAAGATTTTACAAGGCAGTAGGCATAAGCGGTGCGGATAAAAAGATAGCAGGTCTTGTTATCGGTGCGGTTATTTGCATCTTAGTACTTATACTGCTTATTGTATTTTTCAGAACTCATCTCGGTCTTTGCATAAGAGCAACCGGTGACAACCCCGATATGGTAAGAGCATCATCGATTAATGTTGATTTTTCTCTTATTTTCGGTTTAGCGCTTGCAAACGGACTTATTGCCCTTTCAGGTGCGCTTATTTCCCACTATCTCGGCTTAAGTGACCAAAGTTTTTCAAACGGCACGCTTATTTACGGTCTTGCGGCAGTAATAATCGGTGAGGCAATATTCGGCAAAAGGAATGTTGCACTGGGTTTAACAAGTGCGGTAGTAGGCTCGGTTATTTATAAGATTATAGTTGCATTTGTTATTGACGTTTCTCTCTTTGGAAAGAACAGTGAAAACCTTATGAAGCTTACTTGTGCAATCATTGTAGCGGCAACACTCATTGTTCCTGAAATTAAGCACAAAATCGAAAATGCAAAAGCAAAGAAGGAGGCAAGAAAAAATGCTTGAAATTAAAAATGTCTCCAAAACCTTTGCAAAGGATACTGTCAATGAGCACAAAGCATTAAACAACATTAATCTTACGCTTAATGACGGCGAATTTGTAACTATAGTCGGCTCAAACGGAGCAGGCAAATCAACGTTTTTCAATATGATATGCGGAACATTTGAGCAGGACAAAGGCAGAATTATACTTGACGGCAAGGATATTTCCTTTATGCCTGAGCACAAAAGAGCAAGGCTCGTCGGAAGGGTTTTCCAAGACCCTATGAAAGGTACTGCTCCTAATATGACGATTGAGGAAAACCTTGCACTTGCGTATTCCCGTGCAGGCTCAAGTTTCTTTTCGCAGGCAATCGGCAAAAAGAAAAGAGAATATTTCAGAGAACATCTTGCAAGATTTGATATGGGACTTGAGGATAGAATGAAAACTAAAATCGGTCTTTTATCAGGCGGTCAAAGGCAGGTTGTCACTCTTTTAATGTGCACAATTGTTACGCCTAAGCTTTTGCTTCTTGATGAGCACACGGCAGCTCTTGACCCTGTAACGGCGGACAAAGTTATGAAAATCACAAACGATATTGTTAGGGAAAACAATATTACCACTATGATGATTACTCATAATATGTCACAGGCGCTTGTTACCGGTACAAGGACAATAATGATGGATTCGGGAGAAATAATTATTGACCTTGACAGTGTTACAAGAAAAGAAATGAACGTGTCAGACCTTTTAAAGCTTTACCGTGAGCGAGAAATGAAAGAATTTGACAATGACCGTATGCTTTTGCAAAAGGACTAAAACGAAACCAATCCCCCACTCTGTTTAAAAACAAGTGAGGGATTTTTGTATAAAAAGAGGAGTAAATATGAATATTACAGTATATCTCGGAGCATTAAAGGGCAATGACGAAAGCCTTGAAAAAGCAGTAAGAGAACTTGGTACATTTATAGGAAAAAGCGGCAATACACTTATTTACGGCGGCTCAAAATCAGGACTGATGGGATTAATTGCCGAAAGCACATTAAATTCCGGCGGAAAGGCAATAGGTGTTGAGCCTCAGTTTTTTATTGATAAAGAACTTCAATACGACGGCTTAACACAGTTAATCATAACCGATGATATGAGCGAAAGAAAGACGAAAATGATAGAACTTGGCGATGCTTTTATCGCATTTCCCGGAGGCACGGGAACATTGGAGGAAATAAGCGAGGTTATGTCAAAAGTATCACTAAAACAGCTTAACGCTCCTTGCATATTATATAATTTAAACGGATATTACGACAGTCTTAAAAATTTGCTTAATAATATGATTAAAATGGGACTTTCTACAAAAGAACGCCAAGAAGGAATATTTTTTGCAAATAATTTAGGTGAAATTCAAAAAGTTTTAAATTTGAAATAATAACAGCCACTCTCACATTATTAACGAGAG
>FR889160.1:29716-30206 GCA_000436835.1 Eubacterium sp. CAG:251
ATTACTTTTTTGCGTTTTTGTATTTTATAGCGATTGATTCTTAAGCGCTTCACCGAGGGACGTTTTTCTTATCTTTAAAAGCATTGCGATTGCAACAAACACATAGCTTACAACGCCCAAAACAAACATTGATACATAACAGCTATTTGAAATTATATAAGGTACATAGCCGGTCATTTGGGTATAAAGATATGATTTAAAACACCAACGAAGCACAACAGATATAAGCGGAATACTTATCAAAAGCGACAGCACAACAACAATCGACGTCATAATAATATAAAGCCTGCCTATTTCTATATCAGAGAAGCCGAGTATCTTTGTCATAGAAATTGATTTGCTGTTTCTTTCTATAATCTGCTTTGTTAGAATATACATAATCAACAAAAAGATAACAATTCCAAGCATTTTGAATACCTTTACAAATTCAAGCATAGAAACCTGCATTTGAGTAACAACCTTGTTAAAATCCTTTTCTGTTACGGCTGCC
>FR889160.1:30242-49878 GCA_000436835.1 Eubacterium sp. CAG:251
CGGCTGCCGCAACATCGTCATCACTCAAATCATTCAATTTTTCATTGCTGAAATAACCCGTGAAATAGTCGGTATCTTCATTAAACATTTGAAGATAATCGCCCCTACTCATAAACACGGTTATTGCGGCGTCATATTTATAATCACCGGCAATCTTAAATAAATACGTCTTATCGGTATATTTTTCCTTAAGCGTAACCTCATCGCCGACATTTAAACTAAATTTATTCATCATAGCGCTTGAAACAACAACCTCGCCTGTAGGAATTGAGGTATTGATATATTTACTGTCGTTTGAAATACCATAGACTGAAACATCATCTGCCATAAATTTTTTATCAGTTGTTTCAAGAGTTGTAAGACAGAATTTTTCAGCATTTTTGTTGTCGGTTTCTTCTTGATTAATCATTACATATTGGTATTTTGAAATCATACTTTCCTTAACCATATTTGAATAATCCTCAAGAAGAGGTCCGTACATAGAGCCGATAACAACGAGTGTTCCCGCAAGAAATATACCTAAAAACATTGTTAAATAAGACGGAACATTTTGGAAAAGAACACGCAATCTAAACTTTGAGAAAAATCTCATTTTCTTTGGAAGCTTAATAACCTTTTTCTGTCCTCTTTGTTTAAGCTCACCTCTTATAAAATTCAGCGGACTTATTTTAAACTTTTTAGCAAGAACAAAAGAATTAACCGCAAGCATTATTATAAACGGAGCAATGGTTGTTTCTAAAAATGCATCCATATTCCAAAGCATTTTATAAGTCGGAAGCGAATAGTTGGAATAATAAACGCTGACGAATGCCTTTTGAAACACGGTATAACCGAACGCATTACCTATCAGTGCGCCCATTACCGTCACCACCATTGGCATAAACAGATAATGCCTTATAAGTTCTCCTTTGGAATAGCCCATTGCCCTAAGCGTTCCGATAACGTTGGCCTCTTTAGTTATTGTGTTAGATGTTGTGACTGCAAACAAAAATGCAATGACAATCATAATAATATATGTCATAAGCTGCATTGTTGCCTTATCAGAACTTGAGTCCTCAATAGAATAGCTTATTGATTTATTTGTATATTTGGCACTGTAATCCTTAATTGTAATAATTTTGCTGTCATCAAACTTGAAATTATTTACAATTTTTTTAAGCTTACCTAAATCGCTGTAAATTTTGGTACAATTATAAAGCTTTGCGTCGCTTACTGCATCAACAATTTTATAAACGGTATCAAACATATCGTCAAAATCGTTTAAATTATTCTTTGACTTATAATCATCAAGACTGATTTTAGGGGCTTTATCAATATTATCTAAATCCCAATCGTCCTCGTTTTTTTCTGCGTCCTCAAGCGCATTTTTAAGATTATCATATTGTTTTTGAGTTATACTTAGTTCATTTGCAAGTTTTTTATCATCACTTAAACCTGCATTTCTTATTGCGTCAAAATATTGTGATTTGAGCGCATTTTCTGTATCGGTAAATTCGTTTTTTAAGCTTTTAATATAAACTCTTGCACTGTCGTATAAATCGTCTACCTGCGACTGAACAAGCGGTTCATCATACTCTTTCAAAATGTTTTCAAGAGAATCGGTTAATTTTTCGCTTCTTGCATTTTCCGCTGTTTCGTCAGCCGGCTTATTGTTATAAATCCACGCATAATTAACGGTTTCGTGTGCATTTGACAGGGTGCTGTAGCCTTCATCGTTCATAACGGCAACGCCAAATCCGACAGCATCAAACATCATATCCGAATTTTTTTCAAACAATGCGCTGTAATCAGAGAGAGCTACCAAACCGCTAACTTTATAATTTTTATTCTTTATCTTAATTTTATCGCCGATTTTAATTTTATTATTTTCGGCAAACATACGGTCAAGAGCTATTTCATCCTTATTCTTCGGCAGCTCACCGCCCATAAGGCATTGCTTATTAACCTTATCTCGCACCTTATAAATACGAAGATTTTTTGAGCCGTTAATAATGTTTTCTTCTTTATAATTAAGTTCGTAAAGTTTTAAATCATTATCATTTTCTATTTGTTTTAATATCTTATCACTTGGCTTAATGTTAAAAGAAAGATGACCGTCTTCAATATTATATTTTTCAAAACTTTCATCACTCATCGCAATAACGGAATTATCAGCAACAAAAAAGCCTGAAACAGCACCTATAAAAAACACAAGAAAAAGAAAAATTGCAACATATTTGCCAAAATCCGATTTTAAATCACGTTTAAATCTTTTATTTAAAGGATTAAGCATATTCCACCCTCCTTACCATTCAAGGTCAGCGGCAGAAATCTTATTTTCATTTATGTAATTCTTACGAATTTCGCCGTCACGCAAGGTGAACACTCTGTCAGCCATATTTTTAATTGCGTCATTGTGAGTAACCATAATGACGGTATTGCCGTACTTTTTATTAACATCCTCCAAAAGCTTTAAAATTTGCTTAGAGGTGTTATAATCAAGAGCACCCGTAGGCTCGTCGCAAAGAAGAATATCGGGATTTTTAACTACAGCCCTTCCTATTGAAGTTCTCTGTTGCTGACCGCCGGAAAGCTGAGAAGGAAGCTTATCTGCTTGCTCGCTAATTCCAAGCGTATTCATAAGCTCATCAATATCAAGAGGATTATCGCTTAAATAAGCACCCACCTCAATGTTTTCTCGTACCGTTAAATTAGGAATAAGATTATACATTTGAAAAACATAACCTATATGCTTTCTTCTGTAAAGAGTAAGTTTTTTTTCACTCATTAAACGTGTTTTTTCATTATTAATTGCGATATAGCCCTCGTCGGCAGATTCGATTGCGCCGATGATATTAAGAAGCGTCGACTTGCCCGAACCGCTCGGCCCAAGCAACACACATTTCTCCCTTTTCAATAGACAAATCGATTCCTTTAAGCACTTCTACCCTGCTGTCACCCTCACCGAAATGCTTTTTAATTCCTTTAATTTCTACAAAACTCATTTTTTCTCCTTTATCACAAAACAGTTAGCCTGCACTAACTTATCAATTAAAGAACAAGGTTAGTTTTGCCTAACCTGTAATTATAATATCACATTTTGCAAATATTGTCAATTAATTAATAAACAACTATGCTTGAAATTTTAAGAAGCAAAATATATAATTAAATCATTAAAACAAAAAGAGGTGTGCTATGACACTGCAACAGCTTAAATATTTAGTAACCGTTGCCGAATGTAAAAACATTACAGAGGCCGCAGAAAAACTTTTTATATCACAGCCAAGCCTGAGTGCGGCTATACACAATCTTGAAAAGGAAATGGGAGTAACTGCCTTTGTTCGTTCAAACAAAGGCGTCAGCGTAACAAGAGAGGGTGAAGAACTTCTTTCATTTGCACGCAATTTACTTGAACAGGCAGACATAATGAAGGATAGATTTTGTAATGACAAAAGCAGAATGCCTAAATTTTCTGTTTCATGTCAACATTATTCATTTGCCGTAAACGCATTTGTAGACGTTGTTAATAAATACGATGCAAACATTTACAGTTTTATTCTTCGTGAAACACAGACAGGAGAAATAATTGACGACGTTGCAAACGGAAGAAGTGAGCTTGGTATTCTTTATCTTTTTGAACACAACGAGGATGTACTGACTAAGCTTTTTAAAAAGAACGATTTGGTTTTTGAAGAAATATTCAAAGCCTCCCCTCACGTATTTATAAGCAAAAATCACCCGCTTGCAAATAACGAGATTATCACTCTTGAAGAATTAAAGCCTTATCCCTATTTGGTTTATGAGCAAGGAAAACGCAATTCTTTTTATTTCAGTGAAGAATTTTTAAGCGTGCTTGATATGCCGAAAAATATTCAGGTTAGGGACAGAGCAACCCTATTTAACCTTGCTATCGGTCTTAACGGCTTTACCGTAAGTTCCGGCGTTATTGACAAGGAACTAAACGGCGAAGATATTATTTCAAAAAAGCTTGATATGGACTGCACTATGAGAATCGGTCTTATAAAAAAGAAAAACATCATTCTTTCACGCTACGCAATTTCTTATATTGATGCTATCAAAAAGCATACAGCCATAGTTTAGGACTATAGCTATTGATGGTTTTTAAGTATTTTTCAAAACAATATTAATGTGCTAAACTGTACTCATCAACAAACGAAAGGATTTTTTTGATTATGAGTACATTAAAAACACCGTTTAGATATGATTTTGTAGGAAGTTTTCTTAGACCGCAGGCTTTAAAAGACGCCAAAACAAAATATCAAAATAACGATATTACAAAAGATGAATATGACAAAATCGTAAACGAGGAAATTACGAAATTAGTAGCAAAGCAAAAAGAACTCGGATTCCACGCAATTACCGACGGCGAGTTCAGGAGAACTTTCTGGCATCTTGATTTTATGTGGGGCTTTGAAGGAGTAGAGCACAAGGCAACAGGAGGCGGAGTACCGTTTAATGATGAACTTGCTGTACTTGACGATACATATTTAATCGGCAAATTCAAAGCCAAGGCTCACCCATTCGTTGAGTATTTCAAATTCTTAAAGCAATTTGAGGATGAAAACACCGTTGCAAAATATACAATTCCTGCACCGGCGCAAACTTATTTGCAATTTATCGTACCCGGCAGCATTGAAAAAACACGTAGGTTTTACGAAACGAATGAAGAACTGATTGAGGATATAGGCAAGGCTTATCAGAACGTTATAAAACAGTTTTACGATGCAGGTTGCCGCAATCTTCAGCTTGACGACTGCTCTTGGGGTTCAGCAATCGGCGACAGCGCAAATCAAGATGCTTTCGGAATTGACATCAACGAATTTAAAGAACAGCTTTTAAACGTAAACAACCTTGCGCTTGAAAATAAGCCTGATGATTTAGTAATCACATCCCACATTTGCCGAGGCAATTATCATTCAACATTCTTCTCAAGCGGCGCTTACGACCCTGTGGCAGACTATGTATTTGCAAGAGAAAATGTTGACGCACTTCTTCTTGAATATGATGACGAACGTTCAGGCTCATTTGAGCCGCTTGCAAAGGTATCTGCTGACAAAAAGGTAGTTTTAGGCTTAATCACAACCAAGTCACCCAAGCTTGAGGACAAGAACGAAGTTATTAAAAGGATATATGAAGCGGCTAAATATATTTCTCTTGACAGACTTTGCTTAAGCCCACAATGCGGCTTTGCCTCCTGCGAAATCGGCAACAAGCTTACCGAGGAGGAGCAATGGGCAAAATTAAAGCTTGTTAAAGAAATCGCCGAAAAAGTTTGGGGATAAATAAAAGGATTCATAAAAATCAAACTGTAGAATAATTCAAATAAAGCCATTCAATCTGAAAAAGACTGAATGGCTTTATTTATAATTATTAAACTTTTAAATGAAGTGCTTCAAGTTCGCTTTTTACGTCATTTTCACATGAACGCATACAAGGTATGGTTTCATCAAAAAAGCTTATTCAAATCCAAACCAAGAAGTTCTGAGCCGTATTTAATAACATCACGTGAACAGCCGACCCTCTTCAAAAGCTTTAATGCTTCATCTCTCGTAATATTTGCGTTCATCTCGTCCTCTTAATCACACAATACTTGCGCTTACAACTGCATTGAATATTGCATTTGCAAGAATTTCGTGTCCCTGAGCGGTTAAGTGCTCTTGGTCGGTTTCGCTTGGTTGAACATAATCGGCAGCACTTATTATATTAGTGTTCTTTTCATAAGCAATTCTTTTATATTCATTATGAAGCGCTTTAGCAGTTTTTACAGAATTAGTATCAAACTCAGGGTCGTATTCCTCTTTCCAAACATTTTCTCCAAGAAAAATCGGAGAAACAACAAGAATTTTCTCAGGTGAAATATATTTTGAAAATTCATCAATACACAAACCGAGACCCTTGGCGATTTTAAACGGATTTGAATTATAATAAGATTTACAATCATTCGTACCAAGCATAATAATCGCCGCATCAATAGGATAATTCGACTCTAATATTTCAGGCAGAGATTCGAGACCGTTGCGATTTTTTCTGTAAGTATCGTCAAATATGGTTGTTCTGCCGCAAAGACCTTCTTCTAAAATACGAACATTTTGAAGCTTTTCCTGCAAAATACTCGTCCATCTGACGCCCCAAGGGTATCTTTCGTTAGTCTTTGGAATCAAACCCCAAGTGTTTGAGTCGCCAAAGCATAAAAGTTGTTTCAAAATAATCACCTTGCTTTAATTATGAATTGTTATATGCTTATTATAACATCATTTCCTACTTTATCAATAGGTTTTTAGGCATTTATCTTTATTTTGTAACAATATAGCGGTGATAATTGATATAAAAATAAAAAAGAGAAGCAACAAATGCTTCTCTTTTTTGGTGGCTCATCGGGGAATTGAACCCCGGACACCTTGATTAAAAGTCAAGTGCTCTGCCATCTGAGCTAATGAACCGTATAGCACCCTGATATCAGGGTGTTGGCTGGGGAGGCGGGATTCGAACCCACGCATGACGGAGTCAAAGTCCGTTGCCTTACCGCTTGGCTACACCCCAATGTAGGGATAAATATAAAAGTGGGGTGGGATATCGGATTCGAACCGATGACCTCCAGTGCCACAAACTGGCGCTCTAACCAACTGAACTAATCCCACCATATATGTAAAAGCACTTTCGTGCTGTTACCCCAAACAATGGCGCGCTGAGAGGGACTCGAACCCCCGACCTACTGCTTAGAAGGCAGTTGCTCTATCCAGCTGAGCTATCAGCGCATTGGAGCGGGTGATGGGAATCGAACCCACACGACCAGCTTGGAAGGCTGGGATTCTACCATTGAACTACACCCGCGTTGCAACGTTCATTATTATACATAACACATTGCAAAATGTCAAGTCTTTTTTTAATTTATTTTAATTTTAATATCATCATTTTCTACAGAAAGAGAAAGAGACTTAATTTCCTCATCCTGATTAAATACAATTGCATTAGCAAGTTTTTCTTCAACATCACGTCTTACGCAATCACGAAGTCCTCTTGCATTTTTCTTTGAGCCGAATGCTTTTTTTGCAAGATAAACCGGAACGCTTTCATCGTAAGACATAATAATTGCCTTATCCTTAAGACTTTCAACAAGTTCACCGAGCATAAGCTTAGCAATTTTTTCAAAGTCATCATGAGTAAGCTGATTAAAAATAACAATTTCGTCTACCCTGCCCAAAAATTCAGGACGCAGGAAGCGCTCAAGGGCTTTCATTGTAACTTCTGCGTTAATATCGTTTGCCGTTTTATTGAAACCTAACGAAGCAGAGTCGGTAGAACCTGCATTCGAAGTCATAATAATAATTGTATTTTCAAAATTAACACTTCTGCCCTGTGCGTCTGTTATTCTGCCCTCATCAAGAATTTGAAGAAGAATATTGAGAACATCCTTATGTGCCTTTTCAATCTCGTCAAAAAGGATAATACTGTACGGCTTACGTCTAACCTTTTCTGTAAGCTGACCGGCATCATCATAACCAACGTAACCCGGAGGCGAACCGATAATACGGGAAACACTGAATTTTTCCATAAATTCGCTCATATCAAGACGAATAAGATTATCCGGGCTGTCAAATAAGCTATCTGCAAGGCGCTTAACAAGTTCCGTTTTGCCGACACCCGTAGGGCCTACAAATATAAACGACTGCGGTCTTTTCTTAGGGCTAATATTCACTCTGCCCCTTCTGACAGCATTTGAAACCTTTTCAATAGCCGTATCTTGCCCGATTATATGCTCTTTAAGTTCACTTTCAAGATTTGCAAGCTTTTTAATATCATTTTGCTCAATCTTAGTTGCAGGAATACCGGTCCAAAGTGATATAACCTTTGCCAAATCAGACTCCAAAACCTGATTATCGGATGCTTTTTCCTTAAGGTCGGCTATTTTTTCGTCAAGTTGAATAACTTCACTTTTAAACTTAGTTACAAGCTCGTAGTCAATTTCTTCGTTTTCCTCAGGATTGGAAAGCCTTTCTATATTGCTCTCTAAAAGCTTTTTTCTGTCAAGAGCCATCTGGTATTGGCTGATAGCCGGATTGCGCAAATTTGCGCTTGTGCAGCTCTCATCAAGCAAATCTATGGCTTTATCAGGAAGATATCTGTCAGTAACATATCTTTCGGACATAGTAACGGCTTTATATACAAGCGAGTCTGAAATCTGCACCTTGTGATAATCTTCATAATATCCCTTAATGCCGACAAGCATTTTATATGCATCGTCGATTGACGGTTCTTCAACCTTAATAGGCTGAAAACGTCTTTCAAGAGCGGCGTCTTTTTCGATATATTTTCTGTATTCATTAAAGGTAGTAGCGCCGATTACTTGAATTTCACCTCTTGAAAGAGCAGGCTTAAGAATATTGGCAGCATTCATTGTACCTTCTGAATCGCCTGTACCCACAAGATTATGAACCTCGTCAATAAATAAAATAATATTACCCTCGTGTTTAACCTCATCAACAAGGCCTTTAATTCTGCCTTCAAACTGACCCCTGAACTGAGTGCCGGCAACAAGTGCGGTAAGATCAAGAAGGTAAATCTCTTTGTCAGCAAGACGTGCTGGTACCTCTCCCTTGGCAATTTTGATTGCAAGGCCCTCTGCTATAGCGGTTTTGCCGACGCCCGGCTCACCGATAAGGCATGGGTTATTTTTTGTTCTTCTGCAAAGAATTTGAACTGCACGTGCAATCTCGCTTTCTCTGCCGATAATATTATCAATTTTGCCCTGCTTAGCACGTTCGGTAAGATTAGTACAGTAAGTATTGAGGAATTTTCTTGAATCATCCTTCGCTCCTCTTTTACCCTTTCTGCGCTTTTTGCCGTTTGGCTGAGAATCGGAATTATCGGTGGTAATTTCTTCTTCACCGTCTTCTGTCGGAGAAAGAGCACCGTTAATTAAATCGGAAAAAGGCATAGTTTGAGCGCCGTCAAAATTTTCAGGATTAAACATTTCGGACAAATTATCAAGATTAAAATCGCCCATATTTTCCATAAAATCAGCCATTTGCTCGCTTGCAGCTTCAATTTCCTCGTCGCTGATGCCAAGCTTATCAATCATTTGATTAATTGAACCGATATTAAGCTCCCTTGCACATTTAATGCAAAGTCCTTCAGGAGTAACCTTATCATTTTCCATTTTTTGAATAAACACAACCGCCGGTCTTTCACCGCAGCGTGAACACATTTGCTGTTTCATTAAATCACCTCGTAATAGGTAGTCAGCTTATTTTTCAGAGGAATCGCTTTTTTCTTTATTTTCCTTGAGCTGACGAATAAATCCCGGTGCGTAACCGAAAAGGGACGCAAAAGCAAGAATTGCAGAAATAATAACCATAATCATTATTACGGTATTATTAAGTTCCAAGCCTTTAAAGAAGTCAATGCTAAGAAGCGCACCGTCAGGGCCGATAGCAATAATTGTTATCATAAAAGTATAAAATACAACAGTTGCAAGTTTTCCCCAAACTTCAGCGGCAACAGGGCGCATACCCTTTGACATCAAAATAGCTGCGCCGATAATCATTAACAGTTCTTTAAATATAAAAAGGAACAAAATATACTTAAGCGGACCGTCCCAAAACTTAACAAGCAAAATAATAACAATTGCTATCTGTGACAGTTTATCCGCAATAGGGTCAAGAATTTTGCCGAGATTTGACACCATATTATATTTTCTTGCAATTTTGCCGTCAAATACATCGGTTAAAGCCGCAACAATCATAGTTATAAAAGCGGCTATGTATTGTTCTTTAATAAAAAGAACGGAAAAAACAGGAATAAGTGCAATTCTTACAAAGCACAACCAGTTAGGAATTGTATTCCAATTTTCAAAAAGGTCTTTAACATTTTCATTAAATTTACTCATAGATTATCCTCCTCATATCAAAGGGTTGAATTTATTAATATATTCTATAATCACACTGCTTCTAAGCTGTGTAACAAACTGATTTTGCGTGGTCATAATATCAAGCACAAATTCGCAAACAGCTGAAATCACAATCAAGTAAGCGCCGGATTTAACCAAGCCGAATACTCCGCCGAAAAAGCTGTTTGTTTTGTGAAAAGGAAGTTCCTTTTCTTTTCTTATTTTTTTTGCAAAAGAAAGTATAATATTTGTTATTACATAAAAAAGAACAAAAGTCAATAGAATTAAAAGTATTTTAATAATTTCTTGAACAATAGGACAAAGAATATTATCCGTTATATAAACAGCGGCTTCGTTTGAATTGATATTTGAAAGCGATTTAACAGTCGAATTATCCTTTACAAAAAACGAAAAGGTGTTTGCAAAAGATTTAACGTTTTCTGTAAATTTTGTTATTTCGCTAGAATCATTAAGCTTTTTTGATACATATTCAAGAATATATCTTCTTACAACTTTATTATATATTATAACATTATAATTATTGCCTACAAAAAGAGAAAGCGGAACTGCAATAATAAAGCGAAGCGCTGACAAAAGTGAAATTAAGAATCCCCTTTTAATACCGACAAAAACGGTCAAGGCAACAAATACAACAAGTGTTAAATCAACAAGGTTCATTATTTATCACTCTCATTTCTTTCAATAAGAGATTGCCTGTGAATAAATACAGTAGAGCCCATTTGGCAAATTGATTTAACGGAATCGTCAACGCTTACTCTTTTCTTTTGCTTCATATTGCCAAGAGAATAAGTGACGATATTACTGTCAGTCAGCACACTCACAACGCTTGGCGATGCCGAAATATATCTGATATTACCGTTAACCGTTGTTTCGCTTTTTGTATTGCCACCTGCTCTTACTCTGACAAGTTTATTTTCCGTAGAATTGCTGTAATCGTTATAAGCCAAAACAAGCTCGTCATTAGGAGTAAACGTATAGCAAACAGTATTTATTTTTCCACATTCAAAAACGGTCTTTAATTTCTTTTGATTAGAAACAATGCCGATATAATCGTCTGCCACAACGTATAAATTATCGCTGTTGTATTTAAGTTCAAGAACGTTACAGTTTGGCAAATCAAGAATTGCCTTTGGCTCGCTTGTGCCGACATTCATAGTATAAAGTTTTGCCTTAAGCTGAGCATTTTTACTGTTAAGCGCAACAAAGGCAATTTTGCTGCCGCTGTTATTAATCGCAATGTCAATAATATAGCCATAATCCAAATCATAGCTCATTTTTTTATCAAGCGATTTATTGTAAACAGTCACGTTGCAAAGCTTATCACCGGATAGAGTTGCAAGCACAGTGTTTCCGTTTTTAGCTACGTCGCCGCAAAGAATATTGCCTTTGAATTCATTTTCATACACATTTTCACTGGTATTGTCAAGGCGCATTTTTGTACTTCCCTGGTCAACAAGCAAAGAATAAATACCTGAAGTTTTAATAACAGGATTTGAATAACCGTGGTCAAAGGTATACTTAGCGACTGCCTTTTTTGTATCAATAACAGTAAAGGTTGACGGAGTTAAAACACCAAGCTTATTATTAATATTTTTAACTGTAACATTTTGAGATGAATCAAGATTATAAGAAAAATTATTTTTATCTACATTTTGGGAAATGGAAAGTTTACCGCTTGAATCGGTAAAATGCTCTTTAACGGTATTAATATTAATCTCGCAAACCTTCATTACAATTAATACTGCAACAACAATGGCAATTATAATCCAAATGATAGTTTTATTTTTTCTGTCTTTTTTTGCTTTTAGCTCTTTTTTGCGCATTTCACGCTGATTGCCTGCCACATATCTCACCTGCCTAATAGTTAATCTTATTCAAATAAAGCCCCTGTGGCGGAGCAGTTTTGCCAGCACGCTTACGTTCTTTTGAAAGAATTATATCTTTCAACTCATCTTTTTTTATTTTTCCTTCAGACACAAACAAGAGAGTGCCAACCATAATTCTTACCATATTGTAAAGAAATCCGTCAGCTTCAACTTTAAAATATACAATATCTCCCTCTCGCCAAACCTTAAAAGATTTCACACTTCTTACCGTATCCTCAACGTCGCTTTTAGCCGAGCAAAATCCCGAATAATCGAACGTGCCGACATAAGCCTGTGCCTGAGAATTAAGATAATCGGCATCAATGAAACGCCTGTAATAATAAGCATATTTTGGCAAAAAAGCATTAGGTCTTTTGCCATTATAAAGCTTATAAATATATTCTTTTGATTTGCAGGAATATCGAGGGTGAAAATCGCTTTCACATTCCTCGCAATCAATAACGGCAATATCACTTGGAAGCTTTGAATTAAGCGCCATAATAACGCCCTCATTTGATATATTCATATCTGTTTCAAGAGTGAGAACATACATATTTGCATGAACAAACGAATCCGTTCTGCTGCAACCGGTCACGTCAAGTCGCTTTAAAAAGACCTTTTCAACAGCGTCTTGAAACACCTCTTGAACGGTAACGGCATTTTTTTGCACCTGCCAGCCGTGATATGAAGAGCCGTCATATTGAATTGTTATTTTTAGTTTTCTCATATTACCTTTTTAAATATAAAATTAAACGAAATAAGAAGCGCAATAAACACAATTACTGCCGCAAGAGCAATATAATCTCTTGCCTCAAATTTCATAACCTTCATTTTTGTCCTGCCGTCGCCGCCACGGTAGCAACGGCATTCCATGGCGTATGCAAGCTCATTGGCTCTCCGAAACGCTGAAATAAAAAGAGGAATGAGAACGGGAACAAGTGCCTTTGCCCTATGGATAAGACCGCCTGAATCCATATCCGCACCACGTGATTTTTGAGCTGACATAATTTTATCAATTTCTTCAATCAAGGTAGGAATAAATCTTAAAGCAATGGTCATTGTCATCGAAATTGAATGAACGTCAATTTTTAATATTTTAAGCGGCTTCATCAGCCTTTCAAGCCCATCTGTAAGCTCATTAGGCGAAGTAGTATACGTTAAAAGCGAGCTTATAACAACAAGGGTAATAATTCTAATTGCCATAAACACGGCAGTCATAATGCCGTCCTCGGTTATTTTGAGCTTCCAAATTTGAACAAGCGGCTCACCCTTGCCGTAAAAAAGATTAAGAACAGCCGTAAACAAAATAATAATTGCAAGAGGCTTGATACTTTTAAACACCGTTTTAAGAGGTATTTTGGAAATAAGCACAAGCGCAATTGTTGCAACTACAATAACACCGAGAGCAGGCAGGGTTTTGCAAATAAAAATTGCAACTATAAGCAAAACAGTAAGAATAATTTTCATTCTTGAATCCATTTTGTGAACAACGGAATCGCCCGGGAAATACTGACCTATCGTGATATCTGTAATCATTAATAAGCACCTCCCGCCAAAAGCCTTTTATATTCTTCAACGCCCTGCTCAACCGTATAAATATCGGTTCGGCAATCAATGCCCGACGCCTTAAGTTTCAAGAATATATCTGTTATTTCAGGAACATTAAGCCCCATTTTCTTAAGCTCGTCGCCATGAGAGTATACCTCATTTACACTGCCGCAAAAAGCAAGCTTGCCCTTATTCATAACAATAACCTTTTTGCAAAGCTTGGCAACGTCTTCCATAGAATGGGAAACAAACAAAACAGTATTTCCCATTTGGCTTTGATATTCTTTAATAAGATTAAGTATGGTATCCCTGCCCTTAGGGTCAAGACCGGCACACGGCTCATCAAGAATAAGCACCTGAGGCTCCATAGCAATAATAGATGCGATTGCAACACGTCTTTTTTGACCGCCGGAAAGGTCAAACGGTGATTTTTTTGAAAATTCATCAAACGAAAGACCTACAAATTCCATACTTTTTCTTATTCGTTTGTCAATTTCGGCTTCATCAAGCCCCATTTGTTTTGGCCCAAAGGCTATTTCCTTATAAACGTCCTCTTCAAAAATTTGATATTCGGGATATTGAAAACAAAGACCGACAGCAAAACGAACCTGCCTGATTTTTTTTCTGTTTTCTTTAGTCCAAATATTTTCACCGTCAAGAATAACATTGCCCTTATGAGGCTCAAGAAGCCCGTTTAAATGCTGAATTAGGGTAGACTTGCCGGAGCCTGTATGACCGATGATACCAACAAGTTCGCCTTTTTCAATTTCAAGGCTTACATCATCAAGTGCAGCAGTTTGAAACGGAGTTCCCATACTGTAAAGATATTCAAGATTTTCGCAGACAAGAAACGCCATTTATACTTTTGCCTCCAAAGTTTTCTTTAAAAATTCAACGCAATCATCTGCGTTTAAAATTGTATTTTCACTTTTCAATCCAAGCCTATGTATAAGCTCTGTTGACTGAGGAACGTCAAGACCGAGGGACTTAACCTCATCAAATTTTGAAAACACGTTTTGCGGTGTATCATCAAGTTTAATTTCACCGCCGTCCATAACAACTACCCTATCAGCCTGAACTGCCTCATCCATATAATGAGTTATAAGAACGATAGTAATTCCGTCTTCCTTATTAAGCTTTTTAATCGTACTTAAAACCTCTTTTCTGCCGCTTGGATCAAGCATAGCAGTAGGCTCATCAAGAACGATACACATTGGCTTCATAGCAATTATGCCTGCAACGGCAACACGCTGTTTTTGACCTCCGGAAAGCTTATTCGGCGCTTTAAGGCGATATTCATACATACCCACCGTTTTAAGGGCGTTATCAACCCTTTTTCTTATTTCTTCAGGTTCAACTCCTAAATTTTCAACGCCAAAAGCAACGTCCTCCTCAACAATAGAGGAAACGATTTGGTTATCGGGATTTTGGAAAACCATTCCGACCTTGCGCCTGATATCAAATATAGTTTCATCGTCCACAACTTTTTGACCGTCAACGATAACCTCACCGCTTTGAGCAATATTAATACCGTTAATAAGCTTGGCCGTTGTTGATTTACCTGACCCGTTATGGCCTAAAATTGCAACAAAGCTGCCTTTTTCTATTGTCAAATTAAAATTCTTAAGCACATCAACAGTAACCTGATTTTCATCGTCATCATCAATCGCATAAGAAAAGTTTACATTTTTAAATTCAATTAAATTCATTATTTCAACATCCAAATTGCCGTTGAGCCGCAAGGAAGAACTCTGCCGTTTGAAGAAACAGGAATACCAATTTCATCAGCGCTAACCTTTCCGCCTCGTTTATCAGTAATTACATCATCAAGAATATATTTCATAACAGAGGCTGAAAGCCCTGTAGTATACGAATTAAGCATAACCATAAGCGGTTTATCAGAAAGCACCTGCTCAACAAGCTTTACAAAATCGTAAATGCTGTCCTCAAGATGCCATATTTCACCTTTAGGACCTCTGCCGTAGCTCGGAGGGTCAAGAATTACGATATCGTATTTATTGCCTCTCCTGATTTCACGATGAACAAATTTAATGCAATCATCAACAATCCATCTTATTTGACCGTGGTTAACTTCGGACGCAGCTGCATTTTCCTTTGCCCATTGAACCATACCTCGTGAAGCATCAACATGAACTACCGAAGCGCCCTCTTTAAGACAAGCAACCGTTGCACCGCCGGTGTATGCAAAAAGATTAAGAACTCTGACCTCACGACCGTCAGCTTTCGCTCTTTTAATAACCTCTCTTGTAAAATCCCAATTTACTGCCTGCTCCGGGAATATTCCCGTATGCTTAAAGCCCATGGTTTTGATGTTGAAAGTTAAATCCTTATATTTTACCTGCCAAGATGAAGGAATTTTAGTATGTATCTGCCATCTGCCACCACCTGTTCTCGAACGAAGGTAGGTAGCATCAGGCTGAAACCAGTATTTATTTTCCTTTTTACTTTTCCATATAACCTGAGGGTCAGGTCTGACAAGAATCTCTCTCGTCCATCTTTCAAGCTTATAACCGCTGCTGCAATCTATAAGTTCATAATCTTCCCAATCTTTTGAATATCTCATATATTAAATCCTTTATGACAATCTGTTCCTGACAACATCTGCAATTTTGTTGCCGAGGGTTGTTATCTGTTCTAAATCGCTGCCCTCAAGCATTACACGAATAAGCGGTTCTGTTCCGCTTACACGAACAAGAACACGACCCTCGCCCATAAGTTCCATTTCAGCCTGCTGAACGGCAGAAATGATATACTCATCATTATTGTATTTTTGCTTGCCCTCAGGTGTAACCTTAACGTTGATAAGCACTTGAGGATAAACCTTCATAATTTTAGCCAACTCAGAAAGCTTTTTACCTGATTTAACTACTGCTTCAATAAGTTGAACACCTGAAAGTTCGCCGTCACCCGTTGTTGCGTAATCAAGAAAAATAACGTGACCGCTTTGTTCGCCTCCTATATTGTAGCCTTCCTTTAACATTCTTTCAAGAACGTATCTGTCACCTACTGCGGTTTTGGCACAGGCAATATCATTTTCCTCGCAGAACTTAAAGAATCCCATATTGCTCATAACCGTAACAACGGCGGTATTTTTAGCAAGAGTGCCTTCGTCTTTCATTTTCTTTGAGCAAATAGCAATTACCTTATCGCCGTCGACAAGTTCGCCGTTTTCATCAACGGCAAGCATTCTGTCTGCGTCCCCGTCAAAAGCAAGACCCAAATCAAGCGAAGCATCCTTAACAAATCGCATAAGTTCCTCAGGATGAGTTGAGCCGCAATTGTCGTTTATATTTGTTCCGTCAGGTGTATCGGAAAGCATTAAACATTTAGCACCCAACGAAGTAAATATTTCCTTAGCACAAACCGAAGCGCTGCCGTTAGCGCAGTCAAGAGCGATTGAGAGACCGTCGAAACGAACATCCGTTGTTGAAACAACGTGTTTAACATAATCACTCACTGCCGTTTTGCAATAAAGCCTATTGCCGACTTTACCGCCGGTAAGAACCGGAATTTCCTCGGCGTTGTCAAGAATGATTGCTTCAATTTCATTTTCAAGATCATCATCAAGCTTATAGCCGTTGCCCTGAAAAATCTTAATTCCGTTATATTCGCAAGGATTGTGAGAAGCAGAAATCATAACGCCCGCCTCACAGCCATATTTATCAACCAAATAAGCAACTGCAGGAGTAGGGACAACGCCTACCGAAAGAACGTTACATCCAACCGAGCAAAGCCCCGCCGTAAGTGCCGCTTCAAGCATATCTCCCGAAGCACGAGTATCCTTACCGATAAGAACCGTCGGCTTTGCCGATTTGCTTTCCTTAAGCAAAACCATAGCCGCCGCTCTGCCTATTTGAAGTGCAAGTTCAGAAGTCAAATCAACATTTGCAACTCCTCTTACACCGTCTGTACCAAAAAGTCTGCTCATAATAGTTCCTCATTTCTATATAAATTAAGTTATTATAAAAGTGATTGTTGACCGGGTTGCTCAATTCCCAAATGCTGATACGCAAGAGGAGTAACACATCTGCCTCTCGGCGTTCTTGAAAGGAAACCTATTTGCATAAGATAAGGCTCATAAACGTCCTCAATAGTAACCGATTCTTCGCCTATAGCCGCCGCAATCGTATCAAGCCCTACAGGACCGCCGTTATAATTTTTAATCATAGTTGTTAATAAAACTCTGTCTATATTATCAAGACCGAGATTATCTATTTCCATTCTTTCAAGAGCGTCAACTGCCGCTTCCTTACTGATTACACCGTCATACTTAACCTGAGCAAAGTCACGGCTTCTTTTAAGAAGTCTGTTAGCAATACGAGGTGTTCCCCTTGAACGAGAAGCAATTTCCATAGCGCCTTTTTCATCAACAGGGATATTAAGAATATCTGCGCTTCTTTTAACTATTGACGAAAGTTGCTCGTTTGTATACATTTCAAGCCTGAAAATCACGCCGAACCTGTCACGAAGAGGTGCGGAAAGCTGACCTGCACGGGTGGTTGCGCCTATAAGGGTGAAATGCGGTAAATCAAGCCTTATTGACCTTGCCGAAGGACCTTTGCCGATAATAATATCAAGTGCTCCGTCCTCCATTGCCGGATAAAGGACTTCCTCAACCTGCCTGTTAAGGCGGTGAATTTCGTCAATAAATAAAACGTCACCCTCCTGCAGATTTGTAAGAAGAGCCGCCAAATCGCCCTGCTTTTCAATAGCCGGACCGCTTGTCACACGAAGATTAACACCCATCTCATTTGCAATAACACCTGCAAGAGTAGTTTTTCCGAGACCGGGAGGACCATACAAAAGAACATGGTCGAGTGCTTCCCCTCTTCCCCTTGCCGCCTGAATATAAACGGCAAGATTTTCTTTAACCTTATCCTGACCGATATAATCGTCAAGTACCTTAGGTCTTAATGAATTTTCTATATCGTTATCCTCAGGAGTAAAATCAGAAGTAACTATTCTGCTTTCAAAATCCATTTCGGTTTCCTGCATAAACGATTACCTCCTTATAAATTCTTTGCAAGCTCTTTCAAGCCGTACCTAATCATTTCATCAACCGACATTGAGCTGTCAAGCGAGCCGACAACAACCGCCGCATCCGACTGCGAATAGCCGAGAGAAACGAGAGCCTCAATAGCCTCTGCGCTTGCGCTGTTTTCAATATTTTTCTGCAAATTGGAAACTGTAGCAGAAGCCGCTTCGGTAGCAATTGAGCCGATTTTATCCTTAAGTTCAAGAACTACTCTTTCAGCCGTTTTCTTTCCGACGCCCTGCGCTGCAGTAATCGACTTAGCGTCACCGGATGCTATGCAAAGTGCAAGCCTGTCGGGAGTGAGTTCGGAAAGAATTGCGACAGCCGCCTTAGGACCGATACCCGATACGGTAATAAGAAGCTTAAAAGCATCAAGCTCGGCAGTGGTGGCAAAGGCATACAAATCCATTGCGTCCTCACGAACTGCAAGGTGAGTAAATACATTTATTTCCTTACCGATTTCGCCAAGTTGCTTAGCAGTGTTAAGTGAAGTGAAGCACTTAAAGCCGACACCGCCGCATTCAACAACTATAAAATTAATATCGCAAGCAGTAAGCTTGCCCCTTAAATTATATATCATAACAAATCCCTTTATTTCAGTGAATTAAGCTTACCCATCATTGAGCCGGAGCAATGACCATGGCAAATAGCCATAGCTAAAGCATCGGCAGTGTCATCCGGTTTAGGTATTTTAGCAAGACCGAGCATTAACCTCGTCATTTCCTGCACTTGCTTTTTTTCAGCCCTACCGTATCCTACAACTGCCTGCTTAACCTGAAGAGGAGTATATTCAAAAATGTCAACCCCGTAATTTTGAGCTGAAAGAGTGATAACTCCCCTTGCCTGCGCCACGTCAATAACCGTCTTTGCATTATTGTTGTAGAAAAGCTTTTCCATACTCATAACCTCAGGCTTATACTTTTCAAATAGATAGCACATATCGTTATAAATCGTTTGAAGCCTAAGAGGAAAATCGGTATGAGCCTCGGTAGTTATAGCTCCGTAGCCGAGAACACGAAACTTATTCATTTTATATTCAAGCACACCCCAGCCGACGATTGCGTAGCCCGGGTCAATTCCGAGAATTATCATATCATACTACCCCATAATAAATCAATTAATTATATCACAGTAATTATTAATAAGCAATATATAATATATAAATTATTTATTATAATAAAGCTAAATGGCATTAAAAAAGGCAGTCAAATGACTGCCTTTAATCCCTCCGAGTGCAACAAGTTGCACCCACCTCCCTTG
>FR889160.1:49934-69117 GCA_000436835.1 Eubacterium sp. CAG:251
GGCAATTATTCTGTTTTACCTTTTAATTGATGGACAAATTTTTGAAGTTCTGTCATATTAAATGTATATCTGCCCATATCGGTATTAGGGATATAATACCTTGAGCATACCTCACTGCCCAGAGGCGCAAATGACTGCTTAAGCGAATTATACATATAATCTGCCGACTGCCTTGCATTAGAGCCGCTTGCGATAACAGCGCCGACTCTTTTTGGCTTTTTAATAGGCGGATTTGAGCCACGCTTATAGCGAGCGTTATAGTAACGCTGAAAGCGGTCCAAAATCGCCTTAATCGGAGCAGGAAAGAAATTATTATACACAGGAGTAAAGAATGCTATGTAATCGGCATCCTCAAAATCCTCAAAAAATATATCCAAATCTTTATTAGAGCACCCGTCGTGATATTCGCACCATTTGCAATCGGTGCAAGGTGACGGAGCAAGCTTGTAGCTGTCATAAAGCTTAATTTCGCAATCAAGAAAGTATTTACGAACCTGATTGATAAGTTCCTGACATATACCGTCCTGACGGGGAGAGCCCATAATTATCAACAATTTTTTCATTATTTTTCAACTGAATATTCAATAGAATTAGACTTACACCATTCCTCAGCCTTTTCAAGAACGAATTTATTTTCAAATTCGTCAAAGCCCTCGCTTATGGAAGAATAGGCATTAAAATATTTCCAAAAAGTGTCAATATATTCATTGCCTGTAAGCTTTTCCAAAACAGCGCTGACCTTTTTATTATCAAGAAATTTGATATAGGCTCTGATAACCTCTTCATTAGAGATTGTCAAGAAAGGAATAAAGCCGTTAGTCATTAAATCCTCTGTATCGTCACATTCAAGTTCGACGCTTGAGTGAACCTGAGAATCAACTCTTGAATACCAATATTCACCGCTTCCGCCCCAAACAAAGCGAAGCGTCTTTTCATCAAGTAATAGTTTCATCAAAAATACCTCGTTATAACTGTTATATAAATATTATATGCTAAAACAGTTAAAACTACTTTTCAATAGAGTTCATCAAGCCGCCGTTTTTAATAATATTTTGAATAAACGGCGGAAAAGGCTGAGCCTTATAGGTTTTGCCTGTTGTGCAGTTAGTTATTAAACCGCTGTCAAAGTCAACTTCAACCTCGTCTCCTGCCTTAATATCCTTAGCAGCCTCGTCACATTCAAGAATTGCAAGGCCGATATTGATTGCATTTCTGTAAAAAATACGTGCAAAAGTAGATGCAATTACGCAGGAAATGCCCGAAGCCTTAATAGCGATAGGCGCATGCTCTCTTGAAGAACCGCAACCAAAGTTAGCCTCAGCAACCATAATATCTCCCGGCTTAACCTTATTTACAAAATCAGCGTCGATATCTTCCATACAGTGCGATGCAAGCCACGCCTCATCACTCTTATTAAGATAACGTGCGGGAATGATAACATCGGTATCAACATTATCGCCAAATTTATGTACTGTACCCTTTGCTTTCATATTCCTACCTCCTATATTTCTCTCGGGTCTGCAATGTAGCCTTTAATAGCAGAGGCAGCGGCTACAGCAGGAGATGCGAGATATATTTTAGAATCAACGTGGCCCATTCTGCCGACAAAGTTACGGTTTGAAGTTGAAACAGCAACCTCACCTGCAGCCAAAATACCCATATGGCCGCCAAGACACGGACCGCAGGTCGGAGTTGAAACAATAGCGCCTGCTTCAACAAAAGCTTCTGCAATACCCTCTTTTATGCACTGAAGATAAACGCTTTGAGTTGCCGGAATAACGATACAGCGAACGCCGTCGGCAATCTTCTTGCCCTTAATGATAGAAGCAGCAGCACGCATATCCTCAATTCTGCCGTTAGTGCAAGAGCCGATAACAACCTGGTCGATTTTAACATCGGAAAGTTCGTCAACAGTCTTAGTATTTTCAGGAAGGTGAGGGCAAGCAACGGTAGGGGCAAGAGTTGAAAGGTCAATAGTAACCACGCTGTCATACTCTGCATCCTCGTCAGCCTCATAAACCTCATAAGGGCGCTCGCTTCTACCCTTAACATATTCAAGAGTTATATCATCAACAGGGAATATTCCGTTTTTAGCGCCGCATTCAATAGCCATATTTGAAATGCAAAGACGGTCGTCCATCGAAAGTTCCTTAATGCCGTCACCTGTAAATTCAAGTGACTTATAAAGAGCACCGTCAACACCGATTTCACCGATAAGATGAAGAACAACGTCTTTACCGCTGATACAAGGTGCTTTTTTGCCTGTGATTACCACTTTAATTGCAGACGGAACCTTAAACCAAGCTTTACCTGTAACCATACCTGCTGCCATATCGGTTGAGCCAACGCCTGTTGAAAAAGCACCGAGCGCACCGTATGTGCAAGTATGAGAGTCGGCACCGATGATGCAGTCGCCGCAGGTAACAACGCCCTGCTCAGGCAAAAGTGCATGCTCAATACCCATATTTCCCACATCATAATAATGCGTAATATCATACTTTTTGGCAAATTCTCTAACCTGCTTGCAGTTTTGCGCAGATTGAATATCCTTGTTAGGAGTAAAATGGTCCATAACAAGAGAAATCTTGGTCCTGTCAAAAACAGAATTTTTGCCGAATTTGGTCATTTCGTTAATTGCAACAGGAGAAGTGACGTCATTACCAAGTACCATATCAAGCTTTGCTTCAATAAGCTGACCTGCTACAACGCTGTCAAGACCTGCGTGCTTAGCCAATATTTTTTGAGTCATTGTCATACTCATAGCTATCACCCTTTTCGTTAATATATTCAAACAAATAAATGTATATAATAATTAAAACTATATATCATCTGTAAATGAGCCTTCGCCTCTTTCAAGCGAAGTAATACCTGTGCGGGCAAGCTCAACAATAGTAAATTCATTTTCAAGTTCTTCAACGAACATATCGATAGTGCTTCCGAGACCTGTAAATTCAAATGTAATTGTAGTCATTGATACATCAAGCACACGAGCACCCCAACGAGCATTAAATGCAAGAAGTGCATTCTTATGCTCAATACCCTGAGCGTGCACCTTAACAAGTAAAAGTTCAGATGAAACGGAACTGTCAGGCTTAAGCTCGGAAACCTTTTTAACGATTTCAAGCTTTAAAAGCTGAGCCTTAATTTGCCTTACGTTTTCAGGCTCGGTTTCAGTTTCAATAGTCATACGAGAAAACTTTTCATCCTCTGTTTCACTAACTGTAAGAGATGAAATATTATAACTTCTTCTTGAGAAAAGGCTGGCAACTCTTTGAAGTACGCCGCTTTCATTATCAACAAGAACTGACAATACTAATTTTTCTTTCATTGTTAGCTGCCTCCTTAATTAAATTTTTCAATAATATCCGTATGAGCCCCTCCCGGAGGAATCATAGGAAGTACGTTGGAATCAGGGCTGATTCTGCAATCAACCAAAACAGGTCCGTTATATTCAAGCGCTTCTTTAAGAACAGCATCAATATCGTCATTAGTGCTGATACGAAGTGCCTTAACGCCAAAGCCCTCTGCAACCTTAACAAAATCGGTTGCTCTGTGTGGGTCTGTATCCGCAAAGCGATTTTCATAGAAAAGCTTTTGCCACTGACGTACCATACCCAAAACGGTATTGTTCATAATAAACATTTTAACAGGAATATTATATGAGCACATCGTAGCAAGTTCCGAAAGATTCATATGGAAGCCGCCGTCGCCTGCAAACATAACAACTGTTTTGTCAGGGCAACCCATTTGACCGCCCATTGCCGCACCCATTGAATAACCCATAGTGCCGAGGCCGCCGGAAGTAAGAAGAGTTCTCGAATGTTTAAATTTATAAAATTGCGCAGCCCAAAGCTGATGCTGACCTACATCTGTTACAACAATAGTGTCATCCGGTGTTGCGGCATCAATCTTTTCAATAAGAGTCTGAGGATTAACATAATCGCCGATTTGAAGCTGTTTGAAAGGGCGACGGAATGTTTCAATCTCTTTTCTCCATTCGCTGTGGTCAAGTTGCTCAATCTCTCTTGTAAGAATAGGAAGCACCTCAGCAAGGTCGCCACGAAGATGATAATTTGAAACAATATTTTTATCCATTTCTGCAGAGTCAATATCAATATGTAAAATTTCTGCATTAGGAGCAAATTTCTTTCTATTGCCGGCAACACGGTCTGAAAAACGAGCACCGCATGTAATAAGAACGTCGCAATCGTGAGCAGCTTTGTTACATTCATAGTGACCGTGCATACCGATAAGACCGAGATGAAGCGGGTTATCATAAGGAAATGCACCGAGACCCATAAGGCTTGAAGCAACAGGAGCGTCAATCTTTTCAGCAAAGGTAACCAAATCCTCACCTACATTTGAAAGGATAGCTCCGCCGCCAACATAAATAAGAGGTTTTTTAGCATTTCTGATAAGCTCAACCGCTCTTTCAACAGCACTTTTCTTAGGTTCTTTTGCCTTTTCTACTTCAACCTTAGGCATAGGTGTATATTCGCACTCAGCCGAAGTAATATCTTTAGGAATATCAATAAGAACAGGACCTTTTCTGCCGCTTTGAGCAATAGAAAATGCACGACGAATAGTATCTGCAAGTTCTTCTACGCTCTTAATTTGAAAATTATGTTTAGTAATAGGCATAGTGATACCGCAAATATCAACCTCTTGGAATGAATCTCTGCCAAGACCGGAGGTTGCATAGTTGCAGGTAATAGCTACTACAGGAACAGAATCCATATATGCAGTTGCAATACCTGTTACAAGATTTGTTGCACCGGGGCCTGACGTTGCAAAGCAAACACCTACTTTGCCTGTAGCTCTTGCATAACCGTCAGCCGCATGAGAAGCACCCTGCTCGTGAGCAGTAAGTATATGCTTAAATGTGTCGCCGTATTTATATAATTCATCGAAAATGTTGAGAATCGTTCCGCCTGGGTAACCGAAAATAGTATCTACACCCTGCTCTTTTAACACTTCAAGAACGATTTGGGAGCCGTTAAGCTTCATATTTCCCTCTCTCCTTTTACAAAAAAATAGACATATAAAAAAATATTAAAGATATAATATATTATTTGACTAATAAAGTCAAGAAATAAAATCAACATAATTTAGACTTGTAAAAAGAATATTTTTGTTATATACTTTATAGGAATTAATTTAAGACAACAAAGGAGAATATATATGAAGCTCGGTATTGTCGGTTTGCCAAACGTTGGCAAGAGTACATTATTTAATGCAATCACTAATGCAGGCGCTCAAAGTGCTAATTATCCGTTTTGCACAATTGAGCCTAATGTAGGTATGGTAAGTGTTCCTGACGAAAGGCTTGATAAGCTTGCCGAAATGTATAACCCTGATAAGTTCACTCCTGCAACTATTGAATTTGTTGATATCGCAGGTCTTGTAAAAGGTGCGTCTCAGGGAGAGGGTTTAGGAAATAAATTTTTATCTCACATAAGAGAAGTTGACGCAATTATTCACGTTGTTCGTTGCTTTGAAAATGACGATATTACCCACGTTGACGGAAGCGTTGACCCCGCAAGAGATATTGAAACAATTAATCTTGAGCTGGTTCTTTCCGACCTTGACATTCTTACGAGAAGAATCGACTCAAGAAAAAAAGCTATGAAAGGCGACAAAAAGCTTGCCGGCGAGGTTGAATTTCTTGAAAGGCTTGCAGGCGAAATGGAAAACGGCAAGACTGCAAGAAGTGTTGAAATAAGCGAGGAAGAGCAAGAATATTTAAAAGATGTTTCACTCTTAACGATTAAGCCGGTGATTTACGCTTGCAATATGGGTGAAAATGATTTCATCGACGGAATTGACAATAACAAGTATTACAAAGCTGTTGAGGAAATCGCAAAAGCCGAGGGCGCCGAAACACTTCCTATCTGTGCAGAAATGGAAGCGGAGATTGCCCAGCTTGACGATGAAGAAAAGGCAATGTTCCTTGCAGATATGGGGCTTGAAAAGAGTGGTCTTGACAGACTTATTAAAAAAAGTTACTCTCTTTTAGGCTTAATCTCATATCTTACGGCAGGCAAGCCTGAGGTTAGAGCGTGGACAATTAAAAAAGGCACTAAAGCACCACAGGCGGCAGGTAAAATTCACACCGATTTTGAACGTGGATTTATCAGAGCCGAGGTTGTTTCATTTGATGATTTGATGGCTTGCGGAAGTATGGCGGCAGCCAAAGAAAAAGGTCTTGTCAGAAGTGAGGGCAAGGAGTACGTTATGAAGGACGGAGATATTGTTCTTTTCCGTTTTAACGTATAATTTTGGTATATTTAATGCTCGATTTTTGTCAAAATAAGCAAAATTCGAGCATTTTTTATAATATTTAGTAGTTTTGTTTAAAAGTTTTCAAGAATTATTTGTGATTTTTGTTGACTATTTTTAAATAATTTGTTATTATTTTAACTAAGGTGGGAGAGAACTATGTCAGAGCCCGGCAAAAACATTATAAATGACACAATTCTTTCAAGTGCGCAATCAGGCGACAATAAGCAGACAGAGGCTTTAATTAGGCAATATCGAAATGTTGTTGAAGCAATTGCCGCAAAGTACATCAATTCTCCTCTTGAATATGACGACATTATTCAGGAGGGCTTGATAGGACTTTTAGCGGCAATTAAAACATTTAACAACAGCAAAGGTGCTCAATTTAAAACCTATGCCCAAACCTGCATTAATAATTCCATTCAAACAGCACTTAGGAAATTTAATCGAAAAAAGGATATTCCGATAGGTTCAGTTATTGAATATGCCGAGGAGGAAATCCCGGAGGAAAACGGAGTTATAAGTGCAGAGGATTATTATATCGCCGGTGAAAGCGTTTCAATGTTGGCAAATACCCTTAAAGAAAATCTTTCTGAATATGAAAACGAAGTCTTGAGGTTACATATTGTCGGTTGCAACTACAGTGAAATAGCGAAAAGATTAAGCAAAACACCTAAATCGGTAGACAATGCACTTCAAAGGATTAAGAAGAAATTATCAACCGTAAACTTAAAAACCGACAAATATAATTAAGAGGTGTAAGAAAATGTACGAAGACAAAACATTAGTTTGCAAGGACTGCGGAAAAGAATTTGTATTTACAGCAGGCGAGCAAGAATTTTATGCGGAAAAAGGCTTTACAAACGAGCCGCAGAGATGCAAGGAATGCCGTGACAAAAGAAAGCACGCTCCACGTGAATATCACGACGCTGTTTGCGCATCTTGCGGCAAAGCATGCAAGGTTCCGTTTGCTCCAAGCGGTGACCGCCCTGTTTATTGCAGCGAATGCTTCGCAAAAATGCAGGAAGAATAATTTTAATACTAAATTATATCTACATAAACAGAGCTGTTTTATTACGGCTCTGTTTTATTTTATAAAAATAAATAACTTTTTAAAAAAAGTTCTTGACATATAGGCTCACGTATGGTAATATACATAAGCACCAAACGCAGAGGTATCGAAGTGGTCATAACGAGGCGGTCTTGAAAACCGTTTGTCCGAAAGGGCGCGTGGGTTCGAATCCCACCCTCTGCGCCAAGAGAACTACACAATTATTTGTGTAGTTCTTTTTTTGTATTTTTATCGGTATAAAAATATTTTTCAAAATATGTAACTTTTTTCCTATCTCAGCCGTTACTATAGTGAAAGGACCTTTCAAAAAAGATGCGAGGTGACATAATGGAAGAATACAAATTTAACGAATGTGTAAGAACGCAAAGCAAGCGATTGTATTTAATTGCGTTGTCTTTTACAAAAAATCAGGCAGATGCTGAAGATATACTGCAAAATGTATATTTAAAACTTTTCAACTGCAAAAAAGAATTTGAATCGGACGAGCATATAGCAAAATGGCTTACAAAGGTATGCATTAACGAGAGTAAAGACTTATTAAGGCTGCATTTTAGAAAAAGGAGTGTGCCGCTTGAGGAAGCGATAAATCTCTCGTGCATTGATAACACACAAGACATAGATTTAATTAAAGCCGTTATGTCATTGCCGAAAAATCAAAGAGCTGTTATTCATTTGTTTTATTTTGAAGATTTACAAATAAATGAAATAGCAAAACTCTTAGGCGTTAAGGAATCAACTGTTAAAGCACGCCTTTCACGTGCAAGACAAAAGCTTAAAGCTAAATTGGGAGATGACGATTATGAGTAATAACAGATATAAAAATGCATTTAATCAGATAGAAGTTTCCGATAGAGCAATTGATAATTTATACGACATTGCAACAAAAAAGCAAAGAAGGACAAATAATGTTGCAAAAAAGATTATTGCCACTGCAACGGCATTTATCTTAGTTATCGGCGGCGGATTCGGTATAAATTATTCAATAAGCGATAAAAAAAGTGTTGGAATATATGTTGCAAGTGCTGATGAAGTTGCAAGCATAAAAAATGCAAGCAGTCAAGATTTCACTTATAAAGCTTATATTGCCGATGACGCAGAGAAGCAAGAAATTATGAGCAAATGGCAAAAAGACAGGCAAAAACTGATGAACGAGGCTGAAAAATTAGGCGATGATAATTATTCTGCATCAATAAGGTCAGGCTCAAGTATTGCAACGAACGGCAATAAAGATTATGATTTTTACACATTATCAAGCGGAAATTTCACGGTCAATACAGGTGATATTGATAATGTAAAAAAATTAACTCTTGAAAATCAAAACAAATATGCCGAGCTTTCCGTTATGGTATATAATGATGATTCAACAGATTGGAATATATGCGCAAAAAAAATTGAAATAAGCGGCGACAGGCTAAAGAAATCGTATGACAGCAAAGTATGCTCTTTTTCAAACGGCAGATTTAAAAAAGAAATTAATTTCGGCAACAGCTTCACTTGGGATTTATCGAATTTAAGTTCATATATCAATGAAACTGATAAAATTGATTTCAGCGATTTAAACGATACAATCATTGCAAGCATTGAGTATAAGGACGGTTCAATTATTAAGCGTGGTTTTAATATTGAATTTGATAAAAACGGTGTTGCGCACTTCAGTGAGTTTGAGGTTAAATAATCCGAGCGACCAACGCTCGCCCCTACGGTAAAATAACAAAAGCACGGTGGTTAGAAATCATCTAACTGCCGTGCTTTTATTTTAAGTATGTATTAAATTATGCCTGAGCAGGAGCTCCTACAGGACAGGTAGCCTCACAAGCGCCGCATTCGATACAAGTATCTGCATCAATAACGAACTTGCCGTCTCCCTCTGAAATAGCACCAACCGGGCATTCTGCAGCACAAGCGCCGCATGAAATACAATCATCTGAAATAGCGTATGCCATCATAACACCTCCTACACCATACTTTATACTTAATATATCAGTAAATGTATGAAAAATCAAGTAAAATTAAACAATTCATTTATTAATTTTTGTTCATTTTTGGTTTGTTTTCTCTAACTATTCTCACTTCGTCACGGCTGACCGTAACAGGTAATCCGTCGGGAGTATCATCAAGCCTAACCTTGAGCTGACCGGTTAAAATTGCGGTATCAACAACCGTACCTCTTCCGTACCTGCAATCGACTAACGTACCGATTTTAGGAGTAATCTTATGTAAATATTCATAAGAATTTTGCTCATACTTTAAGCAACACATAAGCCTGCCGCAAGTGCCGCTGATTTTGCCGGGAGCCAATGAAAGCCCTTGGTCCTTAGCCATTTTAATAGTAACGGAATGGAAACCGTCAAGAAAGGTTGAGCAGCAAAACGGTCTGCCGCAAATACCGAGACCGCCAAGCATTTTGCTTTCGTCTCTGACACCGATTTGTCGAAGTTCAATTCTTGTATGAAGCGTTGCAGCCAAGTCCTTAACAAGTTCTCTAAAATCTATTCTACCATCGGCAGTGAAATAGAAAATAACCTTTGAACAGTCAAACGAATACTCGGCATTTGTCAAATTCATTTCAAGCTGATGCTTTTCTATTTTTTTAGAGCAAATCTCAAAAGCTTCTTTCTCTTTAATTTTATTTTCATTAACTTTTTCACGGTCATTATCATTTGCAATACGTATTACAGGCTTCAACGGGCTGACAACTTCATCATCCTCAACCTCTTTCACACCGCAAGATGCCTTGCCGAATTCAAGACCGTTTGCAGTTTCAACGATAATTTCATCTCCGTTTTTTATATCAAGACCCTTAGGGTCAAAATAATATGTTTTGCCTGTGTCGCTGAAACGAACACCAACAACCTTAGTCATATATTTCCTCCGTTATCTGCCGATTGCTCTATTGAGCGAATAGCAGAATTTTGTAATTAATAAAGCATTATTGGCATTACTCAATGCCGTTGATTTAAGCTCGTCACAAGTATTTATAAGTTTAATTAAGCTTTGCCTTGACAAACTTGATTTAAGCAGAGCGGCACTTTCTTCCTGCCCTGATATATGCTCACTGCTCTTTCCTGCAAAAAGAGCATCACGAAAAATACTCTTAAGCAAATCGCACGCAAAAACAACACCCTGCCTGTCCTTTTGAAAAACGGAGCAAAGTGTCATCATTTCATATTCATTTGAGGTAGCAAGGGCCTTGCAAATTTTATTACAGACGTCAACAAGCTCACTCGTTTTACTGTCCTGCAAACTATCAATTGCCTTGCCTATATTGCCGTTAAAAGTTTCAACCGTTTTTTTAGCGGTATTATAATCAACATTTTCGCAGTGAGAAGTAATATAATTTGCCGCACGTTCAATATCAACACCCTCAAGGCTTACACAAACGCTGCGTGACAAAACGGTTGAAAGAAGGGCACTTTTAGAATTAGTTGTCAAAATAAAGACAACATATTTAGGCGGCTCTTCAAGAATTTTCAACAGTGCATTTTGCGCATTTTGATTCATACAATGTGCATTAGCCAATATGTATATCTTATAATCAGCCTCGTTTGGCTGAACGTAAGCATCGTTAATAATATTTCTGACTGTATCAACGTGAAATGAATTGGCAGTTCCGGCAGGAATATACTCGCTTATATCAGGGTGAATTGAAGCAATAGCTTTTTTGCATTGAGCACATTCGCCGCACGGTTTATCATTGCCCCTGCAAACCAAGGCGCACGCAATGTCTTTTGCAAGCGTTTTTTTGCCTATCCCCTCTTCTCCCTCAATAATGAGAGCATGAGGAAATCTGCCGCTTTCCATAAGTTTTGAAAGCCTGTCTATTACCTTTTCATTTCCGATAAAATTAGTCAGTTTCATAAATTATAACTTTCTGAATTGGTCAACATCAATAACAAATGCAACAGCGCCGTATTCCTCAACGTCAACCGGCTTCTTAAGAAGTGAGCCTTGAAGAGTGCTGTCAACACCGATATGGCGGACAACTCGCTTGGTTACATTTTTTTCAACAATATCAAATAATTTCTCTACTTCCTCGTCCTTTACGCCGAAAAGAACAGTTGTCTGTCCGTTTTCAAGAAACATTCCCTGAGTTGAAATCTTGGTTGAAAAATATCCTTCTTCTACAGTAGATGATAACACATTTGTCAAGTCTTTATTAGACACAATAACAATTACAAGTTTCATTATATAATCACCTTTCAAAAATAGTATTCAAATAATATTATATGTAACGAAAATAACAATATTCCTATTTGTAATATCAATTATTCCTATCAGTATTACATTATATAATATTATCCCGCAATTTTCAACTTAAAGAGATATCTATTAAAACAAAATTAACACTTTAGACACAGAAAACATTTTATTAATTATCACCTTTATTTTTTATTATATAAACTGAAAGTTCACTAATTAAAGCAAAAATTCCGATAAATAAATATGTAACAGCTGAGAACGAAACCTTGCTCAGCTTTTCATACTCGCCGGATATAATCATTAAAATTCTTGCAAATGAAAATGAAAAGCTTAAAGAAAAAAGACCGAGGGCAAAAAAACTAAACGACGGTTTGATAAGCTTCTTTTCATTATCAATGCTCGAAGCACAGCACAAGGTGAAACCGCAATAAAATATTATAAATATAAATTCCAAAAAGCTTTCTACGCTTTCGACATCAAAAATTTCCGTCATAATGACAAGCAATCTGCAAAAGCCCCACGCAAGAGGGACAAGGTGAAACAGCTTGAAATTTTTAAAATCGATTTTCGTTTCTCTGACAGACTTGGCACAAACAATTAAATAATAACAACTTAGAAGTGCAAAAATTGCCTGAAATCCCATAGGCAACAAGTAATTATATTCAACATACGACTGTCTTGTTGCCGTTTGAATATAGCTGTAACAATTATTTACTTGATGAACAAAATCAAAAAAGTATGCAATACACAAAGCTATAAGCGATATGTAAATGCCTTTATTGCCGATAAAACTTATTTTTCTTATTTTATTTCTTGCAATTAAAGAATAAATCACGGCAAATACGACTGACAAAATGAGCACTCCGTAAAGAATATAGGTAATTAGCTCATTTCCGATAACAAAGCCTGTCTTACTGTCAGTAAATCTGATTAATTGAAAAAAGCGAAGAAAGCAAGCCGCAAGCGCAGTGATACTTACGGCAAGGAATGAAAAATACATAGGTTTATTTTTCAATTTATCTCCCTTATATCAGCTTTTATCTCTCAATAATCGGTTTAAATGTACGAGGTTTGCTTACGCTCTTATATGCCGGACGGATAATTTTGCCGCCGGAGGTGAGTTCCTCAAGCCTGTGAGCGCACCAACCTGCTGTTCTTGCAACGGCAAAAATAGGAGTATATAAATCCTCCGGAATTCCCAAAACCTTATATACAAGCCCCGAATAAAGGTCAACATTAGCGCACATAGTCTTGTCGATGCCCTTAACTTCCGAAAATACCTGCGGAGTGAGAAGTTCAATATTTTCAAGAGTTTTAAATTCTTTTTCAAAACCTTTTTCATAAGCAAGCTTTCTTGCGTTTTCCTTAAGAATTACCGCTCTTGGGTCGCTCTTGGTATATACAGCGTGGCCCATACCGTAGATAAGACCGGAGCCGTCGCCTGCCTCCTTGTTTATAATTTTTACAAGGTAATCCTTAACCTGATTAGGGTCAGTAGGATCGGCAACATTAGCCATAATTTCACGCATTTGCTCGGCAACACGAAGATTTGCACCGCCGTGTCGAGGGCCTTTAAGAGAGCCAAAGCCTGCTGTGATTGCAGAATAAGTATCCGTACCGCTTGAGGTAAGAACCCTTGTTGAAAAAGTAGAGTTATTACCTCCGCCGTGATCGGCATGGAGCATAAGGCAAATATCAAGAAGTCTTGCTTCTTCTATGGTAAACTTTTTATCAGCTCTTATTTGGTTGAGAATATACTCAGCAGTTGACTGTTCCTTTTTAATCGGGTGAAGGAACATTGTTTTATTGTAAAATGTTCTACGCTTAATTTGGTATGCGCCGTTCATAATGGTCGGCATTTGAGAAATAAGCTGGAGCGACTGACGAAGAACGTTTGCAACAGAAATATCATCAGGATTTTCGTCAAAAGAATATAAAACAATAACGCATCTTGCCATTTTATTCATAATATCTTTAGAAGCGTGCTTCATAATCATATCTTCAACGAATTCGTCAGGAAGCTCACGGCACTCACCAATAACCTCTCTGAGACCTTCAAGCTGACTTTCCGTAGGCAAATCGCCGAAAAGAAGAAGCCATACAACCTCTTCAAAGCCAAACCTGCCCTCATTGATGCATCCGTTTACAATATCGTTAATATCATATCCACGATATGAAAGCTTACCGTCCTTAGGAATACGCTCTCCGTCAAGTATATAATAACCCTCAACCGAGCAAATACGGGTAAGGCCGGCCATAACGCCGGTGCCATCCTCATTTCTAAGTCCTCTTTTAACATGATATTTTTGATAATCATTGGGCTTAATCCAGTTATTTTTATCAAGCTCCGAGCATAAATTAGAAAGGGCATCCATAGAAATAGGTGAAATGTAATTCTTTGGCATAATCTATCTCCTTTTCATTGTGATGAATATTTAGCAAAGGCAACAAAAGCGCCTTGGTAAAAATAAAATTATTTTATTATTATACTATTTTTATAATATAAAGTCAAGGAGATGAGAGTAGTGAAAAAAGTACTAATTATTTACATTTCGGTGCTTTTATTGACAGTTATAATTCCTGCCATTATTTGCTTTTCGCAAAACGACGGTTCATCATCAAAAGAGCTTGTAAATATTTTCAATTCATTTATAAGCAAAAGCTAAAAATCATTCTAATTGGCTGTTATCGCTGATTTTTTCAAGATTAATATAAGAATTTACATTTAATTCAGCTTTTTGAACGCCGCCGTTAATATCAGATAAATGTTTTTCGTAATATTCGGGACAATCCCTTGCAATAAATTTGCCTATTCTAAGTGCATTGCTTTTAGCATAAATACAAGCATTATAAGTTTCGGATATCATTTTGTTGCACGCTTTTTCAACAAGTGTGCAAAGACGTTTGTTGTCCTTTTTTGAGAGTTTATTTTGCGTACCTTTTTCAATTTCACCAAGTATTATATCTGCATTTATTTCAACATTAAAATATACTTTGTTTTCAACAACACTTGCTGATTTTTTGCATTTTATATTTGAAAGTTTAACATCAATTTTGCCGAACTTTTCATCACTTATTTGGATTAAAACATCCTTAGCCTTATTATTCAAAATAACAAAGCCTTTTGTCTCAATATCATTTGTAATATATGCAAGTCGATTGTCGGAAAAAAGGGCTATGCCTGCCGACTCGACAGTTGATTCATCGTCTTTTCTTTCTATAACGGGTAAATAAATGTCTGAATATTTATCTTCATACAGCATTAAAAACTCATTTTCATTAACAAGAATTGACTGACCCGTTTCCTCATTATTATTTATAAGAAAAAGTATATTTTCGCTTGGAACATTAGCATCATTTTCCTTACTTTCAAGTATAAATTTGGCTTTTTCCTTACTGACGCATATTGCAACGTCTGCTCTTGAATCCTCACTTCTCAAAAAGTAATCTATATAGTTTTTTATATCGTTTTGCGCAAGCTCTTTTGACAAGACAATTATTTTATTATGTCCGAAAAAAGCACGTTTTGAAACAGCCTTTGCAATGTTGTTTATAGCATAGGAAACCGTAGTGCCACTTGCCGAAGTATTAACAACCATATTACCCAAAGGCGTATCCGAAGCATTACTTACATTCACCTTTAAGCCTTGAAGGGTGACTGACAAGTTGTTGTCATAATAATCAATTCCTAGTCCTTCAACAATAAACAAATCCTTTAAATGCCTGCTGCCGGTACAACCGGTGAAAAGCAAAAAGCATAAAAACAATGAAAAAAATATTTTAATACATTTTGACAAGTTCATCACCATAATTTTTCTTTTTAAATATAAGAGTAAGAGTCGGAATTATAACGCTGAATACAAGAAACAAAGAGAGCGTCATTCTATAATCTACCCCCTGTCCGTTTGCGAAATTGAGCATAAATACACTGAGTACAAATGCAACGGCAGACGAAGTAAAAGCAAAGTTTCTTTTAAATTCACGTTTTATGCACGAGCAAGCACAATAAAGAGCAGTAACCGCTTTTACAAACACACCCATTATCCAAAAAGAAATGTGCAAAACATCAAGGCGCTCAAAATTGCCGAATTTTGAAATTTGAAAGAGCGAATAAAAAGGAAAATTTCTCATTAAAATACTTTCGCCCATTACCGCCGCACCGAAATATAAAAGCAAAAATATGCTTAAAAACGAGCAACAAATAAACCTGATAAAATTCCTTGTGCATTTGCCGTTTACACTTGGATAAAGGACAAGAAACAATGCTATTTCAGTAGTATTTGATGAAAAAACAAGCGCATTTTTCAATATACCTTTGCCTTCGTTTGTAATAATGGGATAAAAATTAATGTCATTAAACGTATCATAATTACAAAGCAAGACGCACAAAATCGCAAGACACAAAAGTACAAAAACAAACGCCGAAAAGCGGGAAAGTGCTTCAACACCCAATGTCGTGCCGTAAAAAGCGCAAACACAAACAATAAGCGCAAAAAGCCAACCCTGTGTTTCAGGATTAAGCGTAGTTGAAGCAAAATACGAAAAACGGCTTACGCTGACAGCGACAACAAGAATAAAATATACGTAATAAAGTTTTGAAACCCATTTAATATCAATTGGATTTTTATTCATTTTATAGCAAAAAACAGCAGGCAATGAAAAAACAACCGTCATAACCATTGCAATCACGAAGCTTATCAATGCCTGTGAATTAATCTCGGTTGTGCTGATAGAATGAACGCTTGTCAGGCACACAACTATTCTGCATATAAAAAGAATATAGAATAACGAAAGCGGCGAAATCTTATTTCTTTTTGCCGAGTCTGACATCAACATTCGCTCCTCTCAAATTATTTATTCTCACTTTTCTTTTAGAAAGCTTACGCCAAGATTGCCTGTAAAACAAATCGGCAAGAGCTTTTTTATCAAACGGAGAAATCGGCGAGCAATAAGGAACCCCATAGGGATTTATCGCACAGATATTCATACACAAAACGGAGGCGGCAAGAATTATACCGTACATTCCGGTAAGGCCTCCGATTAAAATAAAGAAAAATCGTAAAACAGACACACTTTCATAAAGAGATGACACAACATAAGATGAAATTGCCGTCAGAGCGATGACGACGAGCATAGGCGCACCGATAAGACCTGCCGACACGGTCGTTTCGCCTATAACTATACCGCCGATGATTGAAACTGCATGGCCGACAGCTTTTGGCAAGCGCAATCCGGCTTCCCTCATTATTTCATACAAAATAAGAAGCATAAGTGCCTCTGTCATTAACGAATACGGGGTTGTTATTTCCTCTCTTGCAATAGTAAAAAGCATAGATGTAGGAATGAGTTCTTGGTGAAAGGTTCCTATTGCGACATAGACTCCGGGTAAAAAAATAGATAAAACAAAAGAAAAATAACGAAGTGTCCTGATAAATCCCGAATAAAACGGCGGAATATTATAATCATCGGGAGTTTGAAAATTATCGCTGAAGAGAGCCGGAGTATACAAAGCAATCGGCGAACCCTCAACAAGAATTGCCACCCTGCCCTCAAGTAGCTTTGAAACGATTATATCGGGACGTTCGGTTGACGCAACGTCGGAAAACATAGAATTAACACTTGTGTCTACAAAAGGAATAAGCGTTCCGAAATCGGTCAATACATTTAATTTTGAATTTTGAACAGCACTTATTATTTCAGATACAAGTTCTTTATCGGCTCTGTCGTCCATATAAGCGATAACACAAGGTGCAGGTGCGGCAGAAGCAAGCTTTATTTGTTTTAGCTTTAAATGCGGAGTTTTAAGTCTTTTTCTAAGGAGCGCTTTATTAGTATTTAAAATTTCAACAAATGCTTCCTTAGGTGCCTTCGTGGACTGTTCGTTAGTTGGCTCATCAACGCTTCTTGACGGCGGATTTTGAATACCGAAAGCAAGAGCGATATTTTCCCCGTCGACCACGACAATGGCAAAGCCGGACATAATATAATAGTAACAATCGGCAAATGTTTTAGCTTCATTAAGTTCAACGCAATTAGTAATCGAATTTTTAATATTATCTATACTGATATCTTCACTTTTTAAAATCGGAGACACCACCATTTGAGAAAGCTGGAGAGAATCTATAAGTCCGTCACAAGCGACAAAGAATAGTTTTTTATCCCCGATTTTTGCCTTTCTTACAAGAAAATCAGAGCAATCGACAAAATCATTCTTGAAGTGTTTATAGTTTTCTTCAATATCTTTAGAAAGCGTCATATAATCACCTGTATTATTATTGCAAATGATGTGCAAAATATTATAGGTGAAATATATGAGTTTAGTAATTATACGTGCATTTATAATTTATGTTTTTGTAATCATAGCGATAAGGATAATGGGTAAAAGGCAAGTCGGAGAATTGAAGCCGCATGAACTTGTAATAACATTTTTGATAAGTTCAACTGCGACAATTCCTCTTCAGGATAACAATATGCCTCTTTTAAACTGCATTATACCGGTGCTTTTATTTGTAAGCCTTGAAATAATTGTCGCAATACTGAGCATTAAAAGCGTTAAATTCAGAAATCTTATTCAGGGCAAACCTATTGTTATTATTGACAAAGGTAAAATAGATGAAAAAAAATTGAGACAGTTACGATTTACAGTTGACGATTTGTGCGACGCTTTAAGGCAACAGGGTTATTGGGATATTGCAGAAGTACAAAATGCCGTAATTGAAACAAACGGAAGCATCAGCGCCGAAAATTGGGAAAAATACAAGCCTTTAACTCCCGACAACGTAAAAATAAGCGTTGATGACAAGGGACTTCACACGGCAATAGTTATTGACGGAAAACCTGTCGAGGAATATTTTAAAAATAAAAACATTAAGCAAAGCGAAATTGAATTACTATTAAAAACGAATGGCAAACAAGCAAACAAGCTTTTATTAATGACTGTTGATGATAACGGAAATGTTTACACAGTAAGAAAGGCGAGCACAAAATGAAAAAGATATATATTGCAATAGTGCTTTTAATAATATGTTCAGGGGTTTGCATTATTGAGCAGGTAACAATTAATAAAGTATGCAGTGAAACAACAAGTATTATAAATACGGCATTATACTTAAACGAGCAAAAAGATTTTTTAAAAGCTAAAAGTCAATGCGAAAAACTCAGGAAAATTTGGAGCAAGAGATATCCGTATTTATCTGCAATGATAGATCACTCACAGCTTGACGGCGCAGGTGCGGCGATAAAAGCGACAAAGGATATAAGCAAAGAAAATGAAGATGAACTAAGTGAAAAGCTGATTGAAGCAAAAGACGAAATTCAACTGTTAAAGGAGAATCAATCAATAACCTTAGGTAATATATTTTAACAAAACAAGATGAACACTTTTGCATTTAAAACATAGGATAGTTTAGAAAATGTGAAAGGAGGTCGACCTAATGGGTTGCGGATGCAATAACTTTGGTTGTGGTTCATCTTGGATTATCATCCTCATTATCATCTTACTCCTCTGCGGCGGTTGCGGTGGCGGTTGCGGCAACAATGATTGCGGCTGCGGTTGCTAACATCAAATTCATTGAGGTGTCGAAGCGAAAGCTTCGGCACCTTCAGACTGTCGATAAAGTGGCTAAACCGTGC
>FR889160.1:69318-91192 GCA_000436835.1 Eubacterium sp. CAG:251
CTCACTCGCAAAAAACGAAATTTATCTCACTTTCTCGAAGTCTTAAAAATTTATTTCACTTTCCTATTGACAAATCAAGTTAGTTTGGTAAACTAACTGTTAAGGGGTTATATTTAAAAAATGTTTTCTATATAATTTATAAATAAGCTTTAAAAAAATGGAGTTAAAATGAACATTAAAGATTTAGAAATAGGAAAAAGCGCAAAAATAACAAAAGTAGGCGGCGAAGGCGCCTTAAGGCAACATTTTCTTGATATGGGTCTTATTCCCGGTGCTCAAATCACAATGATAAAATTTGCACCTATGGGTGACCCTGTTGAAATTAAAATTCACGGCTATGAATTGACATTAAGGCTTGCCGATGCTGAGAAAATAGAAATTGACAAACCGTATACTATAAAAACGGACAATAATATTGATACAAGAAAAAAGGACATTTCCCATCCGGGCTTAGGTGAAGGAGGCAAATTTCACACAAAAGCTGACGAAAATCCTTTGCCCGACGGCACAAAGCTGACCTTTGCGCTTGCAGGAAACCAAAACTGCGGCAAAACGACCTTATTTAACAGGCTGACAGGCTCTAATCAGCACGTCGGCAATTTTCCCGGTGTAACGGTTGACAGAAAAGACGGAGAAATAAAAAATCACCCAGATACACTTATTACAGACTTGCCGGGCATTTATTCTATGTCTCCTTACAGCAATGAGGAAATAGTAACAAGAAAATTTTTATTAGATGAAAAGCCGAAGGGAATTATCAATATTATTGACGCTTCCAATATTGAAAGAAATCTATATTTGACAATGCAGTTAATGGAGCTTAACATTCCTATGGTTGTGGCGCTTAATATGATGGACGAGGTCCGCAAAAACGGCGGAAGCGTGCTTGTAAACGAAATGGAACAGCTGCTTGGCGTTCCGGTCATTCCGATTTCAGCTGCTAAAAACGAAGGTATTGAAGAGCTGACAGACCACGCATTGCATATTGCAAAATACAGAGAATGCCCAGGCAGGCAGGATTTTTGCATTTCGCACGGAACGAGCGAGCAAACAGCAGTACATAGATGTATCCACGCAATAATGCATCTTATCGAAGACCACGCCGAGGCGGCAGAAATTCCCATTAGATTTGCGGCTTCTAAGCTTATTGAGGGTGACAGCCTTGTTGAGGATAAATTAAAACTCAGCCAAAATGAAAAGGAAATGATTGAACATATTATTGTTCAAATGGAGCAAGAACGTGGACTTGACAGAGCCGCCGCAATTGCCGATATGCGCTTTCATTTTATTAAAAGCATTTGTCAGCAAACAGTTATTAAGCCGAGCGAAAGCAAGGAGCACGCAAGAAGTATTAAAATCGATAAAATACTTACGGGTAAATACACGGCTATTCCGTCATTTATTGCAATAATGGGTCTTGTATTTTGGCTCACATTCAGCGTAATCGGCAAAGGACTTTCAAATTTGCTCGATTTAGGAATAAGTCATCTTACAACCTTAGTTGATGGTTTACTTACAAAAGCAAATATAAACGATGTACTACATTCTCTTATAATTGACGGAATATTCAACGGTGTCGGAAGTGTGTTAAATTTCCTGCCGATAATCGTTACGCTCTTTTTCTTCCTATCTCTGCTTGAGGACAGCGGATATATGGCAAGGGTTGCATTCGTTATGGATAAACTATTAAGAAAAGCAGGGCTTTCAGGCAGGAGCATTGTGCCTATGCTTATAGGTTTCGGATGTACCGTACCCGGAGTTATGGCAAGCAGAACATTATCAAGTGAACGTGACAGAAAAATGACTATCCTTTTGACTCCGTTTATGAGTTGTTCGGCAAAGCTTCCTATTTACGGTTTTTTCGCCGCTGCATTTTTTCCTAACAACAGCGCAATAGTTATGATTTTGCTATATGCACTCGGAATTGCAACTGCCGTATTTATGGCTATAATAATGAAGTTAAGTATTTTCAAAGGCGAACCTGTGCCTTTTGTAATGGAACTTCCTAATTACAGAATGCCAAGTGCTAAAAGTGTTTGCCAGCTTCTTTGGGAAAAAGCAAAGGATTTTCTCCAAAGAGCATTTACCGTGATTTTTATTGCAACAATTGTAATTTGGTTTTTGCAAACTTTTGACACTAAATTTAATCTTGTTGAAAATTCACAAAACAGCATACTTGCAACAATTGCGGGCTTTATTGCACCGATATTCAAGCCGCTTGGATTTGGCGATTGGAGAATTTCGACTGCGTTAATCACCGGCTTTATGGCTAAGGAAAGCGTCGTATCCACGCTATCCGTTCTTTTAGGCTCAGGTGTAAAAATAACAAGCATACTCACTCAACTCGGCGCTGCTTCACTTCTCGTTTTCTGTCTGTTATACACTCCCTGTGTTGCGGCAATTGCTTCGATTAAAAGAGAACTCGGAAGAAAATGGGCTTGCTTTGTAGTTGTTTTTCAATGTGTAATTGCGTGGATTATGGCGTTCATTACTCATGGAATTTTTGCACTTATAGGACTTTTATAATGAATATTCAAAGTATAATTTTATTAATATTAATTGTAATATTGCTTATTTCTGCTATAATATATTCGACAAAGCATAAAAGTGCCTGCTCAGGCAATTGCTCTAATTGTAATAAAAACTGTAACAACAAAAGGTAATATTATGAAGAAATATCCTATAAATAAAGATTTTGATTTAGTAAAGTTTCTTACATTTCCTGTTATTCCACAGGCGGCACCGATAGCAAGAGGTATACTCAAAACACTTGTAAACGAGCACCACGGTGACAAATACATAAAGGTAAGCAAAAGCAAAATCGTAATTGAAAGCGTCGGCAGAAGAACAGATTTTTTAAGAAGGTGTTTTAGATAATGAAGTTTAAAGCAGTAGTTTTTGATATGGACGGCGTTATGTTTGACACCGAAAGTGTATGTATGAAATCTTGGGATACAGTCGGCGAGGAAATGGGAATCGGCAAGGCAGGATATATGGTCTATAAAACACTCGGTATGACTGCTCAAGCCGCTATTAAAATTTTGCAAAACGAATTTGGAAAGGACTTTGACGCAAAGCTTTTTAAGCAAAAAGGCAGAGAATGTTCATATAAATATTTCAATGATTTCGGCGTACCCGAAAAACCTTTTCTTCACGAAGCACTTGAATATCTTAAAGAAAAAGGATATAAGCTTGCAGTGGCTTCTTCAACAAGCAGTGACAGCGTTTTTCATCATTTAGAGGAAAAGAATATCACCCATTATTTTGACAAGGTTATCTGCGGCGATATGATTAAAAATTCTAAGCCTGCACCGGATATTTATTTAAAGGCATGCAAGGAGCTTGGCGAAGTGCCTGAAAATTGCATTGCTGTTGAGGACTCGAAAAACGGGATTCTGTCAGCCCACAACGCAAATATGAGTGTCATTATGATTCCCGACCTTTGGCAAGGTGAAACGGAAATTGACAAACTTCTTTTTGCTAAATTAAAAAGCTTGGGTGAAATTAAATCGGTGCTGTAAAATCAGTAACATTTCATAATTTATGTGAATAATATAAATTAGGTATTGACATATCAGAAATATCTGTTATAATATATAGCACACCGAGGAAATCTCAGCAAAGCAATTTAATATCGCGGGGTGGAGCAGTTGGTAGCTCGTCGGGCTCATAACCCGAAGGTCGTAAGTTCGAGTCTTACTCCCGCAACCATAGAAAAACAGACACCTATTTATGGTGTCTGTTTTTTTATCGTTATGAATTTTTAAGACTCGAACTTTCAGGGCTCCCGAAAAGCGTAAGCTTTTTGGGAAAAGGAGGAACAACGCAATGAGTGATAAATAACTTTAACTCAAATAATAAAAAAGTTATTTTGAGCGATATGGAGTTTGTGACGACGCAGTCTTACTCCCGCAACCACCATAGGACACTAAAAATGATACAATTTTCAGTGTCCTGTTTTTTTGCCTAAAGCCTTGTAAATAAAGGCTTTTCAGCGTTTGTTTGTGTTTTTGTGTCTTCAGCAAACATTATTTTTGTATTAGGAATTAATTAAAATTAAGCAAAATAAAAATCACGGTGTCTTTTCGGCATCGTGATTTTTTGATATTTACAATAATGGTTTTATAGCTTCAAGTATGCTTATTATATGATATTTTACAATGAATGCAATGTTGCAATACGGTGCAGGCTCACTTTCTAAAACCGATATAAGCGGAATGATATATTCTTCCGTTTCATTTATGTATCCAATTATCTTTTCTTTTGAAAAAACATACGCCATTGTGGAAATATTGTTACATCTGTCCAAGATTTTAACCGTAACGGCTTTTTTGTTTTTTGCAATATTTTGATAGTAAATATTTTTTGAGATTTCCTTTGACATATTCGGCAATAGTTTGAATGTTAAAAGTTCCACGATTTCTTTTGTTTCTTCGTTAACAGGAAGTTCGTTTGATGTGGTATCAGTTTCCTCAACAACATCGTGCAACAAGATTGCCGATAGTATGTCATCATCCTTAATACCCATTGCTTGTGCGTGACAAGCCATCATCAGCGGATGATTGATGTACTCGACTTTTTCGCTGTCGCCGGAATATTTTGACTGCCTTCTGTACTGACCACTGTGTTTTGTTCTCATAAAATCAAGGGATTTTAATGTTTGTTCCAATCCTTCAAACTGTGCAAAGGTTTGAACCTTTGTGTACATACTGTCCTCGTCGAAAAGTCTTGAACGGTATTTCAAATGCTTATCGCTTTCGTCTTCAATGAAAAACGAATAAGGCACATTAAACAGTTTGGCAATCAGCATAAGATTTTCGATGTCTGGCATGTTTTTGCCATTTTCCCATTTGCTGACAGCCTGCGACGAAACACCGATTTTATTGGCAAGTTCTTCCTGAGTTATCTTATTATTGTGCCTTAGTTTAGCAATTTTTTGTCCAGTTTCTTTGATATCCATTTTGCCACCTCGTTTTTATTATACAATCTAAATAATACAAGTTTATAATAGCATATCTTGATGAGTTTTTCCACATATCGTCGGTTGAGCAAACTAAACCGGTGGTTGACTTTTTTATATAGTTCTATAAAAATTTTGTTATCGTCACATTGTATCAAATATGCTGTACAAAGACATTGATATAGAGCCAAATCTTAACTGATTTGGCTCTTATTTTTTGCTACTGTCTAACGGATTGTCTAACACTTTTCAAATTTTTATTTTTCAATAACACTTGAAAGGCAATTGAAATATTTTGTTTTATGATTAAAATACAATTTAAAACAAACTTTATGGTTTAAATTTTTTTAGGGATAGATTTCGTTAAGAAATCTATCCCTTAAAATGTAGCTTTTATCAATTAGGTGTATAGAGATTTGCATAAGGACGTGATGTTGCCGCAACGAGCTTTTTAAAAGGCTTTTGCATAATTTCATTATAATCCTTATTAAAATACTTGCAATATTTTTTAATATATTCGTCAAGTTCTTTTTTATCATCATCATCAAGAGCCTGAACCTTAATATTCTGAGAAATATTTTCTTTAGGAAATGTTCCACGGACAAAGATTTTGCCGCCATGCATACCGGATGCGCAATGAGTACCGAAAAGCTTTTCTCCCCTTTTCATATCAAGGCCCAACAATACGATAGTGCCACCCGCCATATATTCGCCGAGAAACGAGCCGGCATTTTTACCGATAACAAGAACAGGGCGCATTTGCCTAAATTCTTTCATATGAATACCGCCACGGCAAGCAACGTTATCACGGATATAAATTTGGCCGTCACGCATACCGTAGCCCATAGCGTCACCGGAGTGACCGTGAACAACAATTTCGCCGCCGCCCATTGTATTGCCGACTGCGTCCTGACAATTTCCGAAAACAACAACCCTGCCGCCGTTTAAATAGCAAGCCATATCGTTGCCCGGAGTGCCGTAAACCTCAATTGTTTTGCCCTCATCGAGAGCGCAACCGATATAACGCTGACCGTTGACATCTTTAACAGTAACCTTATTTTGCTTTTCAAGTTGCTTTTCAATTTCCTTATTTACTGCTTCATATCGAGTAAGTCCTGCTTCGATAATCATAACAAAATGCCTCCTCTCAGCTTTTGAATTCTTGTATCCTTATCAAACAAAAATATTGACGGTGTTTCCATAATATCGCCTTCAAGAGTAGAAAGGTCAACCTTATTTGAAATAAGATTTGTATAAATACCTGCATTTTCGCTTGAATTGATAAGAACAAAGCCTACAAGCCTGTCACCCTCAAATACAAGCCTTTTATATACATCGCCGTCAGATTTAATTTTATCAAAATATTGCTCACCTTGAGCATTGATAAGGCCGCAGGTGCAAATACGAAGACCGAAAAAGTCAATAGCGTTTACAGAATAAGTACCGTCTACAGTATTGCTTTCACTTGCCATTTGATAGCCGGCAACTCTGCCCTGCTGCACTGCGTTAGGCCAAAGAGCAATAATTTTTTTTGAACCGTCAAGCATATCAACAGATACGGTGCAGTCACCTGCCGCATAGATATCCTTATCGCTCGTTTGCATAGTGTGAATATCGGTAATAATGCCCCTGTTCACCTCAAGCCCTGCGCTTTCGGCAAGTTCGCACTGAGGTCTTACACCGACTGCAAGAACAAGCAAATCGCATTTTAATGTTTTGCCGTCTTTAAGAGTTACGCCTGTAATATGCTTACCCTTTGACTGAGCCTTAACAACAGTATTTTCCAAATGAAATTTAATGCCGTTATTTTCCAAATGCTTTTTAACTTGACGTGCAGAAGTTTTATCAAGAATTGACGGTAAAACTCTCGGTGCAAGTTCAACAACATCTACGCTTTTGCATATTTTAACAAGACCCTCAGCAGCTTTCATACCGATAAGACCTGCACCGATTACAACAGCTTTTGTATTTTCATTTGCAAGAGATTTAAGCTCCTTTGCAGAAGCTAAATCAAGAAATGTAACCGCATTTTCCTTGCCCTCAACATTTTCCATAGGAGGCACGAACGGCTTTGAACCTGTTGCGAGGCAAAGTTTATCATAAGGGTATGATTTTTTGCCGACCTTAACAGTTTTATTTTTTCTGTCAATAGAGGTTACCTTAGCGTTTGTAATAACATTTATATTATTTGTTTTATAAAAAGACGGCTTACGAAGAGCCATATCGCTTTCCTTAACCTTGCCCTTAAGAAAATAGCTGATAGAAGGGCGTGAATAAGGAAAATAAGCCTCCTCTGTAAGCATTGTGATATTACCCTTGGCATCGGCTTTTCTGACAGCCTCAGCAGTAGCAAGACCTGCGGCGCAAGCGCCTACAATAACATAATTCATTATTTAGCACCTCCTACCTCAAGCCAGAGCAAAGCATTATTAGGGCAGTTTTTAACACAAGCCGGTTCTTCGCCCTGACAAAGGTCACACTTATATGCAATATTACCCTGCTTAATACAACCGATTGGGCAAACTGCAAGGCAAGTCATACAGCCTATGCACTTATCCTCATTAACAGATACAATGCCTGTTTTTTTATCCTTAGTCATTGCGCCTGTAATGCAAGCCTTAACACATGCAGGGTCATCGCAATGGCGGCAATTGACTGCAACGGAAGCGACCTTATCGCCGAAAACAGAAATTCTGCTTACAGGTTCAGGATTTTCCGATTTATATGCTTTAACTACGTCTTTAGATTTTGAATGAGCTGTTTTGCAATAAACTTCGCAAAGGCGGCAGTTTATGCAAAGTTCTTCTCGTGCGAAAACTTTTTTCATATCTATGCCCTCCTTATTCGCCGGCATGCTTAATACCGAGTATTTCAAGTTCTTTATCACTAAGACCGATACCACGAAGCATAAGTCTGTTACCACGAAGCGAGTCAATAGAATTGATACCCATACCGCCCATAATTTCTTTAATTTCGTGATTCCAAGCGTTTATTAAATTGATTACCCTTTTATGTGCGATTTCAGGATTAAGACGACGTGTAAGGTCAGGACGCTGAGTAGCAATACCCCAATTACACTTACCGGTATTACATGTTTGGCACATATGGCAGCCCATTGCAATAAGGGGAGCAGAAGCAACATAGCAAGCATCTGCACCGAGAGCAATTGCTTTAACAATATCGGATGAACAACGGAAAGAACCTGCGGCAACAAGAGAAACAGTTGAACGAATACCCTCGTCACGGAGCCTTTGGTCAGCTGCTGCAAGTGCAAGTTCAATAGGAATACCTACATTATCTCTTATTCTTGTAGGTGCGGCACCCGTACCGCCTCTAAAGCCGTCAATTACAACAATATCTGCACCTGCTCTTGCAACACCGGAAGCAATTGCGGCAACATTATGTACTGCGGCAATTTTAACGGAAACAGGCTTTTTATTATGAGTTGCCTGCTTAAGCGACCAAATAAGCTGACGCAAATCCTCAATAGAATAAATATCGTGGTGAGGAGCAGGAGAAATAGCATCTGAGCCCTCAGGAATCATACGTGCATTTGATACCTCTACATTAACTTTTTCACCGGGGAGGTGACCGCCGATACCCGGCTTAGCACCTTGACCGATTTTGATTTCAATAAATTTAGAATTATTAAGATAATCCTTATGAACGCCAAAACGACCGGAAGCGACCTGAACAACTGCATAATCGCCAAAAGAACGCAAATCAGGATGAAGTCCGCCTTCACCTGTATTAAAAAGCGTTCCAAGCTCAACAGCCGCCATTGCAAGCGATTTTTGAGCATTAAGAGAGATTGAGCCAAAACTCATAGCAGAAAACATTATAGGTGTTTCAAGCATAACCTGAGGCGGCATTTTAGTAATTGATTTACCCTTTCTTTCAACCTCAAGCTTATTAGGCTTACGACCTAAAATAGTACGAATTTCCATAGGCTCACGAAGCGGGTCGATAGACGGATTAGTTACTTGCGATGCATTAAGCAAGATTTTATCCCAATAAATAGGATAAGGCTTAGGATTACCCATTGCCGAAAGAAGAACAGAGCCTGTATCTGCCTGACGGCAAATTTCTTGCTGATAAGTAGGAGTCCAGTTTGCATTATCACGATAATCGCAAACATATTTTTCTATGCGAAGCGCACCTGTAGGACAAAGGTCAACACACCTGTGACACGCAACGCAATTTTTTGAATTAACCAATACGGTTTTGCCGTCCTCATCAAAATAGTGACATTCGTTTGAGCACTGACGAACACAACAGCCGCAGTTAATACATAATTCTCTATCACGAATAACAGTAAATTTACGTGGAATATAATTAATCATCAGTCCTCAACCTCCTCATCATCAATTTCGAGCGGAATAAATACAGGCTCGGCGCCTGAAACAGACCATACCTTTTCAGGATCAGGGCAAATAATTCTGATAGCCGATTCCTCAGAAGCAAAATATGCCCTATTGCCCTTTGTTGCCGCAGTAAGCGAACGAAGCTTAAGTCTATCATTAATAGCAAGAAGCCCTTTGTTAGAACCGAGAATTACGGAGAAAGGACCGTTTACGAGAGCGCCGTTATAAATTGAACGAAGATTTGTGAAATATTCCTTTCTGTCATCGTCCATTTTATCTATCTCCTCCCATTCAGGCGCTGTAAGAACATCAGCGGCAACCTCGATAGGAAGATTATGGTGGCGCAAAAGGTGGTCAAAAAGATAAGTGATAACTTCGGTATCTGTCTGCATTGTGCATATATAGCCAAACTGCTCAATATATCTGCGGTTAGTGTCATAAGAAGAAATTTCGCCGTTATGAACGATTGACCAGTCAAGAATATTAAACGGATGAGCACCGCCCCACCAGCCTGGGGTGTTGGTTGGAAATCTGCCGTGAGCAGTCCAAATATACGCCTCATATTGGTCAAGCATATAAAACTCGCCAACATCCTCAGGATATCCTACTGCTTTAAAACAGCCCATATTTTTACCACTTGAAAAAATATATGCGCCGTCAATAGCGTTGTTAACCTTGGTTACGCACTGAGCAACATATTCAAGTTCATCCTGACGTGCATCCTTCATACGAACACGGTTAGCCTTGCCGAAATATCTCCAAATATCAGGTCCTTTTTCAATACTCGGTACCTGACGGGTAGGTATTCTTTCAGCAACATCAATATTGAAATGCCTAAAAAGAAAATCCTCACATTGTTTTTTTGCTTCGTTAGAATCATAGAAAACGTGAATTGCGTATTCGTCTTTGTGTTCAGGGTAAATGCCGTAAGCCGCAAATCCGCCGCCGAGACCGTTAGACCTGTCATGCATAAGAGCGATAGATTTAATAATTTCCGAACCGTTGATACGATTGCCTTTTCTGTCGATTATTGCGGCAATGGCACAGCCTGACGGAATCCTGATTTCTCCCTCTTTCAACATAATATCCTCTCCTTAAGTTAAATAGAAATGATAATATAAAATTTATGAACATTATGTTCATTAAATATCACCGTTTAATTAATTTTACAATAAATAATGCACTGTAGTCAATTATACAAATTACAAAATTAAAGCAATTTTTCGCTTTATTTATGTATAATATCACAGTATTTGTCAACATTATCGTATACTTATGCGTATTCTAATGAATACCATATTATAATTATGCAATGAAAAAGCAGGACTGCAATTGCAATCCTGCTTTTTTTAGGTAGAAAATAACAAATACAAATATTTGTAAGGGATTAAATTAAACAAGTATTAAACATCATCTTCGCCCTGCAAAGCGTCATATCCACGCTCGCCTGTACGAACCTTTACGGCATCCTCCACATCATATATAAATATTTTACCGTCACCGATATTACCTGTATAAAGAACGTCTCTTGCAGTTTCAATAACCTTTTCAACAGGCACTGCCGAAACAACCATTTCAAGCTTCATTTTTGGATTGAGATTCATTTCTTCAATTTCAATACCACGATATTTTCTGATATGGCCCTTTTGAGTACCGCAACCCATTACATTTGTTACGGTCATTCCGGTGATGCCTATCGAATTCATAGCAGTTTTGATATCTTCAAATTTTGCAGGATTAAATATCATAACTACCTTTGAAAGCTCAGGCGATTTTTTAGTTGTATAAGTTTCAACCTCAACTGCCTTTTCGACAGGTGCAAGAGGCGAAGCCGGAACACTTGCCTTAGGGGCAGAAGCTTTAATTGATGACGATGTAGCAAATGCCATAGCCGGCATAAAGTCTGCATAAGCTGACGGAAGATTATGTTCTGTAGCGTCAAGACCCTTGATTTCTTCATCCTCAGATACACGCAGTCCGTTAGTTTTCTTAATAATAAGGAATACGATTGTCATTGTAACAATTGTCCAAGCTGCAACACAAACAAGACCTAAAAGTTGCTTGCCGAGAAGTGAGAAACCGCCGCCGTAGAAAAGACCTTTAAACGAATCGTTGCCCGGAACAGAAGTTGTTGCGAAAAGACCTACTGCAATTGTGCCCCACATACCGTTTACACAGTGAACTGCTACGGCACCTACAGGGTCGTCGACCTTAAGCTTAATATCAATAAATTCAACAGCAACAACTACGAGGATACCGGAAACCGCACCGATAAGGCAAGAACCGAGAGCATCGACAACATCACATCCTGCTGTTACTGCAACAAGACCTGCAAGTGAAGCATTAAGCGACATTGAAACGTCCGGCTTACCGTTTTTAATCCAAGTGAAAATCATAGTTACACAAGTTGCGATAGCAGGTGCACATGTTGTTGTTAAAAAGATAGAAGCAAGCTGAGGTCCGCTCTTTGCTGCTGCACCGTTGAAACCGTACCATCCAAACCAAAGGATAAATACACCGAGTGCGCCGAGAGTAAGTGAGTGACCCGGAATTGCCTTTGCTACCTTTTTACCTGTTTTTTTATCCTCAACATATTTACCGATACGGGGACCGACCATAATTGCGCCGATAAATGCAGTTATACCGCCAACCGTATGAATAGCGCAAGAGCCTGCAAAATCATGGAAGCCAAGATTAGCAAGCCAACCGTTTGGATTCCAAATCCAACCTGCCTCGATTGGATAAACAACAGCAGAAATTACTGCCGAATAAATACAATAGCTTGAAAACTTTGTACGCTCCGCCATTGAACCGGAAACAATAGTTGCCGCTGTAGCACAGAACACAAGGTTAAACACAAAGTTTGACCAATCAAAGTTTTGATAATTTGTGAAAACGCCCAAGGTTGGCATACCGCAAAAGCCGCCTAAGACCTCTTCACCCATCATAAGACCAAAGCCGAGCAATATAAACATCGGAGTACCGATGCAAAAATCCATAAGATTTTTCATTATAATATTGCCCGCATTTTTTGCACGTGTAAATCCCGTTTCAACCATAGCAAAACCGCATTGCATAAAGAAAACGAGAGCCGCACCAATCAAAAACCAAATGCCGAACATTTCGCTGTCGACCTTTTCAAGAATAGATGTTATGTCCATTTATCCTTCCTCCTCAAATTATATAGTTTGTAATGACAAAAAGAAATAAAAAAACAGGGTGCGGCAAATGCAATCGCATTGTCGCACCCCATTGTGCTGAAAAAATAAGCCAAACCGACACCGAAATGATATCGGCTTGGCTAAATGGCATAAATGCCATAAGAGAGGGTTAAGTAAAAATTAATAATTAACCATATATCTGTCGATTTCCCACTGTGAAACCTTTGTTCTGTATTCGTCCCATTCAGCTTTCTTGCCTTCTGTGTATGCGTTGAATACGTGTTCGCCTACTGTTTCCTTAACAAATGGGTCAGCCTCTGAAGCCTTAACAGCCTCTTCAAGTGAGCCTGGAAGACAATCAATACCTCTTTCTTCAAGTTCTTCATTTGAAAGGTCAAATACATTATAATCTACTGCCGGAGCAGGAACAATTTTGTTTTTAATTCCGTCAAGACCGGCTGCAAGGCAAAGTGCCATTTCAAGATAAGGATTGCAGGTTGGGTCAGGACAACGAAGTTCAACACGAGTACCCATACCTCTTGCGGCAGGAATACGAACAAGACAAGAACGGTTAGATGCTGACCAAACGATATAAGTAGGAGCTTCATAGCCCGGTACAAGTCTCTTATATGAATTTACAGTCGGGTTTGAATAAGCGGCAATACCTTTAACGTGCTTAAGAAGTCCGCCGATAAAGTAATGAGCAACCTCGCTGAGACCGTCTTCACTTTCAGAATCATAGAAAGCATTAATTGTTTTGCCCTCAGCATTTTTAGTCATAAGTGACATATTAGTATGCATACCTGAACCGTTAATACCGTAAATCGGCTTTGGCATAAATGTTGCATGAAGGCCATGCTTTGTAGCATAAGTTTTAACAACGTGCTTAAATGTCATTACACGGTCAGCACTTGTCATAACCTCATCAAATTTGAAATCAATTTCGTGCTGTCCCTGAGCAACCTCATGGTGAGATGCTTCAATTGTATATCCCATTTCCTCAAGAGCAAGGCAAATATCACGACGGCAGTTTTCGCCATGGTCGATTGGGTTAAGGTCAAAGTAACCGCCCTCATCACCTGTTGTAGTTGTCGGATTACCGTCCTCATCAAGCTTAAAGAGGAAAAACTCACATTCAGGACCAACGTTAAAGCTGTAACCCATTTCAGCAGCCTCATTCATAACCTTCTGAAGAACGTTTCTTGGGTCGCCAAGGAACGGAGTCTCATTATCTGCACAATAAACAGAGCAAATAAGACGAGCTGTCTGAGCGTTCTGGTGCTTTCTCCAAGGGAAAATTGTCCATGTATCATAATCAGGATGAAGATACATATCACTTTCGTTGATTCTTACGAAGCCGTCAATTGACGAGCCATCAAACATACACTCATTATCAAGTGCTTTTTCAAGCTGTGAGCTTGTGATAGCAACGTTTTTCATAATGCCGAAAACGTCTGTAAACTGAAGTCTGATAAATTCTACGCCGTTTTCCTGTGCGCTTTTAAGGATTTCTTCCTTTGTGTACTTACTCATAGTAAATACTCCTCTCTTAAGAATTCGTTTTAATAAAATAAAGCAAAAAAACAGGCGCTCCGAATTCACTCGGAACACCTTTGTTCTTACTACAATTTCATTATAGTCAGCAAATTTACGTTTGTCAACGATTTTATACAATTTTGTCAATTTACTACATGAGCAATAATTCATGTTAAGAGTTTTTATACAAAATGACAAAAAATAGACTATTTCGATAAATCGAGGTATTTTTCATCCACAACCTTTTTAACAAGCTTATTATAATATTCGGGTGTGCCGCCCTTTTGAGAATGCGAGGAGGCAAGCTCTTCATTATAATCACTAAGCTTATAGACATCAAATGTAAATTTGCCGCTGTCAGTTCTGCTGTAATGAGTTACAATCGGTACAAGTTTGCCCTCAATTGTAATTTCGCCGTTTTTCTTTTCAATATCAACACTTGCCATACCGCCGCAAAGTTGGTCAATTTCAATTTGATGAGAAATGAAATTACCGAGAGAATAATAGACAAGCATTTTATGCCCCTTGTCATTAGTAACCTCTTTAACCGGCTGAATAACGTGAGGGTGACAACCGATAACAAGGTCAACTCCGAGAGAACTGAAAAGCTCGGTATATTCCTTTTGATAATCAGATATACCAAAGCTATTTTCCGTCCCCCAATGAGGGAACACGATTACAACGTCGGCGTTTTCCCTTGCCTCTTTTATATCCTTAGTAACCTTGTCCTTATTCATCAAATTAACAAGCCACGGCTTATCGCTTGGCAAGTCAATACCGTTTGTGCCATAGGTATAATTAAGAAGCGCAAATGTTATATTGTTTTTTACATAATATTTAACAGTGTTATAACTCTGCTCGTCCTCGTTAATGCCAAGATAAACAATATCCTTTTGCTTTTTGAAATAATCAATTTCATTCATAACGCCCTGAGAGCCTTTATCCATAATATGATTATTTGCGCAATTGAAAATATCAAAACCTGCCTTAATAGCAGCGTCGCCGATTTCTTGCGGAGAATTAAAAACAGGATAACCGGTATATTCAAATTCAGAGCCGCCCAAAACTGTTTCCTGGTCAATTACGGACATATCATATTTTTGAATAACGGGAGCAATATTTTTATAAAGGCAAGTATAGTCGTAGCTTCCGTCCTCCTGCTTACCTGCATCAATCAAGGTGTTGTGAATAAGATTATCGCCAACTGCGCAAAGAGTAACCTTACCGTCGGTATTAGCGCTTGTAGGCTCAGTCGTTTCATCATTAACGACTGAAATTGAAGTTTCGGCAGTAGGCTTTTTTATATCCTCGGTTTTAGTTAAATGACCGCTTACGGCAAGAAAGATTAACACGAATACTGCCACTGCAATAGGAATAAATATTAAAGGAGTGAATTTTTTGTTTTTAGACATAACGTCACCTCATATATTAATTAACTGAAATATTATAACATATATAAGCATTTAACACAACTAAATTTTAAGGCGGACAGATATGGCGAATATTTTTACATACACCTTTTTTATTATCGGACTTTTTTTAATAATCAAGGGCGGAGATATTTTTGTAGACAGTGCAACGCAAGCGGCAAAAATGCTTAAAATACCTAATTTTATAATTGGCGCAACAATCGTTTCAATTGCTACAACTCTGCCTGAAATAATAGTAAGCGTTCAGGCAACCGTAACCAAAAACGTCGATATGGCAGTCGGTAATGCAATAGGCTCGGTCACGGCAAACACTGCACTGATATTAGGACTTTTCATAACCTTTATGCCCTTTGAAATAAAAAGGCGTGACATTTTCTTTAAAGGTATTTCAATGATTTTAGCAATTATATCTTTAATAATAGGCTGTGTTATCACAAAAAAACAAACATTACAATTTAAAGGCGAAAGCAAAGAATATTATTTTTTGTCTGCATTAGGTGTTACGCTTTTAATATCAGTATTTGCAGTATTTATTTTTGAAAACATAAAAAGCATAAAAAAAGAAGTAAAAAACGATGAAAACGATAAAACGTTTACAGTAAAAGAAAAAGTGCTTTGTACTGTTTTGTTTATTTTCGGCGCAATAGGAATAGTTATAGGCGCAAGACTTCTTGTATCGCAAGGAACTCAAATAGCAAAAAACTTACACATTTCGCAAAGGGTGATAAGCGTAATTGCAGTTGCAATAGGCACTTCCCTGCCGGAACTTGTAACGGCGCTGTCGGCGCTCAAAAAGAAATCCGGAACACTTTCTGCAGGCAACATACTCGGTGCAAACATTATTGATTTAACATTAATTCTTCCGCTTTGCTCATTAATTTCAATAGCAAGAGGTAGCGGTGAACTTGCCGTTTCTGCATCAAGCGTAAGCATGGATATGAAAATATGCCTTATAGTTATTTGCATTGCGGTTTTGCCGACGATAATAACGCAAAAATTTCAAAGATGGCAAGGAATACTGCTCCTTTTAACCTATGGTGGGTATATTTATTTCGTAGTCAAATAAAAAACAGAGGCAGTTTTTCAACCGCCTCTGCAAAACTATTGATTTTTATTTAACTGTTACCTTTACAGTCTTATAAACACCGTTTTGAGCGTATACATAAATTGTGCATTTGCCCTTCTTCTTAGCCTTAATCTTGCCTTTTGAATTTACTGTGGCAATCTTAGTATTTGAAGATTCATAGCAAATAGCTCTATGCCTCTTAATTTTCTTATCCTTCTTAATTTCAGAAGCTTTAATCTTAAAGGTCTTGCCCTTTTTGATTTTTACCTTACTCTTATTAAGCTTAACTGCCTTTGCTACACCGTATTTACCGCCAAGAGTTGTTGCGTGAATCTTTTTAGAAGCAGCGAGTGTAACCTTAACACCGTTTACATATTTAAATGCTACGATATTATATTTATAATATGTGCCTTTCTTAAGCTTTTTATGAGTGTAGGATGTAGTCTTACCTGAAACCACCTTAAGAACCTTATATTTACTCTTGGCACCGCACTTAGCACCGTAAACAATATAACCGTCTGCATTTTTAACCTTATTCCATTTAACGGTAACACTGTTCTTTTTAAGTTTAGTGGTTTGCGCTCTTAAAAGTCCGAAGTTTGAGCCTTTATAATCGCCGTCACCTTTAGGAGGTTTAGCAGTCATTTTGCTTTCGGTCAAAGAAGCCGTATCGCTTGAAACATTATTAGTGATAAAAATGTAATTAATTTCCTGAGCTGTTTTAGCATCGACTCCGTATTCTTTAGCAATTTTGTCTTCACTCGGAGTAAGAGCCGGCAATACAGGTGTGTAATCGCTTACATAATTAACGCCGCAACGTGTACAAGTATATACTGTATAGCCTTGTGACGTTGTTGTAGCGGCAACTACAGTTGCAGCATAGCTATGACCGAGAGGTGAAGTTTGAGAATCAACATAAGTGCTGTCGCCTCTTACACAAGTATGCGTTGTATATCCGCCTGCCGTACAGGTTGGAGGAGTAACAACATTATTATAACTATGACCGATAGCATCGACATAATTTCCTACATAAGTGTCATTACATCTTGTGCAAACATAAGTTGTGTATCCACCTGAAACACAAGTAGCAGGAGTAACAGTTTGCGCATAATCGTGACCGAGTTTTGAACCGGGAGCTGTGATTGTATTAGTTTCGCTACATTTGTCACACTTAGCTGTCATCGTGCCGTCTTGAGTACAGGTTGCGTTGCCGTCAAGTACATAATTTGTAAATGAATGGCCGGATGCGTTAATGTAATTATCTTTATATGTATCACCGCAACGTGAACAGGTATATTTTGTATATCCCTTTTCAGTACAAGTCGGAGCGACAACCGTTTCAGTGTAATTATGATTTGATGAATCAATCGGCTTTACATTTCTCTTTTCGGTATTGCCGCACTTTGAACAAGTATAAACGTCGTAACCTTGCTCTGTGCAAGTTGGAGCAACGGTCTTTGTAAACTGATATGTATGGCCACCTGCGATAGCCGGAACTTCGTTTCTATGCTCCGTTTTACCGCAACGCTCACAAGTATAAACGTCATAGCCGCCTGTAGTGCAAGTAGGTGCTACAGTGTTTGTTTTTATAAATTTGTGATTAGACGGATTGATTGGCTGAATATTTTCCTTTTTAGTTGATTTACATTTCTTGCATGTATAAAGGTCATAGCCCTTCTCGTTGCAAGTAGGGGCAACGGTTTTAGTAAACTGCCAATCGTGACTTCCGGAAATTGCAGGAACAATATTTCTTTTTTCAGTCACATCACATCTTGAGCACTTATATAAATCATAACCTTCATCGGAACATGTAGGTGCAACTGTTTTTACCAACTGCATATCATGATTGAGTTTCTTTTTATTATTAACGTTATCGGTATAAGACTGACCGCAAACTGAGCACTTCTTTACAAGGATTTCATCAGTTGTGCAAGTTGCATCTTTAGATTTTTCTTCATCCTTTACGAATGTGCAATATGCCCAATCAATATAACCACAATCAGACAATGCACATTTGCGTGTATGTGCATATTTGCCATCTTGATATACAGGAGTATAATTTGCAGGATATTCATGCGGTGTTTTAACAGGAATTACTGCTTTTTCAACATAGCTTACATCAGCTGTAGCTGTAGCTGAAATTGCAGGCTGCCATTTATAAGAAGCAGTATAATGACCTTCAGGATCTGTATTTATAAACTTATCACTATCAAGCTTTGGCTGAATAATGGTTTCGCCGGCCTTGTAGTAGTGGTCAGCAACAGGAGTACCGTTTACATCTGTAAACGAAATACGGTATTGCTTACTGTTTTCAAGATTTTTCTTTGCAGCATTATAATTATCAACAAGTTTTTTAATTTCCGTTGTGCACTTACCTACACGAACAGCAATATCCTCAACATCAGTTGCGGATTTACCGTCATTTTGGTCAAAATAAGTGTTAGGGTCAAAATCATATAATGCCGTAACAGCATCATAGTATGCATTAACCGCTTCAGGAGTATAATCTGTTTGAACTAAAGTTTTTAAATATTCTGCCGCTTCATTTGCAGCATCAGCAATAGGTTCATAGTTTACTACATAAATTGTAGAGCTTGACTGCCAAGTGTTGTTATCCTGAGATGTATTAAACTTCTCCGGATCACTGTATGAATTAGTTGTCCAATAGAGTTTTTTAGCTAAGTAGCCGTTTGAATCAAATGTTATGCCACTGTCAACGTGAAGAAAACTTGCGGCATCATTTTCCCATGATAATCCGAAATTATAGCATTTACCTGCGCCTTCGCCTTTGAAAGTAAACGAGGTTAATACTTCAGCAGCAAATCCAAAAGTTGAGCCGTCAGAATATTTGGTCAATGTAAAATTCTCATTTTTCGAACCGGTAACACCACGCCATTCATCAGCATAAAAATCCGTACTGTGAGCAGGAGATGTAGCGGCATTTAAACGTTCAAAATCATAAGGTGCCGCATAAAAAATTGTTCTGCCGGAGTCAAATGCCAAAGGATTGCTTTTTTGTGTATTTTGAGCAAGTGCCATAATAGGCATATAAACGTCTGTTTTACCGTCCCAAAGCAATACTGCCGACGGATAAAACATTTTTAAATTAAGTCTGTTTGCGCCCTCGTCAAGATTAGTTGTTGTTCCCACATAAGCGCTCGGCCAATAAAGTACATTTGATGACGGAGCAAAAGACTGCTTATAAGTTGTTCCTTCAGTGGTAGTTACTTCACTGCTGTTGAGCCAAGAGACCTCACTCATACCCTTCTTGGCTGTAAAGGTTGTTGATGGGGCTGTTTTGTATTTAGCCTCAGTTTCCGCAATGTTTGAGCTTTTTGCCTCAGCGGCCGAAGCGGTAACGGCTGTGAATGGGGTTACAGTCATCACCATAATCAAAGCCATAAGGCATGCGAATAGCTTTTTGAATGTTACTTTCACTTTTTAGTTCCTCCTATTTATGATAATTATTCAAACAGTACTCTAATATGAATATAACACAAGATACAACATTTTGCAATAGTTTATACATAATAAGTTCACAAACTCTGAACATTTTTAGGCATTTATTATTCAAATGCTAATGATTATATAAATATTAAAGTACATAAATGTTAAATAAAATATATAAAAAGGTGTTGCTGATGCAACACCTTTCAGAATTATTATTAAGTTATTGAATAATTAAACAGGGTGAACCTTTGATTCAAAATCCTCATGCTTGCCGTCAAGGTTGTATTTTTTATCTCTTCTCTTTTGGAAGAATTTAATAGCAACCTGACCGAACTGAGCATATGAAAGGATATCCTCCTCCTGCTCATAATACTCTTTAATTTCATCCTTGAAATCATCAATCTTATCGTGAATAAGATCAGCAGGACGGCAAGTGATAATTTCATCATCGCCTACAATCTTCTTTTGGAAATCAGGGTCAATATCGCAAGGAGTCTTACCGTACTTACCTGCAACCAAATCCTTAAATTCCTTAGTAACCATCTTGTATCTCTCGCCCATAATAACGTTGAATACAGCCTGAGTACCAACGATTTGAGAGGTAGGAGTAACAAGTGGAGGATAACCTGAATCCTTTCTTACTCTCGGAACTTCAGCAAGCACCTCGTCAAGCTTGTCTGCCTTACCTGCCTGCTTAAGCTGAGAAACAAGGTTAGAAAGCATACCGCCCGGCACCTGATAAAGAAGAGTATTAGCGTCAACGCCAAGCATTTTCGGGTCAAGAAGACCTGAAGCAAGATATTTTTCACGAAGTGGCGTAAAGAAATCTCTGATTTCAGAAAGAGCCTTGATATCAAGACCTGTATCGTATTCAGTACCCTTAAGTGCAGCTACCATAGACTCTGTAGCCGGATGAGAAGTACCCATAGCAAGCGGACTCATGGCAGTATCAATTACATCAACACCTGCCTCAATACCTTTAAGGTGTACCATAGAAGCAAGGCCTGAAGTATAGTGAGAGTGAAGTTGAACAGGAATATCGACTGTACTCTTAAGTGCCTTAACAAGGTCATAAGTTCCGTAAGGGGTCAAAAGACCTGCCATATCCTTAATACAAATTGAATCAGCACCTGCATTTTCAAGCTGCTTTGCATAATTGCAATAGTAGTCAATATCAAAAACAGGACCGGTTGTATAAGAAATAGCCGCCTGAACGTGACCGCCGTATTTCTTAGCGGCATCAATAGCTGTTTGAAGATTACGAACGTCGTTAAGAGCGTCGAAAATTCTCAAAATATCAATACCGTTATCAATACTCTTTTTAACAAAATAATCTACAAGCTCATCAGAATAATGGCGATAGCCGAGCATATTCTGACCTCTGAAAAGCATTTGGAGCTTTGTATTAGGACATTTTTTACGAATAAGACGAAGCCTGTCCCACGGGTCCTCATCAAGGAATCTAAGGCAACTGTCAAATGTTGCACCGCCCCAACATTCAAGTGAATGATAGCCGATTTTATCCATTTTTTCGAGAATGCCCTCAAATTCGTCAGTTCTCATACGTGTTGCAATCAAAGACTGATGAGCATCACGGAGGACTGTTTCAGTAATTCCGATTTTAGCCATTTACGACACCTCTTAGTTTAATGTAATGATAACCTGGCCTGCTTCAACGCTGTCACCCTTAGAAACATTAACAGAAGCAACAGTGCCGTCCTGAGGAGCAACGATTTCGTTTTCCATCTTCATAGCTTCAAGAATGCAAAGAACAGAGCCGCTTGAAACTGAATCGCCAACTGAAACCTTAACATCAAGGATTGTGCCCGGCATAGGAGCTTCAACCTTAACTGAACCTGCTGTTCCCTGAGCTGCAGGAGCAGGAGCAGCAGCCGGTGCAGGAGCAG
>FR889160.1:91253-112094 GCA_000436835.1 Eubacterium sp. CAG:251
AGCCGGTGCAGCTACAGGAGCAGCGGCAACAGGAGCGCCGGTGCCCTCTTCAACAGTTACATTATAAGGTGTACCGTTTACAGTAATTGTATAGTTTTTCATATTATTATCCTCCATTATTTAACAGAATGTTTTCTCGGTAAAGTATTTTCTCTTTTTCCTGCAAGAATATCAAGTGCGGCAATAACCTTTGCACGAGTATCAGCAGGAGCAAAAATATCATCAACTGCACCACAAGCAGCGGCAGTAAACGGAGAAGCAACCTTTTCTGTATATTCCTTCTTAAGTTCCTCCTTGCTTTCGCCGTTTGCAAGTCTTTCATTAAACAAAAACTGAACAGCAGATTCAGTCGGAAGCGGTGATGCAACGCTCTTATCCCAAGCAAATGTAAAGTCTGCATTAGCACCCTTACCTGCAAGAGCGATATAAGCAATACCCACTGCGTTTCCGGTGATAACGGAAATCTTAGGTGTTGTAGCGGTAGCATAAGCGCTTGTAAGCTTAGTAAACGCTGTAAGGCACTGATTTTCCTTGCCTGCCTTATTAACTGCGCCGTTTGCATTAACCAATGTAACAACAGGGATTGAATAAGCATCGCAAAGCTTAACCATAGCCTCAGCCTTATATGAGCAGCAAGGGCAAATAGGCTCGCCCTCAAATGCAACAAAACCTACTGTTGTTCCCATAACGGTTGCAAGAACGGTTTTGCATTTGCTTTCTGAATATCCGCCCTTAAGTTCAACAACTGAATTTGCATCTGCAATACTGTTAATAACAGTCATAGCATCATCGCCGTCATTAGCAAAAGTGCTAGGTGCTGCAAACTCAAAAAGAGGAGCAGGAGAAATATTGTTAGACGGAAGAAGAGATGCAATATTCTTAGCAGCATCAACTGCCTCTTCAAAAGTATCACAAAGAACATCGACTGTTCCTGCTTCATAGCTTTCCTCGGCTGTAACCTCGCTCGGAGCAGTTACATAAAAATCAGCGTCCTTAACTGCTATAACTACATCAGCCATATTAGCAATAAGAGCAGATGTACCGAGGCAAGAGCCTGCGATAATAGAAATTTGAGGGCATACGCCACTCATTGATGTTGATGCTTTAACAAGCTCGCCATAGGCATTCATAACCTCAAATCCCTCGGTAAGCTTAACACCGTTTGAATCATACACACCGATAACCGGGCAACCGGTTTTTAATGCAAGATCGTAAATCTTTTTAATTTTAGCACACTGTGCAACACTTACAGCACCGCCGTCAACAGTAATATCCTGTGAAAACGCATATACTGCGCACTCGTTTACTGTTCCGAAGCCGGCAACAACCTCAACCGAACCGTCAGCCGATTTAGCGTAAGCATCAATCTCGGTAAATGAGCCGTCATCAAAAAGTGCTTCAAGTCTTTTAAGTGCTTTTGAGTCGTTCACTGTTTTTTCCTCCTTGAAAATGTGACAGAGCATATATGAAAATTTAAAATGTTCCAAATTTGCCTATTATAGATTTTAACACTTTGTCAAATTAATATCAATAAAAAATTATGAATTTTATTATATTTCGCTGATTTTATCAAAATTTTTTTAAATATAGCGGTGTCATTTGAGCATAAAGGAAAAAATCAAGACCCGGACCGTTAAGTCCGAGCCTCGATTTAATGATATAAGGGAAATATTATATCTGTATTTATTACTCGCTGAAAAGCGGAGTTGAAAGATATCTGTCACCTGTATCAGGCAAAAGAGCAACAATTGTCTTACCTTTATTTTCAGGTCTTTTAGCAAGCTCCTTAGCTGCCCAAAGAGCCGCACCGCTTGAAATACCTACAAGTACACCCTCCTGCTTAGGAAATGCCTTACCTGTTGCGAATGCATCCTCATTTTCAACCGTGATAATTTCGTCATAAATCTTTGTGTTAAGAGTATCGGGAACAAAGCCTGCGCCGATACCCTGAATTTTATGAGGACCTGCCGTGCCCTTTGAAAGAACAGGAGAAGTAGCAGGCTCAACTGCAACAATCTTAACGTCCGGATTTTTGCTCTTAAGGTATTCACCTACGCCTGAAAGAGTACCGCCGGTGCCGACGCCTGCAATAAAGATATCAACCTTACCTTCGGTATCGTTCCAAATTTCAGGGCCTGTTGTTGCCTTATGAGTAGCAGGGTTTACAGGGTTTGTAAACTGACCTGCGATAAAACTGTTAGGAATTTCCTCGGCAAGCTCATTTGCCTTAGCAATAGCACCCTTCATACCCTTTGCACCGTCTGTAAGAACAAGTTCTGCGCCGTATGCTTTCATAAGATTGCGTCTTTCAACGCTCATGGTTTCAGGCATTGTGATAATAAGTCTGTAACCCTTTGCTGCTGCAACAGATGCAAGACCGATACCCGTGTTACCGCTTGTAGGCTCAATAATTACAGAGTCAGGCTTAAGCTTGCCTGTCTTTTCTGCATCTTCGATAATTGCCTTAGCAATTCTGTCTTTAACAGAGCCTGCCGGATTAAAGTATTCAAGCTTAACAAGAACTGTTGCTTCAAGATTGTTGTCTTTTTCAAAATGTGTAACCTCAAGAAGAGGTGTATTGCCTACAAGGTCGAGTGCTGATTTATAGATAGCCATAATAAATAATCTCCTTAATAATTAATCAAATAATTTAAAATTAGTCGATTGCGGCGAAAGCTTCGTCGAGATCGTGAATAATATCGTCAATATGCTCTGTACCGATAGAAAGTCTGATTGTATTAGGCTTAATATCCTGCTCAGCAAGCTCTTCGGGGCTAAGCTGGCTGTGTGTTGTGGTTGCAGGGTGAATAACGAGTGATTTAACGTCTGCTACATTTGCAAGGATTGAGAAAATCTTTAAGCTGTCGATAAACTTCTTAGCTTCAGCCTCTCCGCCTTTGATTTCAAATGTAAAGATAGAACCTGCTCCATTAGGGAAGTATTTATTGTAAAGGTCCTTATATCTTGAATCTACGCTTGGGTGATTAACCTTTTCAACCTTTGGGTTATTAACAAGATATTCAATAACCTTCTTTGTGTTCTCAACGTGACGCTCAACACGAAGCGAAAGAGTTTCAAGTCCCTGAAGAAGAAGGAATGCGTTAAACGGTGAAATTGTAGCACCTGTATCACGAAGAATGATAGCACGAATATATGTTACAAATGCCGCAGAACCTGCCGCCTCTTGGAATGATACACCGTGATAGCTTGGGTTAGGATCTGCAATCTGCGGATATTTTCCGCTTGCTTTCCAATCAAAGTTGCCGCTGTCAACGATTACACCGCCGAGTGTTGTGCCGTGACCGCCGATAAATTTAGTTGCACTGTGAACAACGATATCTGCGCCGTATTCAATAGGTCTTAAAAGATAAGGTGTTGCGAAGGTTGAATCTATAACAAGCGGAATATTGTGTGAATGAGCAATATCTGCAAGCTTTTGAATATCAACAAGATTTGAATTAGGATTACCGAGTGTTTCGATAAAGATTGCCTTTGTGTTATCCTGAATAGCATTTTCAAAATTTGAAAGGTCGTCAGGGTCAACAAATGTTGTGTTTACACCAAACTGTGAAAATGTGTGCTCAAGGTAGTTATATGTGCCGCCGTAGATTGTCTTAGCCGATACAATGTGGTCGCCTGCCTGAGCAAGAGCCTGAAATGTATAAGCAAGTGCCGCTGCACCGGAAGCTGTTGCAAGAGCAGCTACACCGCCCTCAAGAGCCGCAACTCTCTTTTCAAAAACGTCCTGAGTTGAATTTGTAAGTCTGCCGTAAATGTTACCCGCATCTGCAAGACCGAATCTTGCTTGTGCGTGGTCGCTGCTTTTGAATACATAAGAAGTAGTCTGATAAATCGGAACTGCTCTTGAATCTGTAGCCGGATCCGGCTCTTCCTGTCCTACGTGAAGCTGAAGTGTTTCAAAATGATATTTATAATCTGACATAATGTTATTTCCTTTCGATGTTAAAAATTGGTTTTTATGTTTAGTAGTTAAAATTTAAAGCTATAATATTTTTTCGTGAATAATCACATATAACATCGAAAGCACATTCGTTGATTTTTAATATTTGCGACTGTTAATTTGCTATAGATTTTTATCATAACAATCTCTCCTTTAACATTTCCCTTATTACCTACGTGGTTTGTAGGTTTTTCTGTGATGTCTACACTATACACTACATTACCTATTTTGTCAATAGGCTTTTAGTATTTTTTTTGAAAAGTTTTTAAATCCATTTTCAGGCAAACCAAAAAAGTATACAAAAAAGCTCGTAAACACAAGGGTTTACGAGCTTTTATCATATTTAGAAACATTAAATTATTTAAGCACAAAGCCTACCTTTTTCATTACCTTGTCAAGTGTGCGCTGAGATACACGTTGAGCAAGGTCTGCACCCTGAGTCCATTTTTCCTTAAGATATGCTTTATCTTTCATAAACTCATTATAGCGCTTTTGCACAGGTTCAAGCTCGGCAACAACAGCTTCGCCTACCGCTGTCTTGAAATCGCCATAGCCCTTTCCTGCAAATTCCGCTTCGATAGTATCAAAATCTTTGCCTGTAACAGCAGAATAAATTGACATAAGATTATTGATTCCGTCCTTACCCTCGGCATAACGAACACTCATTTCGCTGTCTGTTACTGCACTCTTAAACTTCTTCATAATTACATTAGGCTCATCTGTAAGATAAACAGTGCCCTTAGGGTTAGGGTCAGACTTGCTCATCTTTCTTGTTGGGTCAGCAAGACTCATAACCTTAGCAGCAGTCTTAGTAATATAAGGTTCAGGAATGGTAAACACATTGCCGTAAATTCCGTTAAAGCGTTCTGCAATATCCCTTGTGATTTCAAGATGCTGCTTTTGGTCAACACCGACAGGCACAACATCTGCCTGATAAAGAAGAATATCGGCAGCCATAAGCGACGGATAAGTGAAAAGACCTGCATTAACGTTGTCTGCGTGCTGCTGAGATTTATCCTTAAACTGCGTCATTCTGTTAAGCTCACCGAATTGAGTGTAGCAATTAAGAATCCAAGCAAGCTGAGAATGCTGAGGCACGTGCGACTGAATAAAGAGGATACTCTTATCAGGGTCAAGACCCGTAGCCATAAGAAGCGCATAAAGCTGAGTAGTTTGAGTTCTGAGCTTTTGCGGGTCCTGCCTTACTGTAATTGAGTGTAAATCGGCAATGCCGAAAACTGTATCAAAATCATCCTGAAAGTCTTTCCAGCCACGCATAGCGCCGAGATAGTTACCCAAAGTCGGAACAGAGGTCGGCTGAATAAGTGAAAGACTTCTTTTTTTACGTTCTTTTTTAATTTCTTCTGCCATAGTTATTCTCCGATTATCTATATGATTTAGCTACTTCGCCCAAAGCCTTAACTCCATTGATAATTCCGTCATCACTTGGGGTTGAAAAATTAAGGCGAATGAAATGTGATTCTTGCGTATCGTCCATTAAGAACGCATTGCCAGGAACGACAGCAACATTTTTTTCAACTGCTTTTTTAACAAAGTCGAGCATATCGACATCGTCAGGAAGCTTGCACCATACGAAAAGACCGCCATGCGGCTTAACGTACTCCACAAAATCGCCGAGGTGTTCATCAATACAGTCACACATAAGATTAAGCTTATTTCTGTAAATATCCTGAATATGCTTAATATGAGCATCAACGTCATACTGCTTAAACCATTCGTCAACAATCATTTGATTAAGGCAAGGGGTATGAACATCCGAAGCCTGCTTGCCGACTGTCATTTTAGCGATAACCTTTTGAGGAGCAATACAATATGCTACACGCAAGCCCGGTGAAAGTATTTTTGAAAATGAGCCGGCATAAATAACAATTCCGTCCTCATCCATAGACTTAATTGTAGGAAGTGCTTCGCCGCAAACTCTCAAATCGCCGTATGGATTGTCCTCCAAAATCATAACTTTGTACTGCTTAGCAAGTGCATAAAGTTTTTTTCTCTTTTCAAGTGACATTGTAGCACCCGACGGATTTTGAAAATTAGGAATGGTATAAATAAATTTAGCGTTAGGCGTTGTTTTAAGTGCTTGCTCGAGAAGCTCAACATTCATTCCGTCAGCCTCGACAGGAACACCTTTAAGCTTACAGCCATATGAGCGAAAGCAATTAAGCGAGCCGATAAACGACGGTTCTTCGCAAATAACGGTATCGCCTTCGTTGCAAAGCACCTTTGTAGTTAAATCCATAACCTGAGTAGCGCCCGATACGATAATAATATCGTCAAAATCTCTGCCGATATTTTCGTGATTGCTCATCCACTTTTTGACAGTATCACGAAGTGGCTGATATCCCTCAGACACACCGTATTGAAGTGCATCGATAGGGCGAGAATCAAGAATTTGAGCAGCAATAGCCCTAACTTCTTCTACAGGAAAAGCATCGGGTGCCGGATTACCTGCTGCAAGAGGAATAATTTTAGGATCGGCCGTTGCCTTAAGTATCTCTCTTATAGCGCTTGGCTGAAGAGAAGATATTTTGTCAGAAAACGTATATTCCATTGTTTTTGCCTTCTTTAATATAAATTCTAAGCTTTGAGCAACATAGAAACAAACTTAGCAAGTATTTCTGCATTGTTAGCCTTAGTATTTTCAACATATTCGCATTTGAATTTGTAAAGCATATCAAAATCATAATTATTTAATTTAATGGCATTTACAAGTTCTTCTGCATTTTCAAATGTAGCACTCGGCATTTCCTTTTTGAGGTCAACATTAATTCCACGTTCGCTTGAATATTCATCATAATCAGGAACGAAGAAATAAAGCGGTTTCATAAGAACGCTTGCTTCAAACGCACAAGCCGAATAATCGGTAATAATAACATCGGCAATTTTCATTAAATCATAAGTCGAGAAATCACCGCTGTATGAAAACTCATTCTCAATTTTAATTTTGGAAAAAAGAGGATGAGCGCTTATAATTAAACGGTAGCCGTCAATATCACGAAATTCTACCTTAAGCTGCTCGGCAATATAAGCATCTCTTTCTCTGAAAGTAGGAAGATAAAGAACAATCTTATCGTGGCTCAATCCCGGATTTTCGGTAAAAAATCTTGAAGCAGCATTATTATCAGTCAATATATCGTCAACTCTCGGAAGTGAACAAATTTTTATTTTAGAATTATCGCAACCGAAAGCCTCCATATAAAACTTAGCTGTTTTTTTGCTTGGAGAGAGAACATAGTCGTAATTTTTATGCATACACATTGCACGGCTGATTTTCTCGTCCCTGCCCTCTTTAGTGCCGACACTTTGAAGCCCGAATTTTTTAAGTGCCCCTAAAGCGTGCCACATTTGAATAACCTTTAAGCTTTTCTTATGCTTTAAGCAAGAAACTGTAATTGAATAAGTATCAAGGATTGCGACCTTAGAAGTAGCAAGATAATACATATCGCCGATAACAGAAAAGCAATACGATATTTTACCGCCAAGGCTTTCAGGTATCATTTTGAGCCTGAAAACCTGCTCGGTATTAGGACATTGCTTATCAATTTCTTTTTCAAGAAGTCTCATATCAAGACTTTTATCGTTGCTTTGCCTTGAAAGATAAACTATTCTGTCCTTAGTTTTAAAAAGCTTAATCGGCGCATAGATAATGCGAAGAAAAAATTTCAGTATTTCAATTAACAATACTTTCATATATATCACTTCTTTAAATTACTCGTAAAGAGGATATTTAGCGCAAATCTCGGCAACGCCGTTTGTGATATAATCCTTATTATTATCAAAATCAATAACTGCAAGAGTGATATATTCTGCAATCTTGTCCATATCGTCTGTATTAAGACCTCTTGTTGTAGCGGCAGGAGTACCAATACGAACACCTGAGGTAACAAACGGTGAAAGAGGCTCATTAGGAACGGTATTCTTGTTAAGAGTAATATGAACCTCGTCAAGTCTGTTTTCAAGTTCCTTGCCGGTTACATTAGTTCCACGAAGGTCAAGAAGGCAAAGGTGGTTATCTGTACCGCCTGAAACAAGCTTCATACCTCTCTTGATAAGTCCGTTTGCAAGAGCCTTTGCATTTTCAACTACTCTCTTTTGATATTCGTTAAATTCAGGCTTAAGAGCCTCGCCGAAGCAAACTGCCTTACCTGCGATAACGTGCATAAGAGGGCCGCCCTGAGTACCGGGAAATACGGCAGAATTAAGCTTTTTAATAAGGTATTCATTATTGCAAAGAATAAGACCGCCACGTGGACCTCTTAAAGTTTTATGAGTGGTAGTTGTTACAACATCGGCATAAGGAACAGGAGATTGATGAAGACCTGCTGCAACAAGACCTGCAATATGAGCCATATCAACCATAAACATAGCACCGTTTGCATGTGCAATATCAGCCATAGTCTTAAAATCAATTTCTCTCGGATAAGCAGAAGCGCCTGCTACAACAAGCTTAGGCTTAACCTTATTAACCTGCTTAGCAAATTCCTTATAATCAATAAAGCCGTTTTCATCAACACCGTAAGGAACAAAGTTGAAATATTTACCGCTGATGTTGGCAGGTGAGCCGTGAGTAAGATGACCGCCGTTATCAAGGCTCATACCCATAACGGTATCACCCGGCTTAAGAAGAGCGAGATAAACTGCAGTATTAGCCTGAGCGCCCGAATGAGGCTGAACATTAGCATAATTGCATTTGAAAAGTTCACAAGCTCTTTTAATAGCAATATTTTCAACAATATCAACATACTGACAGCCGCCGTAGTAGCGTTTGCCCGGTAATCCCTCGGCATACTTATTTGTAAGCACGCTACCCATTGCAACCATAACCTGAGGTGACACAAGGTTTTCGGAAGCAATAAGTTCAATGTTATCACGCTGACGTTTAAGTTCTAAAGCCATTGCGTCTGCAACTTCCTTATCTGTTTCGGCAACTTTGCCAATTGAATCATAATAATCTGAATACATATATAATCCTCCTGAATGATTATGCAAATTTATATAATTATACATATCTATAATATCATATAACAAGTAAATATACAACAACAAATTAAAAAAGTGTAAAAATATTATACTTGATATATATATAATAATGTGGTAATATATTTAAGTTAAAAATTAATGAATTTCACATATAGGAGTTGAGAAAATGAGCGGTCATAACAAATGGAGCACCATTAAGAGAAAAAAAGGTGCAAATGACGCAGCAAGAGCAAAGGTTTTCACAAAAATAGGCAGAGAGCTTGCCGTAGCAGTTAAAAACGGCGGTCCTGACCCTAACAACAACGCTAAGCTTCGTGATGTTATTGCAAAGGCAAAGCAAAACAACGTTCCTAACGATAACATTGACAGAATGTTAAAAAAAGCTGCAGGCGAAAGCGACAGCACTAATTTTGAAGAAATCGTTTACGAGGGTTACGGCCCAAGCGGTATCGCAGTTGTAGTTGAAGCACTTACAGATAACAGAAACAGAACTGCATCTGAAGTAAGGCATTACTTTGACAAAGCAGGCGGAAATATGGGCACACCGGGTTCTGTTACATTTATGTTTGACAGACAGGGCGTCATTGTTATTGAAAAAGAGGACGTTGATGAGGACCAGCTTATGGAGGACGCACTTGAGGCAGGCGCTTCCGACTTCCTTACAGATGAAGAAGATATTTTCGAGATTAGAACAGAGCCGAATGACGTCGGCGCTATCCGTGATGAGCTTGAGGGCAAAGGATATCATATTATTTCAAGTGAGGCCGCTTATATTCCTCAAACTTACACAAGGCTTGAATCTGAAGAAGATATGAAAAATATGGCAAGAATGATTGATATGTTTGAGGAAAACGATGACGTTCAAAACATTTGGCATAACTGGGAGAATGAGGACGAATACGAAGGCTGATTTTTGAACTACAATAAATAATTAAGGAGAACTGTTTAATTCAGTTCTCCTTTTTCTTTTGCATATTTTAATAATATATTTTTTTCATTTTCAATTTTGCCGTCAATTACCATTTCCAAAACAGCAGAGAGAATATTCCCTATCTCCTTACCCTTAAAGCCGAGATTTATCAAATCAAAGCCGTTAATTTTCAAATCCTTAACACTATAAGGCTCGGCATTTGCGATAATTTCATCAACAAGTGACTCGGTAGTAACAAGATTTTGCAGTTCCTCCCCTGTCATTTTGGGATTTTGACCGAGTTTATCGGCACGCTTAACCTCAATTAAGTCACGTACACCCTGTTCGCCCAAACGGTTGAGCCATTTTTTTATATTTTTCTTTTTTGTTCCTATATGGATATCGTGGATTGGGATAATAAGCATTACCCTATCGTAAAGTTCATTTGAAATTTTAAAGCGTTTTAAAATCGGTGCGGCAAGGTCTGCACTGATTTTTTGATGCCCCTTAAAGTGGTCAACTCCGTTATCATCCGTAGTTTTTGCAAGGGGTTTGCCGATATCGTGAAGAAGCATAGTAAGCCTAAGCGAAAGCAACCTCGGCGATTGCTCAACTGTTTTTGCAGTATGAGTATAGACGTCAAAAATATGCCAAACAGTATTTTGCCCGCAGGTAAAAATCGGTACAAGTTCAGGAATTATCACACCCATAATTTCTTTATACTCGGTTAAAACATCAAAAACATTATCGCCCAAAAGAAGTTTTGAAAGTTCGGTAAAAATTCTTTCAGCCGATACATTTTTTAAAAGTTCTTTATTTCTAAACAATGCGGCTTTGGTATTTTCCTCAATTTCAAAGCCGAGAGTTGAGGAAAAGCGAATGGCACGCATAATGCGGAGTGCATCCTCTTTAAATCTTTTATCGGGATTGCCGACAGCCTTAATTATTTTATTTTCTATATCTTCTCTGCCGCCGAAAAGGTCAACAATTTCATCTTTATTAGGGTTATATGCAATTGCATTTATCGTAAAATCACGGCGTGACAAATCCTCGTCAATATTGCTTACAAAGCTGACATTTTCAGGGTGGCGGTTATCAATATACTCACCGTCTGTTCGATAAGTGGTGATTTCAAAATTATCGCCATCAAAAACAGCGGTAACCGTGCCGTGTTTAAGCCCCGTTTCAATATATTTGATATTATTTTCAGCAAGTATTTTTTCAAGGTCACCGGGCTTTGCAGAAGTGGTAATATCAATATCGTCGCACTTTCTTTTCATAAAAAAGTCCCTGACGCATCCGCCTACCTGATAAGCCTCAAAGCCTGCATTTTCAATTGTTTCAATCAAGTAATTTGCTTTTTCAAAAATCGTCATATTGCACCCAAACAAAAAAATTATATAAATATTTTAGCACAAACAAAGCAATAATACAATTATGAAAAATTTTTACACTTATTTAATTGTTGCGCTGACGGGCGGAACGGGATATTGCCTTATTGAAATACTCTACCGTGGCAGAACACACTACTCAATGTTTTTCGCCGGTGCAATAGTATTATCGTCATTTTATTATATAAATCAAAAATACGAAATGAGTTTTTGGCTCAAATGCTTGGTAGGAATGTTGATTATAACAGGGGTTGAGCTGCTGTTTGGATTGATATTTAATATCATACTAAAGGAGCACGTTTGGGATTATTCAGGTGTTCCGCTAAACTTTTTAGGTCAGGTCTGTGTACCGTTTTCACTTTTATGGTTTGCCCTCTCCGGTGTGGCATTTAAGGTGATAGATACGGTGCAAGAAAATATTGGGATATAAAAAATAAGGCGACCAATGGTCGCCCCTACGATGTCGAAAAAAATTCCTGTTTAACAAAACATATTAAACAAAAAAACAAGCACAACCGAATGGTTGTGCTTTAAATTAAGATTGATTTGCTATTTCGTTATCACTTTCCCCTGTTAATTCGTCATTGGAATTGCGCTTATATAAAATAAAAGTAACTAATGACAGAGCAAATGAAACTGCAGATATAGCTGCCATAATTTTAACTTTATCTCTGTATTTATTCTTCAAATATAAATATTGATGAGATTTATTATACAAATCGCTGTAATAGGGGTCATCTTTTCTTAAATCGTTTAAATAATCATAGCCGGAATTATCAAAATATTCCATATCCTTATCTTCATAGTATTTGTCCAACTTTGAGTATTCCTTATATTTGTTATTTGCAGAAAAACCGAGTATTGCAAAAACAACTGCGACAACAACTAACAATAGCGAAACGCCCTTACAAACATTTTTATTCATAATTCACCTCATACTTTTTGATAAACACGCAAATAAACTTGATTGTTGTATATAATATACACTAACTCCGAACCATCTTCATCATTTGTCAAAATAAGCTTATTTGAACCAAGTGTATATGTACCTGTCGGACCTGGGAAACTGTAATAGCCAACATTAACAACTTCTTCGTAAGTTCCGTCATCTTTTAAAGTAAGTGATGCATTAAAATCTACAGAATCAATTGACGAATCAAGCGTTTGATTAATGTATCCCGTAGTTTCTGATAATTCAGTGTCAAATTTATACTTTACTGAAAATATATAGTCACCATACACTCTGAAATTTTCTGTTTTTCCGTCCTCATTGTTAAGCGAGATCATATCATCACTCTGCTTATAAGAACCGGAATAAGAATTTTCATCATCTTTATAAGTATAGTTGTTATCAGAAGAAAAAGTATATTCCCCACCTTTTGTATCATTGACACTTATATAAGTACCGCTAACCTGATTACAACCTACAAATGTAAACATTACCACACATAAAAGAAATAATGGTATTATTTTCTTTTTCATATTCTACCTCTTTTTATTAATTTATTTCATTGCACCGCCCATGGCTTGCACTACATCGTTAACTTCATCACTGCTTTTGCCATACGCATCTGCAATATCGTTAATATCTTTATCGTATTTACTGCTTCCATAACTGCTTTTAGTGTTATTATCATTATAATCGTCGCCATAATTTGAACTGTCAGAAGAACAATTAGAGAAAATAATTGAAATTATAATGACAGCAACTGCAATGGATAAAAATTTTTTCATTTTCTCACCTCAAAAATAATATATTTAATTGCACCTGTACAGGTGCAATTAAAGTATATCATACAGTTAAAATGAAGTCAAGGATTTTGTTCTTATATAAGTGCAAGGAGTATGACTTATGAATATCGAGTATGAAAAGAAATTCGGAAACAATATCAGAAGTATCAGAGAAAAGAAAAAAATGACGCAAGACACATTATCTGCTAAGCTACAACTTAGCGGTTGCGATATTACCCGTTCTGCTGTGGCTAAAATAGAGGTCGGGCAAAGGCACGTATATCCCGACGAGATAAAGTTAATCAAAGAAATTTTAAATACTACCTATGATGAATTATTTGATTTTTAGAAAAAAATTAGGCGACCAATGGTCGCCCCTACGATGTCAAAAAAATTCCGTGTTTAACAAAACACATTAAACAAAAAACAAGCACAACCAAACGGTTGTGCTTGTTTCATTAAAGGTAAATTGTAAGGTTAAATTACTTAAGTTCAACCTTTGCGCCAACCTCTTCGAGCTTAGCCTTGAGAGCTTCAGCGTCAGCAGTTGGAACTGCTTCCTTAACAGCCTTAGGAGCGTTATCAACGATTTCCTTAGCTTCCTTAAGGCCAAGACCTGTTGCTTCACGAACAGCCTTGATAACCTGAATCTTGTTTGCGCCTACTTCTGCAAGTACTACGTCAAACTCTGTCTTTTCGTCAGCTGCTGCTGCGCCACCCTCTGCAGGTGCTGCTACTGCTACTGCTGCTGCAGCGCTTACGCCGAATTCTTCTTCTACTGCTGATACGAGCTCTGAAAGCTCAAGAACTGTAAGAGTTTTAAGCTCTTCAACAATTGCTGTAACTTTTTCTGATGCCATTTTATTTTCCTCCGATTAAAGATTAATTTTAATTAAAATAGTTTTGATTTAATTATTCAGCTGTTTCTTCAGCCGGTGCTTCTGCAGGAGCTTCTGCTTCTTCTGCAGGTGCATCTTCCTTAGCTGCAGGCTCACAAGCCTCAACGCCGCCCTTATCAACAATAGCCTGTACTCCACGAGCAAAAGCTGCGATAGGTGCATTGAATACGCTGCAAACTGTAGCAAGGAGAACTTCTCTTGATGGAAGCTTAGCAAGAGCCATAAGCTTATCCATAGAGATTACTTCGCCGTCAAGATAACCGCTCTTAAGTGAGAAGTTGTCGTGTGAATCAGCGAACTTTTGAAGAATACGTGCTGATGCTACATAATCATCAGCCGCTGTTGCGATTGCTGTAGTACCTTCGAGAACATCTTCGAGACCTGCAAGACCTGCATCCTCAACTGCTCTGCCGAGGATTGTATTCTTAACTACTGTGTATTCAACACCTGCTTCACGAAGCTCCTTACGAAGCTTTGTGTCGTCTTCTACGTTGATACCCTTGTAGTCAACTACAACGCCGGCACAAGAATTTTTAATTCTCTCTGAAAGGTCAGCAACCATTTGCTTTTTTCTTTCAAGAACTGCTGTACTTGGCATTTAATTTACCTCCATTAATATTTGCCGTAAGAAATACGGACTTGAAGGCTGTTTAGCTATAACAAAAAAGTGCACTCCGAGAACCTCGGAATGCACGTAAAACATCAAAATAACATAATGCTACTTGAATGTCCATTCCTCGGCAGGCGAAAACTTACGCCGTATCGGCACCTGCTGTCTTTGGCTGAACAGCTATTGTATTTTAACACAAGGATTGCTCCTTGTCAATACCTAAAATTACTCAGCACTTGCAACTGTGCCAACCTTGTTTGGGTTAATCTTAACACCAGGGCCCATTGTTGAAGCAACAGCTACTGACTTAATGTACTGACCCTTTGATGAAGCAGGCTTAGCCTTGATGATAGCGTCAAGAAGAGCATTGAAGTTTTCAAGAAGCTTATCAGTACCGAATGAAGCCTTGCCGATTGGGCAGTGAATAATGTTTGTTTTATCAAGACGGTATTCAATCTTACCTGCCTTAGCCTCCTGAACAGCCTTAGCTACGTCCATAGTAACTGTGCCTGCCTTAGGTGACGGCATAAGACCACGAGGACCGAGGACCTTACCTAAACGGCCAACGAAGCCCATCATATCAGGTGATGCGATAGCAACGTCGAAATCCATCCAGCCGCCCTGAATCTTTTGAACAAGGTCAGCATCGCCAACAACGTCAGCACCTGCTTCTGTAGCAGCCTTAGCAAGGTCGCCCTTAGCGAAAACAGCAACCTTAACGTCCTTACCTGTACCGTTAGGAAGAATAACAGCGCCACGAACCTGCTGATCAGCGTGACGTGAGTCAACGCCTAAACGAATATGAACTTCAACAGTTTCGTCAAACTTAGCTGTAGCTGTCTTTACTGTGAGGTCAAGAGCCTCTTTTGAATCATATAAATTTGAACGGTCAATAAGCTTTGCACCGTCTGTATATTTCTTTCCGTGTTTCATAATTAAATTACCTCCAGTGGTTAAATCGGATACTTCCTCCCACAAGGGAATTAGTCTTCTACTACTATACCCATGCTGCGTGCAGTGCCTGCAATCATTGACATTGCTGATTCAAGATTTGCTGCATTAAGGTCAGGCATCTTTGTTTCAGCGATTTTCTGTACGTCAGCCTTTGAGATGGTTGCTACCTTGTTCTTGTTAGGAACACCGGAAGCCTTATCAATACCGCAAGCTTTCTTAATAAGAACAGCTGCAGGCGGTGTCTTTGTTACAAATGTAAATGAACGGTCTTCATATACTGTGATTACTACAGGGATGATAAGACCTGCGTCATTCTTAGTTCTTTCGTTGAATTCCTTTGTGAATGACATAATGTTTACGCCGTGCTGACCGAGAGCCGGACCAACAGGTGGTGCCGGAGTAGCTTTGCCGGCAGGAATCTGAAGTTTAATTAAACCTACTACCTTCTGTGCCATAATTAATTTCCTCCTAATATTGTGGTAAATGGCGAAGCCTTTGGCTTCTCCCACCATCGCTTAAACGCCACAGTGCAATCAAGCGATGATAATAAGCAGATATACTGCGAATTACTGAATTAAATAATGATTAGTCTTCCTGAACTTTTTCAAGCTGGTCAAGTTCAAATTCAACCTGATTTTCTCTGCCGAACATTGAAACTGTAACCTTAACGCTGTTGTTATCAACGTCAATCTCGTCAACAGTACCTGAGAAGCCCTCAAGAGGACCGTCAACAACATTAACAAGATCTCCTACTTCGTAGTTAACCTTAACGCTGACTCTTTCAAGAGCGTTATTTCTTACCTCTTCGTCTGTAAGCGGCTGAGGCTCACCCTCAGGACCTACAAAGCCCGTGCAGCCTCTTGTGTTGCGAACAACATACCAGCTGTCGTCAGTCATAATCATTTTAACGAAGACATAGCCGGGCATCAACTTTCTTTGATACTCTTTCTCTGTGCCGTCGCTTTTAAGTTCTTTTACTGTTTCGGTTGGAATAGCAACCTCAAAAATTAAGTCGTGAAGGTTACGATTTTCAACAACAGTTAAAATGTTGCTTGCAACTTTATTTTCATATCCTGAAAAAGTATGTGCAACATACCATTTTGGTTCTTCCATCAATAAGCCTCCCGAATAATTATTTAAGCATTAAGTACAAAGTAATTATTCAGCAGCTTTTGTTGTTTCGGCTGTGGTAGCCTTATCAAGAGCAGCAGCTGTTGTACTTTTACCCTGCTGAGAAGCCGATGTCGTAGTTGTAGTTTCGGCAAGGTTCTTGATACCCTTCATTCCAAGAGAAAGAAGCGAGTCAACACCGTAAATAGCCAAGCCTGCAATAATAACTACAACAAGAACAATAATGGTGTTTTTAAGGACGTCCTTTGCAGGTGCCCAAACAACCTTTTTGCCCTCTGCCTTAACACTTTTGAAGAATGACGCAATGGATTTAAAAGGATTTTTCTTTGACTTCTTCTTGTCCTTAGACTTAGCGGCTTTTGCTGTCTTTTCAGATTTAGCGTCAGCCTTAGTTGAAGTCTTCTTTTCTTCAGCCATTCGGTCTTCCTCCAATCACTTTGTCTCTCTGTGGAGAGTGTGTTTCTTACAGAATGGACAATACTTGTTCATTTCCAACCTGTCAGGTGTGTTTTTCTTGTTTTTCATTGTGTTGTAATTGCGCTGTTTGCATTCAGTGCAAGCTAAGGTAATCTTAACTCTCATAAAATAGCACCTCCATTAATATTTCGATAAAATAATCTCCCTCGTTCGCCACGCAAAGCGAAGCAGGCAAAAAAATAACGCCTATCGGCATTTCACCTACTACGAGGTAAGCACTACTATATCACAGAAAGTAAACTAAGTCAAGTATTTTCAACAAAAAGTTTGCAATTGGCGAAGTTTTATATTATTATATAACAAAATCAATGATAAGGCAATGAATAATATGACTGAAATTATAATCGGCGCAGGTGCAAGCGGTCTTGCCTGCGCAATAAGATTAAAACAGAATATGCCAAATGATGAGGTTATACTTCTTGAAAGGCTTGATACGCTCGGCAAAAAAATTCTTGCCACAGGAAACGGCAGATGCAACCTTTCAAACGAGCATGCAAAGCATTATAAAGAGGTAATAAATTTCTTTAATAATATAGGGCTTAAAACGAAAAGCGACAGCGAGGGCAGAATTTATCCTTATTCAAATCAAGCCGCAACCGTCAGAGATATGCTTGAGAAAGAATGTATCAGGCTTGGAGTCCAAATCGTCACCGGCTGCACGGTTAAAAGCGTTGACAGGGATTTAATTGTATCGACCGACTGCGGTATGTTTTACGCAGACAGCGTTATTATTGCCGCCGGAGGTATGGCTCAAAGCTCCCTCGGCTCAAACGGCAGCGGATATGAGATACTGAAAAATCTCGGTCACAGGATAACACCGCTGTCCCCTGCTCTTGTTCAACTTGTATCATCAAGTAAATATCCGAGGCAGTTAAAAGGGCAAAGAGTTAAAGGAAATATGAAAATACTTCTTGACGGCGAATGTGTAAAACAAGAATACGGTGAAATTCTTTTTACAGATTACGGCTTATCCGGAATTGTGAGTATGAATTTAAGCGAAGCCGTAAGCAAAAATTTTGAATGCAAAACTCCTAAAAAATGCCATGCGGTAATTGACCTTGCAAATGATTTCAGTGAAGACGAATTACTTGAACACATTAGCAAATTCGGCTCACTTGAGGGAATACTCGGTGAAAAAGTTTCATCTCTGCTTGAAAAGCAAGCAAACGGTGACAAGAAAAAGATTTGCAAATACGCTAAAAATTGGCAATTGATTATCACCGGCACAAAAGGATATAATTTTGCACAAATCACGAGCGGCGGCGCAGACTTGACCGAATTTAATAATTTTGAATCTAAACTTATTGAAAATCTATATGCCTGCGGTGAAATATTGAATCGGCAATTTGAATGTGGCGGATATAATCTCAACTTTGCATTTTACAGCGGCATAAGCGTCGCAGACGAAATAAAGAAAAAGAGGACAAACAATGATAAGAATTAACGAAATTGCATTATCGCTTGACGAGGACGAAAGCCAACTTAAAAAGAAAGCGGCTAAAATCCTTAAAATTAATGAAAAATATATAAAAAAATATACTATTTATAAAAAAAGCATTGACGCAAGAAAAAAGGATGATGTGCATTTCACATATTCGCTTGACGTAAACATCTCGCTTGACGAGGAGCAAATTGCATCAAAATGCAAATCAAACAAGGTGCAAATCGTTAAGCCGTATGTTTACGAACTTCCCGAAAACAAAAGAGTAAGCAAATTCCGTCCTGTTGTTGTAGGTTTCGGTCCGGCAGGTATGTTTGCAGGTCTTATACTTGCACTTTCGGGCTTAAAGCCTATTATTCTTGAGCGTGGCAAAGACGTCGAAGCGAGAAAGGCAGACGTTCAAAAATTTTGGCGTGAAAAGAAGCTCAATGAAGAATCGAACGTACAGTTCGGTGAAGGCGGCGCAGGCACATTTTCTGACGGAAAGCTCACAACGGGAATAAAAAGTCCGTTTATCAAGAAAATACTTGAGGAACTTTACGAAGCGGGAGCACCGGAGGAAATTTTATATTCGTCAAAACCACATATCGGAACGGACAGGCTTGAAATTGTAGTTAAAAACATAAGAAAAAAGATTGAAAGTTTAGGCGGCGAAGTAAAGCTTGAATGCAAGCTTACAAGGCTTATTGTTGCAAATAAATTTGTGCACGGAGTGACATACGAGCACAAGGGTGAAAGCATTGACCTTGAAACAGATACGGTAATTATGGCAATAGGCCACAGTGCAAGAGATACGGTTGAAATGCTTTATAACCTCGGCGTTGACATTATGCAAAAGCCGTTTTCGGTCGGTGCAAGAATCGAGCATCCGCAAAAGCTTATTAACGAGGCGCAATACGGCAGATTTGCTAATCATCCAAAACTCGGTGCGGCTGATTACAAGCTTGCGTGCCACGGACTTCACGAAAGAGGTGCATATACATTTTGTATGTGCCCCGGCGGCACGGTCGTTGCGGCAGCAAGTGAAAAAGAATGTGTAATAGTAAACGGTATGAGTTCGCTTGCACGTGACGGAGAAAACGCAAATTCTGCGCTTCTTGTCGGCATTGAACCAAAGGATTTTCCGAGCGAGCACCCGCTTGCAGGCATTTATTATCAAAGAGAGATTGAGCACAAGGCTTATGAACTTGCAGGGGCTAATTACAATGCACCGGCTCAGCTTGTCGGCGATTTCCTAAAAGGAATTGAAAGCAAGCAACTCGGAAATGTTAAGCCTACCTGTCCTACGGGCGTTACGCTGACAAATCTTGACGAATGCTTACCGACTAAGGTATCTGCAACAATGAAAAGCGCTATAGTTGAAATGGATAAAAAGCTAAACGGCTTTAATCTCTATGATGCAGTATTGACGGCGCCTGAAACGAGGTCATCGAGTTCTGTAAGAATGTTACGTGACGATTTGCTTCAATGCAATATCAGAGGTGTTTATCCGTGCGGCGAGGGCGCAGGCTATGCAGGCGGCATAATTTCTGCGGCGGTTGACGGAGTTAAATGTGCACATGCGGTACTCAATGACGAGCATTAATTTATTTTATACTAAAGGAAATATTCATTATGAGAATGAAAAGAAAGAAAAATCTTGATGAAAGAATAGCGGCTTCAAGCGATTATCTTATCACTATGAAAAACGACTCGCTTGATTTTCAAGATGCAATAAAGGAAAATCATCTTCTTGATTTTAATAAAATATTTAAAAAGGAGCAGCCTGTATATTTGGAAATAGGTTGCGGCAAGGGTCAATTCGGTAACACGTTTGCACATCAAAATCCCGACAAAAACATTCTTTGCGTTGAAAGAAACAGGAACGTGCTGATTATGGCGATTGACAAGGCGAGAGAGCTTGGGCTTGACAATATTATGTTTCTTTGCGGCACGGCGGAATATTTACCGTCTTACATACCAAATAACAGCATTGAGGAAATTTATCTTAACTTTTCGTGCCCGTTTCCAAAAAAGAGCCACGAGGCGCACAGGCTTACAAATCCACGTTTTCTTGAAATATACAAGCCTATGCTCAAAAACGGCGGTGTAATATGCCAAAAGACAGACAATATGCACTTTTTTGAATATTCAATCGAAAGCTTTTCAAAATGCGGCTTCAAGCTTTCAAATATTTCGCTTGATTTGCATAAGAGTGGTTTTGAGGGAAATATCGAAACGGAATATGAACAGAAGTTTTCGTCACAAGGTTTCCCCATTTACAGATTGGAAGCAAGGTTATAACAAAACGCAATATATTATCAAATGCCTAACTGAAAATAATTCAGTTAGGTCA
>FR889161.1:0-51881 GCA_000436835.1 Eubacterium sp. CAG:251
AGCGGTTTGAACAATGTTCAAACCGCTTTTTATATGTTGAAAAGAATTATTTAATATTGTATAATAATATTATCTATGATTAAGGGGAATATAAATTATGCAATATAATTTAAAAACAGGCAATTTTTGTGATTTTTCAAAATTTAGGGAAAATATTCTTGTCCCTCGTTCTTATTTTATTCCGTTTTCGAGTCTTGAAGAACTTTCAAAAACGGATATAAGAAATGAACGTTATTCATCATCTCTTGTTGATTGCCTTTCCGGCGAATGGGATTTTATTTATTTTAAAAATTGTAAGCGAACAGACAATTATTTTGATACAGATAAAATCAAGTTTGATAAGGTGAACGTGCCGTCTATGTGGCAGTATACCGGCTATGAAAAGCCTTATTATGTTAATACACGCTATCAGTTTAAACCTAATCCGCCGCAAATTCCAACTGATTGTCCTGTCGGAATTTACAGAAGATTTATCGATATTGACGATCTTGATTTGAATTATACTATTGCTTTTCTCGGTGTTGCAGGCTCACTTGAGCTTTTTATAAACGGCAAATATGTCGGTTTTAGCGAGGGAAGCCATAATACTGCTGAATTTGAACTCAACGATTTTCTCGTTAAGGGCAAGAATGAAATTGTTGTTCAAAACCATAAATGGACAAACGGCACTTATCTCGAAGCGCAGGATATGTTTCGTTCAAACGGTATTTTTCGTGATGTGCTTTTGTATAAAACGGAAAAAAATTCCATTTATGATTTTGAAGCGAAAATTTCGTTTAACGGCAAATATTCTCTTGATTTTATTCCGTCACTAAAGCTCAGTGACGAATGTACTTTGACTGTTTCGCTTTATGACGATGACGAGCTTATAACTTCTAAATCTGTTAATGTATCACCGAGCGATATTCAAAAGATTAGCTTTGAAAATCTTGATGTTCACCCTTGGTCTGCTGAATGTCCTTATCTTTATGATATGATTGTCACTCTTTCAAATGGTGAGAAAATTATTGAGGCAATTAGGAAAAATATCGGTTTTAAACATATTGAAATTAAGGGCAATACTTTTTATTTTAATAATCAGCCAATTAAGCTTTTGGGTGTTAATCATCACGATTCCATGCCAAAAACAGGCTATACTATGACAATAGAAGAAATGGAAACGGATATAAGCCTTGTTAAGCAGTATAATGCTAATTGTATTAGAACTTCGCATTATCCTCCGGATCCCGCCTTTCTTGATTTGTGTGACGAATACGGAATTTATGTAATAGATGAGGCAGATATTGAAACTCACGGTTGCGAAACCGAACTTCATAAGCCGGGCGCTTGTTCTCATAATAAAGATTGGCAGCCACGCTATTGGGACAGAGTTTTTAGAATGTTTTCCCGTGACAAAAACCATGCTTCAATTACTATGTGGTCGCTCGGCAACGAATCACACGGCTATTTGAATCAGGATTATTGCTATAATGAACTTAAAAAACTTACACCTATTCCTATTCATTATGAGGGTGTGTGCCGTACCAAGCGCTTTGCCTATGACGTTATTTCACACATGTACGCTTGGCCGAGTATGTGTGAAAGAATTGCGGCAGGTAAGCTTCCTAAATATAAAAACAAGCCGTTTTTCCAATGCGAATATGCTCATGCAATGGGTGTCGGCGCAGGTGAACTTGAAAGATATATGAAGATATTCTATTCTTCAAATAATATGCTTGGCGGTTGCATTTGGGAATTTGCAGACCATGCGGCTTATCACGAAAACAAAAAGATTAAATATACCTACGGCGGTGATCACGGCGAGGAAAAGCATGACGGCAATTTTTGTATGGACGGCTTGTTTTTCCCTGACAGAACTCCGCATACGGGCGCAAAGCAGATGAAAAACTGCTACCGTCCGGTCAGATGCGAAAGAATTACCGATAACAGATATGCGTTTTTTAACCATAAATATTTCGAAAACGCTAAATTTGTTGTAAAGTATAAATACTTTACAAACGGCGTTGAGTCGGTATCCGGTACATTCAATTTAGATATTGCTCCTCAGTCAAAGCAGATATATGAATTAAAGGATATCAATGCTGATTCAAATCAGTTTAGAAACATTGTGTTTGAGTATTTTGTTGATGATTTTCTTGTTGCAAGTGAGCAGGTAGTATTAAGTAAAGGTCAGCTTAATGAAAGTATTTGCAAAAACGGCAAAATCGGCTTAAATAAAAGCGAAAACAAGCTGTTTATTACATTTGAAAACGGCTCAATGATATATGATACAAAGGCAGGATTTATAGATTCTTACGTATATAAAAACCACGAAATGATTAATTCATTCCCACTTGGGGATTTCAAGGGTTTTGCGCCTGCGTTTTACCGTGCGCCGCTTGACAATGACAGAAATATTCGCAAGTATTGGGACGCTTTAAACCTTGGCAATGCTTCGAATATCTGTAAAGGCAGTAGCTTTACGCAAAAAGACGATTGTATTATCATAAAAACTAAAATAAAATCTGTTGTACCTCGTCTTTTACCTGTTGCGCAAACTGAAATTAAATATACAATCTATGCAAGCGGTGAAATAAAGGTCGACGTAAATGTTCTTTCCGGCGGAGCAATCAAGTTTTTGCCTCGTTTTGGTGTTATGCTTGAAATGCCAAAGGAATATGAAAATGTTAAATATTTCGGCTTAGGTCCTGATGTTAATTTGCCCGATTATAAGGAGCATACATTCAACGGCATTTTTGAAACAACCGTTGATAATCTTAAAGAAGATTATATTAAGCCGCAGGAAAGTGCAACAAGATGTGATACTCGCTTTGCAGAAATTACCGATAAGGATGGCTTTGGTTTAAGATTTAATGCAATTAATAATCCTTTTATTTTCTCGGCAAGCCACTATACCTCTAATCAATGGGCTAAGGCAATGCATAGGGAGGAACTGGTAGATATGCCGACAACCTGCGTTAATCTTGACGCTGCTATTTTGGGCGCCGGTTCTAATGCTTGCGGTCCTCTTCCGAATAAGAATGATAGGGTAGGTTCTTTGAACGGCAAAAAGCTTTCCTTTACTATTCAGCCGATAGGTGATTAAATGTGTATAAAATAGGAAATGATATAGTTTTAATTTCAAGAATTGAAAAAAGCATAAAAAGTCCGTCTTTTTTAAATAAGGTTTTTACCGAAAATGAAAGGCTTTATTGTAAAAAAGCCGAAAATTTTGCAGGTCTGTTTGCAGCAAAGGAAGCTTATTTCAAAGCACTCGGAACAGGGATAAAACTACCGCTGAGTGATATTGAAATTTGCCATAATGATAACGGTAAACCGTATTTTAAAGGGATTGATAATTGCGATTTATCAATTTCTCATGACGGCGATTATGCAATTGCAACGGTAATAATGTGGTGATGTGTAAAGTATAATAGCGTTACAATAAATGAAGGTGACAGTATGAGAATATTAACGGCAAAGCAAATAAAAGCAGTTGAAGAAAACGCATTTAAAACCGATTCGACCGAGGCGGGACTTATGCTTAATGCAGGAACTGCCTGCTTTGAAAAAATATGTAAAATTTTTGGCGAAAGCCTTGCAAACAGCCGTGTTGCAGTATTTTGCGGCAATGGAAAAAATGCAGGTGACGGCTTCGTAATTGCCGATTTGCTCAATAGTATCAATGTAAATGCCGATATTATTATCTGCGATAAAGAGCCAACCATTGACGAACCTAAAATGTATTTTGATAAGGCAATTGCAAACGGTGTAAAGGCTATTAACTTTACGGATTTAGACGAAAATTCGTATGATATTATTGTCGATTGTATCTTTGGTATAGGCTTTCACGGGCAGCCGAGAGCGCCGTTTTCTGAAATATTTGATTATATTAATAATTTGGGCGCTAAGGTCGTGAGCATTGATACCCCAAGCGGAACAAATTCAACCGACGGCTCTGTTGTTAATGCCGTTAAGGCTGATTATACGATTGCAATTTCAACTTTAAAATTCGCTCACGTTTTGCCTGCGTCAAATTCCTATTGCGGCAAAATTTATACTGTTAATATCGGAATTGACGAAAGCCATTATAAAAATAATTATGCCCAAACAATTACAAAAAAAGATATAAAAAAGAATTTTAATAAACGTGATTTTAATTCCAATAAAGGCTCGTTCGGTCATCAGCTTAATATTTGCGGCTCATATCTTATGCCGGGAGCTTCCGTAATTGCTGCCAAATCTGCTTTAAAAACAGGCGTCGGTCTTTTAAAATGTGCTTTCCCAAAATCCGTCTATCCTGTTATGACTTCTCGTTTAACTCAGCCGATTTTTAAGCCACTTTGTGAAAATGAAGCGAAAACTATATCAATCGGTGCGCTTGGTGATATATTTGAGGATTTAAAGTGGGCAAACAGCGTTGTCGTCGGTTGCGGATTGGGCAATAATGACGATATTCAGGTTGTTGTTGACCAGATTATTAAAACGAGCGAAGTGCCTGTGGTTCTTGATGCCGACGGAATAAATGCAATAGCTCCTTTCATAGATATAGTAAAGGATAAAAAAGCTCCGCTTATTATTACTCCGCATCCGGGCGAAATGGCAAGGCTTATAGGCGAAAGTGTTGATTATGTTTGCTCTCATAGGCTTGAGGTTGCAAAGGCTTTTGCTAAGGAAAATGATGTGATTGTTGTTTTAAAGGGTGCAAACACCGTTGTTACAAACGGTAATGATGTCTTCTTTAATATGACAGGCAACCCGGGTATGGCAATGGGCGGCACTGGAGATATGCTTTCAGGTATAATAGGCTCGTTTTTAGCGCAGGGTTTAGAACCTATTGAAGCGGCAAAAGCGGGTGTCTATATTCACGGCAGATGCGGCGATATTGCAAAGCAGGAAATTTCCGAACGTGGAATGACTGTTGACGATATGATTTATGTTTTGGGAGCTTTGATGTCCGAATTTGAATAAAGGGCGGATTTGCTTGAAAAAAATAATATCACTTTTGTTAGTATCATTGTTTATTTTCACTTTTTCTTCGTGCAAAATAAAAATTAATACCCCCGAAATACCGCAGTCATTTAATCAAAATGCTGTTGTTACTTCGGGGGATTTTTCTTTTGAATGTGAAATTTGTAAAAATGAGGAAATTGTTTCGGTTAAAGTTAAAAACACTAATGCCTTGGGACTTATTATGATATATGACGGAAACACCGTAAATTTTAAATATGATGAATATTCAAAAAAAATTTCAGGTGAAAATTTTGAAAAGGGAAATACGGCGATTATCATTTATGATGTGATTAATGCGCTTGAAAATGAGGAAACGCAAAAGCATATTATTGACGGCGGAGTAAAATACGAGGGAAAAACGAACTTTGGCGAATTTGTTCTTGTTCAAAACGATAATTCGACATTGAAATCCCTTTCTTTTAAAAACAGTGATTACAGAATTGATTTTAAATAATTATTTTAGTTATCTTTTATTAAAGTCTTTAATTGAAAATTAAAAAATCCCCGCCTGATTAGATTCAAGCGGGGATATATTTTGTTATAATATTGATATTAAGCTTTTACCCTCTGCCTTTGACCAAGGGTTGCGACAGATGACATCAACAATTTGAACAGGTCTGGTAATTTTAGTTACGACAAATGCTTTTGAGCCTTCATAAGCCTCAACTCCTGCCGTAATAGCCGCAATAATTTCGTTATTCATAATTACACCTCTTTAGTTTTTAAGGCTGTGCATAGGAGCAGGAATTTTACCGCCACGGTTGATGAATTGAGCAGGTGACTTGGTATTAACTTTCATAACAGGACCGCTGCCCAAAAGGCCGCCGAATTCAAGCTCGTCACCGATTTTTTTGCCGACAGCAGGAATAACTCTTACAGCAGTTGTTTTGCAGTTTACCATACCGATTGCTGCTTCATCGGCAATAATACCGCTGATAACCTCAGGCGTTGTGTCACCCGGAATAACTATCATATCAAGACCGACAGAGCAAACAGCAGTCATAGCCTCAAGCTTTTCAATAGTGAGCGCACCGCTTCTTGCGGCATTAATCATACCTGCGTCCTCACTTACCGGAATAAATGCACCCGATAAACCTCCGACAGATGACGATGCCATTACGCCGCCTTTTTTAACTGCATCATTAAGCATCGCAAGGCAAGCGGTTGTGCCTGCACCGCCGCACTGCTCAATACCGATTTCCTCAAGAATGTGAGCAACAGAGTCGCCGACAGCAGGGGTAGGAGCAAGCGAAAGGTCAACAATACCAAAATCGACGCCAAGCCTTCTTGACGCTTCAACACCTACAAGCTGACCCATACGTGTAATCTTAAATGCAGTCTTTTTAATAAGTTCTGCAATTTCATTAATTGAATATTCGGGATGCTTTGAAACTGCACTTCTTACAACACCCGGACCTGATACACCAACGTTGATTACGCAATCAGGTTCGCTGACACCGTGGAAAGCACCTGCCATAAACGGATTATCCTCAGGAGCATTGCAAAATACCACAAGCTTGCCTGCCGCAATACAATTGCTGTCTTTGGTAAGTTCGGCAGCTTCTTTAACCTTTTGACCCATAATCTTAACGGCATCCATATTAATGCCTGCTTTGGTTGAGCCGATATTAACAGATGAACAGATATGCTCGGTTTCAGCTAAGGCTCTCGGAATAGAGTTGATAAGCTCAAGATCGCCTGCCGCAAAGCCTTTTTGAACGAGTGCAGAGTATCCGCCGATAAAGTTTACACCGATGGTTTGCGCCGCTTTTTCAAGTGCTAAAGCGTATTTAACAGGGTCACCGCCGCTGATGCCTGCCATAATTGCAATCGGAGTAACGCTGACTCTTTTGTTAATAATAGGAATACCGTATTCCTTTTCAATCTGCTCACCGGTTGATACAAGATGCTCAGCCTTTTTGCAGATTTTGTCATATATTTTTTGACATGATTTGTCAATATCGGTATCGCCGCAGTCAAGAAGCGAAATACCCATTGTCGTTGTTCTGATATCAAGGCATTCGTCTTGAATCATTCTTATTGTTTCAAGAATTTCTTTTGAATTAATCAAGAGTAATACCTCCTATATTCTGTGCATTGAGTTGAAAATATCTTCGTGCATTGCGTGAATTGAAAGATTATTTTCCTCGCCGTATTTTGTAAGTTCCTCCGAAAATTCAACAAAGCCTACTGTGCTCTTGCTGATGTCCGCAAGCATAATCATACAAAACATATCGTCAAGAATAGTCTGTGAAACTTCGGTAATGTTGATATCGTGCTCTGCACAAATTGATGAAACCTTTGCAAGAATACCTACTGTATCTTTACCTACAACTGTTATAAATGCTCTCATGTATGCGACCTCCACTTTATACTTATATTTGTATTGTTTAAAATTATAACAGAGTAGCAAACTTTTTTCAACAAAGTATAAGAAATATATTTTATTTTTTTAAATTTTATGTTATTATATCAAAAGCTATTATATATTGTATATTTGAGAGGCAATTAAATTGAAATATAAAAATATAGTTGACGTTCATACTCATTCAATTCATTCTTTTGACGGGAACGACAGCGTTGAGGCTCTTTGCCTTGCGGCAATTGAAAAGGGAGCAAAGGTGCTTGCTGTTACAGACCATTGCGATATAGACGGCAAGGATATGGTTGTAGACGAACTTTGCCCGCCTCAGCTTAAGGATTTGAACGATTGTATAAATAAATACGGCGATGAAATCGAAATACTTAAGGGTATCGAAATAGGACAGGGCATATATAGAAAGAAAGAAACAGAGGCTCTGCTAAAAAAATACGATTATGATTTTGTTTTAGGCTCGCTTCATAATCTTGAAAATATGGAGGATTTTTTCTTCCTCGATTATAAGAATTATGATATCGACGAGCTGTTGACAAGGTATTTTGACGGCTTATTGGAGCTTTGCCAATGGGGCGCATTTGACTCTCTTGCTCACCTTACTTATCCCTTGAGATATATTGTTGCAAGGGAAAAAATTAATGTTGATATGAATAAATATCAAGATGTTTGTGACGCTATATTTGAAGAACTTATTAAAAATGATAAGGCGCTTGAAATCAATACGTCGGGTCTTTTTATGGATATGAAGGATACGCTTCCGAATATTTCATTTGTTAAAAGATATAAAAAACTCGGCGGCAGATATATTACCGTCGGATCTGACTCTCATTATGCAAACAGAGTTTGCCAAGGTATTGAGCAGGGGCTTGATATCGCACGAGCGGCAGGTTTTGACAGCGTTACGGTTTTTGAAAAACGTCAGCCAAGGCTGATTACTATTGAGTAAATTTGAGATAAGGAAAAGATTATGGATAAATTATTGGAAATAATTGAAAAAAATCCGAGATTGTCTAACAGCGAAATTGCAGTTATGCTCGGTAAAAGCGAAGAGGAAACAGAAGAGCAAATCCGTCTTTATGAAAAGTCGGGAATTATTAAGGGCTACAGAGCAATGATTGATAAAAATAAGGCAAATGCCCAAACGGTTACTGCGCTTATTGAAATCAGAGTTCAGCCTAAATTCGGCCACGGATTTGATGAAATTGCAAACAGAATTGCGGCTTTGGAAGAAGTTGAAAGTATTTATCTTATGAGCGGCGGATTTGACCTTTGTTGTATGGTCAGCGATAAATCATTTGAGGAAATTGCACTTTTTGTTGCTAACAGGCTTTCTCCGCTTGACGGCGTTATGTCTACGGCAACTCACTTTATTCTTAAAAAATATAAGGAGCAGGGCGTATACTTTACAGAACCTCCTAAGGATGACAGGGGGATTCTTTCTTTCTGATGGACTACAATAATTATTTAAACCCTACTCTTGTCAGCGTTAAGCCAAGCGGAATAAGAAAGTTCTTTTCCATAGCTGAGGAGATGGATGATGTTATATCCCTCGGTGTCGGTGAGCCGGATTTTAAAACTCCGTGGCACATCAGGCAAACAGGTATTAACTCGCTTGAACAGGGCGCTACAAGATATACGGCTAATGCCGGTCTTATTCTTTTAAGAAACGAAATTGCAAATTATTATAAACGTAGATTTAATGTGAATTACAGCGCTGATGGCGAAATTATGGTTACTGTCGGCGGCTCGGAGGGTATCGATATGGCTATTCGTTCTCTCGTTTGTCCGGGAGATGAGGTGCTTGTTGTTGAACCGAGCTTCGTTTGCTATAAGCCGATTATAGAAATTTGCGGCGGTGTGGCTGTTCCTATTGTAACTGAAAATAAGAATAACTTTAAGCTTATGCCTGAAGAAATTGAAAATGCCGTAACCGATAAAACGAAACTTATCGTTTTGCCTTTCCCAAATAATCCGACGGGCGCCGTTATGCGTAGATCTGATTTGGAAAAGATTGCCGAGGTTATTAAAAAGCACGATTTGTTCGTTTTGTCAGACGAGATTTACTGCGAGCTTACCTATGGAAATGAGAAACATACCACTATTGCATCTATTGACGGTATGCAAGAGAGAACGATTGTTATTAACGGCTTTTCAAAAACATATTCTATGACAGGTTGGCGACTTGGTTATGCGCTCGGTCCGGCCCCTGTTATTAAGCAGATGACAAAGCTTCATCAATACGCTATTATGTCTGCTCCCACCACATCGCAGTATGCCGCTGTTGAGGCGCTTCGCAACGGTGATGAGGATATTAAAAAAATGCGTGACGATTATGATATGCGCCGTCGTTTTACGGTAAATGCGTTTAGAGAAATCGGACTTGACTGTTTTGAGCCTGAGGGCGCATTTTACGTTTTCCCTTGTATTAAGTCAACAGGCCTTTCGTCTGAGGATTTTTGCGAACGGCTTATTATGGCTAAGCACGTTGCGGTTATTCCGGGCAATGCCTTTGGCGATTGCGGTGAAGGATTTATACGTGTATCTTATTGCTATTCTATTGATAATATTAAGGAAGCGGTAAGACGTATCGGCGAATTTGTTAAAGAACTTGGAGAAAATTAATGTCAGTTAAAGTTAAGGCTTATGCAAAAATTAATTTAATGCTTGATATTATCAGCACACGCAAAGACGGCTATCACGATTTATTTATGATTATGCAAAGTATCAATCTTTATGATACTGTCACAATCAGCGAAACAAAATCTAAGAAGATAACCATTACCTGCAATATTGACGATATCCCTCTTGATGAAAAGAATATTGCATACAAGGCGGCTGACGCATTTTTTAAAGCAAATAAAATTAAAAATAAAGGAATTAATATTGATATAGTTAAGCGTATTCCTCATCAGGCAGGTCTTGCAGGCGGAAGTGCGGACGGTGCGGCTGTTCTTGTTGCACTTAATGAGCTTCTCGGTACAAATCTTTCCGATGACGAACTTTGCAATATCGGCGTTAAAATCGGTGCTGATGTTCCGTTTTGCATTAAGGGCGGTACTCTCTTGGCGCAAGGTATTGGCGACGTGCTTCATAAGGTTAAGCCGCTTCGTAAGTGCTTTATTTTGATTGCAAAGCCCGATTACGGTGTGAATACGGGCAAGGCGTATGCTTTGTTTGATTCAAACGGCAAAATCCACACCCCTGATAAATTCGGTATGCTTTGTGCAATGCAAAACAGGGATTTGAATGAAATTTGCGCAAAAATGGAAAATGTTTTTGAGCAGTTTATTGAAGTGCCCAATAAGGTTGACATTAAAGAGGTTATGAGAAATAATGGCGCATTGGGCGTTTGTATGAGCGGCAGCGGGCCTACCGTTTTCGGCATTTTTGATGAAAAAGAAAAGGCTGAAAAGGCAGGCGATGAGCTTGCGGCTTATGCTAAGGATATAGCAGTTACAACTCCTGTTAATAAGGGTTGTAAAATTATTAAATGATTGGTGATTATATGAAAACATACGAACAGGTTGACACTTATATGCAGCAAATTGGGCTTAAATATGTTAAGTCCTCTAATGAGTTTGTTGCCGGCCTTGCAATAAGAACAAATAAGGATTATACCCAAAAGGTTGCCGCTGAACTTAATTCACGTGCACAGCACAGTAATTCAAGCAATATGGTTTTTTATAAAATTAAAAACGAAACCTTTGACGGCTCAATTTATATTTCTGCGGCTTTTGACGGCGGTCTTTTCAGACATCTCGGCAATTTGATTATTGATAATGCAGAGCTTTTTGACGGTAAGGAGACAGTTGATTTTGCATGCGACTGCGGTATTGTTACCTGCTTTATTGCAAAAATGTATCCAAACTGCCATATCACGGGCGTTGACGTTAATTCGTCTGCGATTGAAAATGCTAATATTCTTAAGGATAAGCTCGGTCTTGATAATGTCGATTTTGTTTGCAGCGACGTTTTTGAATATAATAATGAAAACAAGGCTGATACTGCCGTGACGTTTCGTGCACTTCTTGACGTTTGTATGGCAAAGACTAAAGAACTTCCTTTCTTCGGCGAAAGAATGTGGAGAGAAAATCAATATAAAGACGCTTTTGCGGATTTTGTTAATGTAATTAATAATAATATAAAGCCCGACGGTAAGATTTTGAGCGTTGAACGTTATACTGCCGATTACGGCTGGCTCGGCTATATGATGGCGCTTGAGGATAAGGGTATACATATTAATGCAGATAAAAGTGCCGTTATGCGTGCAAGCGATATTTCTTCTGTTAAGGAATACAGCGTAACCTTTGCCGGCTTTAATGAAAGTGACAGCGCTGAAAATGCTTTTGATACTGTTTTGTCAAGAGAATTTAAAGCGGGGCAGGGTTATGAGGGCGAAATGGCTGAATTTGCTCTTTATTATGACAGCGAGGGAGATATCAATTTTGTTGATATTTATAAAGACGATAAACTTTTGCACCAATTTGCAACCGCTCAGTCTAAAAAGGGAAAACTGATTTCGTATGAGGCTTCCGGTAACAGAAAAAAGGTTAAATATCTAAACGCTAAAAAGCGTGATGCCTTAGAAAAGCAACTTGCGGATAATTTGTTACTTTATGACGAAAAAATATATAAAATAACCAAATATTCCAAATGATTTATATAATATTGTATTAAGCGGAATATCCTAAAAAATATATACATGTAACTCAAAACGTACAAAAGTAGTTCAGTTACAAACTACTTTTGTACGTTTTGTCAATTTTTTAACAATTGTTTATACAAAATCAACAAAATCAAAAAAAACTATTGATTTTTTTGTGCAATAGTGCTAAGATTTAGTTGTAATCAAAAAACAAACGAAATAGTTTGTTCAATATTTGTTAATTGATTGCAAATAACTAATTAATAATCAGGCGTATGAAAATCATTTTTATTAAGGTTTTGGTCGGCATTTTGTTTGGTGTGGCTTTTGGGCTCATCTCGGTGCCGTTATCAAAAAAGTTGATTCTTTCAAGAAGTGAAGATCCCGGCGACGTGATTGTTTTAAGAAAAAAGTCAACTTACATATTAACAGCCTTGGCAGGGGCTGTGTCGGCAGTCGGTTTTATATTAACGGCTGATGACGAAACGGTGCTGATAAGGAATTTGGCGCTTCTGCTCCCTATGTTGGCTATCGCAATAGTCGATTCGTTAATTCGTAAAATTCCAAATTCGCTTTTGCTGGTTATGATAATCACGCAAGCGGCATACATTGCTTATGTATGCATCACTTCGCATACAATTTATGTATTAATCAATGCAGGCATAGGATTTTTCTTAGGCTTCTTTGCTTTCACAATTCCGTCGTTTCTTAAAGTTCCTGTCGGCGCAGGCGACGTTAAGTACAGCGCAGTGATTGGCTTGATAATGTATATAGGTTGCTACTTGCAGGTTATGATGATTGTCGGAATTTTGGTTTTGGCAGTTTACATTATATTGAAAGCTACCAAGCGTGGAGGAATGAAAACCCTTATCCCCATGGGTCCTTTCATTTCCGCTTCAACAGTAATTTCAATGTGTTTCCCGGTGCTTAATTCTCTGGTAGTGCTGGAAAATATGTTTTAATTAACAAATAAATTATTTTAAATCTTATAAGGAGGAAAAACAAATGAGCTTTATTAAGGATGAAAACGGACAGGGCATGCTTGAGTATGTACTTATCATTGCTTTAGTTGCAGTTGTAGCTATCGTAGCTCTTATAGCAGTTAGAACTGTTCTTAAGAACAAGAACCAACAGATTTCTAATCAGATGAATGCAGCTGATGCTGCTGACTAAAAAGTCAATGTTTCTTTAATTAAATGTGTTATAGGGGGGCAGGGAAACCTGCTCCCCTATTTCATTTAAAAACAACACCTTTATGTTTGAGGGGTGAAAGCTCTTTATGATGACAAAAATTTATAAATACAGGTTAAAAAGAAAAAACGAAGAAGGTCAATCAATGCTTGAATTTGTATTGGTTCTTCCTGTCTTTGCTTTAATTCTTTTTATGGTGCTCGATTACGGCTGGCTCTTTATTAATTATATCGAAGTGTCAAATACTTCCCGTAATGCTGCTCGTATTGCGTGCGTTGAGTATGAAACCGTTAATCTTGAAAACGGCGCCGTTGTCAGTCCTAAGTCGTATACTCTTGACGATTTGGACGATGATGATATCAATGACGAAACTAAGGATATTATCAGGCAGGTTAAAAACTCGCTTCCGAAAAATGTTGATAATGTAAAAATCAATGTGTCGTATTCAAATGATATTGAGGCTGAGATTGAAAACCGAACGGTTAAAAACAGGTCAAGCGGTGATGTTACGATTTATGTTGAATGCAGGATACCCGTTTTTACGCCGATTTTAGGCTCGGGAGCAGATAAAATGCATTATACACTTAAATCAAGCTCCACATTTAAAGTTGAAAAATCAGACGGCGCTTAATGCGTCTCTTTAATATAAATATAAATTATGATGTAATTAATTAATTTTAGAGGTAAGTTTATGAAAAAGGTTTATTTAATCGCAGTTATAGTTGCAATTATCGCAGGCGTTGCTACATATATGTTTGCAACGGAAATTAACAGTAAAACAAAATTTAAGGATGCAGAAATGGTAACTGTTTTAGTCCCTGCTGCCGATATTGAAAAGAACGTTGAAATTACGGCTGATATGTTTGAGGGCGATAATCCTCAAATTGTTACAAAGGAAATTCTTGCCGCAGACGCAACAGATAATTACGTTAAGGCTCAAACAGAGCTTGTTGACGACGCAAAGGACGTTCATATGATTACTGTTGATAAGCTTTATGCGAATGAACCTATTAACAAAAACAGGCTTGAAGATAAAAACGGCGATGACGTCGCTCTTTCTCTCAAATTGCCAAAGGGCATGGTTGCTTATTCGTTTGACGCCGGAAGCGTTAAGAGTGTTGACGGTTATATCAGCGAGGGCGATACGGTTGATGTGCTTGTCAGCAAAACAGATGACCAGGGCAAAGTTAAAACAGAAATTGCTTATAAGGGCTTAAAGATTTTAAGAGTTTCTACCAATGCAGATAATTCTACTGCTTCTCAAAGCGGAACGAAGATTACTACATATAACACTCTTACCGTTGAAGTAACAAAGAAGCAGTCGCTTAAGCTTTATGAAATCGAAAGTAAATACGATTATAAGCTTATCCTTAACCCAAGACAAAAGTAATCTACAAGGAGAATCCCTATGAGCAACATTAACATTGTAGTTTGTGCAGAAAAAACCGAATATAAGGTTGCATTAAAAAATAAAATAACAAGTGACGAACTGTCAATTATCGGCTATGCCGATTTACAGCCGGACGCAAAGGTTAGAATTCAAGGCTTTGTTCCCGACGTTGTGGTTTTCGTTCTTGACAGCGAAGATATTAATTCCGATTTCTTCAATTTTGTTGAGGATATTAATTTAGCCTCGTTTGGCTGTTCCGCAATTATTATGACGGATAACGTTACGGTCGATATCGTCAATAATGCGGCGCAAAGCGGTATCAGACGTGTAATGAGTATCAATGTCGGCAATGAAGAATTTACAAATACAATTAAGAACGTTGTCGGCAACGAAAAAAAGCTTAACCAAAACTTTAATGTTACAAAAAAAGTACGTTCAAGAGTTTATTCGTTTTTCAGCGGTAAAGGCGGCGTAGGCAAAACAACAATTTGTACCAACACAGCCGTTTACCTTGCAACTCTCGGCAAAAAGGTACTTCTTGTTGACCTTGACTTGCAGTTTGGTGATGCGGATATGGCGCTTGACTTGAATCCGAGTGAAACAATAGTTGACCTTGCAAGAGATACAAACGGCATTTCGATTGATAATTTATCCTCTTGCTGCTGCACTCATGCGTCAGGCTTGTCTGTTCTTGCTTCTCCGAGTTCACCTGAGCTTGCCGAGTATATTCAGTCAAACCATACAAAGGCAATTATCGACGTGGCTCGTAATTATTATGAATATATCATTCTCGATTGCGGCTGTGCACTTACTGACCCTGTTATTACAGCGCTTGAATCAAGCGACGATATCTTTATGGTAAACGATGTTAACATTCTTTCGCTCAAGCGTGCCAAGCTTTGCCAAAATGTTTTGTCCCAAATTAATCAGCAGGATAAGGTAAAGCTTATAATCAATAAGAATGTTAAAAAGAATAATGTTAAAATCAGCGATTTTGAAAATCTTCTCGGCATTGACGCTTATGCTGTTATTTCAAGCGATTTGAAAACAGTAAACAGCTCGCTTAACAGCGGTCAGCCGCTTATTACATATAAGCCGAGAGCGGTTATTGCCAAGGATATTTCTTCTTTTGCAAATAAGCTTATTATGGAAAGAGAAGGCACATTAACGGCAACTACAAAGAAGAAATCATTTGGAAAGAAGAAATAATTAAATGGGATTGTTAGATAGGTACGGCGTAAACGGTGAAGAACAGCCGAGAGAGGAAAACGCTTTTGCACAAAGAGGCGGCGAAGCACCTCACGATAAACTTGCAAAAATGGCAATTGAAGACCCGTTTGCAGAAACAAAAACGAGAATACATAACGCAATTATCGAACAGCAGATTGCTTCGGGTGAAACTGTTACCGACGAATCAATGCGCAAGCTTATCGACGAATACGTTGAAAAGCCGGAATATAATATCCCCCGTGTTGACAGGGATACCATTAAAGAGCAGCTTTATGATGACATTATGGGCTACGGCCCAATCCAATGCCTTGTTGACAGCGATGAGTATTCTGAAATTATGGTAAACGGATATGACCACGTTTATGTTGAATCTCACGGCAAACTTGTTTTGACGGATATTAAATTCAAAGATAATGACCATCTAATGCAAATTGTTGACAGAATCGTATCCCGTGTTGGCAGGCACGTTGACGAAGCAAGCCCTATGTGTGACGCAAGACTTCTTGACGGTTCCCGTGTTAATGTAATTATCCCGCCCGTATCTCTTGTAGGTCCTATTCTTACAATTCGTAAATTCGGTAAAACGCCTATTTCGGCAGAAAATCTTTTGACTTGGGGCTCAGTCAATTTAAAGATGCTCAATTTCCTTGAAGCTGCCGTTAAAGGTAAATTAAATATAATCGTATCAGGTGGTACAGGTTCAGGTAAAACAACACTTCTTAATGTTTTATCGTCCTATATTCCGCATGATGAAAGAATTATCACCATTGAGGACTCGGCGGAGGTTCAGCTCCACCAGGAGCATGTTTTAACTCTTGAAGCCCGTCCGGCTAATATGGAGGGCAAGGGTAGAATTTCAATTCGTGATTTGGTTGTAAACTCCCTTCGTATGCGACCTGACAGAATTATCGTAGGTGAGGTTCGTAGTGAGGAAACGCTTGATATGCTTCAGGCTATGAACACCGGTCACGACGGCTCGCTTACAACTATCCACGCAAATTCCCCACGAGATTCAATTTCCCGTATTGAAACAATGGTTATGATGTCGGGTTCGGAGCTTCCGTCAAAGGCTATCAGGGATCAGGTGGCTTCGGCTATAAATCTTATTGTTCAGCAGGCTCGTCTTAGGGACGGTTCAAGAAAAGTAACCTCTATTTCCGAAATTGTCGGAATGGAGGGCGATGTTATTCGTATGCAGGACATTTTCACTTATGAAACCGAAGGTGAAATGGACGCAAACGGTAAATTTAAAGGCTCTTTTAAAGCAACAGGTATTATTCCTAAATGTGTTGAAAAAATACGTGAAAACGGAGTGGGTGTAAATAATGACTGGTTTATCAATTAATGTAACGACAATAATTTTAACTGTTGCGTTTGCTCTGTTTGCATTTGTTTTCGCTTTTCTTATTTCTTCGCTTGTTTCTAAAGATAAAATCGCATCTGACAAGCGACTTGAAGAGCTTAAGAAAAACGAGGGAGACAGCGAAAATTATTCCCTTGCAAAGCACGAAAGCAGAATGAAAAAAAGAAACAGGGAAAAGAAAAAGCAGGGTGGATTTTTTGAAAAATTCGGAAGTGCGCTTTATGTTGAGCTTCAAAGAGCCGATATGAAAATGCGACCTGAGGAATTTTTAACCATTTGGCTTTTGGTAACTGTTGTTCCGGCGTCGCTTATTGTTTTGTTTTTGCAAAACTCCGTTATTGCGCTTGCGGTTTTAATTGTTTGCCTTTTAGTTCCTATGCTTTTAATCAAAATGAAGCAAAAGAAAAGGGTTAAGAAATTTGAATCACAGCTTAGTGACGCACTTATTATTGCTTGCTCTTGCTTGAAATCCGGTCTTAGTTTTACTCAGGCTATGGAAACTATCGCTAAAGATATGGATGACCCTATCAGCGGCGAATTTGCTTTGGTAATTAAGGAAATGAGTATGGGCGCTTCAATGGAAGAAGCTCTTGATAAGCTTAATACAAGAATTAAGAGTAAGCATTTGGCTCTTATGGTTTCCGCTGTTTTGGTGCAAAGGCAGACGGGCGGTAATCTCTCCCAAATTCTTGAAAATATTTCAAACACAATTAAGGAACGTATGAAACTTCAGCAGGAACTTAAATCCGCCACCGCTTCGGGTAAAATGTCCGGTACGGTTGTAGGTATGATGCCGATTGCTATTTTGCTTATGTTCTTTGTTGTAAACAAAGATTTTGTTATGCCGCTTTTTACGGAAAATTTAGGACGAATTTTCTTAGGCGTTGCAGCAGGTCTTGAAGTTACTTGTTTCTTGATTATTAAAAAAATTACTACCATCAAAATGTAAGGAAGTGTCAGTATGCTACCATTTATAGTTATTTCCTACGCTTGTTTTGCACTCGTTATTGTTGTATTAATTATGGGCAAAAAGGGAAGCGAGGAGGATAAAAATCTTCGCCGAATGAAAACAATCGGTAAAGACGTTGTAAAAGCGGATTATAAAAATGTAGATACCTCGTTTTATGAGAGAAACATTAAGCCGTTTCTTGACAAAATGAATAAAAAGGGCGATGAAAATCAAAGCAAGAATGCAAGGGCTAAGGCTCAAAATGAATTGATTGCCAAAAAGCTTCGTCAGGCAGGCTTGCATATTTCCGTTTCTAACTTTAAATTTTTCAAAATGGCATTTATGATATTGACAATAATTATATTCATGGGCGTTTCGCTTTTGCTTATTAATGTAACTCAATTTTTCTATTTGCCAATGCTTTTTGGTATGATTATTGCACTTCTCGGCCCTAATCTTTTCCTTAACAGCAAGGTTAAATCTCATCAGGGTGCAATCAAAGCACAACTTGCAGATACGCTTGATTTAATGAGCGTTTGTATGGAGGCAGGTCTTAGCTTTGACGCTTCCCTTGTTAAAATCAGCGAACGTATGGAAGGTCCGCTGATTGATGAGCTTATAACAGTATTCAAGCAAATTCAGCTTGGCAGAAACAGAAATGAAGCGCTTAAAAGCCTTGCGGATTCTTGCGAGGTTGAGGAGTTGAAAACTTTTATTTCTGCTGTTATTCAGGCAAACCAGCTCGGTATTCCTATTACTAACGTTCTTCAGGCTCAATCCGAACAGCTTAGAGTTAATAAGCGTGAGGAAATCAAGACTGTTGCCGCAAAGGTACCTACAAAAATGACTATTCCTACGGTTCTTCTTATTCTTCCTGCTATTATTTGTATAGTTATGGGACCTGTTATTATTCAAGTTAAAGACTCTATGGGAGGAATATCGTTTTAATAATGGCACTTTTAAAGGTATATAAAAACGGTAAGCTTCTGCTTGACGAGTGTGAAAATGCAAATCATTTTTTTACTCGTTTTATGGGGCTGATGTATAGAAGGAGTATGGAGGAAAACCATTGCCTTTTACTTACTCCTTGTAATGAAATACATACTTTTGGTATGAAATTTGATATTGATACAATTGCTCTTTCTAAGGATAATGAAATATTATTTATTGACAGAGCCGTACCGCCTAAAAAGGTACGCAAAAAAGTTAAAGATGCTTATAAAGTTTTAGAATTATGCTCCGGCACAGCTGATAAATTAGGTCTTGATGTGGGCGATGTTCTTGACTTTAAATAACGGATATAATTCCAATGTACTTGCAAAAATGTAATTGTGCATTGGAATATAGTTCGTTAAATATATATTTTGGCAAATGGAGAATCAATTTATGGCTAATAACGATGTAGTAGACAGAAACAAAATACTCGGCTCGGCAACTCAGGATTACGGTTTTGATAAGGTGCTTCGTGGTTATGATATCAAGCAGGTTAATGAATATATCTCAAATCTGCTTGCAACTAATAAAAACGCAGGGGAACTTTTTGACCAACGTTATGAGGAATTAAAAAATACAAAGCAAATGCTTGAATATGAACTTTCTCAATCAAAGGGTCAGGTGGAAAAACTCACAAAGCTTCTTGAGGATATACGTGTACAGCGAGATACTTTACAGGCACAAGAGGGCAGTAAAGGTCAAAACCTTGACACCGCTCAAATTGAGGAATATCAGTCAAAAATAGATTCTCTTATCTCAAAAAATCGCCTTTTAGGTGAAGAAAACAAAAAACTTGAGGATAAAAACAGAGATTTGCAGCGTGATGTTGCTCATCTTACAAAAAAAGTTGATAAAAACAGAACGGAAATTAAATCGTTAAGAGAAGAAGTTGAGTCAGGAGTGACTAATGAAACCGACAAAAAATATACCGAAATTGCACGTATTTATGAAAGTGCGATTGATAAAGCAGAGGATTTAATTTATCGTTTGCAAACTGAACTTTCGCTTGCCCACTCTAAGGTTGAAGATGTCGGCGAAAATGAAGAATAATATATAACTTTTTTCAGTTATTTGCAGAAAGGGTGTGAGTGTCTTGAAACCTAATAATCAAAAGTCTAAGCGCAATAATGAGCAGGGTGCGGTTATGTTCGTTTCCGTATTTGCGGTTACCATATTTATTTTGCTTGCCGCTATGATTATGGATTTCGGATTATTCTATTATAAACAGGCACGCTTGCAAAATGCCGGCGATGCTGCTGCTACTGCTGTTGCGGCTTCTATCGATGCTACCGATAAAGACTTAAACGCAATTGCAAAGCAATACCTTAAGAAAAACGGTGTTGATTACAGTGATGACGATATGACAATCAATATCCAAAAGAAGGGTATGCTTGATGAAGCAACGGCAAATGATGACGACTATATTACTACGGGATATATCAAAATGACCGTTAAAATAAAAACAGGTACGCTTTTTGGTCCCATTTTAGATATTGACTCGTTAATGCTTCATTCTACTTCTTTTGTTAAGGTAAGTGCTAATTATTCTAACGGTATGCCGAGAGCGCTGAATTATACCCTTTTTGCAGGCTCAACAGAAGGCACCGCTGAAAATCCGGCTATTAAAATTAACGGCAGAACAGGAACCGCAGCCAATATAATAGTAAGCGGATTTGAAACTATGCTTAATAAGCTCAACGAAAAGCTGTTCCAACCTCTTAAAGGCTTTTTCGGCGGCACACCTAATTATACAGACCTTGTTCACATTAACCTGTCAGAAGCAATTACCAACGGTGATATTCATTCTAATTCTAATATGAACATAGGTGTTCAGGTTGTAAACGCTTCACGTGTTAAAGACGGCAATTTGCAGGACGTTAAGACTGACAAAGACGGTAAACCTATTCTTGCAAGAGATGAAAACGGTAATATCATTTATCAAAAAGACAAGGACGGTAATTTTATTTACAGGACTAAAACTGATGCCGACGGCAATCCTGTTCCTGAAAGAGATAAAAACGGTAATATCGTTTATTCAGATACACCTGCAACTGATGATAACGGCAACCCGGTATATAAGGTTGACGAAAACGGAAACTATATCCCTAAAAAAGATGCCGACGGCAATGTGCTTAAGGATGAAAATGGACATATTATTTATGAGCAGGAATATGAGCCTAAGTACGTGAAGGAAAAGGTGCCTGTATATGTTTATGAAAACTATACTCAAAGCACAAGCGATGAAAATTCTGCTAACGATTACGGTCAGGTTACATATACCGCTGTAAAGAATATTAACTTTACAAACACAAGCTGGAATCCTGACAGCGTTCATCTTTATGTTCAAAACCAGCAAAAAATTGAAGCTACTCAAACTGCTCTTGCTATTCTCAATATGATTGATTACAGCAGAGTCAGAAGTCTTGATTCTCTTAAAAACGAGTATGAATCCACTGCCGAAGATTTCTTTGAAGCAAAGGGCAGTGTTATTACAGAAGCGCAAAAGTCTAAAATTTTGGCGCAAAAGGAAAATCTTGTATTAAACGGTAATACAATTACTTTGGCAAATCAAGAATCAATTGTTTATGACATAAACAGAAATGATTCAAGAGCCATGCTTGAAAAAGCGTATGAGGACAGTCATACCTCTTCAAGTTCAACCGAAGTAGACGGTATTACTATTGAAAAGAGCAAGCTTTTTGACCAAATAAGCAACGGTGAGGATAGGCTTTATACTGACGATACAAGAACAACACTCCTTTTCCAGAATGTTGCCGATACGCTTGACCGTGGCGGTGCAGGCTATCAAATTGAAGTAGGCAAGGGAGAAAATAAGTATACTGTTGTTGTTACGGGCGATAAAGTAAACCGTGACTATGCAAAAACACGAAGCGATACAGTAGGCTCCGATTACGACAGCAACGCTACGGCTATAGGCGCAAAATATGCAATGTATAAAACGTTCCAGCAGCGCCTTGGCGATAACGGATTTATCACTACCCCGAATTTGAAACCGTACTTTATCCGTATGACGAATAAGTCTGTTGCAAATTCACTTAAAAAGAGGGGAGATTATACCTCAACTGCGGCAAAGGTAACAGTAAGAAAGGCTGTTGCAGACCTCGGCGACCAGCTTCAGGATATTCTTGACAAAACAAGCTATGACGATAAGACATATTCCGATTTCAGCGACGTAGTTAAAAAAGATACTTCTCCTTTCTTTACTCAAAATATGGCTTCAAAGAGCAGCGGTCTTACTAAGCTTGAAGGCGACGCTCACACTAAGTTTAACAGTTATTCGTTATATAATTCAAATGACGTACTTAAAACTCCGAGTGAGTTTGTTGATGAATATAAAAAGTCATATAAGTTTGCAGACGTTGCAAATAAGAACTATTATGATAAAGAAATCAGCGGTAAATATGCCGACGACGGTGTTCAGGCTAAGAAAAAAACAATTGAGGAAAAAGATATTTCTGTTTCGGAAAAATATAACAGTGTTAAGGATGATGCAACTTATAAACGTCTTTCATCTCAATATCTTCCTAATAAAAAGGATGTATTCCTCGGCGACAGCAACGATTATACAAAGCGACATGAATTTAACGATTATGTAGATTCAGCATACAGCGTTAAGCCTGATATGGAAACGGCAACTGCTCTTACTAAGCCGAATTCTTTCAATATTAACGATTATATGCCGACGATTGATTATGATAATCATACCGTTACGGCAAACGGCGGAATTACTTTCGGTAACGGCTCGTCAAAGCTTGATGACTTCAATGTAACAAGCAGCAGTAATGAACAGTATTTAGTTGACGGAAAAAAGAATTATTGGCTTACAAACGGATTAAAAAGGTCCGGTTGGGTGCGTGTATCAGGCAGAACCGGCGGCTACGGCGTAGTTGTAGGTGATGTAGTTGTAAAAAATAATATTGATGTCGGCGGTTATACTACCGGCAGTTACAGCGAATGTACCTTTGTTGTTGATGGTGATCTTACTTTAACCGGTGAACTTCAGATGCGTAAAAACAGCGTTGTAATTGTTACAGGTAATCTTACTTGTGGCAAGCTGTTTATGAAAGACGGAGCTCGCCTTTATGTTAAGGGCAAAATTACCGCAAACGATATGAGCTATGACGGCGACTCCAACCAAAAGATTTATTGCGGCGGAAATGCTATAATTCCTCATAATCTTGATTCTTCAAGAGAATTTAAGATAGGCGGTAATCTTGAGGCTCACGAGCTGTCCCTTACTTATACAAACTATTATTTCGGCGGAAGCGTTAAATGTACTAAGTTCAATGCCGAAAATAACGATATGAATCTTATTGTTGATTCATTTGAATGTTCAGGCACAACTACTCTTAATAACAGAACTTCGCTTACAGTAAACGGCAATGCAAAAACAGGCACCATTAATATGTATAATGACAGTGTTATATCTGTTTGCGGCAGTATGAATTCCACGAATGAGCAAAACCTTTTTCAAAGTTCAAAAATCATAGTAAACGGTGTTGCTCTTCTCGGTACACTCAATCTTCATGGCGATTCAAAGCTTTATGCAACTGGTGGCGCTGAATTTGCAGGCAGAATTAATGCTTACGATAATTCAATTGTTAATGTTGACAATGCTATTATGTGTAACGATTTGGTTTGGCTTGAGGGCCATGCCAAGGTTTATGCCAATGCATCGTTTACCGCAAAGGGGCTTAGAGCTACGTCCAATAATATCATTCAGGCAAACGGTATTACATTTACTCAGACTGATGATAAAGTAAATCAATTCGGCGTTCATTGCCGTCTTGAAAGCTGGGGCGATATTATATTTAACTGCTATGTTTGTGTGGAAAGAGACGGCTTCCTTGTAGCAAAAGGCTATATTAAAGCCAATGGTATTTTTAAAGACGGTAAGGGCAATAACGGCCAAACCGGTTTTGACATTGAAGGTGTTGTATATAGTTGCTCAGATGTAATTACTGCATATCCGTTAAAAATTAATTCGGGTAAGCTTTATTGCACAGGAAATGTTGAGGCTGCCACAACAAAATTGAGCAGTTTTAATGAGGCAGTTCAGGTTAAGGGTACGAGCGAATTGTATGTAACGGGTGTTGTTACAAGCACAATTGGCAGAAGGTTTAAGCTTTATTCCGATAATGGCGGTCAAGGCTCAACCGTAAGCATTTTTGGCGCAAACGGTACGACTAAAGACGGTTATATAAATGCTCTTTCCTCAAAAATTGACGAATTTACCAACGAACAGCCTAATTCACGTGTTTATTTAGGTGACGGTACGTTTGCTCAAACAACTACCAATTCATATTTGAGCTTTTCAAAACAATTTATTAATGCAGGTTCACTTTATCTTTACGGCTCATTGAGCATTAGTAATAATTTTGTCGGCAATAACGGCGGTTTAACACTTGTAGGCGGTAATATGACTATGTCTTACGGTGCAATTAACCTGTCTGATTCCCATACTTTAATCGTTTTGGGATATCTTTCATCTAACAGCACAATTAGTGTTAATTCTGCTTCAAAGCTGTATGTTGCAAATCATCTTACTACAAACGGCTTAGGCGGTGCATCTGTTACATTGAATGACAATTCATATATGATTGTCGGCGACGGTTCGCAAAATTCCTGCAACAGCATCAGTATTAACAGCGGCTCTAAATTCTGGTCTCTTGCCCCGGTATGGACAACTAATGTTGTTAATGTTGAAAGTACAGATGCAAACAATTTGAGCGAATTTTTCTCAAACGGCAAGCATACCATCGGCCAGGTTGATGGAAACACAGCATTAAATAAGACTATTAATATCACAATAAATGGCTTATATGTCGCAAACAATACGGGAGATAAGGTTTTAAATTCGCTTCATATTAAGAAATTCGGTCACATAACTCATAACGGTAATCTTACTGTTTTATCATCTCTTAAGGTTGATGACGGCGGTTATCTGTTTGTTAAAGGTGTTACTGAATTGGGAAGTGACTCTTACCTTATTAGCATAAGTGCGGCTAAGATTTCAAACGGCGGTAAGATGTATCTTATGGGCGGTCTTGATATCGTCAACAGCGCCGGCTCGGAGAACGACCCTGAAATAGCTTTCACGAGTGATAATGCCGATACATTTATTGCGGCTAATGCTTCAAAATCACTTACATTAAAAGGTGCTCTTCATACAAGAGGTATTGTTAATATTGAAAACAGCATTACTATCAAAGGTAACAACAAACTTGACGGTATGCCTAACAGAGGTGTATCGCTTTCGGTTATTTCAGGCTCGGCTAATATAAGCGGAAGCGTCACCTTGCCGGACGGCAATGCTTTGTTTGTAAAATCAGGCTCGCTTGGTATCGGCGGAGATGTTAATATGGCGAGCGTTGTTTATAACTACGGCAAGCTTTATATTCTCGGAAATCTTAATGTTGATTGGAACAAAACTAAATATATTTCAGACCGTGACGGCGAAGACAATGATATGAGAACGGGTTATTCGCTTAAAAATGGTCAAACAATCGGTACTGTTGACGCTTATCTTTATATCGGTGGAACAAACGACCTTAAATTTTACGGTTATGTTCAAAACTTCGGAGAAATTTACTCTAATGCCGGTATGAGAGTAAGAGGCTGGTGCGATATGCCCGGCAGCGCAATTATGTGTGACACAGCATTTATCAACTTCAAGAATGCTAAGGCGCATTTCGGCGGTACAGTTGACCTTAATTCAAATGCATTTTATAACGGTGAAAATTCTGTATTTGATTGCGGCGGTGATTATACCTACGGTATCGTTACAATCAATCTTGGCTCATTTGCGGCTGCCGGAAATGTTGAAATGAATAAGATTAACGTTGATCAAAATACAGTTAACAGCCCAAAATGGAGAAACAGCAAGTCGATGTCATTTATGAACGGCTTTGAAAAGATTGACGGTGCTGAGTATAAAAACGCTACCGTTTATGTAGGCGGAGACTTAAAACTCGGCTCTAGTAAGTTGGCAGGTAATGCAGGCTCGTATTTCACAATGGGCAAGACTTATATCGGCGGCGATTTGCTTGATTATTGTAACCGTGCAAATGCTTATTACGCTACCGCTATTTGGGCATTCAATTTCTCGAATACCTTTATAGGCGGCGATTGCTTCGGCGGTGCCGGTATTGCTACGGGTAATAACAGTATCTTTATGGTCGGCGGCGACTATCAGTCAAGGCGAAGCACAAAGATTAATATTGAAATGTTCTCTTATTCCGCTCTTGATGCAACGTTCTATTCATTCTGCGATGATAATCGTTCATATAGGGATGAATTTAATAAAGACCCTAAAAAATACAGAAGTGCTTATTTCTATGTAGGCGGCAATATGCTTTGCAATACTATCGGCGCTTCTCTTTGGACTTCATCTGCATCAAAGGTACCTGAAAATAATACTCGTGATACAGATATTTATTCTAATTCAAACGTTTATGTCGGCGGCTCAATGTATGCCAACTCCAAGCTTTATATGAAACAAAATGTTACTCTTGCGGTAGCAGGCAACAAAAAGCTTAATGACACAAGTACGTTAGACGGTATTTTGGAAGCAATTGAGAACGGAACAATCAAGGCTAATATTCAAAACCTTTTGAATAGTGACGATTATAAGCTTTTTGTTTTCCAATGCCTTGATGAAAACATCTGCTCTAAAATTATTGTAAACGGCAGTATGTTTGTTCGTGATACCGCAAAGATGCGTGATATGACAAAGAACTATATCGCAGGCAATTTCAAAGGCAACGATTATGTTGAAATAGGTAAATCGCTTCTTGATGATGACGAGGACAGAAGCCAGGCGGCGGTTGCTGACGGCAAGTTCTGGACTAAGGGCGACAGCCTTAAAACATATACCTTTGCAAATGCGGGATACACTTATGTCGGCGGTAATTTTGAAAGCGGAAAGTATACTAAGCTTTATGCTTCAACTACTCTTAAGGTTAAGGACGATTACATCAGTAATAAATATTTAACTCTGCGTCACGATGCTAAAATTTATGTCGGCAAAAAGCTTAAAGCACTTACGTCTATTGAGGGCGGTTCATATAGTGAATTCCACGTTGGCGGAAGTTTGCAGGCTTCAACATCATGGATTAAGCTTCGTGATTGCACAACCGTTGCAGTCGGCGGCAACTTTACTGCTCTTTCATATATCGAACTTGGCAAATACGGCGATTATGTAAGAACGATAAACGGCAATAAAGTAACGGAGCAAACGGCTCACGGCGTAACTGAAGGTGAAGAGCCTAAGTATGATACAAGTACTGACAGCGGCGACGGCTCATCAAGTGAGGGTGATAAGACAAGCGGCAGTACAGACGCAGGTCAGGACAGCACAAACAGCAACCTTGACAATGACAGCCTTAATGCTCAAAAGGAACTTGAGGAGGATAGCTCAGACCTTGCAAAGGGCGGCAACTTCTTTATCGGTCAATCACTTGTTTCATATACCGGTCAAATCTTTGAATATGCTTATTCTCAGGTTACGGTAGGTAATTACGTATTCACTCCTAAGTATCTCACATTAAGGCATAATGCGGATATGTGGGTAATGCCTGAAACCTTTAAGAATGCAACCTATAAGCATAAGCCTTATGTCAGCGACTCAGACGGCTCGCTTTGGGGCGATATTCTTGATGCGCTTAAGAAATTTAATTATACAATTAAAGATACTTTCTCTCCTAAGCAGGGCAGTATTTACACTCTTGGTTCGTTAACTCTTAATAAGAATGCGTCCCTTATGGGTACATACGATTGCCTCGTTCAGGGTCAGTGCATATTCAGGCAGGATGCGCTTGTATATCTCGGCCACGATTTCACCTGTACGGCTAACAGCTTTAATTTGAATATTTCTTCAATTAAGGGCGACACAAGTTATGCAGGATTTGACAGCCGTGGCACTTCTTCGCAGGACGGTAATACTTCATTCCCTGTTCTCCTTTATGCTGATAACAATATTAATATTTACACAACTGTTGATATTCGTTTAACATATCTTGTTGCAAACAAGGGTGACGTAAATCTCTTCAATGTGTATTCAAATACGGAAAATGCAGCATATAATGCAAAACAGCTTCCTAATGCAATTTGCTCATATCAGGGCGATATAAATTATTTTGCAGGTTACGGCAAGCTCGGCGCATTGTTCTATGCTCCTAACGGCAACCTCGATTTCGACGGTTGGTATCAGGAAATTTGGGGCTGCGGTATTGCAAATACTATTGAGGATAACGCTTATTACTTCAATTTGCACAGATTTGAAAATTGGAGAACTATTGACCTTCATCTTGCAGAAAGCGGAAGTATATTCCTTGTATCCGAGGATGAATATAATCGTGCAAAAGAAGATTTGTTTAATTACGATCTTGACGATTCCGGTACGGATATGGCAACAGGCGGCTCAAGCGTATTCTTCCCACGTGATGTGCTTGATAATATCCCCGGCGAAAATTACTAAAATCCAATGATTTTTCAGAGCAATTATTCTTTTGAGTAATTGCTCTGTTTTTTTAATATTATTGTTTAATGCAAAAATAATATTGCATTTTTATATTTTTGTGTTATTATACTATCGAGGAAGGTTTTGCCTTTATATTGCGGATTGTTTTAGACGCCTTTTTCAAAATTTTGATTTTTAACTATGGAGATAATGATAAAATGAAAAAAACTAAGATTATTTGTACGTTGGGTCCTGCTACCGATAATCCTCAAATACTTGAGAAAATGATTTTATCAGGAATGAATGTAGCAAGATTTAATTTCAGCCACGGTGCATATGAGGACCATGAAAAAAGGCTTAAAGAGGTTATTGCCGTAAGGGAAAAGCTTAATGCTCCCGTTGCAACCTTACTTGATACTAAAGGCCCTGAGGTTCGTCTCGGTGATTTTGAAAATCCCGACGGTGTTACAATTAACGAGGGTGATAAGTTTGTTTTAACTACCAAGGAATGCCTCGGTACCGAGAAAAAGAGCTTTGTTAATTACGAAGGGCTTCCTCGTGATGTTAAGCCCGGAACGGTTATTCTTATTAATGACGGTCTTATTTCAATGAAGGTCGATTGTGTTAAGGGCAGCGATATTCACTGCACAGTTATTGACGGCGGACTTTTAACCAACCACAAGGGTGTTAATGTTCCCGGTGTCGACCTTAATATGCCTTATCTTTCCGAAAGGGATATGAATGATCTTAAATTCGGCGCAGCTCACGATTTTGATTTCATCGCCGCATCGTTTATCCGCAGTGCAACCGATGTTACTATTCTTCGTAACTTTGTTGACGCCATCGGCTGGAAAGACGTTAAAATTATTTCAAAAATTGAAAATGTGCAGGGTGTAAATAACATTGATTCAATTATTGCCGCTTCTGACGGAATTATGGTCGCAAGAGGCGATATGGGTGTTGAAATTGACTTCCAGCGTATTCCTGCTATTCAAAAAATGATTATAAGAAAAGTTTATGACGCAGGTAAAATTGTTGTTACCGCAACTCAGATGCTTGAATCAATGATTAACAACCCCCGTCCTACAAGAGCGGAAATTACCGATGTTGCAAATGCTATCTATGACGGCACAAGCGCAATTATGCTTTCCGGTGAAAGCGCAGTCGGCAAGCATCCTGTTGAGGCTGTTCAAACGATGACTTCAATTGCTCTTACTACCGAAGGCGATATTGACTATAAAAGGGAATTTGATAACTTTTATCCCGAAAGCGGAGGCAAGGATATTACTTCGGCTATAAGCCATGCTACGGTTACAACTGCTCATGACCTTAACGCTTCTGCAATTATTACTGTTACAAAGAGTGGCACTACCGCTCGTATGATTTCAAAATTCAGACCGCAAACGGATATTGTCGGCGCAACTATTAATCAAAAGGTATGGCGTCAGCTTTCACTTAGTTGGGGTGTTAAGCCTGTTTTGTGTCAGCTTAAGGACAACACTGATGAACTTTTTGACCATGCGGTTGACGTTACAGTTAAGGCAGGTGCGGCAAAAAAAGGCGACACAGTTGTAATTACGGCAGGTATTCCGCTTGGTATGTCAGGTACAACAAATATGCTAAAGGTGCACAAGATTAATGGCTGAGGTTAAATTTGTATTATACAGTGACCCTGATTTTATGCTGGTAAAAAGCATAAGAATGCAGGTTTTTATGTATGAACAGAATATAAAAGGGGAAGAGGAGTTTGACGAACTTGATAAAAGGTCGCTCTTTGCTCTTCTTTTTGACGGCAACAGCGCCGTGGCAACTGCCAGAATAAGCGAAATTCCGAAGGGACTTAAAATCGGCAGAATAGCCGTTCTTAAGGATTACAGGGGAAGGCGATACGGTGCACAGATTGTTAATGCCGTTGTTGCTAAGTCTATTGAGGCAGGTGCTGACAGAGTTTATGTTGATGCTCAAAACCATGCCGTTAATTTTTACGAAAAGCTTGGATTTCGCATTTGCGGCACTGAACTTATTGATAGAGGAATAGCTCACACACCTATGTGTATTGATAAAGGAGATTTTAATGTCGAAGAATAAAAGCAGGGCAGGTATAGCTTTAATAATTGTTCTCGTGCTTGTTCTTTTGGGTATCGGCGCTTATGTCGGATACACCTATGTTCAAAGCGATGTGAACGGCAACAGAAATACTAAAACCGAATATAATCTTGTTATTGAAAAGGACGATTTTGCTTACCAAATAGGTGAAAAACTTAAATCAAACGGCATTATCAAAAACGATACCGTTTGGAATTGGTGGATGGATAAGCATTATCCTAAGTTTAGCTATATAAACGGAGAATATAGAATGACTTCGTCTATGAGTTATGAGGATATTGCAAAAAAACTTCAAAATCCCGATATATCTCATAAAAGCGTTTCTGTTTGTATTCCTGAGGGATATACTGTTTTTGATATTGCCGAGACTATGGAGAAAAACAATATCTGTAAAAAGTCCGATTTTCTTGACGCCTGCAAAAATAAGAATGACTATGATTGCGAATTTTTAAATGATGCATATATGAGCGAGAACGTTGCTTATCAGCTTGAGGGATTTTTGTTTCCCGCAACATACGATTTAGCAGAAAACAGCAAGGCAAGTGACGTTGTGGCAACAATGCTTGAAACGTTTGACGGCAAAATCACCGATAAATGGAAAAGCTATTGTGATGAAAACGGTATGTCGCTTTATGAACTTGTAACTCTTGCTTCGATTGTTGAAAAAGAAACGCTTGGCGACGGCGTTGCCGAAAATATTGCTTCCGTTTTTGTTAACAGATTAAATATCGGTCAGCAGCTTCAAAGTGACGTCACTATTTTTTACGGCAATAAGCTAAGGGAAAACGGATTTAGCGACGGGGTTGTTGCTTCTTATAATACTTATAAATGCAAAGCGCTTCCGAGCGGACCTATTTGCAATCCGGGTGTTGACAATATCAATGCAGTAATTGAGCATAATGATACAGATTATTATTATTTCTTCTCGGATTTGGAAAAAAAGTTCCATTTTGCAAAATCTAATTCGGAATTTGAAACTCTAAAGCAGAAATATCCTTGGCAATAAAATTTATAAATTAAATCTAAAATTTGTATTGACAAATGGGTGGGGGTATGTTAATATATATCCGCAATAAAGAAGAACGCATCGTTCTCCCCTTCAGCTTGGCGAAAAGGGCAATAATTTATTTGTTAATTAATTATTGAAGTGTGAGCGTGTTCTGCGTTCACACTTTAATTTTATTTAAGAGGTGTTTTTTATCAGCAAGGAAACTCAACAGATTAATAGCGAAATCAAAGACAAGGAATTACGTGTTATTTCAGCCGACGGTGAGCAGCTTGGTATTATGAGTGCAAGTGATGCGCTTCATATTGCTGAAACCAAAGGGCTTGATTTAGTTAAGATTGCTCCTCAGGCTAAGCCTCCTGTATGCAAAATTATGGACTATTCTAAGTTCCGTTATGAGCAGGCTAAGCGTGAAAAGGAAAATCGCAAAAATCAAAAGCAGGTTGAAACTAAAGAAATTCGTCTTTCCGTTACTATTGACGTCGGCGACTTCAACACTAAAGTTAATCAGGCTAAAAAGTTTCTCGCATCAGGCCATAAAGTAAAGGTTTCTATTCGTCTTAAGGGCAGAATGATGACTCATTCAGACCTTGGTATTGAAAATATGAAGCGCTTTGCAGCATCGCTTGAGGAAGAAGCAAATGTTGATAAGGCTCCTAAACTCGACGGCAGGCAGATTCTTATGTTTTTGTCTCCTAAGGCAAGTAAATAATTATACGGAGGAATAAATTATGCCAAAAATTAAAACACACAGCGGCGCAAAGAAGCGTTTTAAGACAACAAAGAGCGGCAAGGTAAAGCGTGCACATGCTTATACCTCACACATTCTTACTAAGAAGTCAACAAAGCGTAAGAGAAATCTTCGCAAGACAGCAGTTGCTGACGTTACAAACCAAAAGCAATGCAAGAGACTTGTTCCTTATAAATAAGAAGAACTTTGCTTAAATATTTAGGCATTAACATTAACTCGGAGGTATATAGATATGGCAAGAATTAAGGGTGCTATGGCAACTCGTAAAAGAAGAAAAAAAGTATTAAAGGCAGCTAAGGGCTACTTCGGCGGAAAGCACAGACTTTTCAAGACAGCTAAGCAGGCTGTTATGAAGAGCGGACAGTATGCATACATCGGCAGAAAGCAGAAGAAGAGAGATTTCAGAAGAATTTGGATTACTCGTATTTCTGCTGCTTGTAAGGCAAACGGTACTAACTATTCAACATTTATGAACGGTCTTAAGAAGGCAGGTATCGACCTTAACAGAAAGATGCTTTCTGAAATCGCTATTTCTGACCCAACTGCTTTTACAGCACTTGTTGAATCAGCAAAGGCTGCTCTCTAATTTTAATTAGATATTCAAATTAACCCACTCACTTTGTGAGTGGGTTTTATATTTTGAGAAATTATAATTTACAAATAGTTTATTGAATTAACAGGTAAATTAAACTTGAAAATGCAAAATTTTCGGCGGTAAAAGATGTTAAATTAAATCAAAGGCTTAAAAAGGTTTACTATTCTTTGCAGGATATTTACCCACAAATAAATATCGGTGCATAATAAAAGCGCAAATGAATTTTTATGTTCATTTGCGCTTTTTATGTTTTTTCGTTATTCTTGGTTTTCTGAATTTTGAAATTTCTTTAATACTTCTTTTAATATAACAGCTCTGTCTTTGCTGATAGGTGCTTTTGAGTCGGAAGCTTTCGCATCTTATTCAGGCTTTTTAGCGGCAGGTTTAGGCGTGTTCATTTGTACCTTTTTATCATTTTTTATTTACATTATAACTCCGTCTTTAAAAATGGATATGTCCCTGTATCCGTTTTGCTCGTTCTTTGTCTGCCTGCCTGAAGCGATATCAATTAATAGCTTGAATATTTCCTCGGTCATATTTTCAAAGTCATTGCTTTTAATCAATTCGCCTGCATTAAAGTCAATCCAATTGCTTTTTCTTTTTGCAAGGCGGGAGTTAGAGGCTACTTTAATTGTCGGCACGCTTGCACCGAGCGGAGTCCCTCTGCCTGTTGTAAATAATATTATATTTGCGCCTGCCGCAGTCAAATTGGTTGTTGATACAATATCATTTCCCGGTCCCGTCAAGAGATTTAACCCTTGCTTTTTGCAATGCTCGCCTTTTTTACAATCAATTGTCAAATGACCGATAGGATTGCCGTATTTGATAATATTCTCGCCGTTTTTCAAATCGTTTAAAAGTACCTTGTGCCCAAAGGGAATATCGTTTAAAAGCTTGACCTTTTTATAAAGACCGTCGATTTTTGTCAAATCCTCACCACAAAAGCCGATATTTGCCAAAACGTCAAAAACGATGTCATTGTGTTTGGCTTTAAAGAAATAAAGCACACTTTCAACGTCGTTTACAGGATAATCTTTATTTTCAAAATCCTCATAAAAATTGATTAATGCAGCAAAGGAAAATGATAAAACACTCGGAATTTTGCCGAACTTATTATAATAATCAAGCAAAGAGCAAAGACAACGGGCTTTGAATTTTGCTACTGAATTTAAGCTTATGTCAAGCAGCTTATGGTCGATAAACGGATTGTTAAACCTTTCAATAACACTGTTTGAAAATGCTCTTAAAAAATTACCCTCGCCGAATTGTAAAATCTTAATCATATTCTCACCTGCGTTTAATACTGAATGTTTAAGAAAAAATCATTTCAATTATATAACATAAATTTTTTAAAGTAAATAGATATATTGAATATTTTAATGTTGACTAAAAGCAATAAATATATTATAATTACAAGGATAAAGAAAGGACTGTGGTTTATGACATTGCTGATTAAAAATGCACTATGTTTTATTGCCGATGAATTTAAAAAGTCAGATGTTTTCATAACCGACGGGATTATTACCGAGATTTCCAGCACTATTTCTTCAAATGGTGCCGATAGAGTAATTGACGCATTGGATAAATATTTTTTGATACCGGGCTTTGTGGATGTTCATACACATTTACGTCAGCCCGGTTTTTCTTATAAAGAAACAATTAAGTCAGGCTCTATGGCAGGGGCAAGGGCAGGGTATACGGCTCTTTGCACAATGCCTAATCTTAACCCGGCTCCCGATTGCCCCGAAAATCTTAAGGCTCAAACAGATATAATTGAGCGTGATGCAGTTATTGACGTTCTTCCTTTCGGCACAATTACCAAAGGCAGAAAAGGCGAGGGCGAGGTTGTTGACTTTGAATCAATGGCTGATAAGGTTGTCGGCTTTTCCGATGACGGAACAGGTGTTCAAACCGGCGAACTTATGGAGGAGGCTATGGCACGGTGTGCTAAGCTTAATAAGATTATTTCAGCTCACTGCGAGGTTAATGATTTGCTCAAAGGCGGCTATATTCACGACGGGGTATATTGCAAGGAGCACGGCCATAAGGGTATCTGCTCAAAGAGTGAATGGGCGCAGATTGAGCGTGACTGCAAGCTTGCAGAAAAAACGGGATGCAGATATCACGTGTGCCATATTTCAACTAAGGAAAGCGTTGATATTATCCGTAAGGCTAAGGCTCGTGGGGTTAAAGTTACGTGTGAAACAGGCCCGCATTATTTGACTATGTGCGATGAGGACTTGCAGGAGGACGGCAGGTTTAAAATGAATCCGCCGCTTAGAAACCGAGAGGATATGAATGCTCTTATTGAGGGTGTTAAAGACGGCACGATTGATGTTATTGCAACCGACCATGCTCCTCATTCTAAGGAAGAAAAGTCAAAAGGGCTTAAAGGCTCGGCTATGGGCGTTGTCGGTTTGGAAACGGCATTCGGTGTACTTAATACAAAGCTTGTCAAAACGGGCGTTATTTCTCTTGAAAAATTGATTGATATGATGTCGGTTAAACCGAGAGAGATTTTTGATATTTCGGGCGGTAAAATTGAAGTAGGCGCTCCTGCCGATTTGGCACTGCTTGATATAGATAAAGAATGGTGCGTTGACCCTGAAAAATTTGTAACTATGGGTCGTGCAACACCGTTTCAGGATTGGAAACTGCAGGGTGAAAACCTTTTAACAATATATAAAGGAGAAATTGTTTATGAAGCCTTATAACAAAAAAATTGTGCTTGAAAACGGTAAAGAATTTTACGGTTACGGTTTTGGCGCAGATAAAGAAGCGATTAACGAAATTGTTTTTAATACTTCAATGGTAGGATATCAGGAAATTGTATCTGACCCAAGCTATACGGACCAAATGGTGTGTATGACATATCCGCTTATCGGCAACTACGGTATGACCGATGAGGATTATGAAACAAAAGTGCCGACTATGGGCGGTCTTATTGTAAGGGAGTATAACGATTTGCCGTCAAACTTCCGTTATACAAAGACACTTGATGAGGTACTCGTGGAATATGACATTCCTGCTATCAGCGGCGTTGATACAAGAATGATTACGAGAATTATTCGCGACGAGGGCTCGCAAAAGGTTATAATCTGCGATGCAAATGTGCCTTATGAGGAAGCTTTAAAGAAAGTCAGAGAGTATATAATTCCTACTGATATGGTTTCACGTGTAAGCTGCAAAAAGCGTTGGTATTCAAGAACTCCTAACCATAAATACGATGTTGTCGCTATTGACTGCGGTATTAAGCATAATATTATTCGCAAGCTTAATGAAAAGGGCTGTAACGTAACTGTTGTTCCTTATAATATTACAAGTGAGGAAATACTTAAAATGAGTCCGGACGGCTTGTTCCTTTCTAACGGTCCCGGTAATCCGGAGGACGTTCAGACTGTAATCAATGTTGTCAGAGAACTTAGAGGCAAGCTTCCTATTTTCGGAATTTGTCTTGGTCATCAAATGATTTCTTTGGCTCTCGGTGCTAAAACATTTAAAATGAAATTCGGCCACAGAGGCGGTAACCACCCTGTTAAAAATCTTGAAACAGGCAAGCTTGAAATTACTTCTCAAAACCATTCATACGCCGTTGATGTTAAATCTCTTGACGGCACAGACCTTGAACTTACCCACGTAAATCTTCTTGATGATACGGCTGAGGGTGTTAAGTGTGAAAAGGACAAGCTGTTCTCTGTTCAATACCACCCTGAAAGCGCACCCGGTCCGCAGGACAGCGCATACTTATTTGATGAATTTATTGCATTAATGCAAAAGGAGGAAGACTGATATGCCAAAAAGAACTGATATACATAAAATACTTGTAATCGGCTCAGGTCCTATTGTTATAGGTCAGGCTGCTGAATTTGACTACTCAGGTACACAGGCTTGTCTTGCTCTTAGAGAAGAGGGCTACGAGGTTGTGCTTATCAACTCTAACCCTGCAACTATTATGACGGATACAGATATTGCCGATAAGGTGTATATGGAGCCGCTTAATCTTGAATATGTTGCAAGAATTATCCGTCACGAAAGACCTGACGCTATTTTACCGTCACTCGGCGGCCAGACAGGTCTTAACCTTGCAGTTCAGCTTGCTAAAAAAGGCGTGCTTAAGGAATGTGACGTTGAAATACTCGGTACTAATTTTGAAGCAATCGAAAGAGCAGAGGACAGAGAGCTTTTTAAGGAACTTTGCGAAAGCCTCGGCGAGCCGGTTCTTCCAAGTGAAATTGCCGAAAACCTTGAGGACGGTCTTAAGGCTGCAAAAGAAATTGGATTCCCTGTTGTTCTTCGTCCTGCTTTTACTCTTGGCGGTACAGGCGGCGGTTTTGCCGATGATGAAGAAGAATTTATGGTAATGATGAAAAATGCGCTTGCGCTTTCTCCGGTTCATCAGGTCCTTGTTGAAAAGAGTATTAAGGGCTATAAGGAAATTGAATATGAGGTAATGCGTGACGCCAACGATACCGCTATCACAATTTGTAATATGGAAAATATCGACCCTGTCGGTGTTCATACAGGTGACTCGGTCGTTGTTGCTCCGTCGCAAACGCTTACTAATAAAGAATATCAAATGCTTCGTGATTCTGCACTTCGCATTATCCGTGAGCTTAAAATTGAGGGTGGCTGTAATGTTCAGTTTGCCCTTGACCCTCATTCATTCCAATATTATCTTATTGAGGTAAATCCGAGGGTTTCACGTTCGTCTGCTCTTGCTTCTAAAGCTTCGGGCTATCCTATCGCAAGGGTTTCGGCTAAAATCAGCGTAGGTATGCACCTTGACGAAATTCCTATTGCCAACACTCCTGCATCATTTGAGCCTACTCTTGACTATGTTGTAACTAAAATTGCACGTTTCCCGTTTGATAAGTTTGCAGATGCTAATAACACTCTTAATACTCAAATGAAAGCAACCGGAGAGGTTATGGCAATCGGCAGAACTATGGAGGAAAGCCTGCTTAAGGCTATTCGTTCGCTTGAAACAGGAGTTTGCCACCTTTACAGCAAGAAGTTTGATACTTACACAGAAGACGAACTTCTTAAATATATCAAAAACGGTACTGACGACAGGCTTTTTGCCATCGCTCAGCTTATAAGGCTTAATACCGACTTAATCAGAATTTATAATGCTACAAAAATTGATATGTTCTTCCTTGAAAAGTTTAAGAACATTGTTGATTTTGAAAATGTTATTAAGGAAAATGTTAAAGATATTCAAACCCTTAAGGACGCTAAAAAAATGGGCGTTTCCGATAAATATATCGGTATGCTTTGGGGTATGAGCGAATCTGAAGTGTTCAATTTAAGAAAAGAAAATAATATTTTCCCTGTATATAAAATGATTGATACCTGCGCTTCCGAATTTGATTCATACGTTCCTTATTTCTATTCAACTTATGAAGAAGAAAACGAGTCTGTAGTATCCGATAAAAAGAAAATTATTGTTTTAGGCTCAGGTCCTATTCGTATCGGTCAGGGTGTAGAATTTGACTATTCAACCGTTCACGCTATTTGGTCAATCCGTGAAGCAGGATATGAAGCAATTATTATCAATAATAACCCGGAAACTGTTTCGACTGACTATACAACCTCCGATAAGCTTTATTTTGAGCCGCTTACCGTTGAAGATGTAATGAACGTTATTACTCTTGAAAATCCGCTTGGTATTGTTGTATCACTCGGAGGTCAGACTGCTATTAACCTTGCACCTCCTCTTGATGCACTCGGTGTTCCTATTATCGGTACTGATGTTGAGGCTATTGACAGAGCTGAAAATCGTGACAGCTTTGAAAAGGTTATGGAATCTCTCGGTATTCCTCAGCCAAAGGGACTTGCTGTTACCGATATTGAAGAGGGTGTAAGGGTTGCCGCTCAAATCGGCTATCCTGTTCTTGTAAGGCCTTCGTTCGTTCTCGGCGGACGTGCAATGCAGATTGTTGCCAATGAGGAGTCACTTCGTCATTATCTCCAAACTGCCGTTGAAATTAATACAGAACAGCCGGTTTTGGTTGATAAATATATTATGGGCCGTGAACTTGAGGTCGACGCAATTTGCGACGGCAAGGACGTATTTATTCCGGGTATTATGGAACACGTTGAAAGAACCGGTGTTCATTCGGGCGACTCTATTTCGATTTATCCAACCTTTACCGCTTCCCAAAATGTTAAAGATAAAATTATTGATTATACCGTAAGGCTCGGTAAGGCAATAGGCATTGTCGGTCTTTATAACATTCAGTTTATTGCCGATAATAATGACGACGTTTACGTAATTGAGGTTAATCCACGTTCATCAAGAACGGTTCCTTTCCTTTCAAAGGCAACAAGCGTTCCTATGGCTCATATCGCAACTCAGGTCATCTTGGGTCATTCGCTCAAGGAACAGGGAATTGATAAGGTTTACCCTGAGGAGAAAAAGCGTTGGTATGTTAAGGCTCCTGCTTTCTCATTCTCTAAGCTTAAGGGAATGGATACATACCTCTCTCCTGAAATGAAATCAACAGGTGAGGCAATCGGCTATGACAAGTCGCTTACACGTGCGCTTTATAAGGCTATTCAGGCATCGGGTATGAACGTTGCAAACTACGGTACTGTATTTGTAACTATTGCCGATCAGGATAAACCGGCTGCGCTCCCTCTTATTAAGCGTTTTTATGACCTTGGCTTTAATATTGAAGCAACAGAGGGAACCGCCAAATATCTTAAAAATCACGGTATTCGCACCAAGGTACGTGCAAAGCTTACTCTTGATGACAGCGATGAAATTCTTAAAGCACTTCGTCAAGGCCATATCGCTTACGTTATCAACACTATTGATATAAATGCCGGCGATTCACATTCCGACGGCTCTGAAATCAGACGTGCGGCAGTAGAAAATAATGTAACAATGTTCACTTCACTTGATACCGTTAAGGTGCTTCTTGACGTTCTTGAGGAGATTACACTCGGCGTATCAACAATTGACGAGGAATAATTATATATGTTTTTTGAAAGTGACTATAAGATTTTATCTAATGAAAAAATAGCTAAAGATGTTTATAAAATGAGGCTTGAGGGCGATACTTCTCATATCACCGCACCGGGTCAATTTGTAAATATCAAGCTTGATGGCAAATTTCTGCGCCGTCCTATCTCTGTTTGCGACTGCGAAGAAAATGTTATCACAATTATATATAAGGTGGTCGGCGAAGGCACTGAGCAGATGAGCAATCTTAAAATAGGAAAAATGCTTAATGTGCTCACAGGTCTTGGCAACGGTTACGATATTTCAAAATCGACTAAGCCGCTTCTTATCGGCGGCGGCGTCGGTGTTCCGCCAATGTATTTTCTTGCTAAAAAGCTTATCGAATCAGGGCAGAGGCCTTGCGTTGTTCTTGGCTTTAACACTAAGGACGAGGTTTTTTATGAAAATGAATTCAAGGCACTTGGTGTTGACGTTTTTGTTGCGACTGTTGACGGTTCATACGGCGTTAAAGGCTTTGTAACTGACGCTTTTCCAGATGATTACGATTATTTTTATACCTGTGGCCCTCTCCCTATGTTTAAGGCGGTTTATGACAAAACGCAATGCTCAGGTCAGTTCTCGTTTGAGGAAAGAATGGGCTGTGGCTTTGGTGCCTGTATGGGTTGCTCCTGCAAAACAAAATACGGCAATAAGCGTATATGTAAGGACGGTCCCGTTCTTGTTAAGGAGGAGATTATATGGTAGATTTAACTGTAAATCTTGCAGGGCTTGAAATGGATAATCCGGTTGTTCCGGCTTCGGGTACTTTCGGATTTGGCAAGGAATTTAAGGATATTTATGATATCAACATTTTAGGCTCATTCTCGTTTAAGGGCACTACTAAGGATGCTCGTTTCGGCAATCCTACTCCGAGAATAGCAGAATGTACGTCGGGTATGATTAATGCCGTTGGACTTCAAAATCCGGGTGTTCACCACGTTATTGAGCACGAACTGCCTGAAATGAAAGAATATTTCCATAAACCTGTTATTGCAAATGTGTCCGGCTTTTCGGTTGATGATTACGCTTATACCTGTTCGCTTCTTGATAAAGAGGAGCAAGTCGGCATATTAGAAGTTAATGTTTCCTGCCCTAATGTTCACGGCGGCGGAATGAGTTTTGGAACTTCACCTGAATGTGCGGCACAGGTAACCAAGGCTGTTAAAGATGTAACAACTAAGCCTGTGTTTATCAAACTTTCGCCTAATGTGACAGATATTGTTTCAATCGCAAAGGCTTGCGAAGATGCAGGCGCAGACGGCATTTGCCTTATAAATACTATGCTCGGTATGCGTATTGACCTTAAAAGACGTAAGAGCGTCATTGCCAACAAAATGGGCGGATTCAGCGGCGACGCTATTTTCCCCGTGGCAGTCAGAATGGTTTATCAGGTTGCAAAGGCTTGTAATATTCCTGTTATGGGCTGCGGCGGTGTGTCGAGCGCAAAAAATGTAATTGAAATGATGATGGCAGGCGCAACTGCTGTTCAGGTAGGGGCGGCAAATCTTGTAAACCCCTACGCTTGCAAGGATATTATCGAGGCTCTTCCTACTGAATGTGAAAAGCTCGGTATTAATAAATTAAGTGATATTATAGGAGTGATTGATTAATGGGTAAGGACGTTATTGTTGCTTGCGACTTTTCAAGCGCACAGCAAACCTTTGATTTTCTCGATAAGTTTACCGAGGAAAAACCTTTTGTTAAAATCGGTATGGAGCTTTTCTATGCCGAGGGTCCGTCAATAGTTAAGGAGATTAAGAAAAGAGGTCATAAGATTTTCCTTGACCTTAAGCTTCACGATATCCCTAATACCGTTAAAAAATCTATGGCTGTTCTTTCAAAACTTGATGTTGATATGACTAACGTTCATGCGTCAGGTACTGTTGATATGATGAAAGCTGCGCTTGAAGGACTTACAAGAGCAGATGGCACAAGACCGCTTCTTATTGCCGTAACTCAGCTTACCTCAACAAGTGAGGAACGTATGCAAAATGAACTTCTCATAAATGCGTCTATTAATGATACAATTGTAAAATATGCTCAAAATGCTAAGGCAGCAGGGCTTGACGGAGTTGTTTGTTCTCCTCTTGAGGCAGGTATGGTTAAGGATAATTGCGGCAAGGAGTTTATGACGGTTACACCGGGTGTTCGCTTTGCAGACGGCGATGTGGGCGACCAGGTTCGTGTTACAACTCCTGAAAAAGCTAAAGAAATCGGCTCTGACTATATCGTAGTCGGCAGACCTATTACCGCAGCGGCAGACCCTGTTGCGGCTTACAGAAGATGCGTTAAGGAATTTGTAGGATAAGGAGATACCAATGGAAGGATATAAAAGAGAATTTATAAAGTTTTTAGAGGATGCAGGAGTATTGAAGTTTGGCGATTTTACTGCTAAAAGCGGCAGAAAAATTCCTTATTTCATCAATGCGGGCGATATTAAAACAGGCGAGCAAATTCAAAAACTCGGCGAGTTTTATGCAAAGGCTTATTTTGAAAAGGTAGGAAATAAGAAGTCGGTTCTTTACGGTCCGGCTTATAAGGGTATTCCTATTGCTGTTTCGGTTGCCGTTGCACTTGCAAAAGACGGTCTTGATGTGCCGTTCTTCTTTAACCGTAAGGAGGAAAAGGACCACGGCGAAGGCGGTGTGTTTGTTGGCTATAAACCGCAGGCAGGCGAGGACGTTGTTATTGTTGAGGACGTTATCACTGCAGGAACTGCTATCAGAGAGAGTATGGCTATTCTTTCAAAGCTTGACGGCGTTAATGTTAAGGCTACATTTGTTATGGTTGACCGTAAGGAAAAAGGTCAGGGCGAAAAGAGTGCTATGGCTGAGGTGACAGATGAGTTTGGCTTCCCTGTATATTCGGTTGTAGACGTATATGATATTATCGAATATCTTGAAGAGGACGAAGCAAATAAAGAAAATGTTGACAGAATAAAAGCGTATCTTGCTGTAAACGGCGCAAAGGAATAATAGAAGGGAAGTGCTCAAATGAGACATTTGCTTGACACAACAGATTTATCGCTTGAAGAAGTAGACGGCATTATCTCTACTGCGATAGATATTATTAATAATAAAGAAAAATATGCTCACGTTTGTGATGGAAAGAAACTTGCTACACTGTTTTTTGAGCCGTCAACAAGAACACGTCTTTCGTTTGAGGCTGCTATGATGGAACTCGGCGGCAATGTTTTGGGATTCAGCGAGGCGGCAAGTTCATCTGCATCAAAGGGTGAAACGGTTGAGGATACTGTCAGAATGGTATCCTGTTATGCCGATATTATTGCAATGCGCCACCCTCTTGAAGGTGCACCGAGAGTAGCAAGCTTTAAAAGCGGCGTACCTATTATTAATGCAGGTGACGGCGGTCATTCTCACCCGACTCAAACTCTTGCCGACCTCTTAACTATTTTCAGAGAAAAGGGCAGGCTTGATAATATGACAGTAGGTCTTTGCGGTGACCTTAAGTTCGGCAGAACCGTTCATTCTCTTATCAAAGCTATGACAAGATATAAGAATGTTAAATTCGTTCTTATTGCCCCTAAAGAACTTGCACTTCCTGATTATATTAAGACGGATATTCTCGATAAATCAGGCAGTGAATATAAAGAGGTTGAAACTATGGAGGAGGCTATGCCGGAGCTTGACGTGCTTTATATGACTCGTGTTCAGCGTGAACGTTTCTTCTCCGAAGATGAATATCTTAAAGTTAAGGACTCATTTATTCTTGACCTTGACAAGCTTAAAACGGCTAAAGAGGATTTGACAATTATGCACCCTCTTCCGAGAGTTAATGAAATCGCAACAGAGGTTGACGATGACCCAAGGGCTAAATATTTTGTTCAAGCGCTCAACGGCAAGTATGTAAGAATGGCGCTTATTAAAACTCTTCTTGAATGGGCAGGTACAATCAAATGAAAATTGATGAAATAGAAAACGGTATTGTTTTTGACCATATTGCGGCAGGAAAAGGTATGGAGGTTTATAATACACTCCGTCTTGATAAGCTTAAATGTCAGGTCGCTATTATTCAAAACGCAAAAAGCGAAAAAATGGGTGCAAAGGATATAATTAAGATTAATGAACTTATTGATATCAATCTTGATGTGCTTTGCTATATTGATAAAAATATTACCGTTAATGTAATCAAAAACGGTAAAAGCGTTGAGAAAAAAACTCTTTCGCTTCCAAAAACTCTTACAAATGTTATAAAATGTTCAAACCCTCGTTGCATTTGCAATAATGAGGATATTGACCATATCTTTACTCTTACCGACGATATCGGAACATATCGTTGCCTTTATTGTGAAACAAAGGCAAAATAATATTTAGTTGACAATTGTATTTTTTTATATTATAATCTTCTCGAAAAAAGGGAGTAGTTAGCATTTGCTTTTTGCAAATGTTGCATAGGTCGTCATGACGGGAAACCCGGTCTGTGCATTGCTGAACATTTTTCAGTTATAACGAGACTTTTATCGATTGCGATAAAGGTCTCGTTATTTTTATTTTCAATTTAATTTAAGGAGAAAAATATGGAAACACTACTTTTAAAAGTATCTGTTTTGCAGGAATTTGCTAATTTGTTTTCCAATATAGGCGAAACAAAATGGCAAATGGTGCTTATGTGGGCAGTCGGCGGGCTTCTCATTTATCTTGCAATCGCAAAACAGATGGAACCGACACTTCTTTTACCAATGGGCTTTGGCACTATTTTGGTAAACCTTCCTTGGTCAGGCGCAATTACTCAACCCGGTGCTGAGGCAGGGCCTATCAGTGTGCTTTATGATTCAGGTATAGCAAATGAGCTTTTCCCGCTTTTGCTGTTTATAGGTATCGGCGCAATGATTGATTTCGGCCCGCTTCTTAAAAATCCGTGGCTTATGCTCTTCGGTGCTGCTGCTCAGTTCGGTATTTTCTTTACCTTCTTTGTAGCAAGCTTCTTCTTTGACGTAAACGATGCCGCTTCTATCGCTATTATCGGTGCTGCCGACGGCCCTACGTCAATTTTCGTTGCAAACGAACTCGGCTCTAAGTATATCGGCGCAATTATGGTTGCCGCATATTCCTATATGGCTCTCGTTCCTATTGTTCAGCCGCCTGTTATTAAGGCTGTTACATCTAAAAAAGAACGTTTAATCAGAATGAAATATAACCCTGGCGACGTTTCTAAGACTACTAAAATTCTTTTCCCAATCGTTGTTACGGTTATCGCAGGTCTTGTGGCTCCTAAGTCGGTAGCTCTTGTTGGCTTCCTTATGTTTGGTAACCTTATCAGAGAATGCGGTGTTCTTAATAATCTTTCAGAAACTGCTCAAAATTCATTTGCTAATATAATTACAATTCTTCTCGGTATCACCGTAGCAGGTCAGATGCACTATAAAGAGTTTGTTCAACCGGCAACTCTTCTTATTCTCGGTCTTGGCCTTGTTGCATTCGTATTTGATACTATCGGCGGCGTTGTTTTTGCGAAGTTCCTCAATCTTTTCTTACCAAAGGATAAGAAAATCAATCCTATGATTGGTGCGGCAGGTATTTCGGCATTCCCAATGAGCGGCCGTGTTGTAAACCAAATGGGACTTAAAGAAGATAATCAAAACTTCCTTCTTATGCAGTCAATTTCAGTAAATGTTTCAGGTCAGATTGCTTCCGTTATCGCAGGCGGTCTTATCCTGACACTTGTATCTTGATAGGAGGGTAATATATGTATAATTTAGCAGTAACCCTTATGGCGTTTTTGATGAAAGTTACAATTTATGCAGATAGCTGGAAAACGTCACTTCCCGTTGTGCTTTTCGGTATGCTCGGTATCTTCATTGTAATCGGCGTTGTAGTTCTTGTGACATACCTTCTCAATAAGCTCACAAGCACAAAGAAGAAAAAAGATAAGGACGAAAAATAAAATTTTAGGGATATCACACTAAAAATGTGATATCCCTTTTTTATGTCCTTATTATTTCAATCTGTTTGTTACTTCTTGCGCATTGAAATATATTTCTTCCTTATCAATATTCACAAATTCGCCGTTTTCATAAAGTATTTTGCCGTTTATCACAGTCATTTTAACGTCGTCCTTTGAGCCTGAATAAACAAGATTTTTAGTGATGTTGTTAATCGGCTGCATATTCGGTCTGTTAAGGTCAATAACCGTTAAATCGGCAAGCTTGCCCTCGGCAATGCAGTCGCAATTATCAAGCCCCATACATCTTGCCGAGCCGACCGTTGCTGCCTTGAGTATCTCGTTTGCGTCCATAGCCGCCGCATCGTTGTGCTTTAGCTTTTGCAAAATGCTGATAAGATACATTTCTCTAAACATATCAAGCGCATTGTTTGAGCTTGGACCGTCTGTACCGACTGCAAGGTTAAGCCCCAAATTGCTCATTTTTTGAACGTCGGCAATGCCTGAGGCAAGCTTTGCATTTGAGCCTGCATTGATAACTGCCCATAGCCCACGTTTTTTATAAATTTGCATATCGTTGTCGCTGAGCCATACACTGTGGTAGCCACCGCCGCCGTAGTTCCATAAGCCCAATTCCTCAAAAAGCTCCGTCGGAGTTTTGCCGTATCTTTCAATGCAACCCTCAACCTCGCTTTTTGTTTCGCTTGAATGGGTAAATACAGGCGCTTTGTATTTTTGTGCAAGCTCGCTTATGCCTTCAAGAATTTCTCTTTTGGTGGTATATTCAGCGTGAAAGCCTAATTTGTAGCTGATAAGTTCGTTGTAATTATTATAGGTATTGTAGTATTCTTCAAGCTTTTCAACAGACTCTTTGAAATTGTTTACCGCACCGCACATAACCGTTCTGAAACCGAAATCAACGCTTGCTTTTGCCATGCTTTCGGGGAAATAATACATATCAAAGCAGGCGCTTGTTCCGCTTGTTAAATATTCAAGAAATGCGAGTTTTGAAAGTTTATAGATATCCTCACTTTCAAGCTTTGCCTCAATAGGGAATATCTTGTCATTAAGCCATTTATCAAGCGGCAAATCGTCGCTGAAGCTTCTGCCAAAGGTCATTGCGCTGTGAGTGTGTGCATTCTTAAAGGTAGGCATTAAAAGATTACCGTTTAAATTGATTTCTCTTTCAAATTTTTCTACGTCTTTTTTAGGACCGACATAGACTATTTTGTTTGCGTCAATCCAAACCTCGTCATTTGTTATATCAAAATTGCCGTTTAATGCCAATACCTTGCCGCCGAAAAATCTAATCATTTAAGTAACTCCTTTAAGCTTTTGTCATAAGGCGCTTTTGCAATTCCTTTGTCCGTAATTATCGCCGTGATAAGCGAATTGTCAGTCACGTCAAATGCAGGATTTAAGCATTTTGTTTCTTCAAGCGCAGTCGGCTTTTCAAAATATTTTTTCTTAATCTCGTCGCCGTCACGCATTTCTATTTTAATGTCGTCGCCTGTTTTGCAGTCAAAGTCAACGGTCGAATAAGGCCCTAAAACATAAAAGGGGATGCCGTAATATTTTGCAAGCACGGCAACTGAACTTGTACCTATTTTGTTTGCGACGTCGCCGTTTGCCGCAACCCTGTCACAGCCGACAAGCGCAGCGTTAATAAGCCCCTTTTTCATTACAAAGCCTGACATATTGTCGCATATAACGGTTACGTCAATTCCTGCTTTTTCAAGTTCATAAGATGTCAGCCTTGCACCCTGCAAAAGCGGTCTTGTTTCGTCGGAATAAACCTTGAAATTATAACCCTTTTCCTTGCCTAAAATCAGCGGACCCAATCCCGTTCCGTATTTGCTTGTTGCAAGCTCTCCTGCGTTGCAATGTGTAAGTATTGTGTCGCCGTCATTTAATAATGATAAGCCGTATTCGCTTATCCTTTTGCACATTTCTATGTCCTCTTTGTGAATGGCAATCGCCTCGTCTAAAAGATTTTTACCGCTTTCATAAGCCTTGACAATTCTTGCCGTTGCCCAGCTTAAATTAACAGCGGTGGGGCGGGAGGAGTCGAGATATTTTTTTAGCGCATATATATCATTATTTTTAGAAAAAAGCGCCATGCAATATCCCGCAAATATCCCGATTGCCGGTGCTCCTCTTACTGCCAAATCTTTAATAGCGTCAAAGGCCTGCTCTTTATTTTTAATTTCTATCCACTTTTCCTCGTTAGGTAAAAGTCTTTGGTCGAGTATACAAAGTTTATCGTCTTTATATTGCAAATTTTCCATATTAAAAGTTCCTTTGCTGTTATTATATTAATTATTATAATGTTTTTTATCTTTTAAATCAATATTGCTATTGCATTATTTGGATATATTTGTTATTATATTTAGGAACATTTTTTCTTTTTTGGAGGAAAGCTATGAAAAAGGCAATTTCGGTGCTTCTTTGCATTGTCCTTGTTGTAAGCGGAGTTTTCGCTATGGCAGGTTGTACTAAGCAAAAGCAAATAACTAACGATATTGTTCTTATTACCGACGGCGGCGCCGTTAATGATAAGGGCTATAATCAAAGCGCATGGGACGGTGTTAATTCCTATGCAAACGATAGTAAAATGAGCGCTCGCTATTATCAGCCTGTTCTTGATGAAAACGGTGAACTTACAAGCGATAATGTTGAAAAATATGTTAAACTTGCACAGGATAACGGCGCTAAATATATCGTTTTCCCCGGTGAAAAATTTGAGGTTATTGCATATGAAATTGCAAGCTCATTCCCTGAACTTAATTTTGTTTTGGTTGACGGAATTCCTCATTCCGAAAGTGATAAGACTGACCGTTATATTTCTAATGTAATGTGTGTTACGTTTGATAATCTTCAAAGCGGCTATCTCGCAGGCTATATTGCTGTTAAAAACGGCAATACAAAGCTCGGCTATTTCGGTCAGTATAACAGCGATGATTCTGCTAATTACGGTGCAGGCTTTGCTCAAGGTGCGGCTGCAGCGGCTAATGAACTCGGTGTTCCGGTTACTCTTGATTGGGCTGATTACGATTCACCGCTTCTTAACTATAACTACGGCTTTACACTTACCGCTTGCTATAAGAAAGCAAGTGAAGTTAAAAATAAAGAAGTTTTCACCGTTAAGGTTGAAAACGGTATCGGAAGCGGTACATATAAAGAAGGCTCTAACGTAACCGTTACCGCTGACCCTGCTCCTAAGGGAAAGGTTTTTGATAAGTGGATTACCAAGAGCAATACAGACGGTGTTAAAGATAAAAAGGTTAATATTTCATCTAAGACTAAATCGTCAATGAATCTTCTTGTTGAAAAATGTGATTGCACAATTACAGCTACATATAAGGATGCAGAGGGCGCTCAGTATGACGTTCAGGTGCTTGGCGCAGACGGCAAGAGCGTATATTCTCAGCAGTATGTTTCTGAAAATACAAGCGTTGACATTACTGCTCCTGCTCCTACTACACCTTATACAGTATTTGACCATTGGGAAACAGATGACAAAGACGCTGTTGAGGACGTTAATTCTAGATCAACTAAGGTTAATGTAACAAATAAGGACGTTAAGCTTGTCCCTGTATATAAACAAAGTGAAACTCCTACCTTTGAAGTTAAAGTTGTAACAGGTGAGGGCGGAAACGGCGAATCAACAGGTGACGGTTACTATGTTGAGGGTGATAAGGTCGAGCTTAGTGCGGCTGTTCCTAAAGAGGGTTATATGTTCTCTCATTGGGAAAATAAAGACTCCTACGACGTAGGTGCAGGCATTGCTATTGAAAACGAATATTATTGGAATACATCATTTGATATGGTTGACCGCTATGCTTCAATTCCTGAAAAAATGTTTGACGAGGGTGTAACTCTTGTATTTGCAGGCGGCAATGATAAGGAAGAATCGGCTTATACGGCTAAGTATAAGTTTGATGCAAGCCCAAGCGTTGTTGCGGCAGGAGCATCTCACGATGACCAGGCTTACGCTGTAGTTAAAAATTACAGCGAGGCTGTTCAGGATTGCCTTAAGGATTTCAACGGCGGTACTGTTATTGCGGCTAACTGCTCAACAGACGGCATTTATGTTGACGGTCTTGCAGACGGCACAGATGAGGAAAAAGCAATTAAGGAAAGTGTTGATAATGTTTATAAAGCACTTGCAAACGGCAAAATCACACCGTCACGTTGTGAGGGCGGCGCAGGCTATGAATTTTGTAAATCGTTTAGTGAGAAAAAACTTTCAAACTGCTTCACTCTTAACGGCTGGTTTGTAGACGCAACAACTACTGCTAAATAATTTCATTGTTTTAATTTTAAAAGGTCGGATTTTCCGACCTTTTATTTTTGCTTATTTTTACTTTTTCATTTTTTGTGACCTTATAAGGCTTTGAATCGTGTTATGTGTGAAAGGGGGAATAGGCTTGGATAAAGAAAAAGAAAACGAGTTTAACACGGCTTACGATTTGTATGCCGATATGCTCTATAAAATTGCCTACTTACATACAGCAGATAAAGATGAGAGCGAGGATGTTTTGCAAGAGGTTTTCATTAAACTGTTGTATAAAAGCCCCTCTTTTAAGGACAGCGAACATAAAAAAGCGTGGCTTATCAAAACAACAACTAATCAGTGCAAGGACTTTTTAAAATCGTCAAGGCGAAAAAATCTGCCGTTAAATGATGAAATTTTGGGTGAAGAGATTTTTGATGATAAAAAGCTTGACGTGAGAAATAAGCTTTTAAAGCTTGATTCAAAATATAAAACAGTCCTTTACCTCTTTTATTACGAGGATTACACGGTTGAAATGATAGCAAACACGCTTTCTCTTTCTAAGTCTAATGTTAAAATGAGGCTTAAAAGGGGCAGAGAACTGTTAAAAAATGAATTGGAGGAATACAGCAATGAAAGATGAAAAAAAAATAATCAAAGCCGCAATAGACGATATCAAACCCGACGCTTATATGAAAACCAGACTTCAGGCAAAAATCAAAGAGCCGAAAAGAAAAAGCGCTAAATCGTTTCTTAAGCCTGCACTTAGCTGTACCCTTGCACTTGCCGTGCTTGCAGGTGTCGGCACTTACGGTATGACGAGAGATAATACTCCCGTCACCTCTCAAACGTCAAATGCAAAGCTTTCAAGCCATAGCTTCAATATCGTCGCTTATGCGCAGGACGAAAACGGCAACCAATGCGAAAATATCACTCTCGGCGAAAATGACGTTACAACCCTTAAAAATTATCGAGTTAAGGCATATAAGGATTCCGACGGCTATCAGGCTGTTAAAAGCGGCTGTGAATCAGGCTTTGCAATAAACGCAAAAAATGTTGCAGAGGTGACATTTGAAAGTGAAAAGGGTAAGTTCTCTTATTATGATATGCTGCTTCAAAGTAAGCTTATTGATGAGGGCAAGTTCTATGTTGAAATTCCGCTTACCGATGAAGAAAATAAACTTTATCACGATAAGTACGAAAACAAAGACAGAGAGTTTTACAACTATCTCTCAAAGCATAAGGATTTATCAAAATATTTTAACGGAAAATCGCAAAATGCCGAAGATTACGGAATTTATTATTCAGATAAGAATGATTATAAAAACGAAAATCAACTTCTTTTGGCACCGGTAAAATATTATGATGAGCTTTCTTCAAAGTCTGACAACAAAAAAATCAGCGTTAAAACTTACCGTGACGGCGATAAAATTCAAGACGTGTACTATTCTGCCGATGATGCAATATATGCCTTGATTAAAAATCCTGATTTAAAATATGAGGATTTGCCAAGCGATACAATCACAATTACTGTTAAATTCAAGGACGGACAGAAGGCAACAAAGAAAATCAAGACCTCATTTAACTCAAAAGGTCAACTTCAGCTTCAATATGTAAAATAAGCCTCCC
>FR889161.1:52001-75005 GCA_000436835.1 Eubacterium sp. CAG:251
ACAAATTTCGCCCCTCGACGATGTTGAAAACACTTTAGTTATCACTTGCTACGAAACAGTACACTGTACTGTTTCTCCCAAATTCACAAGTGAATTTGGAGCCACGTGTCTCTTGTGCTTCGCACAATTCACTCTTCAACAGTTTTATTTGAAAAAAGCAAGCTGATGCACCAAATGGCGGCAAGTCCTACAAGGCTATATATAATTCTTGCAAAAACGGAATCCTGTCCGCCGCATATCCAGGCAACTAAATCGAATCTGAAAAGACCCACAAGCCCCCAGTTTATGCCGCCTATTATATTTAAAATAAGTGCAATAATATTGACAATTTTCATATTTATCACTCCAAAAATAAAAGTCATTAGTAGTATGATACCGCTAATGACTTTTATTCATTAATTTTGAAATTTTTAAATATTAGTTACAATGATTTCGCACTTGCCGCAAATTTCATATTTGCCAAAACCTGCCGGAATAAAGAAGCTGTCACCCTTTTTGAGTTCCTTGCCGTTTATTTTTCCTTCGCCGTCAATTACAAGCACGTGGTTAAAGGACTTTTCATCTGCCTCAAGAGTAAGGCTTTTTTCAACGTCGTAATGATTAACGGTGAATAAATCGCATTTTGTAAGAAGCGTTGAATCAAAGCCGTCGCCGATAACCTTGTCACCCATAGGCTTAATGTCATATTTTGGTGGCTCGGTAACAGATACGTCAACTGCCTTTTTTACGTGAAGTTCTCTCGGCTTTCCGTCTTTTCCTATTCTGCCGTAGTCATAAACCCTGTAGGTTGAATTTGAATTTTGCTGAATTTCAGCAATTAAAACACCCTTGCCGATAGCGTGAACGGTGCCTGCCTCGATAAAGAATAAATCACCCTTTTTAACATTAACCGTATTTAATACGTCAAGTAAAGTGTTTTCTTCAATTGCTTTTTTAAACTCTTCTTTGCTGATTTTTTCCTTAAAACCGTAAACAAGCTGAGCGTCAGGCGTTGCGTCAATAACATACCAAATTTCGGTTTTGCCGAACTCGTGCTCAACTCTTTTTGCGTATTCGTTGTCAGGGTGAACCTGAATTGATAAATTATCCTTAGCGTCAATAAGCTTGATAAGAACAGGGAAGTAAGGAAAATCTAAGCTTCTTGTGCCTACAAGCTTTTCTTTGCCCTTTTTTTCAATTACTTCTTCAAGCGTTTGACCGTCAAATTCACCGCCGTCAATTGTATTCATTCCGTCCTTATGGCATGAAAGCATCCATCCCTCAGCCAAAATGTCCAAATCACTTTTAAAACCAAAATCGGTTTTGAGCCTTGTGCCGCCCCAAATATAATCTTTGAATACGGGCTTAAGCTTTAAAATATCCATTTTATTTACCTCGAAAATATCTATAATACACATAGATTTTAATTATATTTATATAATATCAAAAAATCACTATACTTTCAATCAAAAATAGTGTAAAATATAAACATTAATTTCGGAGATTTTATTATGAATGTTTTGGATGTTCAAAATTTAACACTTTCTTTTGGTGAAAATAAGCTTTTTTCCGACCTTTCGTTTGACATTCAGGATAAGGAAAAGGTCGGCTTTGTCGGCGTTAACGGCGCAGGCAAAACTTCACTTTTTAAGATTATTACAGGCGAGTATAAAGCTGACAGCGGCAATTGCTTTATTTCTAAAAATGCAAGGCTCGGCTATATGGAACAGCATACCTGCTCAAATGATAAAACAATTTGGGCGGAACTTGTTAGTGTATATGACGATTTAATTCAAATCGAAATTGAGCTTGATAGTATTAATGAAAAGCTTAAAACCAATCATTCCAAAGAACTTATTGACCGGCAGGAATATTTGAACGACGAGTTTACCCGAAACGGTGGGCTTACTTATAAATCTATGACTCGCTCGGCTCTTTTGGGCTTGGGCTTTAGCGAGGACGATTTTGATAAGCCTACTTCTAAGCTTTCAGGCGGTCAAAAATCTAAACTTATCCTTGCAAAACTTTTGCTTTCAAAGGCTGATTTTTTACTTCTTGATGAGCCTACAAATCATCTTGATATCAGTGCTATTGCGTGGTTAGAGGATTTTCTTAAAAATTTTAACGGCGCTTGCCTTATTATCAGCCACGACAGATATTTTCTTGACCGTGTAACGGATAAAACGATTGAGCTTGAAAATAAAAAGATGCGCTCATACAAGGGCAATTATTCCGAATTTCTTGTTAAAAAAGCGGCTGAGCAAAAAGCAATTGAAGAAAAATATGAGAATGATATGAAAGAGATTGAACGTCTTGAAGGTATCATTGCTCAGCAAAGGCAGTGGAACAGAGAAAAAAATATCAAAACTGCCGAGAGTAAGGAAAAGGTTGTTGAAAAAATTAAGGCTCAACTTGTAATTCCCGATAAAAAGCTTGAAAAAATCAGGTTTGATTTTACGCCTAAATGTGTATCGGGTGAGGACGTTTTAGAAGTTGACGGTCTTAAGAAATCTTTTGGGGAGCATATTGTTTTTCAAAACGCAAGCTTTAATGTTAAAAGGGGAGAACGAGTTTTCCTTTTGGGCGATAACGGTTGCGGCAAAACCACTCTTTTAAAAATTCTTATGGGTGATTTAAGCCGAGATGACGGAACGTTTAAATTCGGTGCAAGTCTTATGACGGGATATTTCGACCAAGTTCAGGCTAAACTTGACTTGAGCAAGACCGTGCTTGACGAGGTTTGGAGCGCATATCCGTTTATGACCGAAACTAAGGTCAGAAACGCACTTGCCGCCTTCCTCTTTAAAGGGGAAGAAGTTTACAGAAAACTTGACGTTTGTTCGGGCGGTGAGCGTGCAAGAGTTGCGCTTTTGAAACTTATGCTCGGCGGGTATAATTTTCTTTTGCTTGATGAGCCGACAAATCATCTTGATGCTTTTTCACGTGAGGAACTTGAAAATACACTTCTAAATTACAGCGGAACTATGCTTATTGTATCTCACGACAGATATTTTATTAATAAGCTTGCTACACGCATTGTTGAGCTTACTCCAAACGGCTGCAACAATTTCCTTGGAAATTATGATGATTACAGCGAGCACAGATATGTAAGCGAGGTTAAAAAAGAAGAAAAGCAAAAGCCTAAGGTTAATGATTATAAGCTTAAAAAAGAAAGGCAGAGTAATTTAAGAAAGCTTAATACTCTTTTAAAGCGTCTTGAGGAGGAAATTGATGAAACCGAAAATGAAATCGGCAAATATGAGTCAGAACTTTCGGGCGCAGAGTATGAAAAGCTTATGGAATATACTTCTAAAATCGACGAACTTTCAAAAAAGCGTGATGTGCTTTATGAAAAATGGGAGAATGCCTCTCTTGAACTTGCACAATTAGAGGAAGAATAGCTATGTCAAAAATTGTAGTTGTCGGCGGCGGAGCGGCAGGGCTTTTGTGTGCGGCTAAAAGTGCCGAAAAGGGCAACGATGTTATTATAATAGAAAAAATGAATAGATGCGGCAGAAAGCTTATGATTACAGGCAAGGGCAGATGCAATGTCACAAATGCAAGCTTTGAGCTTGACGATTTGATATCAAACGTGCCTACAAACCCACGTTTTCTTTATTCTGCATTTTCAAATTTTATGCCTTATGATACTATGGCTTTGTTTGAAGAACTCGGCGTGCCGCTTAAAATAGAGAGGGGAAACCGTGTTTTCCCTCAAAGCGATAAAGCTGTTGATATTGTTGATGCACTTGTGAATTACGCTAAACAAAGCGGTGTTAAAATAATTCAAGGAAAAGTAAAGGCGTTTGAACTTGACGGTAATGCGATTAAAACGCTTATTCTTGATGATAAAACTAAAATTGAATGTGATAAGGTTTGTCTTTGCACGGGCGGTAAAAGCTATCCGCTTACAGGTTCAACAGGCGATGGATATACTCTTGCAAGGTCGGTAGGTCATACGATTACACCGTTAAAGCCAAGCCTTGTTCCTCTTGTTTGTCCTAATAATTTTATACCGAGGCTTCAGGGCTTGTCGCTTAAAAATATCGAAATCACTCTGTTTGAGGAAGAAAAAGCGATTTATTCTGATTTCGGAGAAATGATATTTACTCATTACGGTGTGTCCGGTCCTGTTATTTTGTCTGCTTCAAGCCATATTAAAAATATGGGTAAAAAGTCATATAAAATTAAGATAGACTTAAAACCTGCGCTTGATTTTCATACTCTTGATAAGCGTATTTGCCGTGACTTTGAAGAATTTGCAAATAAAGATTTTGTTAATTCTCTTTCAAAACTCTTGCCGAATAAGCTTATTCCTGTTATAGTTTCATTAAGCGGTATTAAGTCAGGTGAAAAGGTTAATCAAATCACAAGAGAACAAAGGCTCAAGCTTGTTGATTTGATTAAAAATTTCTATGTCACTGTAAGTGATTTTCGTCCTATTGATGAGGCGATTGTAACCTCAGGCGGAGTAAATGTTAAAGAAATCAATCCTAAAACAATGTGTTCAAAAATAATTGATAATTTATATTTCGCAGGAGAAATTATAGATGTGGACGCATATACGGGCGGTTTTAATTTGCAAATTGCATTTTCAACTGCTGTTTTGTGCGCCGATAATATGTAAATAAATTAAAGAGGTAATTAGTGTGAAAAATCACACTAAAAAATTGTATGTCAGTTGCGGTGCCCAAAATTTACTGTCACACATAAATGTGCTCCTAAATTTTGACCGCTGTCAGTTCTTATTGCTTCCTTAATCTCGCACTGCGAGCGGTTGCAAACGAACTCTTCAAAATTTGCCTGCGGCATAATTTTGAAATGGCTGAAATCACCATTTACGCCTGTTCAGGCAACGCAGGTCAATCAGGTGATTTTTAATAAACTATTTGTTGCCTGAAAGGCTATGGTGATTTTGATGAATGTTGCAATTGACGGTCCTGCAGGTGCAGGCAAATCCACAATAAGCAAGGGTGCGGCGGGGAAACTCGGCTTTATCTATGTTGATACGGGTGCTTTGTACCGTACAATCGCACTTAATGCCATAAGACGTGGTGTTATAGATAATGAAGATGAAGTTATTAAAATGCTTGATGATACCGATGTCAAGCTCGGTTTTGAAAACGGCACGCAATGCGTTTATTTGAACGGTGAGGAAGTTTCTGCCTTTATCCGCACTCCTGAAATTTCTATGGGCGCTTCCAAGGTGTCGGCTATTCCTAAGGTTAGGGAATATCTTCTTGACCTTCAAAGAGATATTGCTAAAAAGAATAATGTTATTATGGACGGCAGGGATATAGGTACAGTCGTTTTGCCTAATGCCGAGTGCAAAATTTTTCTTACCGCTTCTCCAGAGTGTCGTGCTCAAAGAAGATATAAGGAACTTATTGAAAAAGGCGAGAACGTTAAGTATGAGGACGTGTTAAATGACGTCAATGAGCGTGACTATAACGATTCTCACAGAAAAATTGCACCGCTTAAACCGAGTGAGGAGTCTGTTATTGCCGATACTTCAAAGCTGTCGCTTGACGAGTCAATTGCACTCATTGTAAAAATTATAAAGGAGCATATGTAAATTGAAAGAATTTGATTTTACCCAAATTAAACATTATAAGCTTTATAATTTTATTAAAGCTGTTTTTCGTCCTCTTGTTAAACTTGTTTTTAAAGCAAAGTTTAAAGGACTTGAAAATGTGCCCCAAGACAAGGGCACTAAATACATAGTTGCCATTAACCACACCAGTGCGATTGACCCTATAATTGTTGCGTGTCCTAAGGAGCTTCCTCCGCTTCATTTTATGGCTAAGGTTGAACTTTTTAAAAATCCTTTTGGCGCTTGGTTTTTAACCCATATGTATGCTTTTCCTGTTAAAAGAGGAAAGGGTGATACTTCCGCTATAGAATACGGTGAAAAAATTCTTAATGAGGGTCATGTAATGGCTATTTGCCCTGAGGGTAAGAGAATTAAGGATAAAGGCGGTGTTCCGCAAAAGGCTAAAGCGGGAGTTGCCATTGTTGCTAAGGCTACGGGCGCCGATGTTCTTCCCGTTGCAATTTGCTGCGACGGTAAAATTAAAGCCGGTAAGCAGGTTACTGTTTCTTACGGTAAACTTATCAAAAACAGTGAGCTTGGGCTTGACGGAGAAAATGTTGCACCGAGTGATATTAAAGCGGCAGCTAATATGGTAATGGGCAGAATTACCGAGCTTTGGGAGGCTGAACGCAATGCAGGTTAATCTTGCAAAAACAGCTGGCTTTTGCTTTGGAGTTGACAGGGCAGTTAATCTTGTTTATGATTTGCTTCAAAAGGGTGAGAAGGTTTGCACTCTCGGTCCGATTATTCACAATCAGCAGCTTGTTGATGATTTAAAAAGCAAAGGCGTTAAAATTATTGATGACGTTTGCGATTGCCCCAAGGGGTATACTGTTGTAATAAGAACTCACGGAGTTGAAAAAGAGGTTATCGATAAGGCTGAGGACAGTAATATTGATTTCATTAATGCAACGTGCCCGTTTGTTTTAAAAATTCATAAAATCGTGTCAGAACAGCCTGACGGTACGGTTACTCTTATTGCAGGGGACGAAAATCATCCTGAGGTTTTGGGTATTCGCTCCTACTGCAAGGGCGAAAGCTTCGTCTTTAAAAACGAAGATGAACTTCAAATAATTCTTGAAAATCTCCAAAATTCAGCCGAAAAATCGGTAATTTGCGTTTCTCAAACAACTTTTTCGCTAAAAGAATGGAAAAAATGCGAAAAAATAATAAAAAAACTATATACAAATTGCAAAATTTATAGTACAATATGTAATGCTACAGCCGATAGGCAGGAAGAAGCGGCACTGCTTTCAAAAAAAGCAGATGCTATGATTGTAATTGGCGGTAGGCATTCATCAAATACCTGTAAGCTCAGGGATGTTTGCAAGTCAAATGCCGATACGTTTCTTATTGAAACTGCGCAGGAACTTAAAAACATTGATTTGAGCAAATACAGTTATGTTGGTGTTACTGCCGGGGCTTCGACACCCTCGGTAATTATCAAGGAGGTACTAAAAACCATGTCCGAAGAAAAAATTGAAAAGGAAGTTGAAGTAGCTGCAACAGCTGCGGAGACAGCAGAAACCGCTGATAAGGCCGCTAAGGCTGCTGTCAAAGCATCTGCTGATGGTGAAGCAACCTTCGAAGAAATGCTTGAAGAATCATTCAGAGAAGATGAAAACAGCAAGGTCGTAACAGGTACTGTTGTCAACATTACTCCTACAGAGGTATTTGTAGACGTTGACGGTAGAAAGCAGACAGGCGTTATCGCACTTGATGATCTTTCCGCTGAACCTATCAGCAATCCAAGCCAAGCAGTTTCAATCGGTGACAAGCTTAGTCTTGTTATTATGAAAACTGATGACAGCGAGGGCGTTCTTAAGCTTTCTAAGAAGCTTGTGGATGCTTTTCAGGGATGGGAAGAAATCGTTAAGGCAAAGGAAAACGATGAAATTCTTGAAGGTGTTGTATCAGCAGTTGTTAAGGGCGGCGTAGTTGCCGTAACTAACGGTAGCAGAGTATTTATCCCTGCTTCTCAAACAGGTGTTCCGAGAAATCAGGAGCTTGATGTCCTTAAGGGTACAACAGTTCGTTTCAGAATTATTGATATTAACCCTGCAAGACGTCGTGCAGTAGGCTCAATCAAGGTTGTTGCTAACGAGGAAAGAAAGGCACAGCAGGATGCATTATGGGCAACTCTCGAAGAGGGTCAGAAGCTCACAGGTACTGTTAAGTCATTAACAAGCTACGGTGCATTTGTTGATATCGGCGGTATGGACGGTATGATTCATATCAGCGAGCTTTCATGGAACAGAATCAAGCATCCGTCAGAGGTTGTTAATGTCGGCGATACTGTTGAGGTTACAATTAAGAAGCTTGACCCTGAAACAAGAAAGATTTCTCTCGGCTTTAAGAAGCTTGAGGACAACCCATGGGAAATCCTTAAGAGAGATTATCCTGTAGGCACTGATTGCAAAGCTAAGATTGTTGGTCTTGCATCATTTGGCGCATTTGCTAATATCCTTCCGGGTATTGACGGTCTTATCCACATCAGCCAGATTTCTTGGGAAAGAATTAACATTCCTGCCGATGTACTTAAGGTTGGCGATGAAGTTGACGTTAGAATTACTGAGGTTGACTTTGATAAGAAGAGAGTTTCTCTTTCAATGAAGGAACTTCTTCCTAAGCCAAACGCTGACGAGGCAGAGGCTGACGACGCTGAATAATCTTGCTTATTCAATATTTTACGGCTTCACGCATTTGTGTGAAGCCGTTTATATTATAAATTATCAAAACATTATTTTCGATACACAAAAATCCTCTTACATACAAAAGTAAGAGGATTTTTGTGATTAATCATCTAAATGTGCAATTGCATAATCTGCTTGCTTTTTAGTGAATTTTCCGCCATAGCTTGATGTAAGCTGGTCGTGAATAGCCGCCGGCGACATTGCCATTTGATCTTGATAAGTTTTTGCTGTTTGAAGTGCATTATAATTCCAGTCAGCGTCGATATGTTCAATAGCATACTTTGCTGCTTCCTTTGAAAATTTTCCGCCGTAGTCAGAAGTTAATTGGTCATAAATTCCTTGTTTTGACATATACATATTGTCGCTGTATGATTGTGCAGTTCTTACAGCGGAAATATACTCAGTAGGAATTTTCTTTTTTGTAGTGGTTTCTTTTGTAGTTGTTACTTTAGTAGTGGTTTCTTTTGTGGTGCCTTCTTCAGTAGTTTCACTACTTTCCTGTGTATCATCTTGTATATCACTTATACCGCTTGAAGTTGTATAAGTGCTTTGTGTTGAATCATCGCTTGAACCTAATGAGGAAATTACCGCAATAACAACTATTACAATTATAATCCAAAACCACCATTTTTTATATATTGGTTTTTTCTTTTTCTTAGGCGGCTGTTGATTGTACTGTGGTTGTTGATAATACTGATTTTGTTGTACAGGTTGATATTGACCTTGCTGATATTGTTCTTGTGAGTATTGATTTTGCCGGTTTTGTGGGTTGATTTCATTCATTTGAATTACCTCCTTTAATTTTAAATTTATAATAACACATAAGTATGCAAAATGTCAACATATGTGTTCATAATAGAGCCGTTCATAACATAAAATCTAATTGAGGTGATTTTATGTATGTTCCTGTCCTTGATTCAAAAATAGTAGGAGATGTAATTGCTGATTTTAGAAGAAAAAAGGGTGTTTCACAAGAGGTGTTAAGCGGTCTTGCCGATATTGGTAGAACTCATCTTTCCGCAATAGAGCGTGGAGAACGTAAGCCGACATTAGAAACGCTTTATCGTTTAAGCAATGCTCTCGATGTTAAAATGAGCGACATTGTAAGAGAAATTGAAAACAGAATAGATTAAGCATTTATTAAACAAAAACGGTATTGCATTTTGCAATACCGTTTTTGCTTATTTAATATTCAATTTCACCTTTATATACAAGGTTGCAGTCGCCTGTTAAGGTAACGCCGGTATCTGAATAATTAACTATCAAATCGCCGCCTTTAACCTTTACGGTGATATCTTCGTCTTTGTTGCAATATCCGTTTTCAACCGCTGCAATAACTGCCGCACAAGCACCTGTGCCGCAAGCCTGCGTCTCGCCGTTTCCACGCTCCCATACACGCATTTTAAGCGTTTTTGAATTAACTACTCTGACAAACTCGGTATTAACTCTTTCAGGGAAAATAGGCGCTGTTTCAAACTGAGGGCCGATGCTTTCAATATCAATCCTGTCTACATTGTCAACAAATACTACGCAGTGCGGATTGCCGACGGCACAGCAGGTGATATTGTACTGCTTTGAGCCTATTTCAGCAGGATAGTTGATAGCCTTTTCACTGTCAATCAAAACAGGTATATTAGCTGCATTAAGCTCTGCTTTGCCCATTGAAACCTTGACTGACGATACCTTGCCATCACGTGTAAATAGGCGAAGAACTTTTACACCCGAAGCTGTTTCTATAGTGATTTTATCTTTTTTGACGATATCGTTATCATAAAGGAATTTGCCTACACACCTTATCGAGTTGCCTGCCATCTTGCCCTCACTGCCGTCAAGATTAAAGACACGCATTTTAGCGTTTGCAATCTTGCTTTCTTCAATAAGAACTATTCCGTCGCCGCCGATACCCTTGTGCCTGTCGCAAAATTCAATTGCAAAACTTTCAGGACAGGTGATAATACCGCATTGATTGTTAAAGAAAATGTAGTCGTCGCCGGTGCCTTGCATTTTGGAAAATTTAAGTATTCCTTTTTCTTTACGCATAAAGTTGATATCAACAAGCTCGGTGTTCGTTTCCTTGTAACGTGATGCAATGATATCCGCAACGGCATTGGCAGTATCGAGTGAAGTGATTGTAGCAATGCCAAGCTGGTTTGCTCTGTTGTGAAGTTTGATGTAATCGGCAATTGATTTTTTGTCGCTTTTGCCTGTATATACAATGTAATCAAGCTGACCCGATTCAACAAGGTCCATAATGGAGTTGTCCTCTCTTAGCTTGTTTACAACATTAACCTTAATGCCCAAGCTTTCAATCGCCTTAGCCGTTTCGGGAGTAGCCCAAATCTTTGCACCGAGGTCATCAAGCTTTTTTGCAAGACCGACTATTTCAAATCTGTCCTGCTTGGTGACTGTTATAAGTACACCGTGCTCGTCTTTAGAATGGAAATCAGTTTTAAATCCTGCCGATACAAGTCCTTTGAACAATGCTTCCACAAGATTTTTGCCAACGCCTAAAACTTCGCCGGTTGACTTCATTTCAGGCCCTAACTTAGAGTTTACGTCGTTAAGTTTTTCAAAGCTGAAAACAGGTACTTTAACTGCAACATAGGGCGGTGTTTTGTAAAGTCCTGTGCCGAAGCCGAGGTCTTTAAGCTTTTGATCCACCATAATTTTAGTTGCAAGTTCAACCATAGGAACGCCTGTTACCTTGCTGATATAAGGTATTGTTCTTGACGCTCTCGGATTAACCTCAATAACGTATAGTTCATTGTGATAAATAAGATATTGAATGTTTACAAGACCTTGTGTGCCAAGCTCAAGCGCAAGCTTTTGCGAAACGTCACAAATCTTTTCAAGCATCATATCGTTAAGATTGTAAGGGGGATAAACGGCAATTGAGTCGCCCGAGTGAACACCCGCTCTTTCAATATGCTCCATAATACCCGGTATAAGAACATCCTCGCCGTCGGAAATACAATCAACCTCAAGTTCCGTTCCCATCATATATTTATCAACAAGTACGGGATTTTCAATTCCTTGCGCAAGTATGATTGCCATATACTGCTTAACGTCATCATCAGTGTACGCAATAGTCATATTTTGACCGCCGATAACGTATGACGGACGTAAAAGAACAGGATATTCAAGCCTTTCAGCCGCCGTCAAAGCCTCGTCAAGAGTCATAACGCTTTCGCCCTTCGGTCTGAATATTCCGTATTTTTCCAAAAGCTCGTCAAAACGTTCTCTGTCCTCGGCAATGTCGATTGATTCAGCGCTTGTTCCGAGGATTTTAATACCTTTTTTATCAAGGAATTTCGTGAGTTTGATAGCGGTCTGCCCGCCGAATGCAACAACAACGCCGATAGGATTTTCAGCCTTGATAACGTTCATAACGTCCTCGTTTGTAAGCGGCTCAAAATAAAGCCTGTCGCCCGTGTCAAAGTCGGTAGAAACCGTTTCAGGGTTGTTGTTTATAATGATAACCTCGTATCCAAGCTCTTTAAGAGTCCATACGCAGTGAACGCAGGAGTAGTCAAATTCAATACCCTGACCGATACGTATAGGCCCTGAGCCTAATACGATTATTTTTTTCTTATCGCTCTTGTCAAGCTCTCTTGCCTCGCAATGCTCGTCGTAAGTTGAGTAAAAATAAGGCGTTTCAGCCTTGAACTCCGCACCGCAGGTGTCAACCATTTTGTAAACGCAGTCCTTGTGATATGTAAGGCTGCCACCGCTGATTTTTTCAAGCGCCTTGTCGGGATAGCCTAATTTTTTACCTTTTAAATATTGCTCCTTTGAAAGCGGTTTGCCCTCAATTTCAAGCTCATATCTTGCAAGATTTTCAAGCTTTGCCAAAAACCATTCGTCAATCATAGTTATTTCGTGAATTTCGGCAATGCTCACACCTTCCTTGAGCGCTTTGAATACGGTAAATAATCTTATATCGTCTTGGTCGTGCAGTTTTTGCTTAATGTCAACGCCGTTTAGCGCCTTGTTATTAAGCGTATCAAGCCCAATCTCAGCACCTCTGACTGCTTTCATAATTGCCTGCTCAAAGCTCGGCGCAATGCTCATAACCTCGCCGGTAGCCTTCATTTGAGTACCAAGCTTACGTGAAGCGTTTACAAACTTGTCAAACGGCCATTTCGGAAGTTTAACAACAACATAGTCAAGCGTAGGCTCAAAGCAAGCGCACGTTTTGCCCGTGATATCATTCTTAATTTCATCAAGAGTGTAGCCCAGTGCAATTTTGGTAGTTACTTTAGCAATAGGGTAACCCGTAGCCTTAGAAGCAAGCGCAGAAGAACGTGAAACTCTCGGATTAACCTCAATAACAGAATATTCAAAGCTCTCCGGATTTAATGCAAATTGACAGTTGCAACCGCCCTCAATTCCAAGCTCGGTAATAATGTCAAGAGATGCGCTTCTGAGCATTTGAAGTTCCTTGTCAGCAAGCGTTACGGCAGGGGCGATAACAATGCTGTCGCCTGTATGAACACCGACCGGGTCAAAGTTTTCCATTGAGCAAACTGCAATAACATTACCTACGCTGTCACGCATTACTTCAAATTCAATCTCTTTCCAGCCTGCGATGTATCTTTCAACAAGTACCTGAGTAATAGGTGAGAGCATTAAGCCGTTTTTGGCAATAACCTCAAGCTCGTGCTCGTTGTATGCAACGCCGCCGCCTGCACCGCCCAATGTAAAGGCAGGGCGAATAATAACAGGATAGCCGATATCGCTTGCGATTTCCTTTGCGTGGTCAACAGTGTATGCAATGTCGCTCGGCACAACAGGCTGATTAATTTTAACCATTGTGTCACGGAACATTTGCCTGTCCTCAGCCTTGTCTATAGCCTCGGCGTCCGTTCCCAAAAGCTTGACTCCCATTTCGTCAAGGTATCCGTCTTTTGCAAGCTGCATACCGATTGTAAGACCTGTTTGACCGCCAAGACCGCAAAGTATGGAATCGGGGCGTTCCTTTTCAATAATTCTTTTAACCGTTTCTTCCGTAAGCGGCTCAAGATATATGTGGTCGGCAAGCGCCTTATCAGTCATAATGGTCGCAGGGTTTGAGTTTACAAGTACAACCTCAATGCCTTCATCCTTAAGCACACGGCAAGCTTGAGCACCTGCATAGTCAAATTCTGCGGCTTGACCTATAACAATAGGGCCTGAGCCGATAACAAGTACCTTTTTTATGTCTTTATTAAGAGGCATTATTTGCTACCTCCCATCATTTCAATAAATTTGTCGAATATAAATCTTGTGTCGTGCGGACCTGAGCAAGCTTCGGGGTGAAATTGCACCGAAAAGGCTTTTTTATCGGGATAATCAACACCTTCGCACGTGCCGTCATTTGCATTAATGTAGCTAACTTTAGCTCCGACCTTTTCAATTTCCTCATTCACAACGGCATAGCCGTGGTTTTGCGAGGAAATATAAGTTCTGCCTGTTTCAAGATTTTTTACAGGTTGGTTTACACCTCTGTGACCGTATTTTAACTTGGTTGTGTCACCGCCCTGGCTGAGTGCCAAAAGCTGATGACCGAGGCATATTGCAAAAATAGGAACTTTTCCGACAAGCTTTTTAAGCTGCTCAATTGCTTCAACGTTTTCCTTGGGGTCGCCGGGACCGTTTGAAAGCATAATTCCGTCAGGGTTTAATGATAAAATGTCGTCTGCCTTTGTGTCATAAGGCATAACGGCAACATTGCAACCCCTCTTGTTAAGCTCTCTTATAATGTTTTTCTTTGTGCCGTAGTCGATTAAAACTACATTGTATTTGTGCTCATCTGACGCACTCATATATGGCCTTTTGCAAGATACGCTTTTAACTGCGTTCTTAATCTCGTATGCTTTTAATTTGCCATAATCAACAGTTGCAGGGTTTGATGTGATAATCGCATTCATAACGCCTGCTTCTCTGATAGTTTTAGTTATTTCTCTTGTGTCAACGCCGTACACGCCGATGATATTATTTTCTTTAAGGTAATCGTCAAGCGTTTTTTCACACCTAAAGTTTGACGGCTCTTCGCACCACTCACGTACTATGTAAGCCGAAACGTAGGATTTTTCGCTTTCCTTGTCCTCGTCAATAAAGCCGTAGTTGCCGATAAGAGGAAAGGTTTGCATAACAATTTGCCCAAAGTAACTGGGGTCTGTAAGTGTTTCAATATATCCGCCCATACCTGTGGTAAATACAAGCTCACCGGTTACTTCGCCGTTAGCGCCGAATCTTTTTCCTTCAAAAACATCACCGTTTGCAAGGCATATATAAATCTTGTTTTCTTCCATATTTTCTTCCTGTATATTTATGTTCTAACGCTCATTTTTCTGTATATCAAACCGTAGGGGCGAACATTGTTCGCCCACAGACTGTCGATAAAGCAGCTAAACCGCGCCGAATAATATAAAATCAAACCTATTTGCCTCCCTTTCAAAGGGTGCGGGTCTCCGGTGGAGACCTCTGCACTTTAGTGCAGAAGCACCGAAGGGTTATATTGAATTTACACGGCGCACTTTAGCCACTTTATCAAAGTCCGAGGGGCGAACACTGTTCGCCCTTAATTTTACAAATGAGGTAAACTTTATGGCACAGCTTTGGAAAGGCAGATTTAAAAAAGAACTTGCGAAAGAAACTAACGACTTCAATTCTTCAATCAAATTTGATTCAAGAATGTTTGAAGAGGATATTAAGGGCAGCATAGCACACGCAACAATGCTCGGTGCGACAGGCATTATTGACAAAAGCGAGAGTGACAAAATTGTTGACGGCTTAAACGGCATACTTGACGATATCAAATCAGGAAAACTTGCTATTGATATGAACGCTGAGGACATACATACATTCGTTGAGGGTGAACTTACGGCACGTTTAGGTCAAACAGGCAAAAGGCTTCACACCGCAAGGTCACGTAATGACCAGGTAGCGCTTGACATAAGAATGGTGCTTAAAAAGGAAATTGACGAAATCAGCGAAAAAATCAAGGGTCTTATCGAGGTTCTTTGCAACAAGGCGGAGGAAAATAAGAGCGTTATTATGCCGGGTTACACCCATCTTCAAAGGGCACAGCCTATCACATTCGGTCATCACCTTATGGCTTATGCGTCAATGCTTTTGCGTGACCTTGACAGACTTTCAGACGTTAAGCGCAGAATGAACGTTTTGCCGCTCGGCTCGGGTGCGCTTGCAGGAACTACATATCCGCTTGACAGAAATATGGTTGCCGAGCTTTTGGGATTTGACAGCGTATCATCAAACAGCCTTGACGGCGTATCGGACAGGGACTTTTGCATTGAGCTTGCGTCTGCGCTTTCGCTTGTTATGGTTCATCTGTCACGTTTCAGCGAAGAAATTATTATGTGGTGCAGCTGGGAATTCAAATTTGTTGAGCTTGATGATGCATTTTCTACAGGCTCAAGCATTATGCCGCAAAAGAAAAACCCCGATATTGCAGAACTTGTAAGAGGTAAAAGCGGACGTGTATTCGGCGACTTAACTGCTCTTTTAACTGTTATGAAAGGCATTGCGCTTGCATATAACAAGGATATGCAGGAGGATAAGGAGGCAATCTTTGACGCTGTTGATACGGTTAAAATGTGCCTTAATGCTTTCACTCCTATGATTGATACAATGACCGTACTTAAGGATAATATGAGAAATGCGGCAGCAAAAGGCTTCATCAATGCGACCGACTGCGCAGATTATCTTGTTGGCAAGGGTTTGCCGTTTAGAGACGCTTATAAGGCAACCGGCGAGCTTGTTGCGCTTTGCATTGATAAGGGCTTAACACTTGAAACGCTCCCTATTGAGGAATACAAAAACGTTTGTGATATTTTCGACGAGGGTGTTTACGAAGCAATCAATCTTGAAAAATGCGTAAACGACAGGCTTGTTGAGGGCGGCCCAAGCGTATCAAGCATTGAAAACCAAATCAAAAAAGCAAGAGAAATTATTGAAAAATAACATATAAATTCAGGCGGCACACATTAATCAATGTGTGCCGCTTTTATTACTCACCGTAATATTGTTAAATTGTAAATTATACGTTTACAGTCTATTATTCAAATTTAAAAGACATTTTTACGTTTATCGGTTGACTACCAAATATAAAAAGGTTATAATTAATTTCAAAATAGTATGTATAAGGGATAAAATTATGAAATACAAAATTGTAGTTGACAGCTGTTGCGATTTAACGGCTGATATGAAAAATTGGGATAATTTTGAGATTGTTCCGTTAACTCTTGAGATAGGCGATTACAGAATTTTTGATGATGAAAACTTCAACCAGGACGATTTCATTGCAAGAATGAAGGCAAACGGCGGCAATGCAAAATCTGCCTGTCCTGCTCCCGACGCATTCAAAAAGGCTTATGAGGGCGATTACGAGGCAGTTTTTGTTTTAACAATCACAAATCAGTTAAGCGGAACATATAACAGTGCACTTCAGGGCAAAATGCTTTACGAAGAAGAATTTAATGATGATAAAAAAATCATTGTTTTTGATTCTCTTGCAACATCAGGGCTTGAAACCTTGGTTGCTAAAAAAATTAAAGCACTTGCCGAAAGCGGCAAAAATACAGACGATATTCAAAAGGAAATTGAGTCTTATATAGTAAATAATACCGGTCTTTATTTCTGCCTTGAAAGCTTGGATGCGCTCAAGTCAAACGGCAGGCTCTTTGCTCTTGCGGCTAAGGTTCTTGAAAAAATAAGGGTTAAGCTTATTTGTAGAAGAACAACTCAAGGCAACATTTCACTTGCAGCTCAGGATATCACGCTCAACCGTGCTATGATGAAGATGAGCAACCTTATTGCAAACGAGCTTGAGGGCAAGGATTTAAGCGGCGAAACGCTTGTTATTTCTTACGTCTGTTGCGAGGACAGAGCAAAGCAGGTTGCCGCAAAAATCTGCGAAAAGGCTAAATTCGGCAATGTTGAAATACTTAAAGCATCGGGTCTTAATTCGCTTTATGCGTCTGACGGCGGCATAATTGTTTCTTATAGTTTTTAAATAAAGGGCTTATCAGATAAACACTCAGCCCAAGATAGTTAGTTAAAAAATAACCGTATCTATTGGTTTAGAACGGTTATTTTTTGTTTTCAAATCTAAATTTGCTATTAATCACCTTTTGTTATATAATAAATTCATGAGAGAAATTACGTTTAAAATTGAAGAAAAGCAAGACGGGCTGATGATAAGGGATTTCCTAAGAAATTTCGGTGTATCAAGCGCTCTTTTGACAAAGCTGAAGCAGGACGAAAACGGAATAAGCCTAAACGGTGAATTTGCAAAGGCAATTGCGGTTTTGCATACAAGTGATGTGCTTAAAATAAGGATTAAAAACAAGGGCAAAATGCCCGAAAAATTCATCTGCGATAAAGTTAAGGTCGCTTATGACGACGAAGATATTTTGGTATTAAGCAAGCCGCCGCTTATGCCTGTTCACGAAAGCAGAAATCACCGTGGTGACACGCTTGCAAACGTTGCCGCCTGTTATATGGAAAGCGACTGTGCCTTTAGGGCGGTTTATCGGCTTGACAGGGATACGAGCGGTCTTGTGTTAATTGCTAAAAACGAACTTGCGGCAAGTAAACTTGCAGGTAAAATAAAAAAGGACTACTATGCGATAGTCAAGGGCAAATTTGAGGGCGAGGGCACAATTGATTTGCCGATTAGGCGAGTAAGGGAAAGCATTATTGAGCGTGGCGTTTTTGACGACGGCGAAAGAGCGATTACCCACTACAGGGTGATTAAAACCGATGGTAAAAGCACGCTTTTAAGGCTAAACCTTGAAACGGGACGAACTCATCAAATAAGGGTGCATTTTGCCCATCTCGGTTCTCCCCTTTTGGGTGACACGCTTTACGGCGGCGACTGCGCTGAGATTAACAGGCAAGCGCTTCATTGCAAAACAATTTATTTCACTCACCCGATTACTAATGAAAAAATCACGGTTGACAGCGACTTCCCCAACGATTTTAAAGGACTGATTTAATGCCGGCATATTCCACACATTATATTTTTGCAAAAGAATTAAAAGAAGAAATTGAAAACTGCGTTGAATTTAAATTAAATGATGCGGCACTTTTTATCGGCACGCAGGGGCCGGACATATTTTTTGACCACAGGGTTCTGCCGTGGATGATAGGAAAATCAATGAGAAAAATCGGTTCGCTCCTGCACAGAGCAAAGCCGAGCGATATACTTGACAAAATGAGGGAATACATCAATTTGTCAGAAAGCAAAGATGTTGCAAAATCTTATGCCGCAGGGTTTATACTCCACTATGCACTCGATCGAAACTGCCACCCGTATGTATATGCTATTCAAAACAAAATGGTTGAAAAATATCCGCACCTCAACAGCCACACGGCGCACAATACGATTGAGTTTTCAATGGACACTTACCTTTTGACTAAAAGGTTAAAAACAGAAAACGCTTACCTTTTTGATACCGAGGGAACAATTATTTTTAACGAAGCAGAGCTTGACGAGCTTGCAAAAATGATAAGTTATGTTACAAGCAATGTTACAAATAAAAAAGTGACGCCAAATGATGTAAAAACTGCGATAAAAGATTTGAAATATATTCAAAAGCTTACAACCGACAAAAGCGGCAAAAAGGAAAATCTCGTCAAAATTATTGACGGCATAGTTGCTCCTTTTTTGAATAATTTTAAATTTAGTGCATTGATGAGGCCAAAAGACTTGGAAAAAGCGAAAAAGTATGGTAATATAGAGCGAAAGACGTGGACCTCGCCTTATAACAAGCTGAAAAGAAATGACAGCTTTGAGGATTTATTTGAATTTGCAAAATCCGATGCAATCGATATGATTAACAAGTTTTTTGCAGGAGAGGACACATATAAAATAACGCAAAACAAATCATTTTTAACAGGAGTTGAAGTAAAATGAAAACTATTCCAAGCTTTCAAATAGACCATAATATACTTAAAAAAGGTATTTATATCAGCAGAATCGACGATGATATCACAACTTATGATATCCGTATGCGCAAGCCCAACAGAGAGCCTGTTATGACCAATGCCGCTATGCACACAATTGAGCATCTTTTTGCAACTTATGTAAGAAATACCGAATTTGGCGACAATATTATTTATTTCGGACCTATGGGATGCAGAACAGGATTTTATTTTCTTACGAGAAGCCTAAGCGATAATTATTCAATAAATCTTATTAAAGAGGCATTTCAATTTATTGCAGATTATTGGGGCGTTATTCCGGGTGCATCGCCTAAGGAATGCGGCAACTGCCTTGACCACAATCTTCCTCAAGCTAAGGAGGAAGCAAAGGCATTTCTTGAAATAATTAAAGATTGGACTAAAGAAGACTTAAAGTACCCAACTGCAGAGGAATAGACTTTGATAAAGCGGCTAAACCGCGCCAAATAGATTAAAATAAACCTTTTTGCCCCCTTGCAAAGGGTGCGGGTTTCCGGTGGAAACCTCTGCACTTTAGTGCAGAAGCACCGACCGAGCCGGGAGGCGAGACGGTGGGTGCAACTTGTTGCAACCAGAGGGATTGTAAAAATGCCAAGGACATCGAGTCCTTGCCTTTTTTGGCGCTTTCCGTCTTTTGCTCGGGGGCAGTACCCATGTACAGCACCCGCTCGCAAAATACGAAATTTATCTTGCTTTCTCAAAGTCTGTTATTATCAATATTATCCTAACAATTTAACGAGAACTGCCTTTTGAGCGTGAAGTCTGTTTTCCGCTTCGTCAAAGATTTCGTTTGCGTGTTCTTCAAATACTTTGGCTGTGATTTCCTCTTCTCTGTGAGCAGGAAGGCAGTGAAGCACCATGGCGTCGTCCTTGGCAGCTTCCATAACCTTATCATTAATTTGGTAATCCTTAAATACCTTTTCTCTTTCTGCCTTTTCTTCTTCTTGACCCATTGAAGCCCAAACGTCGGTGTAAAGAATATCTGCGTCTTTTGCACATTCAAGAATGTTGCTTGAACACATAAAGTTGCCGTTTTCCTCAGCCCATTTCATAATTTCAGCGTCAGGCTTGTATTCGTCAGGGCAGGCGATAGCACAGCTCATACCCATTGTGATTGCACCTACAATAAGGCTGTTTGCCATATTGTTGCCGTCGCCTATAAAGCAGAATTTAAGTCCGTCAAAGCTCTTTTTATATTCACGAATTGTCATAAGGTCTGCAAGCACCTGGCAAGGATGGCAATAGTCAGTCAAGCCGTTAATGATTGGAATTGAGCCGTATTTTGCAAGGTCCTCAACCTCTTTTTGCTCAAAAGTTCTTATCATAATGCCGTCAAGGTAACGTGAAAGAACTCTTGCAGTATCTTCAACAGGTTCGCCTCTGCCGATTTGCAAGTCCCTGTTTGAAAGGAAAAGTGCTTGTCCGCCAAGCTGATACATACCTGTTTCAAAGCTTACCCTTGTTCTTGTAGAACTTTTTTGAAAAATCATACCGAGTGTCTTGCCCTTAAGGTGATGATGCTCAATGCCGTGCTTAGTTTCATATTTGAGTTGGTCTGCAAGATTTAAAATGTCTAATATCTCATGCTGGTCTAAATCTTTAAGCTTTAATAAATGTTTCATTTTTCAATTACCTCTTTCAATATTTTTAAACCTCTGTCAAGCTCAAGATAGCTTATGTTAAGAGCAGGAAGAAGCCTTATTTTTGTTTTTGCTGTTAATACGAGAAGTCCGTTTTCAAGGCATTCGCTTGCAATTTGCTTAGCATCCTTTTGGGTTTCAACGCCAAGCATAAGGCCCATACCCGATACAGATTTAACGCCTTTAATATTCATTAAAAAGTTTTTGATATATTCGCTTTTTTCTCTTACTGATTTTAAAAATTCGTCATCAATTCTTGAAACGATTGAAATTGCACCTGCCGCACAAACAGGATTGCCGCCGAAAGTTGAGCCGTGAGAACCGGGAGTGACTGTATCTTTAACCTTTTCGCCGAAAAGAACAGCACCCATTGGAAGCCCGCCTGCAAGCCCTTTTGCCGTTGAAACAATATCAGGCTTAATGTCGAAGTTTTCGTAAGCAAAATATTTGCCTGTTCTGCCATTGCCGGTCTGCACTTCGTCAACAACCATAAGTATATCCTTTTCTTTTGCAAGCTTTTCAATGGCTTTTACAAAGTTATAGTCAAGATTATTTACGCCGCCTTCGCCTTGAACGCACTCAAACATAATTGCGCAAACATCATCAGTTGCCATTTCGTTAAGCTTTTCAATGTCATTTGCAGGGCAGTATTTAAAGCCGGGTGTAAACGGACCGAATACAGTATGGAAACTATCCTGTCCCGTAGCCGCAAGCGTTGTTATCGTTCTGCCGTGGAAAGAGTTTACAAGCGTAATAATCGTGCTTCTGCCCTCGCCGTACTTGTCGTATGAATATTTTCTTGCAAATTTGATTGCGCCTTCGTTTGCTTCTGCTCCTGAATTGCCGAAAAATACTTTTTTCATACCTGTTTTGTCGCAAAGCATTTTTGCAAGCCTTGCACAAGGCTCTGTATAGTAAAGATTGCTGACGTGCTGCATCTTGTCAAGTTGCGTTTCAACTGCCGCTTTCCATTCGTCATCGCAAATTCCGAACGCCGTTACTCCTATTCCGGAACCGAAATCTATGTATTGCTTTCCGTTGTCATCGCTTATTGTTGAGCCTTTGCCGTTGTTTAATGTTACGTTAAATCTGCCGTAAGCGTGAGCAACGTAATCATTGTCTAATTCTTTAGTTTCCATATTGTACCTCTTTATCTGCTTCTAAACATTGTTCCCATACCTTCATCTGTAAGAAGCTCCATAAGAATAGAGTGGGGAACACGTCCGTCGATAATAAATGCTTTTTTTACACCTTCCCTGAGTGCCTGAGTCATTGAATCAATTTTCGGTATCATTCCGCCGCTGATTATTCCCTCTGCAATAAGCGCAGGCGTGTCTGAAATATATACTTTGTGAATAAGAGTTGAATCGTCATCCTTATCTCTTAAAAGGCCGACTATATCAGTCATTGAAACGAGAGCCTCCGCCTTGAGTGCACCTGCAACAGCCGCCGCAGCAGTATCCGCATTAATGTTGTAGCAGTTGCCTTTTTCGTCATATCCGATTGTTGAAATAACAGGAATAAAATTGTGGTTGAGTACTTCTTCAATAACTTCGGTGTTTACTTCTTGAATTTCACCTACAAAGCCGTGACTGTCATCAAGCGCTTTGCACTTAATCATATTTCCGTCCATACCTGAAAGACCGATTGCGTGACCGCCCATATTGCCTATTTGGCAAACGAGGTCTTTATTAACCTTTCCAGCAAGCACCATTTGAACAACGTCTACTGTGTCCTTGTCGGTCACTCTCAGTCCGTTTTCAAACTTGCTTTCAATGTGCATTTTTTCAAGCGTTTTGTTAATTGCAGGTCCGCCGCCGTGAACAAGCACAACTTTAATTCCGACAGTTGTTAAAAGCACGAGGTCACGCATAACAGCCTCTTTCAATTCGTCGTTTATCATAGCGTTTCCGCCGTATTTAACAACTACTGTTTTCTTTCTGTATTTTTGAATGTGCGGCAGAGCGTGTGCAATTATTTCCGCTTTCTGCGCATTGTTAATGTTGTTATCCATAGTATGTAATCCTTATTTTTGTTTCGTTGGGAAGGGGTTTGTTCCTTCCGATTTTAATTTTAAAATATTGTTGTTTTTACCGTATCACGTAGGGGCGACCATTGGTCGCCCGCTTGG
>FR889161.1:75047-75526 GCA_000436835.1 Eubacterium sp. CAG:251
TTGCATTTTGAGTTTATAACAGTATTCGCCAAATTTGGAGCCACTGCGTCGTCGCAAATTCCGTATCGCTCAAAATAACTTTTTTAAGTATTTGACTTGAAGTTATTTATCGCTCACTTCATTGCTCCTCCTTTCAAAAATTGCCGTACGGTTGTGCGTCAATTTTTGACTTTTTTGTGATTTGACTTAGTGACACTACTGTTTAAATTGCGAATATCAAGTACGATAATCTCCGTTAATTTTTACGTAATCGTAAGTCAAATCACAACCCCAAGCGGTTGCGTTTTCATTGCCTTGATTAAGATTAATATCAATATAAATTTCATCGCTTGAAAGGACTTTTGCTGCCTTTTCCTCGCTGAACTCGATACCCGAGCCGTTTTTGCAAACCTCAACCGTGCCGTATTTGCTTCTTAAATCAACGTTAACCTTGTTAATGTCAAATTCTGCGTCGGCATATCCGATTGCGCAAAGCACAC
>FR889161.1:75562-88152 GCA_000436835.1 Eubacterium sp. CAG:251
AAAGCACACGTCCCCAGTTAGCGTCCTCGCCGAACATTGCGGCTTTGAAAAGAGAAGAGCAAACAACACTTTTTGCAACAGTAATCGCCGTATCCTTGTCAGGAGCACCGTCGCAAATACATTCAAGAAGTTTGCTTGCGCCTTCGCCGTCCTTTGCAAGCATTCTTGTGAGATTTGCCATAACTTCATAAAGTGCATTTTTAAACGTGTCAAATTCTTTGCCCTCACAGGTGATTTCCTCATTTCCTGCAAGCCCGTTTGCCATAAGGCTTACCATATCGTTGGTTGAGGTGTCGCCGTCAACCGAAAGGCAATTGTAAGTAACCTTTACTATTTCGCTAAGCGCCTTTTGAAGCATATGGGATGAAACAGCGCAGTCACTTGTAATAAAGTTGAGCGTAGTTGCCATATTGGGATGAATCATACCTGAGCCTTTAGCCATACCGCCGAGCGTGCACTTAACACCGTCGATTTCAAATTCAACAGCATATTCCTTTTTAATTGTATCAGTTGTCATAATAGCGGTCGAAGCTTCCTCGTTCTTGCCGTAGTCAAGCTCTTTTACAAGAATAGGAACTGCCTTTTCAATCGGCTCAATCGGAAGCACCTGACCTATAACACCTGTTGAAGCAACAATAACCTGCTCCTTAGGAATGTTAAGCTCGTTTGCCACAAGCTCGCACATTTTGTCCGCCTTTTCAACACCGTCGGCATTGCAAGTGTTGGCATTTTTTGAATTAGCGATAACTGCAATCGCTTTGTTTCCGCTTTTTTCCAAGTTCGCTTTTGTTACAAGGATAGGTGCGCCTTTAACCTTGTTTTGAGTATAAACTGCCGCCGCATTGCAAAGCACATCACTTGTAAAAAGGCAAATGTCGTTTTTATGCTTGATTTGCGGGTCAAAGTTTTCAACATTAGGCTTTTTTATTCCGCAATATGTGCCGCTTGCTTTAAAGCCCTTTGCCGCACATATTCCGCCGTCAATATATTTCATAATTATCATTCTCCTATATTAAGACCTGTTTTTTCGTCAATCCCCATTGCAATGTTAAGGCATTGAATGGCTGCGCCCGAAGCGCCTTTGCCCAAATTGTCAAATCGGGATGTGATGATAATTCTGTCATCGTTTCCGTTAATTTCAATTTCCATATCGTCACGGTTTGCAAAATTATTTGAACCAATCATATTCTCGCTGTAGCCGAGAGGTCTGACCTTGACAATGTCACTGCCGTCGAAATGTTCGGCAAACATTTCATAAATATCCTCTTTAGTATATTTTTTACTCATCTTGTCCGTATAAAGAGGAATGTTTACAAGCATACCTTGCGGATAGTCACAAATAATCGGTGTGAAAATAGGCTCTTTTGAAAGATTTGAAATTGCCTTCATTTCCTTAAGATGCTTGTGCTGTTGCGTAAGCGCATAAATTCTCGGCGAGTCAAGTTCCTTATCTCTGTTTTTGTCCTCATATTGCGCAATGCCCTTTTTGCCTGCGCCTGTGTAGCCACTCATTGCAAAGCAAACAATGTCATAGTCGTTTGAAATAAATCCGCTTTTTACAAGTGGATAAACTATAGAATTAAATCCGCTTGCATAGCAGCCCGGAACAGCAATTCGATTGCTTGTTTCAATCTTATTTCTAAACTCCTCAGAAAGTTCCGCAAAGCCGTAAGCCCAATCAAAAAGTGTTCTGTGTGCCGTTGAGGTGTCAATGATTTTTACTTTGTCGTTTTCAACAAGCTCAACCGCCTCAATTGAAGCCGCATCGGGAAGGCAAAGGAAAGTAATATCACTTTCGTTTATCATTTTTGCTCGCTCTTTTGCATCTTTTCTCTTTTCGGGGTCAATAAGTAAAAGTTCGATATCATTTCTGCTTTCAAATCTTTGATAAATTTTAAGACCTGTTGTTCCGTCTTTACCGTCAATGAATATTCGTTTCATTTTTATACATTATCTCCGTTAATTATTTTCTATTGTTTTCTATTATACACGGTGATTTTGTAATGTCAATAGTTATAGAAAAATTGTTATAAATATACATAAAAATGAATAAATATTCGTATAAAACGTATATTGCAAAATTATTTTTAAAAAGAGAATTTTTTTGTACTGTCACTTGAAAAAGATGAAAAATCGTATAATATTGATAAATTAACAGGTATATCCTGTGCCACCCGAAGTCCACCCAAAATATAATATAAAGAAAGGATAATTTTTATCAGCAAGGATATTTTGATTTCCTTGGTTTCAATGCTCGGTACGGTCATAGGCACATTCGGAGGTATTTTAACCTCATCTAAGCTTACATCTTTTAGAATTGAACAGCTTGAAAAAAAGGTTGATAAGCATAATAATTTCGCAAGCCGAATGCCCGTTATCGAAGAACAAATTAAGGTTATAAATCATAGAATAGACGACTTGGAAAGGGAGGCAAAAAATTATGAAAATCACTAAACAAACATTAAACAGAGCTTTAAGAACGTTTATCCAAACTGTTATAGGCTATGCGGCAATTAACATTGTGACAATCGATTTTTCTGCATCGAAGCAGGTGCTTAAATCGGCGCTTATCGGTCTTGGCGTTGCGTCTGTTTCGGCAGGCATTTCTGCAGTAATGAACTTGGAAAAGAGGTGCGGCAATGACGTTTGATTCTTTTGTTAAAAGATATATCGGTAAGGCGGTTGATTACGACGGCGTTGCGGGAGTGCAATGTGTCGACCTTGTTAAGCTTTATCTTTATAATGTTTTCGGCATACGTGCAGGTGCGTGGGGAAATGCAAGAGATTATTGGCTTGATTTTTCATCACACCCAACTATGACCGCAAATTTTATCAAAATAAAAAATACACCCTCTTTCATTCCGAAAAAGGGCGATATAGTTGTTTTTAGCGGAGATATTTCAACCAAAAATAATTACGGCCATATTGCAATTGCAACAGGGGAGGGAGATACTAATACATTTTATTCTTACGATTCAAATTGGAATAAAAAAGAAATGCAAAAGGTAAAGCATACCTATTATGCACTTTACGGCGTTCTTCGTCCTAAAAGCACAAGAGTGCTTTCCAATCCTCCTGATATTGCGCTTGGCGACTATTCGCTTACAAATGTTCGTGGAATTTATAAAGGCGCAGGGGCTAAAACAGGAAGGAAAAAAGTTAAAGAAATAACTAAAAATGCAAAAAAATCAGCAACATCAAAGAAAAAAGATGATGCTGCATATCTTAAAGCGGGAACTGCCGTTTCAATTCTCGAAACAAAACTTATTTCAACAGGTAATCTCTGGGCACGTATCCCCAGCGGCTGGCTTTGTGTTTGGGAATATGAAAAAGATAAGCTGTTTATAAAATAAAAACGCAAGATTTCAATTTTACACACTTTTTACACACTTTGGCGGAGTGTAAAGGGGTTTCAAAGGGATTTTGTCTAATTGTAAATAATAAAGAAAAAGCCCCGAAATGCGCATAAATATATGCGTTTTCGGGGTTTTATGGTGGAGCTGATAACCGGACTTGAACCGGTGACCTCATCCTTACCAAGGATGTGCTCTACCACCTGAGCCATATCAGCAAAAATGGCGACCCGGAACGGGTTCGAACCGTCGACCTCTAGCGTGACAGGCTAGCGTTCTAACCAACTGAACTACCGGGCCATTGCGAAATGTATTATATAGTATGTTGGCTTTAATGTCAAGATTTATTTTCGAATTTATTAAAAAAAAATAGAATTATATTGACGAATTTTGCAATACATTATATCCCATAACTTGATGTAATCGGGTCTTTGAAAAGTGGGATAAGCGGCGGGGCAAAGGTGAAAAGTATAAATATTGCACCCATAATTATAAACAAAATTACGGCGGTAATATTTTTGCTCGTTTCCTGCATTTTTTCGCTCTTTATAATAATGTAATCAAGCAAAAATGCGATAAATACACCGATAAAAAATGAGAAAATATTGAGTGGGTCTATATTCCTTCCGATTATACCCGTGTAGGTGTAGAAAAATGAAAGCGTAGCCGTCATTCCGACAAATACGCCGATAAATTTGGCAGGCAAAATATTTTTTGTGCCTTTCATAATAAATGCTTGTATAACCGTCCATATTAAATAAGGAAAGAAGATTAGTTTTAAATGTTCCCAAGGACTTTCGTTAATCGGGCAGAAAAATGCCGCAATAACGCATTCGTTTGTCCATTCATACACAAAATGCGCAAGTGTGCCTATAATGCTTACAAAAACGAAGCCTATAATATCATATTTTAATAATTTTTTGCTCATTTTATCACCCGATTTATTATATGTTATAAATATATAGATTATAAATTGAAATATTTGCTTGACATTTTGAATGAGTTATGATAAAGTATAACACGCACGAGATGTGCAAAACTTAATCTTGACAGGTTTAACCCGTCAGCTTGCAGAAGTACTCAAGTTGGTGACGAGGCGCCCCTGCTAAGGGCGTAGGTCGGGTAACCGGCGCGAGAGTTCGAGTCTCTCCTTCTGCGCCAAAAAAGGAAGTGTCATTTTCGACACTTCCTTTTTTGATGTAAAGAACAGAGAATCGAACAAGGCAATTCGGAGAATAGAAACAGTCCAGTGGACTGTTTCGGTGCCTGCGTGCGTGCCGAAGAAAGCTTGCTCACTTGTTCATCGTCTCTGCCCCTGCCCATTATTGTTTTTCTGTTTGTAAATCTGAAAATAGTAGTCAAATCTGACGATATACTTTTTTCCGTGATTTTTAACCTAAGTCAAAAAAGACAACAAAAGTTATCTTAAATGACTACTATTTTCTCTGCATTTGTGGTACACTATAAATAGAAAAAGTTAAGGAGGCAAACTTATGGGAAATTTGAAGAACAATATTGACCATTATATGAAATTAAAAGGGATAAAGATGTATAGTCACTTGCTGGTTAATATTGCACACGAATTAGGAATCAAAGGACAAGACGCATATAAATTTGCAAATAAGGAAAAATCAAATTTTTCAAAAATGTTAAAAGACGAACGACCTCTGAAATATGAGTTTATTATTCCTCTTGAAAAAATATTCGGCGTTTCACTGGCAAGGTTATTAGATGAAGATTCATATAAATTGCCGACAGAAAAAGATAATGTGCCGTTTAATAAAGGTTTCAGATATTATGCATACCTTGATAATCCAAAACTATATAAAGAAGAATTCGATCTTTTACTTGCAAAGGATGGAAAATCAATCCTTACTCAAACAGACGAATTTGGAAAAACATTCCTTGATTATGTAGTTGAATATCGTTCATTTAACGGTGTCAGATACCTTCAGGAAGAATATGGAATAAAACTCAAATGGCATTTTAACAGCTTTGAGTTCAGAAAAGATTCCGGCATAACTTGGATAAACTTTGATAATTGTATTGCGTTTGCTCGGCTTGTTGCAAGTATGAACGACGCAGAACTGTTCAATTATATTTATGATCCTTATAATATGTTTTTAACACAAGGGCATTATGTTACAAATGATACTATTTTTTGTCAAAGTGAATTTTTAGAAATAATGTTAGATAACGATACTTTGTTCAGTTCAATATTTGAAATAAGACCATATGAGTATGTGTTGGCGGGAAGTCGTGTCAAGCGAAAAAAGCAAGTTGATTCTATTACATATTATTCAATTAACCCGATAATAAATAATTGCCTAAGATATTCATTGGAACACTTGGAAAAATATAAACACAGGGCAATAGATATATTAAAATTCGGAATAAAGCATAATACAGAAATTATAAATAAGGTTGGTGCAGATACATATTGCATTTGTAATGAACTTGGCGGAGTAATAGATTTTGGAAGAACGGATTGGTTTAGTTGTGATGTTGATAATATTGCCGTTTATGTTGACATGGAAGTAAATGACGAAGTAAACGACGATGAAATAAAAGCTTTAATAAAACAACTGCCAAAGTTCAAAAAAAGATACTAAGAAACGGAGGAACAAGTATGTATCATTTTCGATATGTCTCGAAAAATGAAATCGCACCGCTAAAAAATCAAGTGATAGAATTAATTGGGTTAGTACAAGACGAAATTAGAAAATATTTTACATTTCAATATGAATTTATCGGTAGTGTAAAGCGAAATATGGTAACCTGCGATGCTAAAAGTAATATCGGTTTTGATTTTGATGTGAATATTATGGTCAATGACGATGATGAAGATTATTCTGCCAAGGAAATCAAACAGATACTTATGAAGGCATTTAACAAATACGCATACAAATATCATTATGATTTTTGCGAGGACAGTACACGGGTGTTTACCATTAAAGTCAAAGACAGAAAAAATTCTCAAATATTGCATAGTTGTGATTTTGCAATCGTAAACAATTACGAAGACAATCGGCAAGAGTATATCCGATTTAACAAAAAATCAAATTCATACAATTGGGTGGAGCAATCGAATGGGTTTTACCTTCTGCCGGAAAAAGTAGAATTTTGCAAAGATAATTATTTATGGACAGAAGTCCGAGAGATATACATAGAAAAGAAAAATTGTAATACCGACAAAAATAAAAAATCAAGGTCAATTTTTGCTGACGCAATACATCAGGTTTGCCAACAAAACGGGTACTTTGAAGAATAAGAAGAAAAGAGGAAATCGGAATGGAATTAACAACTTGTCCCAATTGCGGAAGTCCTAATTCGACTGTTAAACGAAAGAAGAATAAGCATAAAGGTGTAATTATATCCATAATTGTGTTTGCTATAATTGTTGTCAGTGCATTAGGAATTGGCATTTCGAAAAAAGCAAAGGAACTGGAATATTATTCAAATATGGAAAAAGTATCTTTTACAATGCTTGATGGAGCCGCCAAAGCGGAAAATGCCGGAAACCTTATTAAGAACGTGTGGTACAATGCTATTTATGAAGAACGCAATAGTGAAACAGACCAATATACTATGAAAAACGGAAAGTTTGTCGATGATTTTAATGATGCACTTTCTGAGCTATTTGCAGATGAAAATTTCAGCAACAGTATTTCTGAAATAGAAACCAACCAATACGAAGTTGCCAATTTAATGAAACAGTTGAAAGAACCACCGAAAAAGTATGAAGAAGCATACTCCGTGTTAAAGGTATACTATGACAATTATTTGAAAATGACAAAAATCGTTACAAGTCCTACTGGAAGTCTTAATACATTTTCAGAGGATTTTAATACCTATGATAATAATACGGTTGATTCATACGAAAAAATGAAACTATATTTAGATTAACAATCAGGAAGGAGATACTATTTATGGGTAAACATTTTTTTGATTATGAAGATGGCGATTTTGCTTGTTCAATCTCTGATAATATAGCAATAGATTCCGATGGAGATTTATTGATTCGAATGGGAGATGATATGGCAATGGATATGGACTCTGGAGAGTTGCACATTATATCCGGTTGGTCCAACGATGAAGATGACGATTAAAATAATGGCGGCAGAGAGAAGGTGGGTTCCCTTGCCGCCACGTCCCCATATACCGATAAACTTATTTTCTTCAACGTGTAAGATGAAATTGGGCAAATAATGTAGCCTCTCCCTTTTTCTTATACTGTGAACTCAAAAATGAAAAAACGCTCTACAGTTCGGTAACATCTTGAAATATGTTTTGCATTTGTTGTAAAATGTATTTGCATTTGAGAAATGAAAGAGTTTTTTGTGAATTATGTTGCTAAATAAAAGACGGATTGATAAATTTCAATCTGTCTTTTATTTTTCTTGAAATTTATACATATTATATTGTATAATAATCGTTGGTGATTAAATGAAACAATTTTTAGAAGTGGGTAAACTTAATAATACTCATGGCATTAAGGGCGAACTAAAAATGCAACTTTGGTGCGACGATATAAATTATTTAAAACAATTTAAAACCTTGTATTTTGATGATAACGGGCAAAAGAGCATTGATGTTTTGTCAGTCAGACCTCAAAAAAATCTTGCTATTATCAAATTAAAGGGGATAGATACGATAGAGCAGGCAGAGGAAATTAAGGGTAAAATACTTTATTGCAATCGTGATGACGCTACTATTGACGAAGAAGTAAATTATATTGCAGACCTTATCGGCTGCCGTGTTGTTGATATTGACAGCGGCAAGGAATACGGCAAGGTTGTTGACGTTCTGAATTACGGCTCGTGTGACATTTATGATACCGTTTCAAGCGGTAAGCACATTTTAATTCCTGCCACACCCGATATTGTTAAAGAAATTAATACACAATATCAAATTATTAAAATTAAGGCAATGAAAGGGCTTTTTGATGAGAATTGATATAATGACGCTTTTCCCGGATATGTGCAATGCCGTGTTGAGTGAATCAATAATCGGCAGAGCACGTCAAGCAGGCAAAGTTGAAATAAATTGTGTTGATATTAGAAATTATACTCTTGATAAGCACAGACGTGTTGATGATAAGCCATACGGCGGAGGAATGGGTATGATTATGGCTCCTCAGCCGATATATGATTGCTATAAGGCAATTTGCGAGGATATGGGCGCCAAGCCTCATTTGATTTATCTTACTCCGCAGGGCAAAACACTTACTCAGCAAAGAGTTAAGGAACTTTCAAAACTTGATAATCTTGTGCTTCTTTGCGGTCATTATGAAGGAATTGATGAGAGGGTTATCGAAGAACTTGACCCTGAAGAAATTTCAGTCGGCGATTACGTTTTGACCGGCGGTGAGCTTCCTGCTCTCATTCTTGCCGATTCTGTTTCAAGAATGCTTCCGGGTGTTTTGAGCGATGATGAATGTTTTGAAGAGGAAAGTCATTTTAATTTTCTTCTTGAATATCCTCAATATACTCATCCGTCAAGCTGGAACGGTAGGGATGTGCCTGAAATACTTCTTTCAGGTCATCACGCAAAGGTTGATGAGTGGCGCCGCCAAAAATCGCTTGAACGTACATATAGACGTCGCCCCGATATGCTTGAACGTGCAAAACTTGATAAAAAAGACGAAGCGTTTCTGTCGAAACTTGAAAAAGAATAAAAAATTATGTGAAATATGCACAAATACGGCGAATAATTTTTATTTGAAATTAACAAGTCAAACGAAGTTGAAGTTTAATTGTTGACCGATTTCAATTTGGTGGTATAATATGTAATAAAGAAATGAAAACACTTATATTAACCACAATATATTGTACTTTTTAAATTAATGAGAGGTTTTAGTTATGTTCGTTAAAGATGTTAAGGTAGAAAATCAGGTTGGTCTTCACGCTCGTCCTGCAACTTTCTTTATTCAGAAGGCAAACGAGTTTAAATCATCAATTTGGGTTGAAAAAGAAGAAAGAAGAGTAAACGCAAAGAGCCTTTTGGGTGTTCTTTCACTTGGCATTATGGGCGGAACAGATATTCGCATTATTGCTGACGGCTCAGATGAAGAAGCAGCAGTTGAAGGTCTTGTTTCTCTTGTAAAGTCAGGCTTTACTGAATAATAGACTGTCAATAAAGCGGATAAAACGCAAAGATATCTTAAACATTGTAGGGGCGACCGTTGGTCGCCTCATTTTTTGCTTTTTGTATGAACTTTTTTAAATCAAATACTTGATAATAAATTGCTTGTAAGATATAATTAAATTGAAATATTATATGTCATATTAAAAACATTTTTAAAGGGGATTTAATTATGAAAAAGATTTTATGCGTGCTTTTAAGTTTAATTATGAGCGTAAGTTTAATTGCAATTCCGCTCAGTGCTCAGGCAGAAACTAAATATTGGGTGGATATGAATTTCGCTAAAAACAATATTGAAGGTCTTAGAAATTATATAAAAACCAATGGCAAAACTAATAGTGACGGCGATAAGTATATTCAATATGTATATGATAATAAGTATAATTATTTGATAATTTATGAAACCAAGACAGGCGCTCTTGATTTTTGGGTGGAATTTGATGATGGCGAATATGTAGATATGTATTATGCATATCCTAATGTTAATCCTGAATTGTTAGTTGATTTAGGCTCATCATACGTTTTGGCAAATGCTAATTTTGATGTTAATTATTATAATTATCAAGATATTAATTTGACAGTCACTAAGTCAAACGGCGATTATTCAAACGAACAGGTGCAATATTACGGCAATCTTTCTCTTAAAGCCGCAATTGAGGGTTGGAATAACTGCCTTGTTAATAACACTCCGTACACATTAGCCTCAATCGGATTTAATTCTTTGTGTAATCATAATTTGACGAGGTCGTATTATGCCGCAACGCTCAGCACCGACGGTACAATTGAAGATTATTGTTATAAATGCGGCTATCACGAGGATACAGATATTCCTTGCGTTTCTCAGGTGAAGCTTTCTAAAAAATCGTTTACTTATAACGGTAAGGTGCAAAAGCCGAGCGTAACGGTTATTGATTCTAAGGGAAATGTTGTCAGCGCCGATAATTACAGTGTAAGCTATTCTAATTCGGGAAGTAAGAAAGTCGGTTCTTACGGTATTTATATTTCTTTTATCGGTTCTAAATATTCAGGCTCGATTTCATACGTTTATAAAATAATTCCTAAATCAAGTACAATTTCTTCTCTTAAGGGCGCTAAAAAGAAGATAACCGTTAAGTATAAAAAGCAGACCTCGCAGACAACAGGCTATCAAATTCAAGTGGCAACCGATAAGGCATTTAAGAAGAATAAAAAGACAGTTACTGTTAAGAAAAACAAAACAACATCTGCGAATGTATCATCTCTTAAAGCAAAGAAAAAATATTTCGTTCGTGTTCGTACTTACAAAACAGTAAACGGTAAGAAAATTTATTCCTCATGGTCAAAGGTAAAGACAATTAAAACTAAATAACAACAAATGATTTTTCGTTCAAAGCGTCGTATTTCCAATTTTTTACGGCGCTTTATTTTTTTGCATATTTGTGTTATACTTGTAAAAAACTTAGGCAGGTGATTAAATGACTGAAAAAGAGCTTCGTAAAAAGGCAATGGCTTTGCCGCTTCAGCCGGGCGTATATATAATGAAAAATAAAGATAAAAAAATTATATATATCGGCAAGGCAAAAAAGCTTAAAAACCGTGTTTCTCAATATTTCGGCAGTCATACCAATCATTCGCTTAAGGTAATCAAAATGGTTGAAAATGTTAACGATTTTGATTATATTCTTTGCGACAGCGAATTTGAAGCACTTGTTTTAGAATGCTCGCTGATTAAACAGCACCAGCCGAAATATAATATTTTGCTTAAAGACGATAAGGGTTATAATTATATTAAAATTACTAAAGAGCAATTTCCTAAAATCAGCGAATGTAAGCAAATTGCAGACGACGGTGCAATGTATATAGGGCCTTACACCTCGAATTTTTCTGTTAAACAGGCGGTTGACGAAACGCTTAGAATATTTAAACTTCCACGTTGTAATAAAAAATTTCCAAAGGATTATAAAAAAAGCAGGCCTTGCTTAAACGGCTTTATGGGTTTGTGCTGTGCTCCTTGCGCCGGCAGAATATCGCTTGACGAATATGCCGATAATATTAATGATGCAATCGCTTTTATTAAAGGTGGCAGTGTAAAGACCGTTAAGAAAATGGAGGAGCAAATGCTTGAATGTTCCGAAAATCTTCAATTCGAGGAAGCAGCTAAGCTTAGGGACAGAATTAAGGCTATTAAAAATCTTGAGGAAAAGCAAAAGGTAGTTTCAATCAATGTGCCGGAGGAAGATGTGTTCGCCCTTGTAAACGGAAAGAAAAAGGCTTGTTTTGAGGTTATAAGATTTGAACACGGCAAGCTTACGGATACGGAATTTTGGCTTATCGACTCTGTTGATGATTTGCCGCAGGCAAGATTTGAATTGATTGAACGCTACTATTCAATGCGTGACAGAGTTGCCTCTCGTATTGCTGTTGACGGCGAGATAGAGGACGAGGAGCTTTTAAAAGAATTTCTTGAAAAAAAGAAGCAGAAAAAAGTTGAATTTATCCACCCTCAAAAGGGCGAGCATCTGTCGATAGTCAATATGTGTATATCAAATGCCAATGAGCATTTGGCTCAGCAGCAGGGCAGACTCGGCAGGGAAATTGCAACATTGGAGGAACTCAAAAATCTTTTGGGATTGGAAAAAATGCCGGAATATATTGAGTCTTACGATATTTCGCATACTTTCGGTGCGGATAATGTTGCAGGTATGGTTGTATTTCACAACGGCAGACCGATGAAAAGCGCATATAAACGTTTTGCGATTAAGGGGTTTGACGGTCAAAACGACGTCGGCTCTATGCAGGAGGTTTTGACTCGTCGTTTTAATCATTATTATAATGACGAAGATGGCAGTACCTTTAAGATTTTGCCTGATTTGATTTTGCTTGACGGCGGTGAGCCGCAGGTTAGGGCGGTTTTGCCTGTTGTTGCGTCAATGGGACTTAATGTTCCCGTTTTCGGTATGGTTAAGGACAGTAAGCACAGAACACGTGCAATCGCTGTCGGCAACGGAGAAATAGAAATTAATTCCCACCGTCAGGTGTTTACTCTTGTATCAAACATTCAAGAGGAGGTGCACCGCTTTGCGATATCTTATCACCATAATAAGCATAAAAAGA
>FR889161.1:88198-94073 GCA_000436835.1 Eubacterium sp. CAG:251
AGCGCACTTTCAACCTCACTTACAAAAATTAACGGAATAGGCGACGCTAAGGCTAAGGCTTTGATGAAATATTTTAAAACTATTTCCGCTATTAAAGAGGCTGACGTGGAAAAATTGCAGCTCGTTTCCGGAATTTCGGAAAAAAACGCACAAGAAATTTATAATTTTTATCATAATTTGTAAAAATAATTTTAATTGACTTGACTATTATTTTTGTAATTTGTATAATGATAAATGATTTATTGAAAGGGTTTCGGCTTTTTTAATTAAAATGTAAAAGGAAATTTGACGTATGATGCGAGTGATTACAGGCGTTGCACGTGGCAGAAGGCTTGAAACTTTGCCGGGCGAGGACGTCACAAGACCTACAACGGAATCAGTCAAGGAAGCTGTTTTTTCTATGATTCAGTTTGAAATCGAAGGCAAAAATGTGCTTGACTTGTTTGCCGGCTCAGGTCAGCTTGGCATTGAGGCGCTTTCAAGGGGTGCAAAGAAATGTACCTTTGTTGAAAACAACAGGCAGGCTTATAAGGTCGTTGAAGAAAACGTTAAGCATTGCAAGCTTGAGCAGGGCGCAAGAATAGTTATGGGTGACGCTTATGCGTTTCTTTCAAGAAGGGACAGTTTTGATATTGCTTTTCTTGACCCGCCGTATAAGCAGGGAATTATTGATAAATGCTTGCCGCTTCTTTTGCCTATGATGAGTGATGACGGCGTAGTTATTTGCGAAACCTCACGTGATGAGGAACTTCCTGAAAAGCTTTCGGGCTTTTATGCTGACAGAGTAAGAAATTACGGTAAAACCAAGATTACCCTTTATCGAAGGGAGTCATAGTATGAAAATTGCTATTTGTCCGGGTAGCTTTGACCCGATAACTTTAGGGCATAAAGATATTATTGAAAGAGCATCGCAGCTTTTTGACAAGGTTATCGTTTTGGTGCTTAACAATAGTTCTAAAAAGCCTGTGTTTTCTCTTGAAGAGAGAATGGATTTTATTAAAAGATGCGTAAATGCGGAAAATGTTGAGATTGATACATACTCCGGTCTTTTGGTTGATTATGCAAGAGAGCATAATGCAAGCGCATTGATTAAGGGGCTTCGTGCAGTGTCTGATTTCGATTATGAATTTCAGCTCGCACTTATTAATAAAAGTCTTTATCCTAAGATTGAAACCCTGTTTTTACCTGCTAAGGGCGAAAATATGTTTTTGTCCTCAAGTATGGTTAAAGAGGTTTGTTCGCTCGGCGGTGATATTTCATCGTTTGTTCCGCAGGAAATACTAAATGATATTTATAAAAGATGTAAAGGAGACGGCAAAAATGACTAATACAGATATTTTACTTGAAGATTTAGAGGATGTTCTTGATGACGCTACCTCAATCCCTTTGAGCAAAAAGTATGCAGTTGATGTAGACAAAATTAAGACTATTATTGAGGATATTCGCCTTAATACCCCTCAGGAAACAAAGCAGGCTAAGGCTATTGTTGATTCAAGAAACAATATTCTTGAAGAGGCTAAGAAAGAAGCTGCCGACATTATTGCAAAGGCACAGGAAGAAGCAAGAGAGCTTGTAGCACGTGACCAAATCACTCAAACAGCTCAGGCTGAGGCTGCCGATATTATTGCTAAGGCTAAGGAGCAGGGTGATTCTTATATTGCCGACGCTCAAAATCAGGCTTCCGATATTCTCGGCAACGCTACAAATCAGGCTAACGAAATGGTTACCACAGCGCAAAATAAGTCAAGAGAAATGCTTACTGCTGTTAATAACTATGCCGACGATACTCTTCTTTCAATTGACGATTCTCTTTATAAGGCACTTGCAGATGTCCGCAGAATCCGCAAGGGTATCGAAGATACTCAGAATAAGAATAAATAAGACTTTGACAAAGCGGCTAAAACGCACCAAATAAAATAAATAAACTTCTTTGCCTCCCTTGAAAAGGGAGGTGGGTGCAACTTGTTGCACTCGGAGGGATTGGAAAAATTGCAAGGACATCGAGTCCTTGCAATTTTTGGCGCTTTTCGTTTTTTGCTTGGGGGAGTGAATTGTGCAAAGCACAAGAGACACGTGGCTCCAAATTCACACGTGAATTTGGTAGAAACAGTACAGTGTACTGTTTCGTAGCAAGTGGATAAAACAGCACCCACTCACAAGAAAACGAAATTTATCTCACTTTCTCGAAGTCTCACAGCGTGTAGAAATTTATAATTTAGTTTTTTCTACACGCTGAAGGGCGAACAGTGTTCGCCCCTACGAATTTTTTGCTTTTTATATTGTTTATCAATCAGTCGTTAGCTTCTCTTTTTTTATCAAGAAGAGCCTTAACCTTGGTTGAAAGACCAAAGAGGTTAATGAAACCTGCAGAGTCAGCCTGATTGTAAGCACCGCCGTCGTCGCCGAATGAAGCAACATTCTCATCATAAAGAGTATATGGAGATGTTACGCCTGCATTCATAACGTTGCCCTTATAAAGTTTAAGCTTTACATCACCTGTAACTGTTTCCTGAGTCTTATTAACAAATGCGTCAAGAGCCTCACGAAGAGGAGAGAACCACATTCCGTTATATACAAGCTCGCCGTACTTTTCAGCTACAAGCTTTTTGTAGTGTGATGTGTCACGGTCAAGAGTAATCATTTCAAGAAGCTGGTGAGCCTTATAAATGATTGTTCCGCCCGGTGTTTCATATACTCCACGGCTCTTCATACCTACAAGACGGTTTTCAACAATGTCAAGAAGACCGATACCGTTCTTGCCGCCGAGTTCGTTAAGCTTTTCAACAAGCGCAAGCGGACTGAGCTTTTCGCCGTCAATAGCAACAGGTTCGCCTTTTTCAAAATGAATTGTGATATATGTAGGCTCGTCGGGTGCTTTTTCAGGAGCAACTCCGAGTTCAAGGAAGCTGTCGTTAAGATACTGAGGCTCATTTGCCGGGTCCTCAAGGTCAAGACCTTCGTGGCTTAAGTGCCATACGTTTTTATCCTTTGAATAGTTTGTTTCACGGTTTATCTTAAGTGGAATGTTATGTGCTTCTGCATATTCAATTTCTTCTTCACGTGATTTGATATCCCACTCACGCCATGGAGCAATGATTTCCATTTCAGGTGCAAGAGCCTTAAGTGCAAGCTCAAATCTTACCTGGTCGTTGCCCTTACCTGTGCAGCCGTGGCAAATAGCGTCTGCGCCTTCTTTGATTGCGATTTCAGCAAGGCCCTTTGCAATGCAAGGACGTGCGTGCGATGTACCGAGAAGATACTCCTCATAAACAGCGCCTGCTTTTACGCAAGGGAAAATGTAATTTTTAACATAATCTTCTTTAAGGTCAAGAATGTAAAGCTTTGATGCGCCGGTTGCGATAGCCTTTTCCTCAAGACCGTCAAGTTCTGTACCCTGTCCTACGTCGCCGGATACAGCGATAACCTCGCAGTTGTTGTAGTTTTCCTTGAGCCAAGGAATGATAATTGATGTGTCAAGTCCGCCTGAATAAGCGAGAACAACTTTTTTAATATCCTTTTTGTTCATTGTCATATATCTCCTTTGGGAATTTTTACTTGTTGACTACATTATAGTAACCTTAAATGAATATTGCAAGCGATTTTATAAAGTTTGTATAATTATTCATAAAACCTGTAAATATTTGCCACTGTTTTGTATAAAATTACAACAAAATGCACTAAATATCCCAAAATATATAACGTATTAAAATGTATGTTGTGTATATTCTTGCATTATTATGCATAAAACCATTTGAATAATTACGCTTTTGTTTTTCAGCAGTCAAAATGAAAGAAAGCCGAAGCGCCTAAGCGCCTCGGCTTTCCCCTCTCTGTCATTACAAACTATGGAGGACCAAGAGTTTGAAATGGTGCGGTCCATTTCAAATCAACCATATTATAGTGCAATTTGCATAATATGTCAAGCACTTTGTTAAAATGTTTTGATATATGTTATATAAAAACGGAAATTCTGTCGCATTTTGCGGTCTGTGCCAAAAAGAGAAAATATTTGTACTATGCGGTAAATTTGTGTTGACTTAGAACGAATGTTTGTATAATATCGAATACAAAGGCTTGTCCCTTTTGCCACTCAAGCTGCGGCTTCACCCACCGTGCTTAAACGGGAGGTCTTTAAACAATTTTCAGTAAAGGCAGGTTGATTTGTGATGGATATTGACGAACTCGCTAAGGAATACGATAAGCAGTATAAAGTGCTTTGCGCCAAGGTTGACGGATTAAAGCCGCTTTTAAGTGTTTATCGTGGTGAGGATTTGTTTAAGCTGAGAAGAAAGATGAGAATATATTACGATATGGCATGTGAATGCAGAAAGGTATACTTTATGCTGAGCGACTATTATGGGGAGGAAGAAATATGAGTGGATTTTTTGAGGAATTTATGGGCTCGTATAATCCGTTTGACAGTGCCGGATATGACGAGCAGGTGATAATGCGCAATTCTCTTTTTGCCGTTGTTCCGAAAATTGCTAAAAACGAGCTTACTCAAATGCAACGTATTTGTTTTGAAATGCTTTATTTTGAAAAGAAAAATCAAAAACAGATTGCCGCAGTTCTCCACATTTCGCAGCCCTCTGTGTGCAGACATTTGAAAAGCGCAAAAATGATTATTGAAAAAATCGGAGGCTACTGTATTCTCAGTATCAAAAAGACAAATGAACAGTGGGAAAAATTACAATAAACGCACAAATGAAGCGATACCGACAGCACCGCTTCTATGTGAACGACTGATACGGCTAAGGCTGTTTTAAAGATGCTTTGCACCACCTAAGCTAACAGCCGAAAAGCGAAAAATAAAAGTCCCAATAGCACGTTTCGGTGCTTTTGGGACTTCGTTTTTTATTCATACCGCACCTATTTATACTATGTGCGTTGTATCTTTTTGTGAGCGGTTTAGGCGATTATAAATGCAATAATAAGCATAACCAAATATATTGCCGGTTGGTGCAAAATATATACCCAAAGGCTGTTTTTTCCGACAAAGCATAAAAATTTGCTTCTTTGCTTATACATGCCCTTTGGGAATTTTTCTTCCTTTGCAAGTTCTCCGATAAATGCACCGAAAAGAAATACGAATAGCCACGGAATAATTGAAAAATAGTCAGCGCTTTTAAAATTATTTGAATAAATGCCGATAGGCGCTAAAAAATCGTATTGATATAAAGCGGCCGGCAATTTGATTAAACCGAAAAGCATAGTTCTTGTGTTTATTCCGTAGGTAAATGCAAATAAAATAAGCGAAACGGTTGCGCCGATTTTGTAGTTGATTTTGTTAATGAGCGGCATTAATATTCCCGTTATAATCATTGAGCAACCGAGGCAGTGAAGTATGCCAAAATAAATTTCGCTCCCCTCAAAGCCGAAAAGCGGCATAATTACAGCGGTGAAAAGCGTAATTATAAGTCCTGCTCCAAGCACGATAAAGCCACGCTTTATCGTATTTCTTGAAAGTCTTGAGCATATTCCCGAAATAATAATAAATACAGCCCAAAACAGCGGTTGAACGATGCAAAGTGCATCAAATACTTTGTAGCCCCAGCTAAAACCCAAAACGTCGCCGACATCAAGAAATGTATGGTGCAAAATCATACATAAAATTGCAAAGCCTCTCAGTTCGTCAAGCATATAGATTCTTTTTCTTTTTGATTTTTCTTCCATATTTTTCTCCAAAAAATTATTAACAAGATTATAACATAAATTATTTGTGTTGTATACACCGAAATTATGTGATATAATGTTTAAGATTTTAAGAAAATATTTTAAACTGTCTTATTTATAAAGAGGTGTATTGTTTATGAAGGAATTTCACGGTGAATATAAGGGCGAAGCTCTTGCAACGGTTAATTCAACAAATACGGCG
>FR889161.1:94115-99129 GCA_000436835.1 Eubacterium sp. CAG:251
GGCTGCCGTAGGCTCCGGCTCCCTTCCTGTTTTCGCAACTCCGATGATGCTTGCGCTTATGGAAGAGGCAACTTGCGAGGCGGCTTCTGCTATCCTTGATGACGGCGAGACTACGGTCGGTATAAAGGTGGAGATTACTCATGATAAGGCAAGCGCTATGGGTGCAACTGTTTCGGCAAGTGCAAAGCTTGAGGCGGTTGACGGCAGACGTCTTGTTTTCTCTGTCAGCGCTAAGGACGATAACGGCAATATAATAGGCAAGGGCACAATTGAAAGATTTGTTGTTAATTGTGATAAATTTATGAAAAAGGTAAATGGCTAATGAGATATAAGACAGTAATTTTTGATTTTGACGGTACGATTTGCGATACGGGTGAGGGTATACTCAAAAGCGCAAAGTTTGCACTTGATTATTATAATATCGAAGCTCCCAATTATACCGAGCTTACTTATTTTATCGGGCCTCCGCTTCTTGTGACTTTTCAGGAAAAGTTTGGCGTTGATGCGGCAATGGCTGATAAACTTGTTAAAAAATACAGAGAGCGTTATACAAATAAAGGGCTTCTTGAAAGCAAACTTTATGACGGAATTAAAGAACTTCTTGCAAAGCTCAAAGCGGAAAATTTAAAGCTTGGTATCGCTTCTTCAAAGCCGCAGGATTATATTGAGGCTTTGCTTGACCATTACGGTGTTAAATCATATTTTGACGTTATTTGCGGTGTAACATTTTCTGCCGACTGCGAGTCAAAGGCAAATATTATTTCCCGTTGCTTAAAGGAACTTGATGCTTCGGGTAATGAGTCAATAATGGTAGGCGATAAGAAATATGATATTGAAGGCGCAAAGGCCAATATGATTGACAGCGTAGGTGTTTTGTGGGGCTATGGCAATCGTGTTGAATTTGCAGGTGCCGGCGCTAAGTTTGTGGCTGAAAAAATTGATGATATTTTTTCAATCGCACTCGGATATTTTGAGCAAACGCAGGAGGTGCAGGGCATCTTCAGCGGAAGAATTATTGATGTTCATAATGATAAAGTTATGCTTGTTGACGGTGATATCGCTGACAGAGAGGTTGTCGACCATCCGGGCGGCGTTGGCATTATCGGCTTGACAGACGAAAACGAAATACTCCTTGTAAGGCAGTTTAGGTATCCGTATAAGGAAACTATTTATGAAATTCCTGCCGGCAAGCTTGAAAAGGGTGAGGACCCTCGCCAAGCAGGCATCAGGGAATTTTCTGAGGAATGCGGCGCAAAGGCGGAGGTGTTTGAATCACTCGGCGAGATTTATCCGTCACCGGGCTATTGCGGCGAAATAATCAGGCTGTTTTACGCTAAGGGCATTTCCTACGGTGAACAGCATCTTGATGACGATGAATTTTTAGATGTAATCAAAATGCCGATTAAAGAGGTTATAACTAAGATTATGACCAATGAAATTAAGGACGCAAAAACTATTGCGGCAGTATTTAAATTAAAGGAATTAATGAATTTATGAGTGCATATTTAGATAATTCTGCAACAACTAAACCGTGCGACGAGTGTGTCAGCGCCGTTATGAATATGCTGACGGATAATTTCGGCAATCCTTCAAGTTTGCATAATTTGGGAATTAATGCTATGAAGCAAATTATTCTTGCAAGGGGCGCAATTGCCGATTCGCTTGGTGTTGATAAGGATGAAATTATATTCACATCAGGTGCGACTGAGGCTAACAATATGGCTTTGTTCGGTGCGGCTAAGGCGAAAAAACGTCTCGGTAACAGAATAGTCACCACGGCGATTGAGCATGAGAGCGTTTTGGAGTCTGCTAAAGAACTTGAAAAACAAGGCTTTGAGGTCGTATTTCTTGAACCCGATATCCACGGCAATATCAGCGAGGAACAGCTTTTTGAAGCGGTAAATAAAGATACAATACTTGTGTCAATGATGTATATTAATAATGAAGTCGGTACGGTTATGCCTGTTAAATCTGTTGCCAAGGCAGTTAAAAGAGCAGGCGCTCCGGCGCTTATTCATATTGATTGCGTTCAGGCATACGGCAAGGTTAATATCAACCCTAAAAAGCTTGGGGCTGACCTTGTTTCAATCACCGCTCATAAAATTCACGGCCCTAAAGGTGTCGGAGCATTGTATGTTAATAAAAGCGCTAATTTGACTGACCAAAATTTTGCCCGTACCTTTGGCGGAGAACAGGAAAAAAGGTTGAGGCCGGGTACAGAGTGTTCGCCTCTTATTGCAGGTTTCGGTGCGGCAGTAAGGGCGTTGCCTAATGCCAATGAGCAAAAGAAAAAGATTAAAGAGCTTAACCTTTATGCAAGAGAAAAACTTTCAAAAATAGACGGTATTGTGTTTAATAATGATGAAAATACTTCGCCCTATATTTTGAATGTCTATGTTCCCACTTTTATGAGAAGTCAAACTGTTTTGCAGGAACTTTCGGCTAATTATAATGTTTTTGTAAGTAACGGCTCCGCTTGCGCTAAGGGCAAGAAAAGTCACGTGCTTACCGCAATGGGTTTGCCTAATGAGATTATAGATAAGAGCATAAGAATAAGTTTTTCAAGATTTAATACGAAAGAGGATGTTGACTTGCTTGCTTCTTCTCTTGATGAACTTGTTAAAACCCACCCAATAAAATAAAATGAAGAAACGGAATATATAATGAAAGAAATAATACTTGTTAAAAACGGCGAGCTTGCGCTTAAAGGGCTTAACCGTTCAAGCTTTGAGGATAAGCTTGTAAAAAATATTAAGCATAAAATTTCAGACCTCGGCGATTTTGAATTTACAAAAAGTCAGTCAACTATTATGGTTGAACCGCTTGATGATGATATCGACCTTGATGAGGCGGCTGAAAGAATTTCACGTGTTTTCGGCATTGCCGCTTTTTCACGTGCGTGCGAATGTGAAAAGGATTTTGACGATATCAAGATTAAGGCTTGCGAATATCTTTTCGACGAGCTAAGCGAGGCTAAAACCTTTAAGGTTGAGGCAAAGCGCTCTGATAAAAAATTTCCTATGAAATCGCCTGAAATCAGTAGGGAACTCGGCGGTTATATTCTTTCAAAATTCAATAATTTAAAGGTAGATGTTCATAATCCCGATATCATCGTGACTGTTGAGGTTAGGGAAAAATATGCCTTTGTAAGAGGAAATAATATTAAAGGCGCAGGCGGTATGCCGACAGGCACTAACGGCAGGGCGGCTGTGCTTATCAGCGGCGGTATTGATTCTCCCGTTGCGGCTTATATGATGGCTAAAAGGGGTATCGAGCTTTGCGCCGTTCACTTCGCCTCTCCGCCTTACACTTCGGAGCTTGCCGAAATGAAAGTTATGGATTTGCTTAAAAAGGTTGCTCGCTATTCCGGCGTGATTACAACTTATGTTGTCCCTTTTACCGAGCTTCAGGAGGCTATCAGGGATTATTGCCCTGAGGAGTATTTCACAATCATTATGCGCCGCCTTATGATGAAACTTTCGCAAAAGGTTGCTGTAATGCAAAATTGCACCGCCCTTATCACCGGTGAAAGCGTCGGTCAGGTTGCAAGCCAAACTATGTATGCTCTTGCATGTACCGATTGCGCCACTTCGATGCCTGTTTTCAGGCCTTGTATCGGTATGGATAAGGAGGAAATTATTGCAATTTCCCGCAAAATCGATACGTTCGATATCTCTATTCAGCCTTATGAGGATTGCTGTACGGTGTTCACTCCTAAGCACCCTAAAACAAGGCCACACCTTGACGACGTAATTAAAGCAGAACAAAAAATTCCTGACCTTGACTCTATGCTTCAAAAAGCGCTTGATGATGTCAAGAAGGTTATTATTAAGTAATTATGGATAATAAAGATTTTGAAAAAAACAGTATTGACGATATTTTAAAGGATTTTCAGGCTAAAAGGGACAGCAGGGAAAAAAGCGATTATGTTCCCGTGAATGTTGAGCCGCCTAAGCCACGTGCTGATTTTGCAAAAGATGAAATAAAACAGCCAAAGCCTGATAAAGAAGTCAATAAGCCTAAAATTGAACTTAAAAAAATAGATTTTTCACCTCTTAAAAGTGATAAGGCAAAAGGCGTATATAAATACCTTATTATAATAGTATTAATTATAGCAGTCTTTTTTGCCGCCGTTTTCGGCATTGGCAATATGATTAAATCGTCTAAAACTTCTTATATCAAAAAGTATGAGAAAAAGTATACTGACGTGTCGTTTCCTGACGGTATTGAGGAAAAATATTGTGAGCTTTACGGCAAAAATCCAAATACCTGCGGCTATTTAAAAATTGACGATATTGACCTTTCTTCCCCTGTGCTTAAAAAGGCGGACGGTAAAGGTACACCTTATCTTGAAAAATCGGCTAAGGGCGCAAGGGTGGATAATTTTGTCGTTTATCTTAATGACGACAGCCTTGAAAAATATTATTCAAGCGTTGATTCTTATAATAATTCGGCTTCGGGATTTATCTCGTTTTCCGATTTAAAAACGGATTATAACTTTAAGGTTATTGGTGCTTTTTATACCAATACCAAGGCAAGCGACGATAACGGCTACGTGTTCCCTTATAATGTTACGGAGCAAATGGAGCCGTCAAGCGCACTTGAGTTTTATACTATGCTTCATTATCGCTTTTTGTATAATACCGGCGCTTCGCCGATAAGAAGCGATAAACTTATCACAATTTCCTGCCCGACTTCTTACCATAAGGATTTTAGGTTTGTTGTAGTCGGCGTTGCAAGGGATGATGATAAAAAGTTTACCGCATCCCCTAAAAAGCTTATCCGCTATCCTCAGGTTATTTGCGATGAAAAGGGAATCAGAAATCACTTTGCCTCGGCTAAGCCGTGGCATCCCCAAATCGTTATAACCGCTGAAAAGGATAACACAACCACAACTAAGATTATTGATACAAAATAAGTAGCAAATTTCAATCGGGGAAAAGGAGAAAGGAATGGAGCGTTTATTATAAATTTCGCAGAAATTTATTCAAACACGGAATTTCTTTCGACGTCG
>FR889161.1:99298-184889 GCA_000436835.1 Eubacterium sp. CAG:251
CGTTTTATTTTCTGTAATTTTTTGTTACAATATGTAAAAAAATATTAAAATTTTGTAAATTATTTTTGTTTAAAATCTATGCAGTCCTATTGACATAATAATTATTAAATGTTATAATGTACCCAAATAATTAGGCTAATAGGGGTAACTATACCCTATTGGCAAATGCAAGGGCAATTTTGCTTGCCTTGCCGTGCGTTTTTGGTCAGGTAAACAGCGGTATTCCGGCGAACAAAGGAGCACCTGCAATTTTAAGGAGGAAAAGAAAATGAAAAAAAGGCTTCCCAAAAAGATTTTGGCTGCTTTTCTCGCTGCAATGATGGTTGTAACGTCTGTTCCGTTTTCTGCTATTACTGCATTTGCAGCTAACGGCTACGTAGATGTTGCCACTGATGCAAAAGTTCAGGCAGTTGAAACTTCTATGAAGAAATTTCAGTCGGAACTTGCCAAGGATAAGTCATATTCTAATGTAGTTCCTGCGTATAAAGCATATGTTGCCTGCCAGCAGGGTCTTGACGCTTATATCTACGGTGGCGAGAGCGATGCTCTTGACGGCTTGGCAGATAAGCTTGATACTGCAGTTGCAGGTATGACTGAGTTCACAGGCATTAAAGCTAATACAGGCAAGTATCGTCAGGTTAAGGTATATGCAAACGATGATACAGGCTATGATGAGGCAACTTATCTTAAAGACGGTTATCAAAACGTACTTTGGCTTGAAACCGGTATCACTACTGACAATAACGACGGTAAGCAATCGAAAGAAGATTATTCTGCTCTTACGCTTTACTATCCATCGGCTACATTGCTTTATGACGGCGAAACAACACCTGCCACATCTGTAATGGCAGTTGCTACAGGTGAAGGAAGTTGGACATGGGGTGCATCTGACAGATACATTTCAGCCATCACTCTTGAAAATGCTAAAGACGGTATTAACATCAGCAGAAACTGGCGTGGCGGCAGTTCAAATTTGGACTTCAACTGGTCTTGGTATTGGAACGGTAATAAATATAACCTTTCTAATAATACAACTACTGCCGGCAATGTATATCAAATCCGTAAAGGCGGTACTGTAGCAGTTTATAAAAACTATCAGCAGTATTTCTCAAACTTTATGGAATACACCGGTGATCCGGGCAACAAATATATTGCATCATTTGTTCCTACTTTCAAGGGCCATATCGGTAGTAAAAACGAGTTCGCAGCAAATATTAATGACCCTGCTTCACCAACAGTACCGGGTTCAACAACAATTAATGTTGTAAACTATAAAATCGTTAAGGATGCCATTAAGGCTGCCGGCAATAAGATGAAGTCTAAGGACCTTTCAACATATTCAATGGGTGGTCTTTATACTTACTTTGCTGCTATGGATGATGCAACATCATTTGACCCTAACACTTATTTCACTTCTACTGATAACAGCAAAAACGATACCAGCGGATATATAAAGGCTGCTTCAGGCAAGGTTCAAGCTATAAATGCGGCAAGCATTGACGGCACAAACGATACTAAGGCTAACTACCAATCACTTCGTGACGCTATGGGCGCTTTGGCAAGGTCAACTTATGCCGAGGGCAATGAAAATAACAAGTATTACACTGCTAACAGCTGGAAAACCTTTAAAGACGCTTATGAAGCATCACAGACATTTATGGCAAAAGTAAATGACGATACATTTACAAACGCCGATTCTGTTTATAAATCAAACGACGAAGCAAAGGTTTATGCAGACGCTCTTAATGCAGCTTATGCCGGCCTTAAAACTTCTGTTACCAAGGCAGACACAAGTGAACTTGTTGCTCGTATTCAGCAGTTTGAATCATATAATTCAAACGTATTTACCGAAGCAACTTATAACGCTGCATTAACTGCAGTTAATAAGATTAAGACTGACGTTTGGGGCAGTGTTGAAAACTACGGTGTTCCTACATATGCACCAAATGATGACGAGGCCGGCAGAGCGAAGGTAGCAACTGCACTTGAAGAATACAATGCCGTATTTGCCGCTCTTCGTATCAGCCCTGATGCTGTTGTTCTTACAGCAAGCGGTTCATATTCTCTTAATCAGGCTATTGACCTTGAAAAGAATATTAAAGACCCTACCGATTATTCTAACTATGCAACATTCGCTACTGCGCGTAATGATGCTAAATTAGCTAAGGATAATCTTGCAACAACACCTATGACCGATTATGATACTCAGTATGACGCATACGTTGCTGCAATTGATACTCTTGTTAAAGCATATAACGGCCTTCAGTATTCATTTACTAAGATTCCTGACGGTACCGTATTCGGTAACGGTAAAACCAATGCAATTGAAAGAATGTCAATTCTTGACCAGGGCGGTCAGTATGTTGAAGGTTCATTTACAAATCAGGGTTATATTTTCAGAACAAAGCATACTCCTTTGCAGGTTAAGTTCGGCGATTTTAATGTAACCTTCGGCGTATTAACAAAGCAGTCTGATGCTTTTCAGTTATTAAAGAACAACGCCCTTGATTCAATCACGATTAATGCTACGCAGCCTAAGATTGCTGAAAACGGTTCAAAGACACACCTTACTTCGAATTCGAATTCAACACCTAATGCTCTTTCTGCCGAACAGAAAGCAAATTATGCAGGTTGCCTCAGCTATACTAATCAATCTGACGACGGAAAAGATTACACATACTCTGTTTCAAACCTCAGATATACAGGTAAAAATAACTATAATGATTCGCCGCACGTTATTACTCTTAATGACGGCACTGAAGTAACAGATTACAGTCAGGCCATTGCAACTAACCTTGATACTGTTTTGGGCACAACAGACGGCGGCTCTAATAACCCTATTCCGGGTGCTGTATTTGCTCGTTCTAACAACGGCACAAACGGCGGTGAGTCTTACATTACGGGTGACTTTAATTTCACCGCTCCTGCAACTGAGCAGCAGACTCTTACTGCTACTTCTTACCCGACATCAACTAAGTATACACTTGGTACTAAGTTTGGTGCAGTTGCTGCTTGGAACTGCCGTAACACATTAAACTACTGCGGTTACAACTGGTACACATCTGAGATGAACAATCAGGTTCTTAACCCTGCTGTTCAGATTGTTGATATTACTCCGCTTGTTGAACTTGTTGATTTATGTAACACATATTTGCCGAATTCAAATATGTATACCGATGAAAGCTGGGCTGCATTCACAAAAGCACTTGAGCGTGCACAGGCAAATATTGACTATACAAATATTAATACAACCAATTTGCTTAATCAGTTAATGACAACATTAAAGTCTAAGTACACCCAACTTTGGAAAGCAAAAGAAGCACTTAAAGTTAAGACTCTTAATGTTACATTCAACTATAAGGATTCAACAGGCTCTGATGCCACATTGGTATTCCCTGTAACTTACGGTGAGAAGTTATCAGACGCTCAGATTAAAGATATCAACACAAAGATCGTTTCTTATGTTGACAGCAAGAATTACACTCACCAACTTGTAGCTTTCGAGCCTGCATTTAACCCAAATGAAGCAGTTACTGCCGATGTAACTTACACCGCTAAGTATGACGAAGGTACACCTAACGCAGCTATTTGGACTGAATTTAATTCAGCTAAGGACGCTCTTATTGCTAAGCTTCAAAGTGGTTCTAAGTTCACCGCAACAGCTCTTGAAAGCGTTAAGGCTGCTATTGCAGAACTTTCATATTTCAATTTCACATCAGCACAGCAGGCAGAGATTAAAGCTGACAAGCAGAATTTAATCGATTCTCAGAAGACTACAATGCTTCAGCTTGCCGAAAGTTTGACTGCTATTGAAATTAATGATGATGTAGCAAAGGCTGTTAATGAAGCACAGGCAGCAGCTAACAAAAACGATTACGATATGTATGACAAGCTTGGCGACAACTTCAAAGTTACCAAGGACGTTACATTTGATGTAATCAATGCAGATTTAACAGGCGGCACACAGCTTACTGTTAAAGGCTATTTATATTCAACTCAGACTGAGCTTGATAATGCAATCAAGGCAGCTCTTGAAGGTCTTTCATTAAAGACTTATGATATTTATGTAAATGATGTTAAGATTGGTACAGTTGCTTACGGCACACCTCTCTCTGTAACACCTACAAAGATTATTTCAACAACTGACACAACAGTTAAGGGCGACGGCGCTAACTACAGCTGGACCTACAGCTTCACAGCTCCTTCACGTGACCCTAACTTCGGTACAGCCACTCAGGATAACAGCAAGTATCTCACTGCTGACAAGTATATGATTACTGCTCCTTCATTCGGCTTTATCGTTAAGGGTGAAACTCACCTTACTGCTACTCAGGTTAACGGCGACAAGACAGGTTACACAGTAACATTCAAGTCAGGCGTTAATGGCAAGATTATTAATGTAATCAATACTGACGCAAGCGGCAATTTTGAAATGCCAACTGCTCCAAGCGTTCCTTACTACACATTTGAATCTTATTCAAACGGTGTTGCTGCAGGCGCTTCGGCAACAGTAACTAAAGATACAGTTATCACTGTAAACTACACAGCAGACACTAATAATCTTTATACATTCTATGTGTATAATACACCTGCTACTTTCCTTTCCATGGAAGCAGCTGAAGTATGGGATACCAATAATTCACTTAATGTAGAGAAAGCACATGACTCAGTTGCTTATAATGAACTTGTAAGCGTTAGTCTTCCAGGTGCATATGCAATTGCAAAAGTTGTCTATGATGAAGGAAATACAGATACTTACTTGTTTAATATCTTAGCTTTTGGTGATTCATATAGCTTTTATGCTAATGAAACAATCGGTGATGACACACAATACGCCGGTATCGTCGGTCTTACTGAAGAAGAGTATAAGAAATTGCAAGAACCTGGTAACGATATTGGTCAATTGTTCGGCACTGACGGTCTACGTATCGAAGCAGAACAGGATACAATTACCGGTAATTATATTACTAAGGACCTTGAATTTGAAGTTTACAACCGTGAAACTCCTGTATTTACAGATGATAATTCTAAGTTCTCACTTATCGGTACATTCATTTGCCCAACAGGCTATGAGATGGTTGAAACAGGCTTCTTAATGACAAAGGGTACTTCAAGCTTAACAATTGAAAATGCTTCTGACAGTTCAAAGGGCGTTTCAAGATTCAAGGCTTCAAAGTACACAGTCGGCAACCAGTTCGTTATCAATATTAAAACACCTTCTACTGAGCAGAGCTTCAAGTATGTTGCTTATGCTAAGTATAAGGATAAGAGCGGAAAGATAGTAACCAAGTATGGTAAAACTATTTCTGCAACAACAGCAAATTCATAAGAAGGGAGTTAGATAGTTATGAAAAAGTTTTATGAAGAACCAGAGATTCAAATTCGTAATTATGTTCTCCCTACAAGAGATGTAGTTATGACATCTGATCCAAACGTTGAGAATCCTGACAAGGGTCCGGACCTTGGCGACGGTGATGATTACGATTTCTTTAAATAATCAATAACTGATTTAGGGCCGTGGCGGTAACGTCACGGTCCTTTTTATATTTTTAAGCAATTAAATATATTATTATAAACTGTAGGGGCGAACATTGTTCGCCTTATTTTTATGCAACAAAATATTACAAATTTATAAAATATAGAAAAAAACCTAATTCTTATTTGACATATTATAAGTTATATATTATTATTAAAGTAATTAACTATGTCTGGAAGTGGGCTTATGAATATTCTCGTTTGCGGTCTTGGTCTTATCGGTGCGAGCCTTGCAAAAACATTAAAGAAAAATACAAAGCACCATATTATGGGTTGGAACAGAACGGATTCTGTTTCAAAGCGTGCATTAAATGACGGTGTAATAGATGAAATCGGTCAGCTTGAGGATTTAATGCCAAAAGCAGATGTCACGATTGTAAATTTTTACCCTGAAGCGATTGCTCCTTTTATCAAAGAACATAAGGCTTTGTTTAAGAAAAACAGTATAGTAACGGACTCCTGTGGTATTAAGACTAAAATTTGCCGTGAACTTGAAAAGGAAGATTTTGATTTTTATTTTGTAGGCGCTCATCCTATGGCAGGCCGTGAGGTCAGCGGTTACGATAATTCGCTTGATAATCTTTTTGACAATGCTTCGTTTATCTGCACCCCGACCGGAAACACTCCACGTTATATATCAGATGCACTTGTAGGTCTTGCGCAAGAAATGGGTTTTGCACGTACTGTTGTTACAACTCCGGAGCATCACGACGAAATGATTGCTTTCACTTCTCAGATTGCCCATGTTCTCGCATGCTCGTACGTTCTTTCTCCACTTGCCCCTTACCACGCAGGCTATTCGGCAGGCAGTTACAGAGATGTCAGCCGTGTTGCAAGAATTAATGCCGATATGTGGACAGAGTTGTTTATTGATAATAAGGAACCTCTTGTAAGGGAAATTGACGATCTTGTTTCAAACCTTATGAAATTCAAATATTGCATTGTAAACGAAGATGCGAATCAACTTTGTGAACTTATGAAAAAGGGCAATAAGATTAAAGAGGAAATCGGATAATGAAAGAATTTAGCGTAAATGTATCTGATAAAAGCAGAAGTAATATTTATATTGAAAACGGATTGCTTGCAAGTGCAGGCAAGATTATAAAAGATAACTTTAACTCGAAAAAGATTGCGCTTATAAGCGATACAAATGTTTATCCGCTGTATGGCGAAAAAATCAAGGCTCAACTTGAAAACGAAGGCTTTGAGGTTTTTACTTATATTTATCCTGCAGGGGAAGCTTCAAAAAACACAACGCAGCTTGTAAAAATTGTTGAATTTATGGCTGAAAGCGGACTTACGAGAGAGGATATAGCGGTTGCTCTGGGCGGAGGCGTATGCGGCGATATGGTTGGCTTTGCGGCTTCGGTATTTTTGAGAGGGATTGAATTTGTTCAAATTCCAACTTCGCTTTTGGCTCAGGTTGATTCCTCCGTCGGAGGAAAAACTGCCGTAGATTTACCGCAGGGAAAAAATCTATGCGGTGCATTTCATCAGCCGGCAATCGTTATTATCGACCCTGACGTGCTTTCAACCTTGAGTGAACATTTCTTCAGCGACGGAATGGGTGAGGTTATCAAATACGGTTGTATTAAATCCGCCTCTCTTTTTGAACTTCTCGAAAAAGGCAATATTGAGGAGAATTTGACGGATATAATTACCGAATGTGTCAGTATTAAAAGGCAGGTTGTTGAAAACGACGAGAAGGAACACGGCGAAAGAGCGCTTCTTAATTTCGGCCACACCTGCGGCCACGCTATTGAAAAGCTTTATAATTATGAAACCGTAAGTCACGGTGAGGCTGTCGGTATCGGTATGGTAATGATTACACGTGCAAGCGAAAAACTCGGAATTACCGAAAAAGGCACGACTGACAGAATAATAAAAGTGCTTGAAAAGAACAATTTGAAAACTTATGATACACATTCCGATAAGGAAATTATTTCGGCAATGAGCGCAGATAAAAAACGCACTAAAACAGGCATTAAATTTGTAATGATTGATAAAATCGGCTCAAGTTTTATTAATACTATTAAGTATGAGGATATTAATAAAACATTCGGCATAAACTGACGGGGAAGATATGAGTATAGCAAAAATTCAAAAGTCAATATTTAACGGTGAGGTTACTGTTCCTGCGTCAAAATCGGTTGCTCACAGGGCGCTTATCTGTTCGTTTCTTGCAGGCGGCGGAAATGTAGAGCCGATTATTTCGTCAAAGGATATGGCGGCAACTGTCGGTATTATCAATTCTCTTAAAAAAGGTGAAAATACGCTCAATTCCATTGAAAGCGGTTCAACTCTGAGATTTATGATTCCGGTTGCGGCTGCGCTCGGCAAAGAGGTCACCTTTGTAGGTCAGGGCAGTCTTTTAAGCCGTCCGATAGGTGAATATTTAACGCTTTTGCCGCTTCACGGAACTCAGATTAATTCAAACGGATATCTTCCTGCAACAATTTCGGGCAAACTTAGAAACGGTAGTTTTGAGGTAAACGGTAATGTTTCAAGCCAATATATAACAGGGCTGCTTTTGGCGCTTGCGGCTTTGGACGGTGACAGCGCAGTTATTCTTAAAACCGAGCTTCAATCAAAGCCTTATGTTGATATGACAATTAAAGTAATGAAAGATTACGGCGTTGACATTCGTGAAACGGATTTCGGATATCTTGTTAAGGGCGGTCAAAAGTTTAAAGTTCAGGATTATATTGTTGAGGGCGATTGGTCGCAGGCAGCATTTTTCCTTGTTGGCGGTGCAATTAACGGCGAGGTTGCCGTTAAAGGGCTTGATATAAATTCAACTCAGGGCGATAAGGCAATTGTTGATGTAATTAAACGCTTTGGTGCAGATGTGAAAATTGACGATAAGTCAGTTACCGTTAAAAAAAGTGAACTTCACGGCATAGAACTTGACGCAACTGACATTCCCGATATGGTGCCTGCCATAGCGGTCCTTGCCGCAAATGCAAGCGGAAAAACTGTTATTAAGGGTGCCGAAAGGCTTAGATATAAGGAATCTGACAGAATTGAGAGTGTTGTATACAATTTAAAAGCACTCGGTGCCGATGTTGAGGAAACGAGCGACGGTATGATAATTTACGGCGGCAAAAAATTACATTCGGCAAAGCTAAAGGGTTATAATGACCATAGAATAGTTATGGCATTTTCAGTTGCGGCAATGAATATAGGCGACTGCGAAATTGATGACGCACAAAGTATAAACAAATCTTATCCGTCATTTTTTGATGATTTTAATAATCTTGGAGGTAAGGCTGATGTCCTCTGAATTCGGCAATAAAATTAAATTATCCATATTCGGCGAAAGCCATGGTGAGGCAATCGGCTGTGTAATTGATTCAATTCCGGCAGGCGTAAAGCTTGATATGGAAAAAATATATTTTGATATGGCAAGACGTGCTCCGGGTAAGGACAAAACGGCTACCCCAAGGCTTGAAAAGGATATTCCTCACATTCTCTCCGGTGTGCTAAACGGAGTTACCACAGGTGCGCCGCTTGCTATGATTATTGAAAATACAAATACTAAAAGCGGGGATTATTCAAATCTTTTGAGCGTCCCACGTCCGTCGCACAGCGATTATCCCGCTTATGTAAAATATCAGGGCAATAATGATATAAGAGGCGGCGGTCATTTCAGCGGCAGGCTTACTGCTCCGCTTGTTTTTGCCGGTGCAATTGCTAAGCAGATTTTGGCGCAAAAAGGTATAACGGTCGGCGCTCATATCCTTAGTATTAACGGCGTTTTGGACGATAGCTTTGATAAGGCAAATGTAAGCGAAAAGGAACTTTTGGCTGTTTCTTCAAAGGCATTTTGCGTTATTAACGATGAGATTGAGGATAAAATGAGAGCGTCTGTTGAAAAAGCAAGGCTTGACGGCGACAGCGTCGGCGGTGTAATTGAATGTGCCGTTGTCGGCGTTCCCGTCGGTATAGGCGCAAATATCTTTTCAACGGTTGAGGGTCATATTTCATCTGCGCTTTTCGGTGTTCCTGCCGTTAAGGGTGTGGAATTCGGTGCAGGATTTGATTTTGCGAAAATGACGGGATATGAGGCTAACGATACATATTCAATTTCAAACGGTAATGTTAAGATTAATAAAAACAATAACGGCGGCGTCCTTGGCGGAATGACTACCGGCGCACCGATTATAGTCAGGGCAGTGGTTAAGCCTACTCCGTCAATTTCAAAGGCGCAAAAAAGCGTTAATTTGCAAAAAATGACAGAGGAGGAGCTTGTTATTCACGGCAGGCACGACCCTTGCATTGTTCCCAGGGCAGTACCCGTTGTTGAAAGCGCAGTTGCTTTTGCTCTTCTTGACCTTATGGCATAATATTGATAAAAAGGAAATATAAATGGATTTATTAGGACTTAGAAAACAAATTGATGAAATAGATAACGAGCTTATTCCGCTTTTGCTTAAAAGAATGAGCGTGTCAGAGCAGGTGGCGCAGTATAAGGCTGAGCGTGGTATGCCTGTTTTAAACAGTGAGCGTGAGCAACAAATTCTTGATGACGTTGCAAGCAAGTGCGGTAAGCACGGCGATACGATTAAAACTGTATTTTCTGCCACAATGGACGCTTCAAGAGCTCTTCAGCATAAAATTATCGGCGGCGGAAAAGAACTTAGGGCAGAAATAGAAAATGCAATTAAGATTGACAAGCTTGACACTTGCGGCAAGCCGATTGCGTGCCAGGGTGTTGAGGGCGCATACAGCGGTGTTACATCTAAAAAGATATTTCCGAAGGCTTCTATTCATTTTCATAAGAGATTTGAGGATGTGTTTGAAGCGGTAAACAGGGGAGATTCAAAATTCGGCATTATTCCTGTTGAAAATTCAACCGCAGGCTCTGTTCACGAATCGTATGACCTGATTATGAAATACAGATTTTACATTGTCGGCGCTTACGATTTAAAAATCGAGCATTGCCTTTGTGCTAAAAGCGATACAAAATATGAGGATATAACCGATGTTTACAGCCATCCTCAGGCACTTTCACAGTGTAATAATTTTCTTAGAAATTTTGATTTTACGGGAATTAACTATTCAAATACCGCCGCTGCGGCAAAGTATGTCAGCGAAAGCGACAAAAACAATATAGCTGTTATTTGCAGTGAACTTGCGGCAAAAAAATACAATCTTAAAATTCTTAAGCGCAACATTCAAAATAATAATAAAAACACAACAAGATTTATTGTTATTTCAAAAGAACTTGCAATTACGAGTGACGCACAAAAGATTTCTCTTATCTTTTCGCTTCCTCACAAAACCGGTTCGCTTTACAGAGTTTTAGGTCGTTTTTCTATGGCAGGTCTCAACCTTACAAAGATTGAATCAAGACCTATCGAAGACAGCGATTTCAGCTATTATTTTTACGTGGATGTTTTGGGCAATGTTAATGACGAAGTGACGCTTGACCTTATTTGTGCACTTTCAGACGAATTGCCTGAGTTTGAATTTTTAGGCAATTTCCACGAGGGAAAATAATAAATATTAATGAAAGATTTTTTTACGGAGATGAATTTGTGAAACAGCAAAAAAGGCATCAAACAAATTTAATATCCGCAATAACGCTGATAATTACGGGTGGCATTATCGTTTTTCTTGCCATTGCACTTTATAATCACGCAAGGCTTGAGGTAAGATTTGATACGCTTATTAATTATCTTAAGCAAATTGACAATTCGGTTGCAAAGCTTGACAGCGATGTGGAAATAATTATTTGCATTTTTGCGCTTTATATTGCAAAATGCCAGCTTCCGATACCTATGGGATTTTTATGCGTTATATCAGGTATGGTATTTCCTTTGAGTGAAGCAATAGCTATCAATATTATTTTTACGGAGTTTTTCTTCATAGTTAAATATCTTGAAGGTAAGTTTATAGGCGGCGGCTGGACAGGAATGATACTCGGTATTAAAAAGCTGAAGTTTATTAAGGAATGGATACAGTTTAAGGGCAACGGCAATCCCTATGTTCTGTTTTTTTCACGGCTTTTTCCTGCAATTCCGCTTGGAATGGTGTCAAAATATTACGGCTCAATGAGATATGATTTTGTGTATTATTCGCTTTTGAGCCTGTTGGGATTTATGCCGAGACTTTTTATTTATACGAAAATCGGTTCTGCGATTTACAATCCGTTTTCGGTGCAATTCCTTGTGCTTTTGATAATTATTGTTGCATTTACGGGAATGTCAATCATATTGTTTAACATTTTTTACGGTATTAAATCTAAGCAAATGAATCAAACGTTGCTTATTTATTCCGAAAAAGAAAAATATAAAATAGTTTTATGAGGGAGAATATAAATGAAACCTAATGAGTTAATTGCTAAAATTGAGAACGGCGAGCTTGACAAGAGCTTTAAAAAGATTTATGTCAGTGACAGTGCAGTTGAAGAACAAAAGCCACGTTATATAAGAACGATTAAAGAGTTTATTAATCTTTTCGGCGATGACAGGGACGTATTTGTTTTAAGTGCTCCCGGAAGAACGGAGGTTTGCGGCAACCATACCGACCATAATAACGGCAAGGTGCTTGCAGCTTCAATCAATCTTGACGCTATTGCGATTGCGGCTAAAAGAGACGATATGAAAATCAATGAAAAGAGTGAGGGCCACGGCCTTAATGAGGTCGATATTTCAACTCTTTCGCCTGATGAAGCCGAATACGGCAGATCATCATCTATGATTAAAGGTGTTGCTGCAGGACTTAAGGAAAAAGGCTATGAAATCGGCGGATTTGACGCTTGCACGACAAGCGACGTTATGGGCGGTTCAGGTCTTTCAAGTTCTGCGGCTTTTGAGGTGCTTATCGCAACCGTTATCAATCATCTTTACAATGACGGCAAAATTGATGCTGTAACTGTTGCAAAGGCTGCTCAGTTTAGTGAAAATGTATATTTCGGCAAGCCGTCGGGGCTTCTTGACCAAATGGCTTCCTCTGTTGGAACGTTTGTTACAATAGATTTTAAGGATACCGCCAATCCTGTAATTAAAAAGGTTGATTTTGATTTTGCAAAGAGTGGATATTCACTTTGCATTGTTGATACTCACGGCAACCACAGTGACCTCACAGACGATTATGCCGCTGTAAGAGGAGAGATGGAAGCTGTTGCAAAGGCTATGGGCAAAAATGTGCTCAGAGAGGTTGAGTATGAAGAATTTTTCCAAAGCCTTGATGTGCTTAAAGAAAAAGTAAACGACCGTGCACTTTTACGAGCATTCCACTTCTTCGGCGAAAACGAGAGGGTGGACAAGGCAGTTTCAAGCCTTGAAAATAACGATTTCGACTCTTTCAAGCAGGCTATTACTGAATCCGGCTATTCCTCATTCCTTTATAATCAAAATGTTTATTCACCTAAAAATCCGACAGAGCAAAAGCTTTCACTTGCTCTTTGCATAAGCGAAAAACTCCTTAACGGCAAGGGCGCATGGAGAGTTCACGGCGGCGGATTTGCAGGCACTATTCAGGCGTTTGTTCCAAATGATATGCTTGATGCATATAAAGAAACAATTAATCGTGTATTTGGCGACGGCTCATGCCACGTGCTTATTATAAGACCTGTAGGCGGAGCAAGGGTGATTGACTGATTATAAGTGAATTTGGGAGGTAAAAGAAATGAAATATGTATTTATTGTTAATCCTGTAGCAGGAAATGATAATAAGGCAAAGATTTTTTCAAGAATTAAATCAACCTTTCGTCTTATTGATGATGAGATGATTGTTGAGCCTACTCACGCTCAGGGTGAAGCAAAGCTTATTGCCCAAAAATATGCAGCCCAATACGGCAGCGATTGCGTTATTGTTTCCTGCGGCGGCGACGGCACGGTGCACGAAATTGCAAACGGCCTTGCAAACACGGATACACCTTTGCTTCTCTTACCTCTCGGAACGGGCAATGACTTCGCAAAAAAGGTTTACGGTACTAAAAAAATTAATGTTGAAAATGTAATTAAGGCTTTTGGCTTTTATAGCGGCAAAATCAAATATGACGTTAAACCAATTGACCTGATTGATTATAACGGCGAAAAGTGTATTAACGTTATGAGCTACGGCCTTGACACAAAGGTTGAAACCATAGGCAGGCAGATTGCAGGAAAGATTCCTTCTATTGGCCATAAGGCTTACAATATTGCCGTTGTGCCTGTTTTGTGCCGGTCAATGACTTGTCATATCAATATTGACCTCGATTGCATTGACGAGGACGGAAAGCCGTATAAATACATAGTTGCGCCTTGTGATTACACACTTTTTGCGATTTGCAATGCAAGCTACTACGGAGGCGGTTTTTGCCCTGCTCCTAATTCGGTGCTTGACGACGGACTTCTTGACTTTGCGCTTTGCCATCCTGTTAATGCTTTTCAGGCGATGCCGATGATTCCTGAATACAGCAAAGGTAATGTGGATAAGCTTCAAAATTATTTCACATTCGGCAAGGTTGTCGGCGGCAGAATTTGGTCAACAGACGGCGATGCGCTTTTGGGCAACTGCGACGGTGAAAACTTTGATTACAGCGAGGTTAATTTTAAAGTTTTGCCTAAATCGTTGAAACTTTGCTTTATAAAGAATTAATTTAAATTAAAGAATAAGAAAAGGTGTAAGAAATTGAAAAAAATCATATCATTATTATTGGCTTTGGCTGTTATGTTTTCGCTTTCTTTGACGGGCACGGCGGCTTTTGCGGCTGAAATTAAATATAGTGATATTGTTATCGGTGACGGCGAACTGTCAGAAACGGGTGAAAACGCTGCAAGTGATAATGCAAAAGTTATTCAAGCAGCTTTTGATGAGGCTAAAAATAAAGCGAGCGATAAAAACAGATATCGTATTTATTTTCCTAAGGGTGAATATCATATCAACACTACGCTCAATATTTTCAGCAATACAGAGCTTTATCTTGATGAAAAAACAACCCTTGTTCAAGACGCACCGAAAGGTCAAAATATAGTTAAAGCAGGCGATTTCAGCCAAAAACATATTCTTTACAACGGCTTTAGAAATATCAAAATTGACGGCGGTAAGTGGGACATGCAGTTTAACGGCTCCTGCGCTATGCGTTTTGGGCATTGCACAAATTTGAGCATAAATAACGTAAATATAACCAACATCTTGGACGCCCATCACATTGAAGCGGCGGCTGTTGATACATTAAGTATTACAGACAGCACATTTACATCTTCTTTAAGAAGAGGCTCAAATTCCTGCGAAGCAATACAGCTTGATATTTTGCACGATTCAAAGCATTTTCCGGGATTTGAGGAATTTGACGATACACCTAACAAAAACGTAACTATAAGCGGTTGTACCTTTTCAAATCTCCATTCGGGAATAGGTACCCGTTCGGCTGTTGTTTCAAAATATTTTGACAATGTTGTTATAGAAAATAACAAGTTTGAAAATATTAGGGAAAAGGCTATTAGCTGTTTTAACTATAAAAACAGTAAAATTATCAATAATACATTCACAAATGTCAATTCCGGCATTTGCTTTGAATACCTGCCTAATAATTTTTTTGGCGCTTATTCTCAAAGAATGTATATTGCAAATGATAAAAGTATAGGCAAAATAAATTCAAAATCATCTACCGTAATCAGCGGCAATGTTATGAATATTAAGCAAATGGCAGAATCAAGCTACGGCATTTATGCTTACGGCGCTAAGGTTGACGCTTCAACTGCCAAGGCTAACGGTGTTGTTGCAGGTGATTATACAATAAGCGATTTATCGATTGATAATAATACGATTAATGTTGAAGAAAATTCATCTAAATCATATGGAATATACATAACAGGCGTTAATAAAAGCGAAATTTCATCTAATACCTTGACCGATTATTCTTCGGCTAAAGACGGAATTAACGGTATTAATATTTGCGCAAGCCAAAAAAATGTTATTAAAAATAATAACATTTCAGGTGCTTTCAATAACGGAATTTCAATTTTTAACAAATCATTTCCGGGCAGTAAAAATTTACTTATTACATCTAATTCGATTTCAGGTGTTAAAAGTTTCGGTATAAGGGTGGCAGAATCCTCATATGCCACCATTAAAAGCGATAATAATATTTCTGCGGGGGAAAGTCCGCTTTGCCTTTATTCGCAAAATTACAGCCAAAATGTTCCTACTCCAAGTGTTAAATCAAAGGGCTATTCGTTAAGAAATAAGCCACTTATTCGCTTTAGTTCGCTAAACGGAAGTGCAGGATATAAGGTTTCACGTTCTGCTTACAACGGCACGTTTAAGGAAATTGCAACTGTTTACGGTGAAAATCTTAATTTTGAAGATAAATCATCAACTGCTTTTTCAAAAAATTATTATAGAGTTACACCTATTTATAACGTAGGCGGTACAGTAGTTACAGGCAAAAATTATATTGACATAGCATTTTAAAAGTTCACAAAAAATCAACTCCTTCATAGAATATTACTGAAGTTTACTTCAATATTTTATAAAGGAGTTTTTTTATGCCTGATAATCTCAACTTAGACACAGGTGAAAGACGCATAAATGAGGCTGTTTGCATTGACACAAAGCGCATTTTTGACAGTTGCGTGAGCAAAGATTGCCTTGAAGATTTAAGAGTTACATTTTTTTCAAAAAGCCAAAGGCTGATTGATGAGGCTGTTACGGTAAAAACAAGAGATTGCTGTATCGAAGAGGTAAGCATTGACGTTGAGGAAGTTCCTTTCAACAGAGGCTTTTACAGCGTTGATATTACGTTTTATTTCAAGCTTTGTTTTGATACCTATGCAGCACCGTGCACAACTCCTCAGGTGGCTGTCGGCTTTGCGAGATTTAATAAAAAGTGTATTCTTTTCGGTTCTAACGGCGATGTAAAGGTATTCGTTTCAAATCCGGTAAGCGAGGCAACCGATTGCCCTGTTGCGCCTCAGTACACAAATCCTGTGGCAAAGGTGCAGGCGGTTGACCCTGTAGTGCTTTCAACCGATATTTGCGACAGCTGCGACTGCAACATAAGCGTTTGCTCGTCGTTTCCGCAATCAATTCTTAATTCTGTTGAGGATACTATGCCGTCGTGCGGTTCTTCAAAAGCAATTCTTGTTACTCTCGGCCTTTTCTCAATAGTTCAAATGGAGCGAGATGCACAAATTCTTATTCCCGCTTATGATTATTGTATCCCTGACAGAGAATGTAACTGCAATACGTCTAACCCTTGCGAAACATTCCAGGGAATTGATTTTCCTGTTGAACAATTTTTCCCTAATGAAAAGGAAAATTGCTCACCGTGTGCCCCAAAACCCGAATGTGACAAAGAATAGGCAAATGAAAAGCGTGCAAACCTTATGGCTTGCACGCAATTTTTTTATCAGTTTTTCTTATCATCAAATGCCGGATACATTCTTCTGAAAAGAGAGTTGATATGCTTGAAATATGATGAGTCGATATTATCAATCGTTTCTTTTGTGGTTCTGAATCTCCAATTTTTCTCAGGTACGCCGGGGATATTCATTCTTGCGTCCGAGCCGAAACCGCACATATCCTGAAGTGCAATTATTGCAACGTTTGACGAACTTTTCCATACCGTTTCAATTATTTTTCTGCAAGACGGACTGTAATATCCGCCTTCACCCCAATTGTCACCTGTAAAACCGCAATATTCAAGAGCAAATTTTCTTTCCTCGTCGCTTGCTTCCCAAAGCCAGCCCAAAATAGTGTTGTTATCATGAGTGCCGACGTAATTTATGCTGTTTTGAACTGAATTGTGTGGAATATGGGAGGAGTCGGAATTAGGGTCAAATCCGAATTGGACAACCTTCATTCCGGGGAAACCCGTATCCTCTAAAAGCTTGACTACATCATCGCCGAAAACACCCAAATCCTCAGCGATAATCGGAGCGTTTGGATATGCTTCAAATACCTTATTAAAAAGCTTCATTTTAGGCCCGTCAAGCCACTCGCCGACTTTCGCCGTTTTGGACTCTGCCGGCACTGCCCAATAAGATGCAAATGCCCTGAAATGGTCAATTCTCACGGTGTCATAAAGCTTTAAAGAGTGACCTATCCTTGATATCCACCACGAAAAATTATCCTTTTCCATAGCGTTCCAATCATAGATGGGATTGCCCCAAAGCTGACCGTCTTTGCTGAAATAATCGGGCGGAACGCCTGCTACTTTTTCGACCTTCAGCGTTTTTTCGTCTATTAAAAACATAGGCAAATTTGACCAAACGTCAACGCTGTCCATTGCAACATATATTGGCATATCGCCTATAACAGCAACACCTTTTTTGTTTGCGTAAGCCTTGATTTCATTCCATTGCTTGTAGAAAACGAATTGAACAAATTTCCAAAAAGCCGCTGATTTTTCATAAGAATATATATTCTTGATACATTCAAAATAGTGGGCGTGTTCATCGCTCCATTCCCACCAAGGCTTCATATTTTCCTCTTCCTTAACAGCCATAAACACGCTGTAATCGGTAAGCCAGGAGTTGCTTATTTCAAATTCCTTAATCTGCCTTGCAAGCTCGTCGTTTATGTTTAAAAATGCTTTTTTCAAAAGTTCAAGCCTTTTTTTGCCTGCAAATTCATAGTCTGCCGTGTACGGCGTGCCGTCGTAAATGTTTGACTTGTAATCTTCCTCGCAAATAAGACCCATATCGTAAAGCCCTTTGGGATTTATAAAAATATAATTTCCAGCAAAGGCAGAGGGCGAGCAATAAGGCGAATTAGCCCTGTCAATCGGATTAAACGGTAAAACCTGCCAATATGTAAAGCCCATATCCGCTATTTTGTCAATAAAATGAATAACGTTTTCATCAAAAACACCGACGCCGTAGTCGCTCGGCATTGAACTGATGTGAAGCAATACGCCTGCTCCTCGTTTTTTCAGCATAATTACTTTTCTTCTTTCTTCAAATGATGGTAACAAGTGCTATTTTATCATTAACATAAACAAAAATCAATTATTTAAAATTATTATTTTATTAATAATTATATATTGATTAAAGTATATATATTTGATATAATATTTTCCGTATAATGTGAGGGTGTATGCACGTTCGCAAAAGCCACACTTTAACGAGTGAATTTTTTGAATGCGAGGGCAGAATAATTGAGCGAGAATAATAAAAAAACACATACTGTTTCAAAAGAAGAGCTTGATAGGCAGAAGCAGTTTACGCAAAAGGTAAGCTCTGTTATTTCAGCATCGTATAATGAAAAACCGAAGGCTTGCGTTGTTACTTACGGTTGCCAGCAAAATGTGGCTGACAGTGAAAAAATTAAAGGTATGCTTGAGCTTATGGGTTATGATTTTACGGACAACAGGCTTGAGGCTAAGCTGATTATCTTTAATACCTGCGCTGTCAGGGAACATGCTGAGGACAGGGTGTTCGGCAATGTAGGTGCGCTCAAAAGCTATAAGCGTGAAAATCATGACGTTGTAATTGCTCTTTGCGGTTGTATGATGCAACAGCAGCATATTGCGGATAAGATTAAAAAATCATTCCCGTTTGTTGATCTCGTTTTCGGAACTCACGTTGTTCATAAGCTTCCTGAGCTTCTTTACAGAGCATTGACCGGTAAAAAGAGAGTTTTTGATATAACCGATACGGACGGTATCATTGCCGAGGGTATTCCTGTAAGGCGTGACAATGACGCTAAGGCATGGCTTCCGATTATGTACGGTTGCAACAACTTCTGCTCATACTGCATTGTGCCTTATGTAAGGGGCAGGGAAAGAAGCAGGCAGGTTGAGGATATCGTAGCCGAGTTTAAATCTCTTGTTGAGCAAGGTTATAAGGAAATTACTCTTTTAGGTCAAAATGTTAATTCTTTCGGCAAGGATTTAGAACCGAGAGTTACATTTGCGAATCTTTTGAGAATGCTTAACGATATCGACGGCGATTTCAGAATCAGGTTTATGACCAGTCATCCCAAGGATTGCACTAAGGAACTTATTGAAACCATGGCGCAGTGCGACAAGGTGGCAGAGCATTTGCATCTTCCTTTTCAAAGCGGAAGCAACAGAGTGCTTAAAGCTATGAACAGGCATTATACAAGAGAACAGTATCTTGAACTTATCAAATATGCGAGAAAGCTTATGGGCGACGAGCTTTCAATCACAAGTGATATTATTGTTGGTTTCCCCGGTGAAACATATGAGGAATTTAAGGAAACACTTTCACTTGTTAAGGAAATTAACGCCACTCAGCTTTTTACGTTTATTTATTCAAGGAGAGAGGGTACACCCGCAGCTAAAATGGATGACCCTGTATCGGCTGAAGAAAAGTCAAGATGGTTTAAGGAACTTACCGATTTGCAGGAAACAATAAGTGCAAGCCAAATGAAACTTCATCAAGGCAAGACTTATAAGTGCTATGTATACGGTAAGGGCAAATTGGGAGATAATTATATTGCCGCAAGAAATGACGGCAATTTGATTATAGAATTTGAGGGTGACGAAAGCCTTATCGGAACCTTTCAAAACATTAAAGTAATCGAACCGCTTACGTTTGTTATGAGGGGCGAATTAGTAAAGGAGAAACAAATATGAGTATTGAATCAGCACTCAGAGAATTAGGCAAAGAAATTCAGAAGGACGAGCGTTTTGTCGCTCTTCAGGTTGCTGCAAAGGCAAATGATGCAGACGAATCACTCCAGCAGCAAATGCAGGAGATGCAGCTTATCTCTCTTAAATATCAGCAGGAGGCTGAAAAAGGAGAGGAAGCATCACAAGACAGAATTAAGGAATTTCAGGACGATTATCAGAAGCTTTATACTGAAATTATGGCAGGCGAAAATATGCAAAACTATTCTGCCGCTGCATCTGAAATGGAAAAGATGGCACAGTATATCAGCGGTATGATAGGTCTTTTCTTTGACGGTCAGGATGCAGAAACATGCGAACTTCCGGCACAGGACGCTTGCACACATAACTGCTCAACCTGCGGTGGCTGCCACTAATTAAAATTATTTAGTGCGATTTTGCACAAAACAAAAATCACTTAAAAAAGGAGGAACAAAAATGGCTAAAAAGGATAGTAAGCTGTCGCCTATGATGGCGCAATATTTTGAGGTGAAAAGTAAATATCCCGATACAATTTTGTTCTTCCGTGTCGGTGATTTTTATGAGATGTTTTTTGACGATGCCAAACTTGCTTCATCAGAGCTTGATTTGGTGCTTACGGGCAAGGATTGCGGTCAAGAGGAACGTGCTCCTATGTGCGGAGTGCCGTTTCACAGTGCAGATAACTATATTGCAAAGCTTGTAAGCCACGGTCATAAGGTTGCTATTTGCGAGCAGACTGAGGACCCAAGCAAGGCAACGGGGCTTGTTAAAAGAGATGTCATAAGAGTCATGACTCCGGGTACGGTAATTGAGAGCAATATGCTTGACGACGGTGCTAACAATTATCTTTGTGCTATTTATAAAAATAAGGACAGAACAAAGGCGGGCTTATGCTTTGCCGATATTTCAACAGGTGAGTTCCATATTACCTCTCTCAATACCGCACCTATTCAAAGGCAAATTTTAAATGAACTTTATACATATACTCCTCGTGAGATTATTGTTAATAACGACGGCTTTGATATGTCGCTTCTTGACAGCTATACAAAAAGGGTTGACGCTCATCTTGAAGTTGTCAGCGCAGACAAGTTTGATTATGAAACGGCATTAAAGCTTATTAATGAGAATTTGAATGCTGCCGAGATTGAAGAGCTTAATGTCAGCGAAAATGAAATTGCTGTTTGTGCTCTCGGCGCTGTTATTCTTTATCTTAAGGACACTCAAAAGAAAGACGAGATTGAGGCACCGAGTGAGTTTGAAATGTACGACACTGAAAAGTATATGAAGCTTGATATGTCGGCAAGGCGTAATCTTGAGCTTACAAAGTCTATGATGACGGGTGACAAAAGGCATTCGCTTTTGTGGGTTATTGATAAAACTAAAACGGCAGCAGGTAAAAGAATGATTCGTTCGTGGCTTGAAAGGCCGCTTATGTCTATCGCAAAAATCACCAAGCGCCAAAATGCAGTAGGCGAACTTTGCGATAATCCTATTCTTCGTGATGAAATCAGGCAGGCGCTTACGGGTGTCAGCGATATTGAGAGGCTGCTTACAAGAATTGTTTATTCAACTGCCAATGCAAAGGAACTTAAATCGCTTCAGTCAACGCTTGAAAAGCTTCCGTCAATTAAGGCTAAGCTTGCCGATTCTTCGTCGTATCTTTTAAAAGCGGTTTATAACGATATTGATTTACTTGAGGATATAAGAAGTCTTATTGACAGCGCAATTGTTGATGAACCTCCGTTTACCGTTCGTGAGGGAGGTATGATTAAAGAGGGCTTTGATAAGGATATTGATGAGCTTAAATCAATAATGAACGATGGCGCAGGCATAATCGCATCTATTGAAAACGAGCAGAGAGAACTTACAGGTATACCTAAGCTCAAAGTCGGATATAACAAGGTTTTCGGCTACTATATCGAAGTTACAAATTCGTATAAGGATTTAGTTCCCGAAACTTATATAAGAAAGCAAACGCTCACAAATTGCGAAAGATATATTACCCAGGAACTTAAGGATTTAGAGGGCAAGATTATCGGCGCAAAGGAGAGGTGCATTGCGCTTGAATATCAAATGCTTTGCAAAATAAGAGAAAGCATTTCAAACGAGGTTAAAAGGCTTCAAAAAACAGCACGTGCGCTTGCGACGCTTGATGTTTTGGCTTCTCTTTCCGAGGTTGCGGTTAATAATAATTACGTTTGCCCTCAAATTACAAATGACGGCACAATCAATATTAAAGACGGCAGGCATCCGGTTGTTGAGGCACTTTTAGAAGATACACCTTTTGTTCCGAACGATGCTAAGCTTGACCTTGATGAAAACAGATGCGAAATAATTACCGGCCCTAATATGGCAGGTAAGTCAACATATATGAGGCAGATTGCGCTTATCACTCTTTTGGCGCAAATAGGTTCTTTTGTTCCGGCTAAAAGCGCACAAATCGGAATTGTTGATGCAATTTATACAAGAGTAGGTGCGAGTGATGACCTTGCAACAGGTCAGTCAACATTTATGGTTGAAATGAATGAGGTTGCCGAGATACTTAAAAATGCAACAAGCCGTTCGCTTATTATTCTTGATGAAATCGGACGTGGCACCTCTACTTTTGACGGAATGAGTATAGCAAGAGCGGTACTTGAATTTGTTTGCAAGAAAAAAACGCTCGGTGCGAAATCTCTTTTTGCGACGCATTATCACGAGCTTACTGTTATGGAGGGGCTTCTTGACGGAGTTAAGAATTATTCTATAGCAGTTAAAAAGCGTGGCGACGATATAACATTTTTAAGAAAGATTGTTAAGGGCGGAGCAGACCAAAGCTTCGGTATTGAGGTCGCTAAGCTTGCAGGTGTTCCCGACAGCGTGGTTAAGCGTGCAAAGGTTATACTTAAGGAACTTGAGGCAAATTCAACTCCTATTGAGTTTGCGGCTGAAAACGAGATTGAAGATGAAAGCCAAAGCGACATTCAATATAATTTTACCGCTCAAGGCACTGATGAGATACTTGAAATACTTAAAGCAACGGATATAAATTCAATCACGCCTATGGAGGCGCTTCAAACATTGTTTGATTTGAAGCAAAAGGCGCAGGAACTTGAATAAATTTTAACAAAAAGGAGGGCGATTTAATGGCAAGAATTAATGTTTTACCAAAAGAAATATATCAGCTTATAGCAGCAGGCGAAGTCGTTGAACGTCCTTCAAGTGTTGTTAAAGAAATGATTGAAAATTCGCTTGATGCAGATGCGAAAAATATCACTCTTGAAATTAAAAACGGCGGTTCAACGTATATAAGAATTACAGATGACGGCTGCGGAATTGAAAGAGATGATGTGAGAAAGGTATTTATTTCTCATGCTACAAGCAAAATTTCAAAAAAAGACGACTTAAATTCAATCGCAACTCTCGGCTTTAGAGGCGAGGCTATGGCTTCTATCTCTGCCGTTTCCAAGGTTGAATTATTGACTAAAGCCGAAAATGAAGAAATCGGCACAAGATATGAAATTGCAGGCGGCGAGGAGCTTGAGTTTGACGACGCAGGCTGCCCTAACGGCACTACTATTGTGGTTCGTGATATTTTCTTTAACACCCCTGCAAGAATGAAGTTTTTGAAAAAAGACGTTACCGAGGGCAATCAGGTTGCCGGAATTGTTGACAGAATGGCAATATCTCATCCGGAGATATCGTTTAGATTTATTCGTGACGGCAAGCAAGTTCTTATCACCTCAGGTAACGGAGATTTAAAATCGACTGTTTATTCGGTTTTGGGTAAGGAAATGAGCGACAGTTTAATGAGCGTTGACTATTCCTTTAATGATATGAGGATTACGGGCTTTGTTTCAAAGCCGACTGCTTCAAGAAAAAGCAGAGCAGGTCAGTATTTTTATATCAATAACCGTATTGTTAAGTCGAAAACCGCTATGGCGGCGCTTGAACAGGCTTATAAAAACACAATTATGGTGGGGCGCTTTCCTGCTTGTGTGCTTAATATCGAGCTTAACCCTGCGCAGGTTGACGTAAACGTTCATCCGGCTAAAACAGAGGTCAGGTTTGCTAATGAAAAGCCGATATTTGACCTTGTTTATTACGCAGTTAAAACGGCAATTGAAAATGACAGGACCGTTAAAGAGGTTGAGTTTAAAGAAAATCCGGTTTATCGGCAAGAGTCTAAAAATGTTTATCAAAATAATGATAATAAATCGTTTCAGGCGAAATTTGATTTCTTTAAAAAGAAGGACGAGCCGCCCTCTCAGCAGGTTATTAAGACTAAGCCGAGAGAAAATTTTTGGCAGGTTGAAGCGCCGAAGCCTGAATATAAAATTGCAAGAGATGAAAAGCCTAAGGCAAGGGTAGATATAAATATCGAATATGAAGAGCCTGAGGAAATTTCAACTGCCAAAAGCGAAGATGCGCCGAAGGAGCAGGATATTGAAAAGGTAGTAATTACTGACGAAAAGGATAATGAAAACTTTATTCCTAATTTCAAGCTGATTGGCGAAGCTTTTAAAACATATTTGATTGTTGAAATAGAAAACGAGCTTTATTTTATTGACAAGCATGCCGCTCACGAAAGAATGAATTTTGAGCGATTTAAAGCACAGGCAACTGTTGAAACGCAAATGCTTTTAGCGCCTGTTGTTGTTAATCTTACAAAGGACGAATTTATTGCAATAAGCGAAAATGTTGAGCTTATTAAGAAGTGCGGTTTCGAACTTGAGGAATTCGGCGAAAGTCAAATTATTGTTCGTGCAATACCGAGTCTTGTTGACGGCGACAGCGTTAAGGATTTGATGCTTGAAATTGCGCAGAAGCTTCTTGAACATAAAACGGACATTCTGCCTGATAAAATTGATTGGATATATCATTCCGCTTCTTGCCGTGGCGCTGTTAAGGCAGGCGATTATACTTCAAGGCAGGAGCAGGAAATGTTTGTTAAAAAGCTTCTTTCGATGCCTAATATTCGCTTTTGCCCTCACGGCAGACCCGTGTTTATAAAAATGAGTAAATACGATATTGAAAAGCAGTTTGGCAGAGTGACTTGATTATGAATAAGGTGATTGTAATTGCAGGCCCTACGGCTTCTGGCAAAACGGGTCTGGGAATAGAGGTTGCCGGGGCAATCGGCGGCGAAATAATTTCTGCGGATTCAATGCAGGTTTATAAAAATATGCCGATAGCTACCGCCGCACCGACAGATGATGAAAAGTCGCAGGCGCCGCACCATCTTGTTGAATTTCTTGATAATGATAAAAAATTCAGCGTTGCCCAGTGGTGCACTCTTGCAAAGGAAAAAATAGATGATATCATTTCAAGAGGTAAGGTGCCGATAGTTGTCGGCGGAACAGGGCTTTTTATTGACAGCCTTGTCGATAATATCAGCTTTGAGGATGTTGAGGTCGATGAGGATTTAAGGCAAAGCCTTATGAAACGTGACGTTGACAGTCTTTACGACGAACTTTTAAGAGTTGACAAAAAAGCGGCTGAGAATATACATAAAAATAATAAAAAACGAGTTGTTCGTGCGCTGGAACTTCACTATTTGGGAAGTTCAAAAACAGAACAAAACGAAAATTCACAAAAAGAGAAAAGCCCTTATGATTTTCTTTATTTCGTGCTTCAATACGAAAACAGGCAAACGCTTTATGACAGGATTAATTTAAGAGTTGATAAAATGCTTGAAAACGGACTTTTAGATGAGGCTCGTGCCATGCAGGGCAAATGTCAAAAAACGTGCGCTCAGGCGATAGGTCATAAGGAGCTTGCAAGATATTTAAACGGCGAAGCTTCTCTTGAAGAATGTGCACAAAAGCTTAAGCAGGAAAGCCGCCGATATGCAAAAAGGCAGATTACATGGTTTAAAAGACGGCAGTGCGCTGTTTTTATTTCTATGGATAAGTTAAAAGGCAGTGCTGTTAAAACAGTTATAGATAAATGCGAGGACTTTTTAAATGGCTGAAGAAAAGGCAAAAAAAGTGAATAATGCTTCTAAGTATATATCTAAAGACGTTATTGTTATTTCGGTAGTGCTTATTGCGATTGCCGCATACATTATTGCTGAGTGCTACAGCGCAACCCACGTTGATATTCAAACGGTTACGGCTGTCAAATCAACGGTTTATCAAACGCTTGATAAAAAAGCTTTGGTTATTCGTGATGAACACACGGTTGAGGGAAATTCAAGCGGTGTGACCGTTGCGTGTGTTAATGACGGGGAAAAGGTAAAGGTCGGCGGAAATATCGCTATGGTTTTTTCAAACAGCGATAATGCAAAAAGCTATTCAAGTGCTCTTGATTTGCAAAGCCGGTTGGATTATTATATAAATTTGGAAAGCAAGTCGGCAGGTACGGCGACTGACGTTGAGCAGATAGACAGCGATGTCATAAATGACGTAAATGATTATATTCGTTCTTCTTCAAGTAATAACTTTTCGGCTGTTCAGTCTGCGGCGCTTGACCTTAACGATAAGCTGACAAGGCGCCAAATGATAATCGGCGAGGATATTGATTTCAGCACGGTTAAGCAAGGCCTTGAGCAAAAGCTTAATGCAATCAATCTTGAGTCGTGCAAGCCAACAGGATATGTAAGCACTAAGGAGTCGGGCATTTTTTCATCATACAGTGACGGATGCGAAACGGCTTTTGATTATAAAAATATAGACAAGCTTGACGTTAATACGCTTGATAAATATATTGCTCAGGCTAAGAAAGCGAAAAAAACAGACAGTCTCGGCAAGTTGATTACCGATTATGAATGGTATTTTGCCTGCAAGGTAAGCGCAGACGAGGTTAAAGGGATTGAAAACGGCGATATATTGAATGTTGCGTTTAAGGACAGCGATAAGGTTATTGAATGTGAGGTTGTCAGCGGTGCAACGCTTGACCTTGGTGTTAAGGAGGCTGTGCTTATTCTTCGTTCAAGCGAGATGGACAGTGAGCTTGCATCAATGCGGCTTGAAAATATAGAAATCAGATTTAACGAATACACCGGATTTAAGGTGCCTTCCTCGGCGATACATATTAATGACAAGGGTGAAAAAACAGTTTATGCCCTTGTTGCAAACCAGGTTGAAAGCAGAACAGGCAAAGTTATTTATTCAACCAAGGATTATGTTGTGTTTGAATACACTCCTGAGGATGAAAATTCAATTCGTTTATATGACCAAATAATTACGCAAGGAAAGGATTTACATGATGGAAAAGTTTATACCTGATGAGGCAAGAATACAGTCGGTGCAGGATAATTATAAAAAGGTTTTGTCTGATGTTAAGGAAACCGCAATCAAAGCCGGCAGAAATCCCGATGATGTAAGACTTATGGCTGTTACCAAAACAGTTGAAAGTTTTTATATTAATAAGGTTCTCGACTTGGGTGCAGACCTTATAGGCGAAAACAGAGTTCAAGAATTTTTAGGTAAAAAGGACGAACTTCATTTGAACGGGGTTGAAAAGCACCTTATTGGTCATTTGCAAACTAATAAGGTTAAGCAGATTGTCGGCGAGGTTGATATGATTGAATCTGTTGACAGCGTTCATCTTGCAAAGGAAATCAGCAAAATTTCTTCAAAGAAGGAAATTACAACAAATATTTTGCTTGAAGTAAACGTCGGTAAAGAAGAGTCAAAAAGCGGAATTTTCCTTGAAGGGCTTAACGATTTAATAGCCGAGGTTTCCGAAATGGAGAATATTAAGATAAAAGGTCTTATGACTATTCCGCCGATATGTGACAGTGAGGCAGAGGTTTCAAAGTATTTTGAGTCAATGTATCAAACTTTCATTGACATTAAGAATAAAAAGATTGATAATGTAGATATGGATATTTTATCAATGGGTATGAGCCACGATTATGAAGCTGCCATTAAAAACGGTTCTAATATTGTAAGAGTAGGCTCTGCCATTTTCGGCGCAAGAAAATATTTTTAAAGGGAGAGAGAAGAATATGAGCTTTTTTGATAAGATTAAAGAAATCGTTACCGAAAGTGACGATGATGAATACGATGATTTTTATGAGGATGATAAAAAAGACAAGTCAATAGGAATTGCTCCTCCTGCGAGAGATAGATTTTCCAGACGTGACAGCTCGGATAGAGAGGAACGTTTTTCCGAGCGCCCACGAATAAAAAGGCACGACAGCGATAAGGTTGTTAATATTCATACAACTACTCAACTTCAGGTGGTTCTTGTTAAACCTGAAAGATTTGAGGAGGCGGCAACAATTGCCGACAACCTTAATGAAAAGAGAACTATTGTTTTAAATCTTGAAAGCACAAACCGTGATGTTGCACGCAGGCTTCTCGATTTTTTAAGCGGTGCGGCTTATGCAAGCGACGGTCAAATTAAGCGTGTTGCAAACAGCACATATATTATTACCCCTTATAATGTTGATGTTATGGGCGATTTAATAGATGAGCTTGAAAATAACGGTATGTTTATGTAAGTGATGAAATTAAATACAATTTTGGAGGAAGAATATAATGATTACACCAAGTCAAATTCGTCAAAAGAAGATATCTACCGTTGACGGCGGCGGATATGACAGAAATGAGGTTAATGAGCTTTTACTTGAAATTATAGAGTCTTACGAGGCTGTATATGCTGAGAATAAAGAGCTTTATCGCAAAATGGAAATCCTTGCAAACAGAATAGAGGAATACAGAGCGGACGAGGACACTATTAAAAATGCACTTATTGCCGCTCAAAAGACAGCCGATAAGCTTATGAACGACACAAAGCAAAAGGCAGCTCAGTCGCTTGAAGAAAGTGCAAAGACAGCGCAAAAGACTGTTGTTGACGCTAAGGAAAAGGCAGATAAGATTATTTCAAGTGCAAGGGATTATGTTGCTAACCTCACCAATGAAAAGGAAAAGGCAGCAGGCGAAATTGTTGACGAGGCTGAAAAGAAAGCAATCGACGCTGTTGCAGGAGCAAAGGTTGTGGCTCGTGAAGTTCTTGAAAAAGCCAAATCGCTTTCTCATGAACTTATCAGCAAGACTAATGCTGAAAAGGAAAGCCAAAAGGAACTTGTTGAAAAGCTTAATGCTCAGTCTAAGTCATTTAAGGAGAACCTCATTTCTCTTTATGAAAAGCAGCTTGAGGCTATTAAAAATATGAATGAAAATGTGGATATTGCCAAAGCTCAGGCAGACGAGGAAAACATTGAAAATGAATTAAACGATATATATTCTTCCATTGACGAGCTTTCAAAGGCTGATGATGTCGACAAGGTGATTGAAGAGGCCAAGACGGTCGAGATTGAGGAGGAAAAGGCAGCAGATGAAGAAATCGAAAAAGAAACAGATGAGGCTGAAGAAACTTCTGAAGTTCCTGCTGAAAACATTCAAGAATCAGCTCAAAACGACGATAAAAATGAACCTGAAGCCGTAGAAGAAAATGAAAGTGCAGAAGAAACTGCAAAAGACATCGAGAATGATGCTGTTGACGAAATTATTGAGGAAATAGAAAGCGGAGATAAAAAGTCAATCGGCACTCTTGATGAGATTGAGGATGAACATTTCGAAGAGCCGGAGGCTTTCTCTGAGGAAGAGGCTAAAGCTGCTGTTGACGCATTTTCAAGCGATGAAATTACTCCGATTGAAGAAGCAAGCGCTATTCCTGAAATCAATGACGAACCGGAGATTGAGGAAAAGCCGCAGCCTTTTGAAAATTACTTCCACGTAAACCGTGAGGACCCTCACAATACAGACGAAACAATTTCTCTTATTCCCGAAGATGATGACGATGAGGACGAAGAGGATAATAAAAAATTCAAAGGATTTTTTAAAAAGAAAAAATAAACCTATCAAGGAGTTAAAATAATGGATTATAATCAAACATTAAATTTACCAAAAACCGATTTTCCTATGCGTGCAGGCTTGCCTAAAAGAGAGCCTGAATTTTTGGCACGCTGGGAAGCAAATGACCAATACAAGAAGCTTATGGACCATAACGACGGCAAGCCGCTTTTCGTTTTGCACGACGGCCCTCCATATGCTAACGGCGATATCCATATCGGCCATGCTCTTAATAAAACACTTAAGGACTTTATTGTCAGATATAAGAATATGACAGGCTTTAAGTCACCTTATGTTCCGGGTTGGGATACTCACGGTCTTCCGACTGAGCTTGCCGCAAGAAAGAAAGCAGGCATCAGTGCCGAAACTAATATTTCAGACCTTGAACTTCGTAAGATTTGCCGTGATACTGCACTTGGTTTTGTTGATATTCAAAGAGAATCTTTTAAGCGCCTTGGTATTATCGGTGAATGGGATAATCCTTATATTACCCTTAAAAAGGAATTTGAAGAGGAACAAATCAAGGTGTTTGCAACAATGGCAAACAAGGGCTATATTTACAAGGGATTAAAGCCGGTTTATTGGTGTCCTGATTGTAATACCGCTCTTGCAGAGGCTGAAATTGAATATGCCGAGGACCCTTGTCATTCAATCTATGTTAAGTTTAATGTAACCGATGACCTTGGCAAGCTTACTGCTATGGGCGCTGATTTGAGCAAAACATATTTTGTAATTTGGACAACAACAACTTGGACTCTTCCTGCTAACGTTGCAATTTGCGTAGGTCCTGATTTTGAATATTCACTTATTAAGTCCGGTGACGAATATTATGTAATGGCTACCGACCTTGCCGCATCTGCTATGGAGGCAAAGGGCGTAAGCGATTATGAAACTCTCGGCGTTATTAAAGGCTCAGAGCTTGAATATATGAAAACTCAGCATCCGTTTATCGACCGTACATCTCTTGTTATTGTCGGCGACCACGTTACTCTTGAAAGCGGTACGGGTTGCGTTCACACTGCACCGGGTCACGGTATTGAGGACTTTGTAGTATGTAAAAATTATCCTGAAATTCCTATTATTGTTCCTGTTGATGCTAAGGGCAGGCTCACTGAGGAAGCAGGAATGTTTGCAGGCTTAACAACCGAAGAGGCTAACAAGCCTATTGCACTTCATCTTGAAAAAATCGGTGCTCTTTTTGCACTTAAAAAAATCGAACACCAATATCCGCATTGCTGGAGATGTCATAAGCCTGTTATTTTCAGAGCTACAAGCCAGTGGTTCTGCTCTGTTGATGATTTTAAGGATGAGGCTGTTAAGGCTGCGGAGGACGTTAAATGGTTCCCTGAATGGGGTAAGGACCGTTTGCAGTCAATGGTTAAGGAACGTGCTGACTGGTGTATTTCACGTCAGAGAAAATGGGGCGTTCCAATCCCTGTTGTATATTGCCAGGATTGCGGCAAGGAAATCATTGACAACGATATTATGATGAAGGTTTCAAAGATTTTCGGCGAAGAAGGCAGTGATGCTTGGTTTGCTCACGATACAGAATATTTCCTTCCTGAAGGCTTCAAATGTCCTCATTGCGGCAGTGCTAAGGGATTTGATAAAGAAAAGGATATTATGGATGTTTGGTTCGATTCAGGTTCTTCTCACGCTGCAGTTTGCGCAAGGAGAAAATACCTCAAAGTTCCTGCTGACGTATATCTTGAGGGTGCTGACCAATACAGAGGTTGGTTCCAATCATCACTTCTTACTTCTGTTGCAGGCGGCCACGGCGCTCCGTATAAGCAAATTATTACTCACGGCTGGACTGTTGACGGCGAAGGCAAAAAAATGTCTAAGTCACTCGGTAACGGTATTGCTCCGCAGGAAATTATCAGCAAATACGGCGCAGATATTCTTCGTCTTTGGGTTGCAAGTGCCGATTATCATGCAGATATCCGTATCAGCCCTGAAATCTTGAAACAGATTTCAGATAACTACCGTAAGCTTCGTAATACGGCAAGATATTGCCTTTCAAACCTCTATGATTTTGACCCGGATAAAGATATGGTTTCAAATGATGAGCTTGAGGAGCTTGATAAGTATGCTCTTATGAAGCTTGACGAGGTTATTAAGATTGCAAGAGATGCATTTGAGGTTTATGATTATCATACAGCAGCTCATTCACTCCATAATTTCTGCGTAGTTGAAATGAGTAACTTCTACTTTGATGTTCTTAAGGATAGACTTTATACATCTGCTCCGCAGAGCAAGACAAGACGTGCAGCTCAAACAGTTCTTTATAAGGTGCTTGACGCTCTTACTCTTGTTCTTACTCCGATTCTTGCATTTACTGCTGATGAAATTTGGCAGTCAATGCCTCATGATAAGAGCAGAAACGGTGAATCGCCGCTCTTTAATGAAATTCCTCAGCCTGATTTTATAGAGGCAGACAGTGATTTCATTGCTAAGTGGGACAGAATTCATGCAGTAAGATTTGACGTTCAAAAGGCGCTTGAACTTGCAAGAAACGAAAAGATTATCGGCAAGCCGCTTGAGGCAAAGGTTTCTCTTTATGCAGACGGTGAGCTTTACGACTTCTTGAAGAGTGTTGAAGCTCAGCTTCCTGAAATCTTTATTACCTCCGGCGTAAGCGTTGAAAAAGGCGAGGGCGAGGTTAAAGGCGATGTTGAGGGCTTGAGCATAACAGTTTCTAAGGCTGACGGTGAAAAGTGCGAACGTTGCTGGAAGTTCTCATATACAGTAGGTCAGGATGCAAACCATCCAACTCTTTGCGCTCATTGTTCGCAAGTAATGAAGGAACTTTCATTATAAATATTTTTAATAGGCACACACCAAAAATGATGTGTGCCTGATTTGCTATAAAACGGAGAGGTTTTGTGAAGTTAAAAAATAAAAAAATATGGTGTACGGTTATGATTGTGATAATTGTTGCCATTGATCAAATAACTAAATATTTTGCAAAAGCCTGTCTTTACGGTAAAGGCGCAAAGCCGTTTATTAAAGGTGTAGTCGAGTTCGTTTATGCTCAAAATACAGGAGTTGCTTTTTCTATGTTTGACGGGGGACGTTGGTTTTTTGTAGCACTGACCGCTGTTGTTCTTCTGTTTTGCATATTATATATGTATAAGGGCAAGGGGCAAAACAACCTTTGGCTTTTTTGGTCGCTCGGAGTTATAGTGTCGGGTGCAATAGGCAATTTGATAGACAGAATTTATCTTGGCTACGTAATTGATTTTATTAATCCGACCTTTGTTAATTTTGCAGTGTTTAATATAGCGGATTGCGCAGTAACATTGGGAACGATAAGTCTTATGGCTTACCTTGTTTTTGATATATTTAAAAAGGAGAACAAGGATGAGCCAAAAAATTGAATTATCTGTTTCAAATGAATTTTCAGGCGTCAGGATAGATAAGTTTTTGGCTGAAAATATCGATTTTTTAACAAGAAGTATGATATCAAAGCTTATCGAAAACGGCAATGTGTTCGTGTTTGACAAAATCGCTCAAAAAAGCTATAAATGCAAGGCGGGCGATGAAATCAGCGTGAATGTGCCAAAGCCTCGTGTGCTTGAAACAAAGGCTGAAAATATACCGCTTGATATAGTGTATGAGGACAGCGACCTTTTAGTTGTTAATAAGCCTAAGGGAATGGTTGTTCACCCTGCTCCCGGTAATTATGAAGGCACGCTTGTTAATGCACTTTTATATCATTGCGGCAACAGCTTAAGCGGTATTAACGGTGTAATACGTCCCGGAATAGTTCATAGAATTGATAAGGATACTTCGGGGCTTTTAATAGTAGCAAAAAACGATTTTTCCCATTTGCATCTTGCCCAGCAGATTAAAGAACATTCCTTTTATCGTGCATATCAGGCAGTTGTATACGGAAATATTAAAGAGGATAAGGGAACGGTAAACGAGCCTATCGGCAGAAGTCCTAAGGACAGAAAGCGTATGGCTGTAGTTTACAAAAATTCAAGAAACGCAATCACTCATTATGAAGTTTTGAAGCGTTTCGGTAATTTTACTCATATAAAGTGCATACTCGAAACGGGAAGAACTCACCAAATAAGAGTTCACATGGCTTATCTCGGTCATCCGCTTGCAGGCGACAGCGTTTACGGGCCTAAAAAGGTTATCACCAAGCTTTCAGGTCAATGCCTTCACGCAGGCGAGATTGGCTTTGTTCATCCGAGAACGAATGAATATTTGCACTTTACTTCACCTTTGCCTGATTATTTTACTGATTTTTTGGCAGAGCTTGAAAGAAAACAATAATACCGTGAGGATTTAGGATGGAAAAAACTTTTGAAAATTGGCTTGTGGTATCGGATATCGACGGTACTCTTAATAATAAAATCCGCAAGCTGCCAAAAAGAAATTATGATGCAATTAAAAAATTCACTGATTTAGGCGGTAATTTCACTCTCGCTTCAGGTAGGCTTCAGTCAAGCCTTGAAAGAAATTATAACAGAATAACGCCCAATCAGCCTGCCGTTGTTTTAAACGGTGCAGGGCTTTATGATTATAAGGAAAAGAAAATGCTTTGGCGAAGCACAATCGGAGAAAAAGGACGTGACTTTGTAAAGCTTGTTGAAAAAGAATATAACAAGTTTTTTAAAAGCGTTGATATAGGAATTTATTTTGACGATTATGTTTATATTGTTAAAAACGGACTTTTTGCAAGTGCAACAATGCATTTTGACAAGGCTCATTTTGAAGTGGTTAAATCTATTGACGATGTACCGAAAGACGGCTGGATGAAGGTTATTTTTTGGTCCAATCCAATTACAATTAAGTCGCTTCAAAAATTTATTGACAAAAACGAAAACCCCGACGCTAACTTTATGTCCTCATCTGTTTGCACGATTGAAATGCTTCAAAAAGGCACTCATAAGGGTGTCGGCATTATGAAACTTGCAGATATGCTCGGCATAGATAAAAGCCATGTTGCGGCAATCGGGGATTATTATAATGACTGGGATATGCTCAAAACAGTTGGGCTTCCCGCCTGTGCAGGTCAAGCTCCCGCACCTATACACAATATTTGTAAATTTGAGGCTTGCCATTGCAACAAGGGCTGTGTTGCCGATTTGCTTGAATATATTATGTCCGGCAAGGCTGAAGAAGATATTAAGAAAGAAAATAATAAAAAGTAGGTAATCTTATGTTGACTATTGGTGCACATTTGAGTGCTTCTAAGGGATATACGGCGATGCTTAAGCAAGCTGTGGAAATAGGCGCTAACACTTTTCAGTTTTTTACACGTAATCCGAGGGGTGGAAGTGCAAAGGCTATTGACGAAAATGACGTGAATGAGTTTTTAAAACTTATGGAAGAAAATGATTTTCCCGTAATTTTGGCTCATGCGCCTTATACGCTTAATCTTTGCTCGGCTAAGCCTGAAACAAGGGAGTTTGCAAGAAACACATTTTTAGATGATTTAAAAAGAATGGAATATACTCCTCATCAGCTTTATAATTTCCATCCGGGTTCTCATACGGGTCAGGGCGCAGAGGTCGGAATTGACCTTATAGCCGGGGCACTTAATAAGGTGCTTTTCCCTGAAATGACTACCACTGTTTTGCTTGAAACCATGGCAGGCAAGGGAACAGAGATTGGCAGAAGCTTTGAGGAACTTCGTGCAATTATTGATAAGGTGGAGCTTGATGATAAAGTCGGCGTTTGCCTTGACACGTGCCATGTTAATGATGCCGGCTATGACGTAGTTAATAATCTTGACGGCGTTTTGGAGGAATTTGATAAGGTAATCGGTCTTGACAGGCTCAAGGCAATACATCTCAATGATTCTAAAAATCCGCTTGGCGCCCATAAGGACAGGCACGAGAAAATCGGCGAGGGCTATATCGGCAAGGATGCTATGGAAAGAATTATTAATCATCCAAGCCTTAAAAACCTTCCGTTTTATCTTGAAACGCCGAATGATATTGACGGCTATGCTAAAGAAATTGCGCTTTTAAGGTCTTTATATAAAGGATAAGAGAAAGTAAAGAGAGGTAAAATTATGAGTATTGAAAAAAGATTTTTTGGAAAGCTTGACGGCAAGGGCAATGTTGATATTTATAAAATCACTAATAAAAACGGCGCATTTGTTGAGCTTATGACTCTCGGCGCAGGTATTCATTCTATTAATGTACCTGACAGAAACGGCAAGCTCGGCGATGTTGTTTTGGGCTTTGACGATGTTAATAATTATCTTAATCCCGACCTCGGATATCAGGGTCTTGTAGTCGGCAGATATGCTAACAGAATACGTGACGCAAAGTTTTCTATGGACGGTGTGGAGTATAACACTCCTAAAAATCAAGGCACTTGGACTCTTCACGGCGGCGGTCGTTTCAGTTTTAATATTTGGGAGGTTAAGGAAACAGGCAACGATTTTGTTGTATTTTCTTTCTTCTCACCCGATATGCAGGACGGATTTCCCGGCAATTTCACAATGAACGTTAAATATACATTCGACGACAGCAATACTCTCAAAATCGAATATTTTGTTTTATCTGATAAAAAGACGGTTGCAAATCCGACAAATCACGCATATTTCAATCTTTCAGCAGACAGTTCAAAAACTGTTGAAGACGAATATTTGCAGGTTAATGCCGATAAATTTACCGAAACCGACGATACCCAGCTTCCCACCGGCGAGCTTGGTTTGGTTGAGGGCACTATGATGGATTTCAGAACCTTGCATAAAATCGGCGATAAAATTGATGAGCCTTTTAGGGCAATTATTGAGGGCATAGGCTATGATAATAACTACTGCCTTTGTGATAAAAAACTCGGCGAACTTACGCAGGCGGCTGTGCTTTATGATGAAGCATCGGGCAGGCAGATGCAGGTTTATACCGACCTTGTTGGAATTCAGGTTTATTGCGGCGGTTGGCTTGCAAAGGACGGCAATCCGGGAAAGGGCGATTCCAAAGTGACCTTCCGCCGTGGCGTTGCACTTGAAACTCAGTTCTATCCTGATTCTGTTAATCATTCCAATTTCCCGTTTAAGTTTGTTGAGCCAAACGAGGAATTTAAGACAACAACGGAATTTAGATTTTCGGTGAAATAATTTAACAAATATAATAAAAAACGGGCAGTTCACAACGAACTGCCCGTTTTGCTATGCTGTTATTAAAAATATGTTTTAGTAAATAGACCTAACTTTGATTACACCGTTAATTGCTGTTATATCGTCAAGCACCTTTTGAGCAGGGGTTTCGTCAACATCAATAATTGAGTAAGCTGTTTCGCCTCTGTTTTTATCCTCAAATGATGCAATATTAATTCCGTCACGGCTGATTGTATCTGTAATTGTCGCAATCATATTCGGCTGATTCTTATGAATAACGGTAATTCTTGAAACACCCGATTTTGCCATTGAAACAGCAGGGAGGTTTACTGAATTTTTAATGTTTCCGTTTTCAAGGTAATCAATAAGCTCATCAGCACCCATTGAAGCACAGTTTTCTTCGCTTTCAGGAGTGCTTGCACCAAGGTGAGGCATTGCGATAACTCCGTCAATTCCGATGATATCAGCTGATGGGAAATCTGTAACATACGCCGCCATTTTTCCTTCTTCAAGAGCGTCAACTATTGCCTGCGAATCAGCAAGGTCACCACGTGCAAAGTTGAGAACCCTGACTGTGTTTTTCATTTTATCGATAGACTCTGTGCAAATCATTTTTCTTGTATCGTCTGTAAGCGGTACGTGAAGGGTGATATAATCAGCAACAGGGAAAATTTCGTCAAGATTGTTGTTGACTGTTATCCCTGCTTTAAGAGCAACACCTGCCGGCAAGAATGGGTCATAACCGATAACGTTCATACCAAGGTCAACTGCGGCTTCGGCAACAAGGCGACCGATAGCTCCAAGACCGATTACTGCAAGCGTTTTACCCTTGATTTCAGGACCTGCAAATGCACTCTTGCCCTTTTCGACTGTTTTACCTACGTTGTCGCCCTCGTCTTTAATGGTTTTGCACCAATCAATAGCTTTAGTCACCTTACGGCTTGAAAGGAGTAAACCGCAAATTACAAGCTCCTTAACGGCGTTTGCATTAGCACCCGGAGTGTTAAATACTGCAATGCCGAGGTCTGTGCATTTTGGAATAGGAATGTTGTTTACGCCTGCGCCTGCTCTTGCGATTGCGAGAAGTGATGACGGCATTTCCATATCGTGCATAGCCGCACTTCTTACCATAATTGCGTCAGGTGACTGCGCACTGTCGTCAATTGTGTATTTAGCCTCGTCAAATTTTGATAAACCTACATTTGATATTTTATTGAGAGTTTTAACAGTAAACATTATTTGTTTTCCTCCTCAAACTTAGCCATAAATTCAACAAGCTTTTCAACACCTTCAATAGGCATTGCGTTATAGATAGAAGCTCTCATACCGCCGACTGTTCTGTGGCCCTTAAGGTTTACAAATCCGTTTTGCTCAGCTTCTGAAATAAATTTCTTTTCAAGCTCGTCGTCGCCGATAACAAAAGGTACATTCATAAGCGAACGGTCCTCAGGAACAACAGTGCCTTTGAATAATTTAGAATTGTCAAGAAAATTGTAAAGAATAGCGGCTTTCTTTTCGTTTCTTTCTTTCATCTTTTCAAGACCGCCAATATCGTTTTTAATCCATTCAAGAACAAGCTTGCAAATATAAATAGTCCAACAAGGTGGGGTATTATAAAGTGAATCTGCGTCAGCCTGAATTTTGTAGTTCATCATAACAGGGGTGATATCCCTTGCGTTTCCTAAAAGGTCCTCACGAATTATGGCAACAACAAGACCTGCCGGAGCAACGTTCTTTTGAGCGCCGAAATAAACCATACCGAACTTGCTGATGTCAAGCGGCTCGGAAAGTGCACATGAAGATACGTCTGCAATAAGCACCTTGTCGCCTACAGGAGGGAGCTCTTTGTAAACAGTACCGTAAATAGTATTGTTCATACAAATATATACATAGTCTGCATCCTCACGGAAATCTTCAGGCTTAGTCTTTGGAATGTATGTAAATGTTTTGTCTGCAGATGAAGCTGCGGCAACAACGTCGCCGTATTTTTGAGCCTCTGCAAATGCTTTTTTAGCCCACTGACCTGTGATAATATAATCAGCCTTGCCGCTGCCGTTCATAAAGTTAAGCGGAATAGCCGAAAATTGAGCGGATGCACCGCCCTGAAGGAATAATACCTTGTAATTGTCAGGCACATTGTAAAGCTCACGCATAAGAGCCTCTGCATCCTTAATAATCTTGTCAAATACTTTTGAGCGGTGGCTCATCTCCATAACAGACTGACCGCAGCCCTGATAATCGAGCATCTCGTCTGCTGCTTGCTTTAACACCTTTTCGGGAAGTGTTGACGGACCCGCACTGAAATTGTAAACTCTTGCCATAGTTGGTTTCCTCTCTTATATAAAAAATTTGATTTCTTTTAAAATCTGTATCACCTATTATACTATTGTTTAACTTTTTGTCAATGATTGATTTAAAAATTTGTGATAATATACAACAGATTGACAATAATATAACAATATTGTTAAATATCGTGGAAATATCAGATGAAAATCGCAATAAATATGACAATTTAATGCGTTTGTATATATCTATGTTTTTTTATATATATCCTTATTGAAAAAATATATGAACTATGATAAAATACATTTGTATAGTTGTATAGTTTTTTAGCGTAATCAGTCATACTGTTATGCTTGAGGCAAAATAATGCAACAAAAGGGGTAAAATTTATGAAAAAATCGGAGGTATATCTTCCGTCTAATGACGGCAAAAATCAACTTCATACTGTAATTTGGGAGCCTGATACGGAATATCCGAGGGCAATTTTGCAAATTGTTCACGGAATGTGCGAATATGTTGACAGGTATGACGATTTCGCAAATTATTTAACTCAAAACGGCTTTGCGGTTATAGGCAACGACCATTTGGGTCACGGCAAAAGCGTTAAAAGAAATGATGATTTAGGCTTTTTTGCATCAACTGACGGTGACAAAATTGTTATCGAGGATTTGCACAACGTTATGCTTTTTGCCAAGGATAAGTGGCTCGGCACACCGCTTTTTATGCTCGGTCACAGTATGGGCTCGTTTTTTACAAGGGTATTTTTGACTAAATACAGCGTTGAGCTTGACGGCGCAGTTATTATGGGCACGGGTTTTATTCCCGATTCCGCCGCTAAAATAGGTATGATGCTTTCGTCACTAATATGCAAGACTAAGGGCGAAAGATACAAAAGCAAGCTTCTTGAAAGCTTGACCTTAGGCTCAAATAATAAAGCGTTTGCGCCTAACAGAACTCCTGATGATTGGCTTACAAGGGACGAAAAGGCAGTTGACAAATATGTAAACGATAAGCTTTGCGGCTTTACCTTTACGGCAAAGGCTTATAATGATTTCTTTAAAATTATCCATTCAATTGCAATCAACAAAAAATGCGAGGGTATTTCCAAAGAACTGCCTGTTTTGATAACGTCGGGAGAGGTTGACCCTGTCGGCGGAAAAAAAGCTTGCGAGAAGCTTTTGTTTAAATACGAGTCGGCTAAAATTACGGATACAAGCATTAGGATTTATCCCAATGACCGCCACGAAATACTCAACGAGCTTGACAAAGAGGAAGTATATAAAGACATTGCTGATTGGTTAATAAGTAAAATATAATTATTGTTAAATTTACTCTTGACTTTTTATTATACTTATTATATAATCTTTACACCGCATATTATGGGCAGGCAAGAGATACGCAGTATCCGCCTATTATAGCGAGACTTGAAAAGGAGATAAAAAGACTATGTACGCTGTTATTGTTACAGGCGGTAAGCAGTACAAGGTTGCTGAAGGCGATGTTCTTTATATCGAAAAGCTTGATGCTCAGGCTGAAGAGAATGTAACATTTGACACAGTTCTTGCAATCGGTGCAGACGACAGCTTTAAGGCTGGTAAGGATTGCGCTAAGGCTACTGTTGACGCTAAGGTTCTTAAGAATGGCAAGGGTAAGAAGATTACTGTATTTACTTACAAGCCAAAGAAGGACGAAAAACGCAAGAAGGGTCATCGTCAGCCATACACAAAGGTTGAGATTACCAAGATTAATGCGTAATGATTAATGTTGAATTTTTCAGCGGAATTAACGGTTTGTGCGGCTTTGAAGCAACGGGGCATTCAATGAGTGCCGATTCGGGAGAGGACATTATTTGTGCTTTTGTTTCGAGTGCTTGCTTAATGGCAGCAAATACCGTGACTGAAATTATCGGTCTTGATTGCGACGCTCAGTCGGATGACGGATATTTAAAATTGATGATTCTCGAAAATTCCGCAAAAGCTCAGGATGTGCTTAAGGGTTTAAGGCTTCATTTAACGGAGCTTGCCAAGCAGTATCCTGAAAACATAAAAGTGATTTATCGGAGGTGTAATAATGCTTAAATTAGATTTACAGCTTTTCGCTCATAAGAAAGGTATGGGTTCTACAAAGAACGGCAGAGATTCAGAGTCTAAGCGTCTTGGCGCTAAGAGAGCTGACGGCCAGTTTGTTCTTGCAGGCAATATCCTTTACCGTCAGAGAGGAACACACATTCATCCGGGCAACAACGTTGGTATCGGCAAGGACGACACTCTTTTCGCTCTTGTTGACGGCACCGTTAAGTTTGAAAGAATGGGTAAGGACAGAAAGATGGTTTCTGTTTATCCTGTTGAGCAGTAATTTAAGATTTATAAAAAATTATCCCACGGAATATTCCGTGGGATTTTTTGTTTTATGATTATAATATTTTACGGTTGCGAAGAAGTAGTCAGAATTGGATTTTTAGTGAAGGGAGCTGTACGTTGGTACTGCCCCTTTGCTAAAAATCCAAAGTGCCCAACGTTTTGTCGCCGTATCCTTTAGGATATTAAGACAAAACGTTCAAATGTTATTGATATAAAAAACAAAGGAATTAGAAAAACGTAGATAAATACGTATTTCTAATTCCTTTTTTTGTAGTGGACCCCCGGAAAGCGTAAGCTTTTTGGGAAAAAAGAGAAAGGAACGAAGTGTTTATTATAAATTTCACAGAAATTTATTCAAACACGGAACTTTTTCAACGTGGGCACGGTTATGGCTGCTTATTCACAACCGATTAGTGCAGCAAGATTATCTGAAAATTCTGTTGGATTTTCAAGGTCGAGCCCTGCAATAAGTCTTGCTGATGAATAAAGAAGATTTGTATATTTCTTAAGTGTATCGTCATCTACACTCTTAAGCTTTTCAACAATCGGATGGTCTGCATTAACCTCAAGCACAAGCTGAGCCTTAACACCTTGATTAGCGCCGGGCATAGAATTAAGCACCTTTTCCATTTCAAGCGAAACATAGCCTTCTGCTGAAAGACAAACAGGGTGCGAGCCGAGTTTATTTGTAAGCTTAACTGCTGTTACCTTGCCGTCGAGTGCTTCTTTCATTTTATCAAGAAGTTGTTTAGCATCCTCGTTTTTCTTTGTCATTGCTTCTTTTTCGGCATCGGTACTTAAATCGAGGTCATCCTTGCAAACGTTTACAAAGTGCTTGCCGTCGTATTCCATAAGCATTTGAACTGCAAATTCATCAACCTCGTCGGTAAAGTAAAGCACTTCATAGCCCTTTGCCTTAACAGTCTCAACCTGAGGAAGAAGCGCAATCTTTTGTTCATTATCGCCGCAAGCATAGTAAATGTCGTTTTGCGACTCTGCCATTCTGCCGACGTATTCCTTAAGTGTTGTCGGTTTTTCGTCAGCCGAGGTTTTAAACAAAAGTAAGTCCTTAAGACCGTCTTTTTCCATACCGTAGTTAGCATAAACACCGTATTTTAACTGCAAGCCAAAAGTTTTGAAGAATTTTTCATACTTTTCTCTGTCGTTTTTGAGCATTTTTGTAAGCTCATTTTTAATTTTCTTGTCAATTGCTTTAGCAATAATTTTAAGCTGATGGTCGTGCTGCAGCATTTCACGGCTGATATTAAGGCTTAAATCTGCACTGTCTACAAGACCTTTTACAAAGCTAAAATAATCGGGCAAAAGGTCGGCACACTTGTCCATAATAAGAACACCGTTTGAATAAAGCTGTAAGCCTTTTTCGTATTCCTTTGAATAGAAATCATAAGGCGGATTTTCCGGAATGTAAAGAAGTGCGTCAAATGTAGCCTGACCCTCTGTTTTTGCGTGAATTACGTGCAGAGGATTGTTGTAATCCATAAACTTTTGCTTGTAAAATTCGTTATATTCCTCCGGCTTGATTTCGCTCTTATTCTTTCTCCAAAGCGGAACCATAGAATTAAGCGTTTCTTCGCTTACTTCTGTAATGTATTCACCCTCTTTGTCAGGGTCGGGAACCTGATGGCTCATTTCCATAACGATAGGGTAGCGAATGTAGTCGGAATACTTCTTTACAAGCTCATCAATTGTATATTGCTCAAGGTATTTTGAGTAGTCCTCGTTTTCCGTGTCCTCTTTAACGTAAAGAGTAATTTCACTTCCTGCGTTTTCCTTTTCACATTCTTCGATTGTATATCCGTCAGCACCCGTTGAAACCCACTTGTGAGCGACGTTCTCGCCGAATGCTTTTGAAATAACCTCTACCTTATCAGCAACCATAAATGAAGAATAGAAGCCTACGCCGAATTGACCGATAACCGAAATATCGTCTGTCTTTTCATTGTCTGCATTTTCTTTTTTGAAATTGAATGAGCCGCTCTTTGCGATTGTGCCGAGATTGTTTTCAAGCTCTTCAGCGGTCATACCGATGCCGTTATCGCTGATTTTAATAGTTCGGTTTTCCTTGTCAAGGTCAATATGGATTTTGAAATCTTCTCTTGCAAGCTTAACGCTGTCATCTGTAAGAGATTTGAAATATAACTTGTCTATAGCATCGCTTGCATTGGAAATAAGCTCACGTAAAAATATTTCCTTGTGAGTGTAAATTGAATTAATCATCATATCAAGCAGCTTTTTGGACTCTGCTTTGAATTGCTTTTTCCTCATATATATCACCCTTTGAATATTAATTAGCACTCGAAGTACCTGAGTGCTAATTAATATTATAGACCATTTTCTTTTATTGTCAATAGGTGTAATAAAATTTTTATAAAAAACAGAGCCGTAATTTTTACGGCTCTGCAAAATCAAATATTATTTGGTTTTTATGGTTTTTACTTTGGACCATGAGGAATAAACCTTGATTGTTTTTCCTTGATATTTTACGTTTTTGTATGTGCGAATGCGAACGTAATATTTTTTCTTGGCTTTGAGCTTTTTAACAGTGGTTTTTGTGGTTTTCTGCTTAGAAATTGTAACAGTCTTTTTATTCTTTTTAAACTTCTTATCGGTTGCAAGCTGAATTTGGTATCCCTTGATTGTTTTTACTTTTTTCCACTTTACCGTTATTGCTTTTTTGCCCTTTGAAAGCTTTGAAATTGAAGCCTTTTTGTACTTGCTGTCAACCCAATTTCCGGATACCTTTTTCGCATTTTTTGTTGGCTTTGAAGCCTTTGTCGTAGTCGGTTTTGTGGTTGGCTGCGTTGATGAAGTTGCCTGCGGCTGCGCAGCTTGTGTTGTAGGAGCAGAAGTTGTTGTGGTAGTAGTTGTATAATTAGGATTTTTCACCTTGTGGCAAACTAAACAAAATTCCTCATTATTGTCAAACACGTGATTATCGGTTTTTGCAAGTTCTTTTGTTTCCAAAGTTCTTTTGCAGATATCGCAAACAGTAGATAAAACACCTGTTTCGGCGCAAGTTGGCTCTTTTGTTATTTTTTGAATTCCAGTACACATACGAAGTTTTGGGTGTTCCTTATACTGTTTATCGCTTGTTGCCGCAGATATGCTCGGTTTCCAAACAGGTGCGTAGTGCGCATTATTCATATCACCGCCGGTATAAGGATAAGCGGCAAACGAAAAATTCGGAGCTTTTGCGCTGATTTCTTGAGCAGTTTCTCCGTCCAATGCATAAATGATTTTTGAAACGCTGTTATCTCTTTTTAAAAATGTAATAGTGTAAATATATTTAAACGGGTATTTATGATTTAAAGCCCATTCCTGAGTTTTCGATTTGTCAAAACCGTAAAAAGTAACATCATTTTTTCCGATAGGTAAAATTCCCTGTGCACTGATTTGACACGTTTGGTCATAAATAATTACACTTTGTAATTTATCAGCCTTGCTGAAAGCATAGCTTTGAATCTCATCAATTCCGACATTTACAATAACTTTTGTGATTTTGTCGCCAATGTTTCCGTAATCGTAAGATGAAGCGCTGACAGTGCCTTTTCCGGTAAAGGTGAGCGTTCCGGTTGCCTCGTCAAAACTTGATTTAACGCTTTGCTCCGCCCTTGCCGTAATGTTAAGCCCGGCGCTCATAGTAAGAAGCATAACAAGGGATAAAAAGATTGATAATGCCTTTTTCACATAAACCACCCTTTATAATAAGTATATATTAATTATAACAAATAAAATAGTATTAATCAATATACATTATTGATTAAATATCAATATAGATATTCATTGAAATATTTTAACAATTCGTTAGGTGTAACATTTAAACATTTACAAAAAAGTGCAAATTCATAGTCAGTAACCTGACGTTGATTTTTTTCTATCTTACTAACCATTTGTTGGTCGATATTAACATTCATTAACTGCATTTTTGCCGCTAATTCATTTTGGGATAAGCCGCATTCTTTTCTCAATTCTGCAAGTCGTTTGCCTATAATGTTTTTATTACCGTTAAAAGTTATTTGTTTCACATAATCAGTCCTTACGTTATATTAACGTATTGACAATATCATATATTTATTGTATAATTACGTCACAATAACGTAATCGTTAATTAAAATCAAGGAGTAAAAGATAAAAATGAAAAAGAAAATAATTATACCGATTTCCATTGTTGTTTTAATCATAATTTTTATTGTGAGTTTTTCTATGTGTTCTTCAAGCAATTCGCAAGATTATTATGAGAATGATGATTTTAGCGAGACAGATGGATTTACAGAGGATAATGAAATTGAAGACAATATCAGTTCTGTAGGAAATGAAACACTTCAATACCCGTCTGAAAATGACGAATGGGAATATGACGTGTATGAAACATATATAACGCTGAAAAAATATAAGGGAAACAGTAAAACGGTGAATATCCCGTCCGAAATAGAAAATAAGCCTGTAAAATCAATAGGCTCTAAATGTTTTAATAAAGATGACCAAGGCGTTTATAATGATACACCGCCTCTCAAGGAACCCGAATTTACTTCAATTAACATTCCTGATTCGATTGAAGTTATTGAATCAGCGGCGTTTAAAGGTGTTCAAATATCAAAACTGATAATTCCCAAAAGCGTATATTTTATTGACGAGTATGCATTTGCATATAATGATAAATTAGAAAACATAATCTTGCCCAACAGCATTACCGTAATTAAACAAGGAACATTTATGAATTGCACAAATTTAAGTTCAATTCAATTACCTGATAATCTCGAAGAAATTCAGGGTGGGGCATTTGAAGCAACGGGATTAGAAAATTTAGTTATGCCTGATTCGGTTGCAAAATGCGGCGACCAAGTATTTGCTTATTGTTCAAAGCTGAAAAGTGTAACATTGTCTGAATCGTTAATAACAGACACTAACGGAAGTGAAATGTTTGAAAAATGTTCAAGTCTTACGGAAATTCATTTTTCAGGACTTGAAGCAGGATTGAATGAATATGACATTATTGGGGTAAATATAGATAATTTAACTATATACGGCAAATCAGGTTCAAAAGCCGCAACTTCTGCCACAAGATTAGGCATAAAATTTGTTCTTGAATAAAAATAAAAAAGTGACCATAAGGCTGAATTAACAGCTTTTATGGTCACTTTTTTATTTGAAATATTATTTTTTTCTGCTTTCTGCTTTAAGTCTAAGTGACTTGTCAAGAATAGTCTTTCTCAAACGGATTGACTTAGGAGTTACCTCCAAAAGCTCATCGTCAGCCAAAAATTCCATACTCTGCTCAAGTGAAAGGGTAGTAGGCGGAACAAGCTTTAATGCCTCGTCAGAGCCGCTTGCACGTGTATTTGTAACATGCTTTTTCTTGCATACGTTGCAAACGATGTCCTCGTCCTTAGCGCACTCACCGACAATCATACCCTCATATACTTCAACACCCGGACCTACAAAAAGACGTCCACGGTCCTGAGTGTTCCAAAGACCGTAGCCTGTCGTAGTTCCTGTTTCGTGAACAACGATTGAGCCTCGATCTCTTGTTTCGATATCGCCCTTGAATTCCTCATATCCGGCGAAAAGCTGGTTCATAATGCCGTTGCCGTTTGTATCGGTCAAAAATTCCGAACGGTAGCCGATAAGACCTCTTGACGGAATTTTAATTTCAAGGTGGGTCATACCTGTTGAACGGGTATCCATATTCTCAATTTCGCCCTTGCGTGAGCAAAGCTTTTGCATAACGTTGCCGACGTATTCCTCAGGCACTTCGATAATAGCAAGCTCCATAGGCTCAAGCGTTCTGCCGTTTTCGTCCTTTTTAAGGATAACCTGCGGACGTGAAACCTGAAATTCGTAATTTTCTCTTCTCATAGTTTCAATAAGGATTGAAAGATGAAGCTCACCTCTGCCCGATACCTTGAAAGTATCCATAGAGTCTGTTTCCTCAACTCTCATTGATACGTTCGTTTCAACTTCTTTGAAAAGTCTGTCACGAAGGTTACGGGAAGTTACATATTTGCCCTCCTTGCCTGCGAAAGGAGAATCGTTTACCATAAAGTTCATAGAAATTGTAGGCTCGTCAATTTTAACGAAAGGAAGCGGCTCAATGCAGTTAGGGTCGCATGCTGTTTCGCCGATATTGAGGTCGGCAATACCTGCCACGCAAACTATATCGCCAAATTCGGCATCGTCGCAGTCAACTCTTTTAAGACCTTCAAATTGATAAATCTTAGAGAATTTAACGTTTTCCTGAGTGCCGTCCTGCCTGCAAAGAACATAAGGAGTGTTTACCTTAATTGTACCTCTCTCAACTCTGCCGACGCCGATTCTGCCAACATAATCGTCATATTCAAGAGATGAGAAAAGGATTTGAGCAGGGCCGTTTGGGTCACCTGTCGGGGATGGTATGTATTTAAGAATAGCGTCAAGAAGCGGCCTCATATCGCCCTCTCTTACGTTAGGGTCGAGGCTTGAATAACCGTCCTTTGCAGAAGCGAAAACAACAGGAAAATCAATTTGGTCATCATCTGCACCAAGCTCTATAAAGAGGTCAAGCACCTCGTCAATAACCTCCTGCGGTCTTGCACCGTCACGGTCAATTTTGTTTACAACTACAAGCGGGGTTTTCTTAAGGCCTAAAGCCTTTTTAAGAACGAAACGTGTTTGCGGCATACAACCCTCAAATGCGTCAACAACAAGAATTACGCCGTCAACCATTGTAAGTATACGCTCAACCTCGCCGCCGAAATCAGCGTGACCCGGAGTATCAACAATGTTGATTTTTGTATCTTTATAGTGGATAGAAGTGTTTTTTGAAAGAATTGTAATTCCACGCTCTTTTTCAAGGTCGTTGGAGTCCATAACTCTTTCCTGCACTGCCTCGTTATCACGGAAAATACCGCTTTGATGGAGCATTTCATCAACAAGGGTAGTCTTGCCGTGGTCAACGTGGGCAATGATAGCAATGTTTTTTATGTCTTTTCTTGTACTCAATTAAATCACCTTATTTCAAATTCTGCGTTATTTTGTAATTTTAAAGCTGTCACGCAGTGCAACCGTTCTGTTAAATACAGGCTTTTCGTCTGTTGAATCCTTATCCTTGCAGAAATATCCGTTTCTCATAAACTGATACTTAGCGCCGACTTCGCAGTTAAGAAGCGCTTTTTCAACATAGCCGCTTACGACCTTTAATGAGTCGGGGTTAAGGTTATCTTCAAATGAACTTACGCCCTCCTCGTCGCTTGGGTTTGCAACGTTGAAAAGTCTTTCATAAAGTCTTACCTCGCAAGGTACATTTTCCTTAGCCGATACCCAATGTATTGTGCCTTTAACTTTTCTGCCGTCAGGGGAGTCACCGCCAAAGGTTTCAGGGTCGTAGGTTGCGTGAACACAGCAAACCTCGCCGTTTTCGTCAAGGTCATATCCTGTGCAAGTTACGTAATAAGCCTTGTAAAGTCTGACTTCGTTGCCGACAAAAAGACGTCTGTATTTCTTAATAGGCTCAACCATAAAGTCGTTTTTCTCAATCCAAAGCTCTTTGGTAAAAGGAATCTTTCTTGTGCCGTATTCAGGGTGGTCGGGGTGATATTCGCACTCAATTTCCTCAACCTTGCCCTCAGGGAAATTATCAATAACAAGCTTAACAGGGTCAATAACAGCCATAGCTCTCGGTGAGTTAGTGCCGAGATTATCTCTTACGCAAGCCTCAAGAAGCGCAAAATCAATAACGCTGTATGCCTTTGACACACCTATTCTTTCGCAAAAATCACGAATAGCGGCAGCAGGATATCCTCTTCTTCTCATACCGCTGATTGTTGCCATTCTTGGGTCATCCCAGCCGGAAACAATATTGTCCTGAACAAGCTTTAAGCACTTTCTCTTTGAGGTGAGTGTGTAGTTAAGATTCATTCTTGCAAATTCAATCTGCCTTGGCTTTTCACCCTCAATAAGTTCGTCTACAAACCAATTGTAAAGCGGTCTGTGATTTTCAAATTCAAGCGAACAAAGCGAATGGGTTACACCCTCATAAGCGTCTGAAAGCGGGTGCGCAAAGTCATACATAGGATATACGCACCATTTGTCGCCTGTTCTGTGGTGGTGAGCATACATAATTCTGTAAATGATAGGGTCACGCATATTGAGGTTAGGAGATGCCATATCGATTTTTGCCCTAAGCACCATTTTGCCCTCTTCAAATTCACCCTTTGTCATTCTGTCAAACAGGTCAAGGTTTTCATCAATGCTTCTGTCACGGTAAGGTGAATTTTTACCCGGCTCGGTAAGCGTGCCTCTGTATTCTCTCATCTGCTCAGGTGAAAGCTCACAAACGTAAGCCTTGCCCTTTTTGATAAGCTTGATTGCACATTCATATAAGAAATCAAAATAATCCGACGCATAGTAGAGATTGTCCCAATCAAAGCCGAGCCATTTGATATCCTCTTTTATGGCATCAACATATTCAGTGTCCTCTTTAATCGGATTTGTATCGTCAAGTCGGAGATTGCATTTGCCTTTGTATTTTTCTTTTACGCCGAAATTGATGCAAATTGCCTTAGCATGACCGATATGAAGATATCCGTTTGGCTCAGGAGGAAAACGTGTTTGAATTTTTGAATATTTGCCTTCGGCTAAATCCTCGTCAATAAAATCATGAATGAAATTTGACGGTGCTTTTACTTCTTCGTTCTTTTCTGCTTCTGCCATTATTTATTCTCCTTGTAATATTCAAGTGCTTTTGTAAGTCTTTCTTTAACTCTCTTTTCGCCTAAAAGAGCGGTGATAGAGAAAAGGTCAGGAGTGTTAGTTCTGCCTGTTAAAGCAACACGTATAATTGTTGATACGTCACCAACGTGACCTTTGAAATTGTCAGGATTTTGCTTGTATTCCTTAACGTTGGGAGTGCAGCCGCACGGCTCGCAAATTGATTTAATCCTTGAAAACCAAGCGTCCTTGTCATCATTTAAATTAACTTCATCAATGTATTTTTCAAGAACGCTCTTTGCAAGTTCATTTGTTGCATTGCCGCAAAGCTCATAGCAAGGGGTAAACGTTTCATCATACATATAACTGACATAATCCGGAATATCGGACCATTTTGCGAGGTCCTTTCTCGGCTTTTTGTTTTCTCGGTCGATATTAAGAATATCCTTTGCATATTGCTCGTCCTTAGCATAAAGAGCTGCAAGCTTTTCGTCATATTCCTTTGCCCAAGCATTTGATAATTCAAATACTTCTTCGGCGCTCATTTTGCTTATAACGTTTTTGGAAATATCGGTAAGCTTAACAAAGTCAAACAATGCGCCCGACGCACTCATCTTTTTAAGATTAAACGGAAAATCATAAATGCTTGCGTTTTGATTTGCCCTTCTCCAATCCTCAAAGTTAGAGTTCAAAATTGTCATCATATATTCGTTTACCGAAGCGGCAGGGTAGCCAACCTCGGAATAATACGAAACAGCAGCCTCAGGGTCTTTTCTTTTCGAAAGCTTGCGCTTACCGCCGTTTTCCTCCTTCATAATCGGAGCAACGTGGGCATATTTAACAGGCTTGAAGCCAAGTACCTTGAAAAGCTGAAGGTGAAGAGGAACGGAGGCAATCCATTCGTCGCCTCTTGTTACGTGTGTTGTCCTCATCAAATGGTCGTCAATTGCATGAGCAAAGTGATATGTCGGAATTCCGTCTGTTTTAAGAAGCACAACGTCAATAACATTTTCAGGCATTTCAATTTTGCCCTTAATCATATCGTCAAAATAACATTTTTTTTCAATATCGCCAGGCGATTTTAATCTTAATGTCCACGGCATACCGTTTTCAATGTTTTGCTTTATTTGCTCAAATGAAAGGTTACGGCACTTTGCATATTTGCCCCAATAACCCTTTATGTCATCATTTTCTTGCTGCTGCCTGATTTCGTCAATCTCCTCGGCAGTGCAAAAGCACGGATACGCAAGCCCTTGTTTAACAAGGCTTTTTGCATACGTTTGGTAAATTTCTTTTCTTGCGCTTTGGTAATAAGGTCCGTAATCGCCGATTTCATTTCCTTCGCCGATAACGCCTTCGTCAGCCTTAATTGTGTAAACCTCAAGACCTTTGAGCATAGCGTCAACAGCACCGTCAACTTTTCTTTTTTGGTCTGTATCCTCAACTCTTACAAAAAATACTCCGCCTGTGTTCTTAGCAGTAAGATAAGAAGCGAAGCAGGTGTAAAGATTTCCGAAATGGAGATATCCGGTAGGACTTGGTGCAAATCTTGTTACTCTTGCGCCCTCTTTAAGCTGCCTCGGCGGATATTTTTCCTCATAGTATTCAGGTGCTTTGTCTATGTTTGGAAAAAGCAAATCAGCAAGTTCGTCAAAATTCATCATTTTCTCACCCTTATGTATAAAATTCCAATTTAAAATTACATAATATTATTACATAAAATCTATAAATATTCAATATTAAATTATATATTTTTTATTATTTAGAATATTATTATTGAAAATAGACAGATTATGTGATAAATTAAACTATAATCTATATATTATTTTAGATTTTGGGGTTTTAAAATGGGTAAAAGAATAGCACTTTGGGATAATCTTAAGTTATTTTTGATTTTTTTGGTTGTGCTTGGGCATCTTTCGTTTGATTATTTTGATTCAAGCCAAATGTTTCGCACAATTTCAATGGTTATTTATACCTTCCATATGCCGGCATTTGTATTTATAAGCGGGCTTTTTTGTAAAAGGAGTGTTAACAGCGATTCTCCGCCGATTAAGCGTTTTTTCTCTTTTATGATGCTCTATTTATTTTCAAGAATACTTAACTACATACCTAATATCATCTTCGGCGTGCACTCGTTTTTTGACGTGCTTTCTGCCAAGGACGAGCCGTGGTATATGATGGCAATGGCGCTTTGGTATATGATGGCATGGGCAGTAAGAAAGATTGATTCAAAATATGTACTTATTACAAGTATAGTATTCGGATGTTTTATCGGATATATGAAAGGCAATACCGATTTTCTTTGCATTATGCGCCTGATAACGTTCTTCCCGTTCTTCTATGCGGGTTGTGTGCTTGATTTGGATAAGGTCAATAAGGTTACGTCAACTAAGGGAGCAAGGATATTTTCGGCAATATATTTTTTCGCTTTTGTACTCATAATGACGCTTACTGTTGACTACTCGCAGGAACTTTTCCCGCTTTTAAGCGGACGAAGAAGATATTTTGCGCTTGATGACAGCCTTGCCGATTTCGGTTGCCTTTTGCGTCTTGCATATTATGTTGTGGTCGGGCTGTTAATATTCTCTATTGTGTCCCTTTGTCCACGCAAAAAACTCAGAATTACTTCCGGCGGCAGGAAAACGCTTCAGATTTATATTTATCACCGTCCGATTTTATATATAATGGAAAATGCAGGTCTTTTTTATCTTATTCATCAAATTGGTGAAGGCTGGGAATGGGTAGCGATTATCCTTATCTTTGCGCTTACGGCACTTTTGTGTTTTGATTTTTGGCAAAAGCCGATTGATTTTATTATGAATCCAAAATTAAAGGAGAAAGAAAATGCAATTACCAAATGACCCTGTTATGCTTATGAGTGTTATTAATCTTAAGCTTCGTGATTTTTACTCAAACCTTGACGCTTTGTGTGAAGATATGAATGTTGATAAAGGTGAACTTTCAGAAAAGCTTTCCTCGGCAGGCTTTGAATATGACGAAGAGCATAATCAATTTATATAATATCTATGTATAATTTATTATTTCAGCCACAGTTTTTTTACTGCGGCTGAATTTTTTTTCAAAAAAGTATTGACTTTTTGAAAAATATGTGTATAATCTAAATTGTAATCGATACAAAATAACATTCGTTACAAATTAGCACGAAAGGAAGTGAGCAAATGCAGACTAAGGAAATAACAGAACTTTTCAAGCAAAATGGTATTAAGGCAACAGCGCAAAGAATTGCTGTTTATAAATATCTTTATGAAAACAGAATTCACCCCGATGTTGATACCGTTTATAAAAATATGGTTAAGGATAATCCTTCTTTTTCAAAAACTACTGTTTATAATTGCTTGCAGGCGCTTACCGACAGCGGGCTGATTATTCCGGTTGTTATTGAGAGTGAAAAAATCAGATATGATGCCAATCCTAATTTTCATTCGCATTTTAAATGCAGATGCTGCGGAGGAATATTTGATTTCACTTGCAAAATCAGCAATGTTGAGGGCATTGACGGTTTTGATATCGAGCGCAGAGATGTATATTACAGCGGAATTTGCAAAGGCTGTAAAGGAAAAACAAAAAACTAAAATAATTTTAATTTAAAGGAGTAATTTATTATGGCTAAGAAGTATTATTGTCCGGTATGCGGATACGAAAGTGACGAACCTATCGATGTTTGCCCTGTTTGCGGTGCAAAGATGGCAGTAAGAGAAGAGGGCGAAACCTCTTGGGCTGCAGAGCATAAGGTAGGCATTATCGACGGTGTCAGTGAAGAAATCGTAAACGGCCTTCGTGAAAATTTCCAGGGCGAGTGCACCGAGGTTGGTATGTATCTTGCAATGGCAAGAGTAGCTCACAGAGAGGGCTATCCTGAAATCGGTCTTTATTGGGAAAAGGCTGCTTATGAAGAAGCAGAACACGCTGCAAAATTTGCTGAAATGCTCGGTGAAGTTGTAACAGATTCAACTAAGAAAAATCTTGAAATGAGAGCTGCTGCAGAAAACGGAGCAACACTCGGCAAAACTCAGCTTGCAAAGCTTGCTAAGGAGCAGGGTCTTGACGCAATCCACGACGCTGTTCATGAGATGGCAAGGGATGAAGCCCGTCATGGAAAGGCATTCGAGGGTCTTCTTAAGAGATATTTTGCATAAATTTTAAATAAGAATTTGAAAAGGCGGATTTTATCCGCCTTTTCTTTTATAAAGAATGGCGGTTTGTGGCTCAAAATAATAAACAGTCGTCTAATATACGGCGGTTAATCTTATAAAAACAACAAAATGTTTGACAAATTGATTAATTTGTATTATTATTGCTGTACTAAATAACTAACGAGGCGAATAAGATGGAAACTGTGTTTACAAATGCAGATTTTATTTCACTTGACGAACATAATAATACATATTCCGTTATGGTTGTAAAAGGCAAGAATATTGTTTATATGGGTTACAGTGTACCGCTTGCTTACGATGATGCAAAAATTGTTGATTTGGGCGGCAGAGCTGTTCTTCCTTTGGTGAATGATAAAATGTGCTTGACCTATAGGAATAATGCAGAGTGTACTAAACTTGAAGCAGGGCAGTCGGCAGACTTTGCCGTTGTTGATAAAAATATACTTAAGGATAACCAAGATTTAAAGGTGATAAGTGTATATATCCACGGTAAGAAAAAAGATTGATATAAATGAAAAATTCCGTTTGAGATTTTCAAACGGAATTTTTTTAATTCACTTTATTTTTTAACTCTCTGCCGTGGATTATATTTTGCGTGTTTTCAAGAATGTTTTTATAAATTCTTTCAACAGTTAAATGTGTAATTCCTGCGATATGAGGTGTTAAAATCAGTTTATCCTTAAGCTTTATATCAAGCAAAGGATTGTCCTTTTCAAGCGGTTCGGGAGTAAAGACATCAAGCCCGGCACCTGCGATTTCGCCTTTTAACAGGGCGTTTTTAAGTGCATTATTATCCACCAAATCCCCACGTGACGTATTTATTAAAAATGCGTCGTTTTTCATTTTTGAAAGGAAATTATCATCAACCGTATTTATTGTATCCGGTGTTACCGCAAGGTGGAGAGATACTATATCGCTTTCGCTTAAAAGCTTGTCAAGGTTTACATATTGAACGTTTAGCTTTTCTTCAAGGTTTTTATATCTTGTGCGGTTTGTATAAATAACTTTAGCCCCTAAGGCATTACAAAATTCAGCCGTTTTTCTTGCAATATCGCCAAATCCGATTAAGCCGACGGTACATTCGCTGAGTTCTTTTTTTACACCAAAAGAAGCTTTTTTAAACTCAATTTGCCTGCCGTTATATATTTCGTCAACACCCTTTGAAAAATTCCTTAAGCAGCCGAGCATAAGAAACAGCGCAACCTCGCTTACCCCTGTATCGTTTACACCCTTATTGTTGCAAACAGGTATGCCTTTTTTTGTGGCATATTCAACGTCAATACCCTGATATCCTACACCTTCGCTCATAATAAGCTTTAAATTCGGCATTGAGTCAATAAGCGTTTTGTCAAGCGTGCCCATAGCGTCGATAAAAAGTAAATCCGTATCAAATCCGTCTGATAAAAGTCTGTCACTTTCGTTTAATTTAAAAAATTTAACATTATGTTTTTTTATTTCAGGTATGCAGTTAAAAACTTTTTCCCTTGTAGAAACGCTTGAAAAAAACGTTATATTCATATTTTCACTTCTTTTGCAGTCTTTTTAAAAAATATTATATCATTTCAAATACTAAGTGTCAAAAACATTTCGCTTTGATTTGCATATAATAATTTGAGGTGATTTTATGTGCGGCATTGCCGGAATATTAAGCAGCGATATAGATTTAAGAGGAGAAAAGCTTCTTGTTGAAAAAATGGGAAAAACTCTGAAAAAAAGAGGTCCCGATGCAGCAGGCCTTTATCTTACACCAGAGGTGGCGCTTGTTCACAGGCGGCTTTCGGTAATCGATGTTGAAAACGGCGCTCAGCCAATGCATTTCGGCAAATATGTTATAGTCTATAACGGTGAGATTTATAATACGGATGAAGTAAGAAATGAGCTTGAAGGCTTCGGTTATAGGTTTGATACTCATTGCGATACCGAGGTTGTATTAAAGGCTTATGATAAATGGGGAAATGAAAGTGTTAAAAAGTTGAACGGGATTTTTGCCTATGCAATTTATGATAAAAAGGAAAACTCACTTTTTGCCTGCCGTGACAGAATAGGTGTTAAACCGTTTTTCTATAATAAAACAAAAAATACATTTTCTTTCGCAAGCAAGATTGATACGCTTTTGTGCCAACCTTATGTTAAAAGTGCGGTTGACGAAGAAGGACTTTATGAGATATTTATGCTCGGCCCCGCAAAAACAATCGGTAAGGCAATTTTTAAGGATATTTGTGAACTTCCTCCCGCTTTTTGCCTGACATATAAAAACGGTGAAATCAAAACATATCCTTATTGGAAATTAGAGGCTAAGGAGTTTAATGAAAACGAGGAGACGGCGGCAGAACATACCTACCTTCTTGTTAAGGACTCGATTGAACGTCAGCTTGTAAGCGACGTGCCACTTGCAACATTTTTATCGGGTGGGCTTGATTCCTCAATTATTTCAAAAATTGCGAGCGATAAATATAAGGAAAGCGGAAAAACGCTTGATACCTATTCGGTCGATTATACGGATAATGACAAATATTTCAAAAAAAGCCTGTTTCAGCCAAATAAGGATTCGGATTATATTGACGTGATTTCAAGCTATATAGGCTCTAATCATCACAATATTGTTTTAAATAATGTTGACGTTGCGAATGCGCTTGAGGAAGCGGTAATCGAACGTGGCGTTCCCGGATTTGTTGATATTGATTCTTCACTAATGCTGTTTTGCAAGGAAGTAAAAAAAGATTTTACTGTTTGCCTTTCGGGCGAGTGCGCTGACGAAATATTTGCAGGTTATCCTTGGTATCATAAAAAAGAGATTCTTTTTGAAAATGTTTTTCCGTGGGCAAGAAATACTAACATTAGGCAAAGAATACTTAAAAACGGCTTTTTAAGCGACGGCGAGGAATATTTGCAAAGCGCTTATAAAAACACGCTTAAAAATATATCGTATTTAGAGAGCGACGATAAAATCAATAAAAGAATGAGAGAAATGTTTGTGCTTAATCTAAATTGGTTTATGCAAACGCTTCTTGCAAGAAAAGATAATATGAGTATGGCTTCGTCGCTTGAGGTCAGAGTTCCGTTTTGTGATTACAGGCTTGTTGAATATGCATATAATATGCCGTGGAATATTAAGGCGCTTGACGGCAGGGAAAAGGGAATACTGAGAAAAGCGTTTGAAAACGATTTGCCAAAGGAAATTGCGTGGAGAAAGAAAAGCCCTTATCCAAAAACTCATAATCCCGCTTATTTTGCAAGGGTTAAGGAACTTCTTGCAATTGCGCTTACCGATAAATCGACTCCGCTTATGGATTGGATAGATATTGACAATTTATATCTTCTTTTGCAAAATCCCGACTCACTCCCCGAACCGTGGTACGGTCAACTTATGGGTATTCCTCAAATTGCGGCTTATATTTATCAAATTTATGCGTGGATTAAGCATTACAATGTTGAATTTGAAATATAATTGTGATATATTTACTGTATAGAATAAGTTATTGATTAGGAATTTTATTATGACAAATGAAGAATATATAAAAGCAATAGATATGCGCACATCAAGAAGAACATATAAAGCAAGAGCGCTTGATAAGAGTATTCTTGAAGTGCTGAAAAATATGGTCGATGCAGTTAACGAGGCAAGCGGTCTTGAATTTCAGCTTGTTGAGGACGGAACACCTGCATTCAAGATTTTCTCCGGCAGATTTTCGTATATTGCAGTATGCGGCGAAGACAGCGAAGCGGCAAGGATTAAAAGCGGCTATTGGGGAGAGTCAATCGTGCTTCAATGCGTTTATCATGGTTTGGGTACCTGTTGGGTTTCAGGCACTTATGATGAAAATAAAGTTTACAAAGCAATTGATTTGCCCAAAAAGCACAGGCTTTATGCCGTAATAGTTGTCGGTTACGTTAAAGATAAGCTCAGCGCTAAGGAAAAACTTATGTATAACGCAACTCATAAGAATAATAAGCCTTATCAAAAAATGTTTGAGGTTTGCGATAAAAAGCTTCCGCCGTATTATGAATATGCAATGAAGCTTGTTGAAAAAGCGCCGTCTGCCACTAACCGCCGTCCCGTGCATTTCAGATATGAGGACGATATTATTAAAGGTTATGTTGATGAGCCTTATTCGGATAAAAGCCTTGATTTCGGTATTGCGCAGCTCCATTTTCAGCTTGGCGCAGCCGCAAAAGGCATTAAGGGCGAATGGGATAATAACGGCAGATTTTGTACTGAAAATGCCAAGGTGATTAAATTCCCTGAAGCTGAAAATGACGAGAAAGTAAATATACAGGAGGATAACGAAAATGAGTGATGAAATTAAAAAAATTGACGAAATTTCAGAAACGCAAAATGCGCCTGAAATAAAAAAAGAAAAGAAAAAGCTTTCAAAAAAAGCTAAAAAAATAATTATCATTGTTGTATCGGTTATTGTATTTCTTCTCGTTGCGGCTGTTGTCGCAGGCGTGTGTGCGCTCAATTCATATTGCAAAACTAAGGATTATACGGTGGTCGCAACAGCAGATGATGTTACTCTTGTGGCTCATCGTGGTATGAGAAGTGTTGCTCCCGAAAATACGACAGCGTCATTTAACGAAGCAGGCAGGCACGGCTATTGGGGCGCTGAATGTGACGTTTACAGAACTAAGGACGGCGTTTGGATTGTCTCTCACGACAGGCATACCTACAGAATGATGGATGAATCCGCTTTTATTGAAAAGAAAACATACGACGAACTTATGGCTATGAATGTTGACAACGGAGTTAATATTGATAAATATAAGGATTTGAAGATGTGTTCACTTGAAGAATATCTTGAAATTTGCAAAAATTATCAAATGACACCTGTTATCGAACTCAAGGGCGAAAACAACACTCAGTATTATAATGAAATTGTAAATCTTGCTGAGAAGTATAACCTTAAGCCGGTTTATATTTCGTTCCATCTCGAAAATCTTAAAACTATGCGAAAGCTTGACACCACAAGCAAAATGTATTACCTTGTTCAAAAAATCAGTGAAAAAGATATTGAAGATGCAAGAAGTATTTTGGATTGCGGCATTGATTTTAACGGTAATAAGGAAGCTAATTTTAAAAATGACATTCTTAAAAAATGCCGTGATCAAGGTTTGGACCTCGGTGCTTGGACGATTAATGACCCTGAGGTTATGAAAAAGCTTGAGAAAAACGGTGTAACGCTTATTACAACAGATTCTATTGAGTACGATAAATAAAAATATTATTTAAATAAAAAACGAAGATTCACAATATGTGTTTCTTCGTTTTTTTATTTATACAAAAACGGTAATTTGCATTATATTAGAAAGATGTCTTGTAAAACTGTCGAATTTGTCAAGGAAAATGGCAAAATTTTGGTTAATCGGTATATTTATTACAAAAAGGTTACAATTTTGTTGTAACATATTACTATAGATTACAAAATGTAATTTATGTTAAAATGTCAACGTCGCTTATTAAAGGAGGCGTTATATTGATAAAAATACTGAAAAAGGGTATTCTTGCAGTTGTTATGACAGCGCTCATATTAACTCTTTCCCCACTTACAGCATTTTCACAAGAATACAAGCCGAGGCTTACAGCTCCAAACGGTGAGCCTTACTATACAAGCAAATTAAACGTTTATTCCCAAACGGGATACGGAATGCCAAACTGTGTTGCTTACGCTTACGGCAGGCTTTATGAGCTTAACGGTGAAGCGCCAAAGCTTAACAGAGGTGACGCAGGTCAATGGTGGAGTATCAATAAAAGAAACGGTTATTATGATTACGGTGACGTTGCCGAAAGGGGTGCAGTAGCCTGTTGGTCAAACCATGTTGCAATAGTCGAAGAAATTAATAAGGACGGCAGTATTACTGTTTCGGAGTCGCATTGGGGCGGCAATTATTTTAACACTAAAACATATTATAATATGTCTTCTCATTACGGACAGAGATTTTACGGCTATATTTACGCATACACTCCAAAAGATGACGAAAAAGCAGACAGCAAGTCAAATGATAATGAGACGTATACATTTGAAGATACGTATTTTGAGCCGCAGGAAAAGACGGCTTTCACCGCTCTTGAATTTAAGCAGAGCAACAATCAAATTATGAATCCCAATAACAATTTTATTTTAAATTCAAAATAATAAAAATACGAATATTTATTGAATTAATTAAAGGTGTAATCCCGACAACAGCAGGATTACACCTTTTTCTTATTTTTATTTAGTTTAAACCGTTTTTAATTCTGTAAGTCATTGATGACGGATGTCGGCTTCCCCAAGCAGCATAGATAATTATTGAAATAACATTTGCCACCGAGATAATTGCAAACATATGATTATATCCAACGCAGTCAATGAGAACTCCGGCAATGCCGCCGCCTATTCCTATTCCTATGTCATATGCACAAAGGAATGTTGAATTGGCAGCGCCCCTGCGCTCAGGCGGAGCGATATTGACTGCCATTGCCTGAAGCGAAGGTTCAATTCCGCCAAAAGCAAAGCCTGATAATACAGATGAAATTATAAATGTAATATTATTAGGAATAAACGCAAGCAAAAGTAATGCCGCAAACATAAAAATATTACATATATATACAAATATGCTTTCGCCTTTTTTGTCGGCTTGTTTGCCGATAAACACTCTGGTTAATAACAGTGCAATTGCCATAACGGTGAAATAAGCACCGCCGGAAATAGTTATCTTGTCAGATTGCACTGCAAATTTAAGAGTGTAATTCTCAAGTGCACCGTAAGTTAAAAGAAATATAAGCACAACACACGAAGCAGGCAAAGCATCTTTATCTATAAGATGTTTGATGTTGAATGGCTTTCTTGCAATATTAAGCTTAGGCAGGCTTAAAAAAGCATACAAAAACAGGCATAATACCATGCACCCTGTTGAAGTTGTAAAAAGCGTTGTAAAGCTTTTATTCATTAACTTTTCACCGATTGCAGGAGCGCAAGCAGTTGCGAGAGCAGTTGCCATTCCAAACATTCCCATTCCTTCGGAAAATCGCTCTTTAGGAATAATATCAGAGGCTATTGTAGACGTTGACGTGTTTGAAAAAGCAAGGGCAAATCCGTGAATCATTCGAAATATAACAGCAAGAGCAATTGAGGATAAGGCAGTATAAACAAGCAAATACCCCATTGGCATAAGCGCCATACCGATAATACCGATAAGCAAAATCAATTTTCGCTTTCCGTTATCAAGCATCCAGCCGACAAACGGACGGCATATAACTGATACAACGCAAAAAAGCGTGACACACAGACCGGATATGCTGTCTGAATATCCGAGATATGATATAAAAAACGGAAAAGTAGACAGTATCATTAAGTGATTTAAAAAAACAAGAAAATTAACAATGATAATTATAATGAAATTCTTGCTCCATAATTTTACATTTTTTTCTTTCATATAGCACCTTCTGAATTTTATTTGAGCAAAAATAAAAAGCGTAAGCCCATCCGGACTTACGCTTTTCGCTACTCGATGTATTGATTTTATCACTTTATATTGCAAAAAGTCAAATGTTTTTTGAAAAATAAATTATACTTTTTTGTTTGCGCTTAAAAATTTATTCTTCCCATTTCATAATGGTCTTACCAAATGACTTTTGCGTATCTTTTTCAAATGCATTTTTAATATCGGTTGTAGTACGAACTACATTGACAGAATTGATAAGATTGCCGAGGTAATCGATAATCTCAGGATGCTTTTTATACATATCAACAGTCTTTGCAAAGTCCTTAACACCGCTTCTTGATGAGCCGAATACACGAAGACCTTTTTCAAGAATCATTCTTGTATTAATAGGAACAGGATATTCGCTGACACCTAAGATTGAAATAGTGCCCTCAGGTTTTATAAGACCGATAATTTGCTCAATTGCAATCGGACTTCCGTTTCCGCCTACACATTCAAATGCGTGGTCAGTAGTAAACCCGTCCGGTACTTCGTTTACAAGATGGGTTTCGTCTGCAAACGTGAAATCCGCAAGCTTGTCGCTTGAAGTGCCGAAAACGACGATTTTAGATTTTGGAAAATGATATTTTAAGAATAAAGAAGTTATATATCCGAGGTTGCCGTCACCCCAAACGGAAATGGTATTTCTTCTTGCGTGCGCAATCTTGTCAAAGCGTGAAATGGCATGAACTGAAACAGAAACAATCTCAGTAAATGCAGCAACAGTCATATCGATATCGTCCGGAAGCTTAACAAGCCTTTTAGGCGAAATTTCAACAAATTCCTGCAAAAAGCCGTCCATAGACGAGCCGCAGAATTTTGAAGAACGAAGATAGTTCTCTGCAATAAATTCGTCCTTTTCAACAGGAGCGTTAGGAACCATAACAACCTTGTCGCCGGTTTTAAATGTTCCCGTAGGGTCAAGAAAAACTTCGCCTACACCTTCGTGAATAAGCGCCATAGGAAGCTTTTCGGCAAGCACCTTTGCATCACGTGTTCCGAGATAATATCTCATATCTGCATTGCAGATAGACAAATATGTAGGCCTTACAATTGCGTTTTCACCAAAAAGGTTGATATCTTCAAAAGCAATCTCAAATCTTCTTGGGGCAACGAGCCTGTAAACAGTATTAATCATCGCTTTCGTCCTCCAACAAAGACTTGGCAACCTTAAGGTCATAAGGATATGTTATTTTCATATTAAAGGTTTCACCCTCAACAAGCGCAACATTTTCGCCTTTAATAACAAATATCTTAGCGGCATCTGTAAGAATATCTTTTTCCTCGTCTGAAAGCGAATTGTAAATATTCTTAAGTTTAAGTGCATTGAAAGATTGCGGAGTTTGACCCTGATACATTTTGCTTCTGTCAGGGATTGAACTTATAACAGTGTTGTCATTAGCCTCAACAATCGTATCAGTAGCGGGAACGACAGTATCGCAAGCGCCGTACTGCTTTGCAAATTCAATGTTTTCTTTAATAATTCTGCCCGTAACAAAAGGACGAACGCTGTCGTGAGTAACAATAATTGTATCGTCGTTGAGGTTGCCCTCGGCTTCAATAAACTTAATTGCATTCATAATAGTTTCGTTTCTTGTATCGCCGCCCTCGATAACGGCAATTTTGTCACTTGCAGGGGCAATGTGCTTTTCGATAAGATTTTTTGTATGTTCAACCCATTGCTTAGGGCAGAGAACGATAATCTTTTCGAAATCAGGAACAGCAAAAAATTTCTCTATCGTGTAAACAATGATAGGCTTGTCCTTTACCGTAAGATATTGCTTAGGCTTGTCGCCGCCCATTCTTGAGCCGACACCGCCGGCTAATATAACTGCATAAACCATAAATTTAAACTCCTTGTAAGGTTTGTTATATATTTGTATATTTATATTATATATCTAAATTTTCTAAAATCAAGTCTGTAACTCTCTCACTTGATTTTCCGTCAAGGTCGTCAAAGAATTTGTTTTTAAATCCGTCAACCTTTTCGCTTTCAAAATCCTTTTTATTAATTGCATTTATAAGCTCGTTTTCACTGAAAACAATTTTTCCCGGAACAAATCCTTCAAAATCGTAATAGAAATCTCTGCTTGCTATGTAATCGTATAAATCAAAAGCATAAAACATCATAGGAATATTTAAAAGCGAAGCTTCAAAAATAACGCTTGAATAATCGGTTACAAGCAAATCGGTAACAAATAAAAGGTCGTTTAATTCGTCCTCGTCGCTCATATCAATTATCATATCGCTGTATTTTTCCGGAATTTCAAATCTTTCCTCGCAAAACGGGTGAAGCTTAATAAGTATTGCATATTCTCCGCCCAAGCCCTCGTATGCTTTTTCAATATCAAATGCGTCTGTCGGATAAAATGCACTCATTTGACCGTTGCCCCTAAAGGTAGGCGCAAAGAGCATTATTTTTTTATTTTTAAGTTGAGGATATCTTTCATAAAACGAAGAACGGATTTTACTTGCATATTCCTTGTCCATAAATATATCGGTTCTCGGAATACCTGTTGCAACAACGTTTTCGTCACTTAATCCAAAGCCTTCGGCATAATGCTTCGCAATCTCCTGTGAACTTACTATTGCATAGTCATACATTCTGTGGTTAGGGTCTGTTTGCTTAGGACCGCCCTTTTTGCCAAGACGTGTAAAGCCAAATGTCTTAAACGCTCCGCAGGCATGCCAAAGCTGAAAAAGCTTAATATCATCACGCTTTGTAACTAAATTCAAAAGCCTGAAATAGTCATCAACAATAACAACCTTTGACGTTGCATAAAGCTTGAGAAATTTAATTATATTTTTAATTTTCCTGTGACCTGCCGGGTCGGAGAACATAAGAAATTTAAAATCAATGTCATCTCTGTCTTTTATAAGGTTATAAACAAATTCGGGATTTCCGCCTATTTCGTCACGCCTGCCCGACATAAAGGTGATACGATTTTTAACAACAGGCTTTTTTGATAAAATTTTGTAATAAATTCTTGCAAGCTCATAGAGCGGCAGACGTATATTTTCAAGAAAATTATCCTTTTTAAAACTCGTTTTAATAAAAGACGAAACATTGATTTTGATTTGAACAAAAATGTTCTTTCCAATTCCTTCAATGTCTTGCGTTTTTCTTCTCGGCAAAATGTCAAGCGCTGCCAAAAAACCGTCAACAATGAAATATGGAAGCAAAACAACACTTAAAGAAATTCTTAAAACAAAGAAAAATAATCTTAAAAGAGGAACTATTATCACACTTTTTTCAACAAAATTCTTATTGTTTCTGCTTTCGGGAGTTTGATGAATAATAAATTTGCTGTTTTCACAGTCAAAATCGAATGTGTAAATATTTTTAGGAGCCTTTCTGTCATTAATAAATTCCGACTCCTCCGAAAATACGGTTACACCGTCAAAACATTCATATTCAATATACTGCTCGTCAAGTTCAATATTCGGATTTTCAGTCAAAACGTTAGTGGAAACTGTGAACGGGACGCCTATAACCTCATTGTCTCCGTAATAAAAGTCAATCCTGACATTTATGTCGTCTTTACAGTCGTAGTTATAATATATATCGTCAAGGTAAAATGAATAAGTGCAAACAATGATGCACGAGTCACTCTGCTTTTGCCTGAAATAATTTGTTACAAGAAAAGGCAATCTTCTCGTTTTTTTGCCGCATTCAAAAATGATTTTTGCTTTTGGTGATGTGACATCAATGTCAAACGGACAGCTTATTGAAACTGAAATGTTAAGCTTGTCCCTTTCTATATTCATTTTGTTGATTATCATTTTGCAATCAAACATTGTTATCTAAAAGCTCCTTTGTAAATTCAACAACATTCTTTGTGGCTTCGCCTGTTTTATCGCCAAAATATCTTTGCCTAAACGGTTTTACAAGTTCTTGATTATAATCCTCGTTATTGATTGAGTCTGTCATTTCATCGGTGTTTAAAACGATTTTTCCGGGAACGAATGACGCAAAGTTGCAATAAAAATCCCTGTCCCTGCTGTATTCATTAAGGTCGAAAGCAAAAAACAGCATAGGCACGTTAACAATAGACGCTTCAAAAATAACGCTTGAATAATCGGTAATAAGCAAATCACTGACAAATAAGAGGTCGTTTACATCATATTTTGAAGTGAGGTCAATTAATCTGTCTTTATATTTGGCACTGCAGGTTGGCCTCTCTGAAAGATATGGGTGCATCTTAACTGCAATTACCCAATCGTCGCTGATTTTATCAAATATTTTGTCAACTTCAAATTTTTCAATAGGATAAAAGCAATTGCCCATACCGCCGCCACGGAAAGTCGGAGCAAATAAAAGTATCTTTTTTCCCTTAAATTCAGGATTTTCTTTATAAAATCTTTTTTTGAATCTTTTTTTGTAGTTCTCATCTTCAAGCACATCGCATCTCGGCGAACCTAAGGCGATAACTTTATCCATTGAAACACCGAAACCCTCGGCATAATAAGGTATAACCTCATTGGAGCTTACAATAACGTAGTCGTACTGCCTGTGGTTAGGGGAACTTTGGCGAAGATAGCTGTCACGACCGAGCCTTGAAAAGCCAAATGTCTTAAACGCACCGCAAGCGTGCCAAAGCTGAATAAGCTTAACGTCATCTTTTTTCTTTAGATAAGAAAGAAAATGATAATAGTCGTCAACAAAAACTACCGAACTTGTTGCATAAAGCTTGAAAAACTTGAACAGGTTAGGTAAATTTGCCTTTAATCCGCCTTTTTTGCAAAGTACGGTTATGTCAACATTGTTTAATTTGGTCATCTCAAAAAAGACCGATTTTATGTTTCCTGTCAATCTGTCGGAACGGTTGGATAAAAAAGTAACCTTGTTAGGCTGAACTTTCATTTTGCGATACGGCAAAAACATAGCCGACATCAAAGCCGTAACAATCATTTTTGAGCGCTCTCTTTTGCTGCTTGAAAAGAAATGAGAAAGTATATTTTTCTTTTTAATCGGGATAATCAATTCTTTTTCCGGTTTAACAATAATGCTTTCTCCATTGCCGTCACTGAAAAGAAAATTTACTCTTACATTTTGACTTTTCCTGTTGTTATAAAATAAAAAAGGAGTGTCAAAAATACCTATTGCAATTGCCTTGTTTTTGTTGCAAGATTTTAAATCCATAGGTAATATTCTGTTGTCGTTTTCGCCATAAAAGCAAGCGGAAATTCTCGGATAATAAAGCTCTTTGTCACCCTCGAGCTCCGCCGTTAATTCAACATAATTGTTCGTCACATTCAAATTGACTATGTTTATTTTATAGTCACCCATATAAAACCCTCGTGTAAAACCCAAAATAATGAGATTTGAAAAGTTGCAAAATCTCATTTTAACTTATATATAATATCACATTAATTAGTTCTTGTCTATAAAATAAATATAATAATTTTATTACATTTATGCATTAAAAGCTAAAAAAATAAGACTATCGTTTTAAACGACAGTCTTATCAGCTGATTTTTATTTTTTAAAAGATATCCCTTGATAAATCGTTGCGTATTCTCTCGCTGTTTTTCTTCATAGTATCAAGAACCTTGACGAATGTACTCATCTCGTTATCGGTAATATTGCTTGCAAGGTCATAGAAAAAGTGAGTAATTTCCTTAGAACACGCCTCGTTAATCATTTCAGCCGCAGGGGTCGGCACAACCTTTTTCAGCCTTGCGTCAATAATTACGCTTTTGCGCTCAATTAATCCCTCGCTTTCAAGCTGCTTAAGAATTGTTGAAACCGTAGAACGGCTTAAATCAAATTCACGCTCAATATCTCTTTGAAAAATATTCTTATCCTTATTTTCACACAGATATGAAATAATATATCCGTTTGCTGCACCGAGCATATTCGGATATGCCTTTTTTTGTATTTCGGTTGAGCGATGGTCATAAAAGTTAGAAACCGCTATTAAATTTGAGCCTATTTTGCTTGCGTTAAATTCGTCCAATTTTAGTGCCTCCGTATTCTTACAATGCTATTTTAATATATTTTCTTTTTTATATCAATAAAAATATTCAAAATTTTTGCTAAATTTTGACAAACTTGTTATTTATTCACGTTGACAATTATGTTTATTGTTGGTATACTTATTGAGTAGAAATATGTCGATTTTTTGAAGGTGTGAGTGATTATGACAAAAAATAAAGTTCATGTAAAAATAGGCGGCGCAAGTTATACAATCGTGACTGAGGATGAGGCGGAATATGTCGAGGCTCTTGCTGACGAAATAAGCGAGAATATGAGAGCTATTATTAATTCAAATCCTTCTCTTTCAATGACTCAGGCGGCTGTTCTTGTTGCACTTGATAATGCCGATGCAAGCAAAAAGGCTACTGCATCTGCCGATAATCTTCGTGCTCAAATTAAAGATTATCTTGAGGACAGCGCAAGGGCAAGAATGGAGGTTGACGTTGCAAGACGTGAGGTTGAGCGTCTTAACCGTGAAATCTCCGATTTAAGAGATAAGCTTGCCGCAAAATAAATCTATTTTTATTGAGAGAAAATTATGAATTTTGAAGTTTTGGCTCCTGCCGGTAGCATGGAGTCGCTTATTGCCGGTGTGCGCAGCGGCGCTAATGCGATTTATCTTGGTGGTAAATCCTTTAACGCCAGGCGCAATGCCGGCAATTTTGATAATGAAGAGCTTAAAAGAGCGGTTGAATATTGCCACAGCCACGGTGTCAAGGTTTACTTAACACTTAATATTCTTGTACGTGACGACGAGATGGAAAATGCGTATAACACGGTTAGAGATGCGCTTTTATGCGGCGTTGACGCATTTATTGTTCAGGATATCGGCGTTGCAAAAATGATTAGAGAGCATTTTCAAAGCGCAAGGCTTCACGGCTCAACACAAATGAGTATTATGACGCCAAACGGAGCAAAAGCGGCAAAGGAAATGGGCTTTTCACGTATTGTTTTGCCGAGAGAAATGAACCTTGAGGAAATTAAAGAAATAAGGGAAAGCACAGATTTGGAACTTGAACTTTTTGTTCACGGGGCACTTTGTATGTCTGTTTCGGGTCAATGCTATCTTTCAAGCGTTATCGGCTCAAGAAGCGGAAACAGGGGGCTTTGCGCTCAGCCGTGCCGCTTGCCGTTTACCGCCGGTGGAAATGCTAATCACGCTTTATCTCTTAAGGATTTAAGCCTAATCGGCGAACTTGACAAACTTGACGGAATAACAAGTCTTAAAATTGAGGGCAGAATGAAAAGACCGGAGTATGTTTCGGCGGCTGTCAGCGCAGTTAAAAAGGCGATTGACGGCGAATACTCATCAAGTGATGAATTTATGCTTAGAAGTGTTTTTTCACGCAGCGGTTTTACAAACGGATATCTCAATTCCAAACTCGGCAAAAATATGTTTGGAACAAGGCAAAAGGAAGATGTTGTTGCAGCGAATAATGTTTTAAAGGAAATAGCAAGAAATTATGAAAAGGAAACGCCGTTAATCCCACTTGATATATTCTTTAAATGCCATGATAATGAAAAAGCGGTGTTGATTGCCAAAAGTGATAAAAAAGAGGTTACCGTTATAGGCGATGTGCCTGAAAAAGCAATTAATAAGCCTATGAGTGAGGAAAGCTTAAAAGAAAGGCTTTCAAAATTCGGAGGTACGCAATATTTTTCAAAAAATATTGAAATCAATCTTGACGACGGTCTTATTTTGCCCGCTTCAAAGATTAATGAAATGCGAAGAAATGCCGTTTCAAAGCTTGATGAGCAGGAAAAAATCGAACTGCAATATAAGCCGTTTAATGTTTTCCTTCCAAAATATAATCAGCGTGATAAGCCTTATGCCACGGCATCTTTTTCAAATGCAAGTCAAATACCCGATAATCACCCGTTTGAGCGTGTGTTTATACCTGTTAATTCCTCGCTTGAGGATTTTGTTGATAACAGGGCAGGAGTTGTTTTGCCGAGAGGGCTTTTTGGAATTGAACGAGAACTTAAAATAAGGCTTGAAAAGTTGAAAAAAGCCGGAGTCAATAAGGCGCTTTGCGGCAACATAGGTTCATATACCCTTTGCAAAGATATGGGCTTTGAGGTTTACGGCGACTTTGGTCTTAATGTTTTTAACTCTCTTAGCGCAAACCAAATCGACCACCCGATTTTGTCCTTTGAGCTTACGCAATCACAAATTAATAATATTAATGCACGTGACAAGGGTATGATTGTATACGGTTATTTGCCGCTTATGCTTAATCGCAATTGCCCTGTTAAAAATGATATAGGCTGTTTTGAATGTGATAAGCACGGCAGGCTGACGGACAGAAAGGGTATGGAATTTCCTGTTATGTGCAGTGATTTTCCTTGCGTTGAAATGCTTAATTGCCATCCGCTTTATATGCTTGACAGGCTTGATGAAGTCAAAACTGATTTCATTCATTTCTATTTTTCAATTGAAAGCAAAAAGCAGGTTGAAAAAGTTATTGCTCTTTATGAAAACAGAGAAAAGCCTGATTTTAAATATACGAGAGGGCTTTATCAAAGAGGTACTTTATAATGATTATTTTAGCGTCAAAATCACCGAGAAGAAAAGAACTTTTGTCACTTATAACAGATGATTTTACAGTTGACAGCGCAGAGGTTGACGAAACGCTTCCGTGCGATATCGAACCTGATAAAGCGGTCGAATATTTGTCTAAAATCAAGGCTCAGCCATTTAGAAAAAGCGGAAAAATCGTTATCGGTGCGGATACGGTTGTTGCAATTGACGGCAAAATTTTAGGCAAGCCGAAGAATGAAAAGGATGCTTTTTTAATGCTTAAAAATTTGAGCGGTAAAGAGCATAGTGTATTTACAGGAGTCACCGTTATAAAAAATGATAAAGAAGTGACATTCAGCGTCCAAACCAAGGTTAAATTTTTTGAACTTGATGACAGGGAAATTGAGGATTATATTTCAAGCGGGGAACCGTTTGATAAGGCAGGCGCTTACGGTATTCAAGGCAAGGGGTCGCTTTTTGTTGAAAAAATCGACGGCGATTATTTTAATGTTGTCGGTTTGCCGATCAGCCGCCTTGCAAGGCAACTGAAAAGCATTTAATGACTTAAATGTTTTTCTTTTTACAAATAGTTGTTAAAAAAAGTAATAATTGTCTAAAATAAACTTGAAAAAAGAAAAAAACTGTGTTATCCTATATGTTGAGGGACAAACTGCTGTTTTACCCGCTGTAATATATATGGTTACAGTGAAGATGATTAATCTACAGTTATTACCTAAAAATTATACTATAGGCAGTTTATATGTCTATTAAATCGAAAGGAGATTGTTATGGCAGCAGATTTACATTGTCATACAAAACTCAGCGACGGATCTGTTGGTATAGAAGACCTTATTGTTATAGCTCAAAAGAGCGGTATCGAAACTATTGCCATAACAGACCACGATTGTCTTGCAGGTACAGTTAGGGGGCAGGTTATCGGTAAGCGCTACGGCGTAAACGTTATTCCGGGAGTGGAACTTTCCTCATTTGATAATAATGCAGGCAAAAAGGTTCATATTCTTTGTTATCTTGCCGATACTCCGGACAGGCTTGAGGGGCTTTGCAAGCGTACTTCGGTTGCACGTAAAAGAGCAGGTCAGATAATGATGCTTAAGGTTGCGGCAAGATTTCCGATTTCAACCGAATTTATTATCAGCCACGCTTCAGGCTCGACAAACCTTTATAAGCAACATATTATGCATGCACTTATGGATGCCGGATATACAAATCAAATATTCGGCGACCTTTATAATGCGCTTTTCTCACCTGACAGTGAAACAAATCTTTTGGCTCCTACCAAATATCCGGACGTCAAAGAGGTTATTGATGAAATTCACGGTGCAGGCGGCATTGCCGTTCTTGCTCACCCCGCTTTTCTTGACAATTTTGACGAGATTGACGATTATATTGAAATGGGGCTTGACGGAATTGAGGTTTGGCACCCGTCTGCTACAGATGAGGATATTGAAATGCTTGGCAGTATTTGCAAAAAGCATAAGCTTCTTATGACGGGCGGTTCTGATTTCCACGGAATTTACGGTTCATCTACAGTTACACTCGGAACGTGCACAACACCTGATGAGCATCTTGATAAATTAATGGGCTACAAGGCAAAGAAAAAAAGAGCTCAGCGCAAGGCAGAAAAGGAAGCACTTGCAAATGCGGCAAAGCTCTGATATTTTGTATGACTCCTCCAACGCAGTTGGGGGATTTTTTTATAATATAAAATAACCGCCAAACCTTTCGAAAAGGTCAGCGGTTATTTTTAATAACTTCTTAATGGTTGACAGCCAGCCGTTTTTTAAGTTTTTGATTTATTTAGTCTTTGAAGGCACATAGTCAAAACTTGAAGCGTTGTAGCCGAAATATTTTTCAACCATAGGGGTAAATTCGTCCTTGTCGTTGTAATCCGGACTTTTAAGTTCATAAATTGCTTCGTTCCAATTTTCAACAACCCAATCGCCTTTTTTGAACATAAACGCATATGATATTTTATCAAGTTCGCCGTTTAATACTTGATATTTTTCTGCATTTTCAAGCGGTGAGAAGTTGAATTCGTCTGTAATTACTGCGTCAACACTGCCGTTGTCAAGGGCGGAAAGCGCATCCTCAATTGTAGGGTAAAGAGTATTTTTGTTGTTGTTTTTAATTGTGGCGTTTTTATCAAGTGCAGCTTTTGCAATGTCGGTAACTACCGCAAGCTTTTTGCCTGAAAGGTCGTTGTAGTCGGAAATGTTGTTGCCTGATTTGGTAACGGTGATAATCCTGTTTGTGATGATATCGTTAGTGAAACTGAAATCCTCATTTACTGAGCCGACATTTTTTTGAACAGCGCCAATCATAGTGTAAGCAATAAATTCGTCGCCGTCTTTGTTTGTATAAGCAACATCGTCGCCAACCTTGTAATCCTTGTCAACTTTTACGAATTCGTAATTTTTTGTATCGTTTTTAACGTTATCATAGATTTTCTTAAACAAATCAATATCAAAGCCTGCGAGCTTGCCGTTCTTGCCTTTGTAAAGGAAAGGCTCAACCTCGTCGGTGTAGGCAATAAGCATTGTTTTATCCGTTATTTTGTCAGCTTCGCCGCTTTTTGAACAGCCTGCAAATGCACTTGCAATAAGTATGCCGCATAATGCAATTGCAAATATTTTTTTAAAAACTTTCATATTCTTCAACCTTTCTGCCAAAACAGATTTCATATAAACTATACTTAATTTTATATTATTGAGGGTATAAAGTCAACAAATTTATTTAATTAATCAAAAACTAATTTTATATGTGCGATTGACAAATCAATATTATAAGAGTAAAATGGCGAGTGAACATTATTTTATAGTTTATCAAGAGGAAAAAAAGATGCTTACATTAGACAGAGTATACAAGGCTAAAAGAGTTTTATCTGAGGTCGTAAGGCAGACAGATATGATTCGTGCCAAAAACATCAATTCTCAATGCGATGTTTATTTAAAAACGGAAAATTTGCAGGTTACAGGCTCGTTCAAGGTAAGAGGCTCATATTTTAAAATAAGCCAGCTTTCAGACGAGGAAAAGAAAAAAGGCGTTATCGCCTGCTCGGCAGGTAATCACGCTCAGGGTGTTGCTCTTGCGGCTACCAAAAACGGAATCAAGTCACTTATTTGCTTACCTGACGGCGCACCTATCAGCAAGGTTGAGGCTACAAAGCGCTACGGTGCTGATGTTTGCCTTGTAAAAGGTGTTTATGACGATGCCTACAATAAAGCAATCGAACTTCAAAAAGAAAAGGGATATACATTTATTCACCCGTTCAACGACCCTGATGTTATTGCAGGTCAGGGTACAATCGGTCTTGAAATTCTTGAACAGCTTCCGGATGTTGACGTTGTAGTTGTTCCAATCGGCGGCGGCGGACTTATTGCCGGTGTTGCATACACAATTAAGCAGATTAACCCTAATTGCAAGGTTTACGGCGTTCAGGCAGCAGGTGCTCCTTCTATGAAGAACAGCGTTGCCGACGGAAAAATTGAAACACTTAAAAATGTGCAAACTATTGCAGACGGTATTGCAGTTAAAACTCCCGGTACTAATACTTTTGAGCTTATTAAGAAGTATGTTGACGGTATTTATACAGTAAGCGATGACGAAATTGCTCTTGCAATTCTTACTCTTATGGAACAGCAAAAGCTTGTTTCAGAGGGCGCAGGCGCAGTTCCTGTTGCAGCAGTTATGAACGGCAAAATTCCGGATATTGAGGGCAAAAAGGTCTGCTGTCTTGTATCGGGCGGTAATATTGATGTTACAATTCTTTCAAGAGTTATTGAAAGAGGACTTAAAATGGGCGGCAGAAGTGCGTCTATCACTATTGCTCTTTCCGATAAGCCGGGTCAGCTTCTCGGCGTCAGCAAGATTGTTGCGGATAACGGGGCTAACGTTGTATCTGTTAATTATGACAGCACTGACCTTGATATGAATATTACCGATTGCTATCTTAAACTCGGTATTGAAACAAGAAATTATCAGCATATTGTTCAAATTAAAAATGCACTTAAAGACGCAGGCTTTGAAGTTTGCGACTGATTATAGGAGGGTTTTACAATGGAATATGTATCAACTAAAAATGCGCCGGGTGCAATCGGTCCTTATTCACAGGCAGTAAAGGCAAACGGCTTGCTTTTCACTTCAGGTCAAATTGCAATAAATCCTGAAACTAATACAGTTGAGGCTAAAACTATTGAGGAACAAACACATCAGGTTTGCAAAAACCTTACTGCTGTTGTTGAGGCGGCAGGAACTACTATGGATAAGGTAGTTAAAACAGTTTGTTTCCTTGCAGATATCAATGATTTTGCAAAGTTTAATGAGATTTACGGCACATACTTTACTTCAAAGCCGGCTCGTTCCTGCGTAGCAGTCAAGGATTTACCGAAGGGCGTTTTATGTGAGGTAGAAGTAATCGCTGAATTATAATAAGCAGTATAGAAAATCCCGTGTTCGATTGAGCACGGGATTTTTTGTTTGGATTATATTTCTTTTATGATTTCTTTCATAAAAGCGGAAAATTCCTTTTCAACCTTTTTGCCTGTTTCCATAACTTCAATATGGGTGAGAGGTTGATCGAGTATGCCTGCTGCCATATTCGTCATACACGAAACGCCCAAAACTTTCATTCCGGCGTGCACTGCGGCAACAACTTCGGGAACGGTTGACATTCCGACTGCGTCTGCTCCTGCTACTCTTAAAAATCTTATTTCCGCCGGTGTCTCAAACATAGGACCCTTGCAGTAGCAATATACACCCTTGCGAATATTAAGACTGCATTTTTCAGCCGCCTTTTCTGCTTTTTTAATAAGTTCTTTGCTGTAAGCTTCGCTCATTGACGGAAAACGGGTGCCGAGCCTGTCATCATTTTTGCCAAACAATACACTTTCGCAAAACAAACCTATATGGTCTTTTATAATCATTAAATCGCCCGGCTTATAGTCAAGGTTTACTGCGCCGGCAGCATTGGTTACTATATAATTTTCAATTCCCAAAAGCTGAAATACACGAACGGGAAGCGTAACTTCCTCTGCGCTGTAACCTTCATAAAGATGAAATCTGCCCTGCATTGCGACTATGCTTTTGCCTGCGATTTTGCCGAAAATCAGCTTTCCTGCGTGACCGGGTACGGTAGATACAGGGAAATTAGGGATATCTTTATAGTCAAACTCAACCTCTTCTTCAATCTCTTTTGCAAAAGGTCCGAGTCCGCTTCCGAGAACTATTGCTGTTTTGGGAATATTATTGATTTTTGATTTAATAAAATCAGCCGTTTGCTTTGCTTTGTCATAAAGGCTCATATTTTACACCTCTTTAGGAAATTCTATAATTAGATAATATACTAATATTCGAAAAAAATCAAATATAGACAATTTTTTCATAAAATTTCTAAAAAAATCTGTAAATCCGCCGATTGACAGCTGGTTTTAGAGTGATATACTAATAAACCGTAATTTTATTTTGGTTTGGTGAAAAATATTGAAGTATGTAAAGCAATTTTTAATCATTCTTTTGATTTCGTTTATAGGCGAAGGGCTTAATTATCTGATTCCCGCTCCTGTTCCGGCAAGTATTTACGGAATGGTGATTTTATTTGTTTGCCTTTGCACAAAGGTCGTTAAGCTTGACGATGTTAAAGATACGGGAATGTTTCTTATTGAAATTATGCCGCTTATGTTTATTCCTGCAGGTGTAGGTCTTATGAAAAGTTGGGGAGTTTTAAAACCGCTTGTAGTTCCTGTGCTTGCCATAACAGTTGTTTCTCTAATCGCAGTTATGGCTGTCAGCGGTCGTGTTTCTCAAAAAATTATTGTAAAAAATGATAAAAAAGGAGAAAGCGAGGGCGCTTTAAATGAATAATTTTTTTGAAAGCTCCGCTTTTTTAGGGGTTGCCGTCAGTCTTTTGTCATACGCTCTCGGCTCGTTTTTAAAGAAAAAGTTTAAAACCGGCATTTTTAACCCATTGCTTATTTCTATTATAATTACAATAGTTTTTCTTTTGACTTGCAATATTGATTATGATACGTATAATGACGGCGCAAAATATTTGAGTTGGCTTTTAACCCCGGCGACAGTTTGCCTTGCAATTCCGCTTTATCAGCAAATTGAACTTTTGAAGAAAAATCATAAGGCTGTGCTTGTCGGTATTCTGTCAGGCGTTTTAACAAGCCTTACAACAATTATGATTTTGGCATTTATTTTTAAACTTTCGCACAAAGAATATGTAACGATGCTTCCTAAATCTATCACTACCGCTATAGGAATAGGAGTCAGTGAAGAACTTGGAGGATATGTTACAATTACTGTTGCGGTCATTATTTTAACCGGAGTTCTCGGCAATATTTTAGCAGAAGGAATTTGTAAGCTGTTTAAAATCAATCACCCAATCGCAAAGGGTATTGCAATAGGCACTGCTTCTCACGCAATAGGAACGGCTAAGGCTATGGAACTCGGCGAGATTGAGGGCGCTATGAGCAGTCTTTCAATCGCAGTATCAGGTATACTTACGGTAGTCGGTTCAATAGGCTTTGCAAAAATCATATAAGAAAAATCCCAAGACAAAAAATCTTGGGATTTTTGTATTTTGAGGAGGAAAATCGTAGGGGCGACCATTGGTCGCCCGCTACTCAAACACATATTTTCTTTTAATGTTAATCTAAAGCGTCCGATACGGCGTCGCCTGCTTTGTCAACTGCGCCGCCTACACCGTCGGCAACGTCATTTGCGCCCTTGCCGATGTCGTCACCGACCTTGTCAGCCTTTTCTCCCGCCTTGCTAACTGCACTGCTTGCTTCGCTTTCTGCTTTATCTGTTGTATTTGTATCGCTTACGGTGGTTTGGCTTGAAGGGAGAGTGGTTGTTGTTATATCGTTTTTGTTATTTGCACATCCCATAAATACTGTTGCAATAACGGCAATTGCTATTGCTATGATTAATATTTTACTGTTCATAATGAAAACTTCCTTTCGCTTTTATTATTATCGCTTTTGTTTTGTTTATTCAATTATTTTGTCAGCGTTCCGCCGTCGGAATAAAGAAGAAGCATAATATTTTCCTCATATCCCTTGTCGGCATTGATATAAATTAAAACTTCTTCTTTTGTGTCGTTGCTTTTGCATCTAAACTCGTAGCAATTTACTTCGTTTCCGCTTTCCTTTGGGATGACGCATCTTTTGCTATTTATAACTTTAAGATTTTTTGATAATTTGCTTTGCGCTTGCTCTTTTGTAAGCTTGCAGTTAAAGGCTTTTCTTTTTATGTGGTTTGTTAAATATCCTTGTGCTTCAAGCGATACGATTTTACCGTTATCCATTGAAACTCCGACCTTGATTAAATCGGAATAATAAGTGATGTCATCTTTTTTATAAGCAAAATTTATTACGCAAACATTGTTGTTAATTGCATAATATGTGTTTGCCATATTTTTGTAGCCGATATTTTTAAGATAGCTTTGGGCAAGATTTATTGCATTGTCCTTGTCGATTGAAAAACGGTTGATTTTGCCGCCGTAAAGCACATAGGCAACATAGCCTCCGTTTTTTGTTATTCCTGCCGTTTTTTGAGAGTAGGTGAAGGTGTAGCACGGCATATTGCCTGCATCTTCGCCCGAATAGATTGCTTCGCTGATGTTGCAGCCGAGTGCCCTTGCCGCAATTTCTCTTGCGTTTTCACGGCTTATATGCTCGGCGTTTTTTAAAAGCTGAGATTTACGGTTTAAAACTGCATCGGCAAACGGACCGTCATAAAGGAGAGTCGGGTAGTCCTTGAAAACTTTTGACGTTGCCGAAAAACTGTTTGAAAGGGAAGATACGTTGACGTTTTTTGCCTTTAAATCGTCTGTGTCAATGTCTGCGCCGTTATTTGCTATTGTTGCCATATTGCTGACGGATTCGTTTAACTTTTGCGCATAATTTAAAAGTTTGTTAAGATTTTGGTGTTCTTCGGTGCTTATTGTTTGGCTTGAAGCGATTTTGTTTGCGATATATGATGCATAGTCGCTTGATTGGGTTATGAATTTGTATGTTGAGCCTAAATTCATTTGCTCAATCGGAAGCCTTGAAAGCGCATCTTTCGCCTGCGAACATTCGGCATATAAATCCTTGCTTATATCCATAAGCATTTTGTCGGAATTTGAATAAATTGATTTAGTTAAATTTGTTTCTATCGAGTCGAGATTTTCCGAAAGTTCATTAAGGCTTTGCTGATAATTTAATTCAAGCTGCGCTTTGTATGAATTTGCTGTTGTCATATTGATTATTGCCCTGCTTGAAAGTAACAGCGCAAAAGCAATGGCGTATGAAAACAGTCTTATATAACCTCTTTTTGTCATTTCAATTACCTCCGTTTTATATTTTTGCCTTATTTTTCAAAAACATTCAAAAAAATGTTTTATTGTTATATTATTTGTGCTATAATGACAATTAATTGTAATTAATATGGAGTAGTAGAATTATGGCAAAGGCAGAAGGAAAAAAGAGAATAGTTGTTAAGGTGGGCACATCAACCTTAACTCATAAAACCGGCAAAACAAATATTGCAAGGCTTTCAAAACTTGCGTCGGTGCTTTCTGATTTAAAAAATGAGGGGCACGAGATAGTTCTTGTTTCAAGCGGCGCTATTGCAGTCGGCTGGTCAAAGCTTGGACTGAGCGAAAAACCGAAAACCGTTCAGGGCTTGCAGGCTTCTGCGGCAGTAGGGCAGTGTGAGCTTATGTTTCTTTATGATAAGCTTTTCTCGGAATATACGGTTACGGTAAGTCAGCTTCTTTTCTCTGCCGATACTCTTCAAAATCATGAGGAAAAGGAACATTTGGTTGATACATTTAATCAACTTCTTGATTACGGCGCATTGCCGATTATCAACGAAAACGACTCGGTTTATATTGAGGAGCTTTTAAACGGTGATAATGACTGTTTAAGTGCAATGGTTGCTACTCTTATAAATGCAGATTTGCTAATTATGCTTACCGATACTCACGGTCTTTACGATTCAAACCCTAATGAAAACGAAAATGCGAAATTGATAAATGTTGTTGACGAGATTAATGATGATATTTATTCAATCGCCGGCGGCGCAAGCGAAAAGGGTACGGGCGGTTTCCAAACTAAGATTAAAGCCGCAGAGATTGCAACGAGCGAGGGAATTCCGGTCATTATTATGAACGGTGAAAAGCCGACCGATTTATACAAGGTGCTTTCAGGCGAAAGCATAGGCACATATTTCAAGGCAAAGGGTGATGAGAATGCTTGAACAATTGGGAATTAATGCAAAAACGGCTTCGGCTGATTTAGTCGGTGCTTCAACAGAGCTTAAAAATAAAGCACTTGGTGCTATTGCAAACGCACTTATCCAAAATGCGCAAAAAATTATTGACGCCAATAAAATTGACTATGATTCGCAGTTAGGTATTCTTGACAGCGGTATGCTTGACCGCCTTATGCTTAATCTTGACAGGATTAAGGGTATGGCAGACGGTTGCAGGCAGGTTATGGCACTTGATGACCCTTGCGGCAGAGTGCTTGAAACTGTTGAAAGACCCAACGGTCTTGTGATTAAAAAGGTAAGCTGTCCTATGGGTGTTATCGGTATTATTTACGAGGCAAGACCTAATGTTACCGCCGACGCTGCTGCTCTTTGCCTGAAAAGCGGAAATGCCGTTATTCTTCGTGGCGGTAAAGAGGCTATTCATTCAAATATTGCCATATCCGACATAATGCGTGAAGCAGTTAAAAGCGTAGGGCTTGATGAAAATGTTATTCAACTTGTTCACGATACCTCAAGGGAATCGTCAACTGAGCTTATGAGAATGAAGGGCACACTTGATTGCCTTATTCCGAGAGGAAGCAAAAGGCTTATTCAGGCTGTTGTTGAAAATGCGAGCGTTCCCGTTATTGAAACAGGCTCAGGCAATTGCCATATTTATGTTGACGAAAGTGCAGATATCAATATGGCGGCAAATATTATTTTTAATGCAAAAACACAGCGTATAGGTGTTTGCAATGCGTGCGAAAGCCTTGTTATTCACGAAAATATTATTAAAAAGGCTTTGCCGGCAATTAAGGCAAGGCTTGATGAAAAAAATGTTACCATTCGTGGCGACGAAAAGGCGAGAGAAGCTTGCCCCGGTATTGAGGCGGCAAGCGAGGAGGATTTCGGCACCGAATATCTTGATTATATTATCAGCGTTAAAACCGTATCAAGCCTTGATGAGGCGATAGCGCATATCAATAAATATTCCACGGGTCATTCTGAGGCTATAATTACGGAAAATAAGGAGAATGCAGATAAGTTTATGATGCTTATTGACTCCTCCTCCGTATATCATAATGCTTCCACAAGATTTACCGACGGCGGCGAATTTGGATTGGGAGCAGAAATCGGTATTTCTACCCAAAAGCTTCATGCAAGAGGACCTATGGGGCTTAGAGAACTTACAACTACTAAATATTTAGTTTACGGAGACGGACAAATCAGATGATAACAGAGGAAGAAAGACAAAAAATGCGCAAAAAGCGCCAGCGTGCACGTAAGCGCAAAAGAGTGAGAAAAAAGATATTACTCATTATTGCGGCAATAATAATATTGTTGGCTGTTTTTATTGTGACTGTTAAGCTTGTTAATCCTGATTTTGACATTGCATCTTATCTTCCGAGCGGCAAGGCACAGCAGGCGGTTGAAATGATTGATTCCAAATTGTTTAACAAAACAACAACAACAACAACATCTACAACCCAGCCAACTACCCAAAAGGAAACCACAACCAAAGCACGTGACATCAAAAAAGCCGATTACGATTACGATGATTTCAGCGTTTTTGCATTTGACACCTCGCTTCAGGGTAATCAGGTGGGAAATTTGCTCAATAAATCAAACGGAGCAGTAACTTACAGTTCGGCATATATTTACTACAGCATTGAGGGCAAAGGCATTTTCCGTTTTGAGCCTAATGAGGAGAAGAACGCTAAAATTATCAGCGGTAATTATAATTTTAAATATCTTAATGTTTTAGGCGACTATCTTTATGCTGTTGACGTTAATACCTCAACGCTTAAGAAGTTTTCGGTTTCAGGCGGCGACGGAGTCAATATAAGTGATAACATAGCTTTTGCTTATCTTTATAATGATAAAATTTATTTTGTCGGCACTGACAATGCAGTCGGCTTTATCAATTTAAGCGATAATAATAAAACCGTTCTCTATACCGCACCAGCCGATAAAACCGTATCTTTTGCCGGAATTTCACTTTCAAGAGTGTTTTTTGTTACTCATGACAGTGTGGCAAATTACGATGAATATATAACTGTTAATTTGAGTGATTCAAACGATGTTCTTAATTTTCGTGATGATACAAAGAATAATGAAATAGTTAACTTATCCTTTGAATGTGGATTTATGTATTATTACAAGAAAAATGATGATTCAACGTATTCTCTTTGCAGGCAGAAATTCGGCTCGGATAATGTTGTGACATTGGTAGATAATTGCTCTGTTACAGATTATCCTGTTGTTTATTCAAACAGGCTTTATTTCGGCGAGCTTGACGGCTCAAAGTATAAGGCAAGAGAACTTAATATGAATTCAAAAGCTACTAAAACAATGCTTTCGGTATCTGATTGTGACGGTACCGGTACACTTGCTGTAGGTTACGGATATCAATATGTATTTTTAATCGGTACTAAGAGTGAGGGCGGAGAATTCACTTGCAAAACGAGTTGCATTTATACATCGTCATCAAGTGATAATACCTTAAGTTTTAACGGCAAGAAACTGACTTATTAATTTATTTGAGGAAATTTTATGGATAAATACAAAAAATTAGCATCAAACACTTTAATATTTGCGATAGGTACTTTTTCATCAAAGATACTTTCGTTTTTGTTAATGCCGTTTGTAACAAGAATGATGGGTACGGGCGATTACGGCTCCGCAGACTTGGTTCAGCAAACAGTTAATGTGCTTATTCCTGTTGTTACACTTCAGGTCAACAGTGCGGCATTGCGTTTTGCTCTTGACAAGGCGGTTGACAAATCAGATGTTTTCAAGGTTGGAGTTAGGACAACTCTTGCAGGTTTTGCGGTTTTTCTTATTTTTACCTATCCTTTAAGTAAGCTTACAATTAATGATTTCCACCTTGGGGATTATATAATTTTGATTGTGTCGTTCGTTCTTGTTTCAAGCTTTAGGCAGCTCTGCCAGCAGTTTGTCAGGGGCAGTGGGCACGTTAAACTTTATGCGGTTGACGGTATACTTGCCACGGCAACAACGCTTGCGTTTACTATTCTTTTCCTCGGTCCTTTTAAATGGGGTGTGACGGGATATATTGTTGCAATTATTGCTTCCGACGCTTGCTCTGTTGTGTTCTATTTCGCAACTGCCAAATTATACAGATATATAAATTTCAATAAGCTTAAAGATAACAGCATCACATCGCAGATGCTCAAATATTGTGTTCCGCTTATTCCTACAATAATTTTGTGGTGGATTATTAACGTGTCTGACAGATATATGGTAACTTATTTTATTTCATCATCTGCAAACGGACTTTATACCGCCGCATCTAAGATACCTAATTTTGTAATTCTTTTCTCTCAAATTTTTATTGACGCTTGGCAGCTTAGTGCGGTTGACGAATATGACCAAGAGGGCGGCAGGCAGTTCTTTACCAAGGTGTTTCGTGTTTATTCAGGCGGAATTTTTGCCGTTGCGTCTGTCCTTATTTTGCTTTGTCAGTTTATTACAAAAATACTTGTTGCAAAGTCTTATTATGATTCGTGGCAGTTTGTTCCTATTCTTATTATTGCCACAACGTATTCTTGCGTTGTCAATTTCCTTGCCTCAATATATATGGCGGAAAAAAAGAATGTTATGTCTCTTGTGACGGCTATGAGCGGTGCAATTACCAACTTTGTTTTAAATTTGGTATTCATTCCTCGTATCGGTGCAAACGGTGCGGCTTTGGCAACTGTTTGTGCATTCCTTGTGGTATTCGTTACAAGGGCTATAGATACAAGAAGATTTATTAAAATAGATTTTAAACTTCCTGTTCTTTTGGGCGAAACGGCAGTACTTGTTACTCAATCGATTCTTCTTCTCAAATATGACGGTACGCTTTGGGTTTATATAATTGAGGTTTTACTTGTTGTTGTTATGCTTCTTCTTAATTTGAAGCCTATTAAGGAACTTGTAAATCTTATTTTGGCAAAATTCTTGAAAAAAAGAAAGAACTAATATATTAACAATGCGTTATTACGGTTGCAAAAACAGCATTTTTAGTATATAATATACAAAGAACATAGCAAAATAGACTGAAAATATTGAAATTTTTGGAGGATATGTATGGAAAAGATGACTGTTTCGCAGGCAAAGAAAGCGATAAGCGATAAGCTTAGTCACTTCTTTGGAGTAGATACAAAAACTGCGACAGACGAACAATATTATAAAGCAGTTGCGATGATTATTCGTGACAGGCTTTCACAAATGAACAGCGATTTCAGGCAAGAGGCTAAGGGTCAAGACAGCAAGGAAATTTATTATCTTTGTATGGAATTTCTTATGGGTCGCTCACTTAAAAATAATCTTTATAATCTTGATTTGACGGAAACATTCAAGAAAGCACTTGAATCTTTCGACGTAAGCCTTGATAAGCTTTATGAAAAAGAGCCTGACGCAGGTCTTGGTAACGGCGGTCTCGGCAGGCTTGCTGCGTGCTATCTCGACGGTCTTGCAACAAACGGCTTTCAGTCAATGGGTTATTCTATCAGATATGAAGCAGGTATTTTCAAACAAAAGCTTGTTGACGGCTGGCAGACAGAGCTTCCTGATTTTTGGCTTCCGGGCGGTGAGGTTTGGCTCGTTCCACGTGAAGAAAGAAGTGTAGAGGTTAAGTTTGAAGGCTGGGTTGACGAAAGCTGGGACGGCGATTTCCACCACGTTAATTACAAGGATTGCAACACTGTAACCGCAGTTCCTTACGATATGTATGTTTCGGGTAAAGGCAAGGGAGTTTCAAGGCTTCGCCTTTGGGCTGCAAGCAAGCCTGAGCTTGATATGGGTCTTTTTAATTCAGGCTCATATATTAAGGCTATGGAGCAAAGCGCTATGGCTGAGGCTATTTCTAAGGTGCTTTATCCTGCCGATAACACCCCTGAGGGCAAGTCACTCAGACTTCGTCAGCAGTATTTTCTTGTTTCTGCTTCTATTCAGGATATTATTCAGCGCCATCTCACAAGATACGGCACGCTTGACAATCTTCCTGACAAGGTAGCAATTCATATCAACGATACTCACCCGACTATGGCTATTCCTGAGCTTATGAGAATTATGCTTGATGAATGCGGCTATGATTGGGATACCGCATGGAGTCTTGTTACGAGAACCGTTGCTTATACTAACCACACGGTTATGAAAGAAGCACTTGAATGTTGGAGCGAGGACCTTTATAAAAGACTTCTTCCCCGTATTTATTCAATCACTAAGGAAATTGATAATCGTTTTCGTGCTTACGTTTGGGGCGCAACAGGCGATGCGGATAAGGTTGAAAGAATGGCAATCGTTTCAGGCGGTGTAGTAAGAATGGCTAATCTTTGCGTTGCCGGCTCTCACTGCGTAAACGGTGTATCTGCGCTTCATTCCGAGATTCTTAAGGACACTGTATTTAACGATTTTTATACAATCACTCCTGAAAAGTTTACCAATGTAACAAACGGTATTGCGTTTAGAAGATGGATTTGTCAGGCAAATCCTGAGCTTACCTCGTTTATTACTGAACTTATCGGCGACGGATTTATAACTAAGAGTGATGAACTTCTTAAGCTTCGTGATTATAAAGATGACAAGCAGGTGCTTGACAGACTTACTGCAATTAAGCTTGCCAATAAGGAAAAATTTGCCTCGGTAGTTAAAAAGAGAAACGGCATTGAGCTTGACCCGACATCTATTTTTGATGTTCAGGTTAAAAGACTTCACGAGTATAAAAGGCAGCAGCTTAACGTTCTTAATATTATTGCCGAATATCAGATGCTTAAGGCTAATCCTAATATGGAATTCCAGCCGAGAACTTATATTTTTGCTTCTAAGGCAGCACCCGGCTACTTTATGGCTAAGAAGATTATCGAGCTTATC
>FR889161.1:184935-255580 GCA_000436835.1 Eubacterium sp. CAG:251
CTCTTTCAAAAGTTGTTAATAACGACCCGGATATTAAGGGCAGAATTAAGGTCGTATTTATGGAGGATTATAACGTTTCTCTTGCGGAGATGCTTATGCCTGCCGCTGATATTTCAGAGCAGATTTCTCTTGCGGGCACAGAAGCTTCAGGTACGGGTAATATGAAGCTTATGTTAAACGGTGCAATCACTCTCGGTACTCTTGACGGCGCAAACGTTGAAATTCACGATGCAGTCGGCGATGATAATATTTTCATCTTTGGCTTGAAAACTCCTGAGGTTATGGAACTTCAAAAGAAGGGCTATAATCCTATGGAATATATGTATAATAACGAAACGCTCAAGTCTGCAGTTGAGTTTATTCAAGCAGGTGTAAACGGCAAGAGCTTCGGTGAAATTTCTTCATCGCTTATGAATGTTGACCAATATATGGCACTTGCAGACTTTGCCGATTATCAAAAGGCTCAAAAGCTTTCGGCACAGGCTTATCAGGATAAGGAAAGATTTGCAAAAATGTCACTTATGAACATCAGCGGCGCAGGTATTTTCAGCGCTGACCGTTCAATAATGGATTATGCAAATAATATTTGGCATACTCAGCCTGTTAAGTTTAAGGAAGAAGCGCCAAAGACTTCTAAAAAGAGTGCTCCTATGACTAAAGAGGAGAAAAAACCTGCCAAAAAGAGCACTGCAAAAAAAGTTGAAAAGAAAGCGGAGCCTAAAAAGGAAGCAAAAAAAGAAACTCCTAAAAAGGCAGAGCCGAAAAAATCAGCTAAAAAGACAACAAAAAAGTCTAAATAATAAGTTTTAAGGCGACCGATGGTCGCCCCTACGATACGTCGAAAGAAATTCCGTGTTTGAATGAATTTCTTTGAAATTCATAATAAACACTTCGTTCCTTTCTCCTTTTCCCCACCAAATTTTCAATTTGTCGGGGACCCCGAATGGAATTTTGTTTTATAGCACGGCACGGTTTAGCCACTTTATCGACAGTCTGTGCCGAGGAGCGTTTCCTCGGTATCCTATGTGTTTATTTAATTATTATCGACCTTTGGCAAATGAACGGACTTTGAATTCTGCCCCCGTTGATTCGCAAACCTCTCGTGATTTTTCAATATCCTCAGATGAAATGACATCAACAACAGTCATTCTTACTTTTGGGCAATCGGCAACGCATTCCTTTGTAAACTTAAGCATTGCATCAAAAGCCTTGCCTTTAAAACAGTTTCTTGTAATTTTATCGTATTTTTCACTGTCCGGCTCATTGAGAGAAATCGAAATATAATCAAATATGCTTGAAAGCTCTTTTGCTGTCGGCTTCTTGTTAATCAAATCCGAAAGACCGTTTGTATTAAGTCTTAATTTAATATTAGGATTAATTTCTTTTAAATACTTAGCCGATTTAATTAAATTATCATAAGCATTGGTAGGCTCACCGTAACCGCAAAAAACAGCTTTGTCGACATTATGAAAATCATAATCGTCAATTGCCTTTTTTATTTCTTCAAAGGTAGGCTCCTTATCGAACCAAAGTTCTTTTGAATCACCGTAAGCATCACTTTTTGAACGAATACAAAAAGCGCAATTACAAGGACACTTATTAGTAATATTGAGGTAAACGTCGCCCTCCAATGTATAAACTATATCAGCCATAAAATCACTTCTTCTATTTTTTATTAATGAATAACTTTTTCTTAAGCTTTGCCGCATCGAATGCAGCAGAAATAACGACAAATATGATTGCACTGCCTACAGCCTGAACTATATTCATAGGTATATTGGCAACGGCATAAGCCTTATTAACAATCAAATCACCGAGATAATAACCAAGAACAGTAATTACTCCGCTTGGTATTGTAAGGCAAATTGTAAGCGGTGTCAATATTTTTTCGCTCTTTTTATTAACAAAAACAAAAGGCAAAGCAATCAATACCTTAACAATTGCACTTATAGGAGCATAAACCGCAGCATTACCTGATGACAAATCGGCAATCGCCGCACCCAAAGCAGAAGCAAGAAGCGCCCACGGACCGCCCAAGGTTGATGCAACAATATAAATCATTGCATCACCGAAATGAAGATAGCCTGCGCCGCCCGGAACAGGAATTTGAATAAACCTTGTAAGCACAAAAATCATTGCCGCAAAAACGGCGGCATAAACCATATTTAATACTTTTCTGTTAACCTTATTCATAAGAAATCAACTCCCCAATCGTTTTTTCAAAAGCAATACCGTCATTTCCGTCAGAAACATCGGTAACTTTAATTGTATTTGTAATAAACTCACCTGCACATTTGCAAGCTTCTGCAAGAGATTTGCCGTTTAAAAGCGAACCGGTTAAAACCGCTGAAAACACATCTCCTGTGCCGCTGAAATATCCGCCGACCTTTTCGTTGGTGACTTTGGAAATTTCGCCGTTATCAAAAATAATGTTTGATATTGCGCCGTTTTCCTTATAACCGGTCACGACAATTTTACTTAATCCTTTTTTATAAAGCATATTAAGGCTTTTTTCAATATTTGAATAATCATTAACCCATTTTTCATTTAACACATCGGGATTACCCTTATGTGCAAGAATTGCAAGCTCGGTTGTGTTAGGAGTAATAACATCGGCTTTAAAGCAAAATTCTCTTATCACATCGCACATTTGCATATCATAACCGTCATAAAGTGAACCGTTATCAGCCATAATCGGGTCGGCAACCACAAGAGTATTTTCATCCTTAAACTCATCAATAAAATCTGATATAATTTCAAGCTGAGCCTTGTCTGTTACAAAACCCGTAAGTATTCCGTCAAATTTTGCCCCCAGCTTTTTCCATTCCTCAATAAAAGGTTTCATTGTATCTGTAAGTGACAACGATTTAAAGCTTTCATAAGCTGTTTGATTTGACAAAACAGCAGTCAAAAGAGGATGAACTTCAACCCCCATTGCCGACATAATAGGAATAGCGGCAGTCAAAGAGCACTTGCCGAAGCCTGATAAATCATTAATTACGGCACACTTTTTCAAAAAATCACCTAATCTCTTGATTATTAATATAATTTATTATACAATATATCTGTAATTAAATAAATACACAATTTTAATGTTAAATAAAGGCACAGTTATGAAAAAATACAGTAAATTATATAACGATATAAAAGAGCAAATAATAACCGGACAACTTTCTCACGGGGATAAAATTCCTTCTGTAAGAGATGCGGCAGCCATATATTCTGTATCGACAACAACAGTTCAAAATGCGTATTTTGAATTATGTGCAGACGGATACATTATATCTAAAGAAAAAAGCGGCTATTTTGTATCAATTTTCAATAAGGAAAATCAAGCTAAAGATTCAGAAAAAAGTGAAGTTAAAATCGAATACAATTTTTGCGGCGAATCGGCAGACCCTGAAAGCTTTGATGTATCGCTCTGGCAAAGATATATTAAAAATGCGCTTAGACAAAAAGACAGACTGCTAACATACAGTCAAGCACAGGGCGAATACGATTTAAGGTGTGCTGTTTCAAAATATATAAGAGAAAAAAGAAACGTTACTGCCTCACCTGACAGAATAGTAATAGGAGCAGGCGTTGGCGTTTTATTTAACATTTTGGCTTCGCTTTTTGATAAAGACCAAACGGTATCATTCCCGGACAAAAGCTTTGTGCAGGGAATAGGAATTTTTAATGATGCCGGCTTTGAAGTACACACAAGAGATAAGAATGCAGATATAATTTACGTTTCCCCTTCACATATGACACGTTGGGGTGACGTAATGAGCAATAAAAGGCGATTAGAACTTGTAGAATACTCTTTTAACAATAATTCAACAGTAATAGAGGATGATTATGAAAATGACTTTATGTATAATGTAAAGCCTACTCCGGCGCTTTTTACCTTAGGTCACGGAAATGTTATATATATCGGCTCTTTTTCAGCAATGCTGCTTCCGGGAATAAGAATAAGTTTTATGGTATTAAATGATGAATTGACTAAACTTTACAACCAAAACAAATATAAATTTGCACAGACGGCAAGCAAAACGGAGCAAATCGCACTATGCCAATACATACGTGACGGACATATAAATTCACAAACAAGAAAAATAAGGCGACTTTATTCAAATAAAACAAAGGATTTTTACTCAATCTTAAAAAAAGAATTTCCAAATGCTCAAATCAGCATAAGTGAAAATACGCTTCAAATTATTATGAGTGTAAAATTTGATAAGGATATTGAAGTATTTGAAAAAAGCAGCATATCATTATTTGTCGAAAAATATGAAAACGGACTTATAACAATAGTTTTATCTCCATCGGGTATTCCGTCGAGCAAGCTGCTTGAAGGGGCTAAAACACTTAGAAAAGCGATAGAATAGGTAACAAAATATTTTTAGAACGCTTGTTTTAGTAGTCCGATTATAAGGACTATAGCCGCCTCCCCTGTTGAATATAAATTTTATTTTGGTAAAATGAATTTGTAATCAAAAACAAGGAGGTTTTTCAACATGAAAAAATCAGTACAAAAGTTATTTAAGGGTTTATTAATCGCAACTGTCACGCTTCTTTGCGGATTTGGAATTTGTGCAATTTTCTTTAATCTTTTCGGCACGTTAACGGCTAATGAAATGAAAATATTTGTTGCGCTTGACGTAATCATTTTGCTTACTGTCGGCGGCATATTTTACTATATTGACGAGAAAAAAGCAAAAAATAAAATAAAAGAAAGGGAATTTGAAAAAAGGCACAATGAAAGAGTTGAAAAAGCATTTCGTGAATTTGACGGATTAGATATGGTTAAAATTTGCGCAGGCTCAAACGATTATGCCGCTTAATATTGAAAATCAATATGTATTTATGATAAAATGCACTTGAAGCGTTATGCTTTGAGTGCATTTTTTTGGAGTGAAATATGGATAAAAATAATTTTTCGACATTTTTAAGAAATAATATTAACGATAGATTTTGGGATAATTACATTGAACTTGTAAGAAATGAAATGATACCATATCAGCTAATGGCATTAAATGATGAAATTGATGGTGCGCCTAAAAGCTATTGCCTTGAAAATTTCAAAAAAGCCGCAAAGGTCATTCAAAAAATCAATAATAATAAAAAAATTGAGATATACCCTGTTGACAGATGGGAATATAAGGAAAACGAATGTGACAAAAATTCGTTTTTAGGTTGGTGCTTTCAGGACTCTGACGTATACAAATGGATTGAAGCAGTTGCTTACTCTCTAAAAAATTCTAAAGACAGCGAACTCGTGCAAAAGGTAGATGAAATAATTAATTTAATATGCAATGCTCAAATGGAAAACGGATTTCTTGATACGCTTTATATAATAAATGACAGGAGTAAGATTTTCACTAATCTTAAAGACAGGCACGAACTTTATTGCTTCGGTCATTTGGCAGAAGCGGCTGTTGCTTATTATGAAAGCACAGGTAAGGATAAATTACTTAACAGTGCAATTAAATTTGCTGATTTAATTTGCGATACTTTCAACGAGGATAATTTAAAAGGTTATCCCGGTCACGAAATTGCAGAACTTGCACTTGTTAAATTATATAATGTGACTAAAAATGAAAAATATCTTAAAGAGGCGGAATTTTTCATTTACGAAAGAGGCACAAAACCGTATTATTTTGACAAGGAACGAGGATATAAAAGAAATGATAACAGTTTAGATTATTTTTATAATCAGGCGCATATTCCACCTATAAAGCAAGATGAAGCGGTAGGTCATGCCGTAAGAGGCGTATATCTTTACAGCGGTATGGCTGACGTTGCACGTCAAACTCAAAATGAAGAGCTATACTCTGCCTGTGAAAGAATATGGAACAATATCGAGCAGAAGAAAATGTATATCACAGGCGGAATAGGCTCAACTGTCGACGGCGAAGCATTTAGTTATAATTACGATTTACCGAACGATTTAGCATATAACGAAACCTGCGCCTCAATCGGGCTTATTTTCTTTGCAAAAAGAATGCTTGAAATAAATCCGTGCTCCAAGTATGCAAACGTTATGGAGCGTGCACTATACAATACTGTTTTGCACGCAATGAGTGAGGACGGAAAATCATTTTTCTATACAAATGCGCTTGAAGTTTTGCCAAAGGCATCAATTGTTGACAGCAGAAAAAGGCATATTAAGCCGACAAGGCAAAAATGGTTTGGCTGCGCCTGCTGTCCGCCTAATTTAGCAAGGCTTATTTCATCACTCAATGATTACTGCATTTCATCAAATGATAATAATATATTTGTGCACATGTATATCGGCGGAAATTTCAGTAATGACAAAGCTAAAATAAGCATAAATTCAAACTATTTGACCCACGGTGAGGTTGAATTTAATATCACAGTTTATAAACCGTTCAAATTAGTGCTGAGAATACCTGATTGGTGCAACGAATTTGAAATTAACAAGGAGTATAAGCCCATTAACGGCTACGCTTATGTTGATATTAAGGAAAGTACGAGCATATTGATTAAATTCAACATTGAACCGAAGTTGGTTAAATGCTCAAACTTAGTCAGGGCTAATATCGGCAAAGTTGCAGTAATGAGAGGTCCAATTGTCTATTGCGCAGAGGAAATTGACAATTGCGAAAACCTACAACTACTGCTTATTGATAAAAAATCGAAAATTAGTGTTAATGACGATTTATCAATAACAATAAACGGATTTAAGGAAAAAGTAAACAGCACGCTTTATTATGATTTTAATGAAAGTGAGCTTGAAAATTATAAAATCACATTAATTCCCTATTATAAATCCTGCAACAGTGGGGAAAATGAAATGAGTGTTTATTTAAGAATAAAAGAGTGAGAAAATGGCTGAGAAATATAAAAATAAATTTGACAAGCTTGCCAATGCTCCAATCAAGGGGTTAATATCTTCCCTTGCAGTACCGACTATTTTGTCAATGCTTGTGTCTGCATTTTATAATATGGCAGACAGCTTCTTTGTTGGCAAAATTAACACGCAAAGTGTAGCATCAATCGGAATTGTATTTTCGATAATGACGCTTTTACAGGCAATCGGATTTTTCCTCGGAAACGGGAGCGGAATAATGATTAGCACGCTTTTGGGTGAAAAAAATAAAAAGAAAGCCGAGATTTATGCAAATGTAGCATTATTTACAGTAATAGGCGTCGGCGTGCTTCTTGCAGTTATAGGCTTATTCTTTTCAAAATCAATCGCTCTAATGCTCGGCGCCACAAAAACAACTGCTCACTATGCCTCAACGTATTTGAAATATATTTTACTTGGCTCACCTTTCATTTTGGGTTCGTTCGTCTTGAACAATCAATTAAGATATCAAGGCAGTGCGCTATATTCAATGATAGGCATACTCACGGGCAGTATAATAAATATTGCGCTTGACCCATTATTTATTTTCACATTTAAGCTTGAGGTTGCAGGTGCGGCTTTAGCAACCGCAGTAAGCCAAATTATTAGCTTTTTTATCCTTTATTTCGGCACTTTTAAGAATGAAAATATAAGGGTGTCATTAAAATTATTTAAGCCGAGCAAGGAAATTTATTTAACAATATTTAAAAACGGCTTACCTTCCCTTTCAAGGCAAGGTATAGGCACACTCGCAAATATTGCTATGAACTTTGCGTGCGCACCTTACGGCGACGCTGTTATCGCCGGAATGAGCGTTTATAACAGAGTTATGTTTATCGGTATGGCAGTTGTGATTGGCTACGGTCAAGGCTATCAGCCTGTTTGCAGCTTTAATCACGGCGCAAAGAAATACGAAAGAGTATATCAAGGCTATAAATTTCTTGTAATAATCACAACAATAATCATTACAGTTTTATCTGTTATCGGCTACATTTTTGCACCGGAGCTTATAGCGATTTTCAGAAAGGACAACGAAGTTATAAAAGCGGGTGTGCAAGCACTCAGATTTCAATGCTTTGCAATGGTTGTAACAGGGTTTTGCACAGCTTCTAATATGCTTATGCAATCTCTCAGAATATCGGGCAAAGCAACAATATTAGCCCTTTCAAGGCAAGGTATTTTTTATATTCCGATAATACTTATCTTGCCGCATCTTTTAGGTCAAACCGGTATTGCCCTCGCCCAACCTGTTGCAGATATTTTATCATTTGTATTAACGATTTTTCTTGTAAAACCTACGGTTAAGGAATTGAAAAGACTAAGTATAAAAAAAGATGCTGATTTAGGATAATTCCAAAATCGGCATCTTTAATTTATATCCACTTTTTCTTTTTAAACAAGTACAGCAAAAAGATTACGATTAAAAAGCAAACAACGATAATCGAGCCGTAGCCGTAGCGCCAAGAAAGCTCAGGCATATCCTTAAAATTCATACCATACCAGCCAGTAATAAGATTAAGCGGCAAAAACACGGTGGTAACAACAGTAAACACTTTCATCAAATCGTTTTGCTGAATTTCAAGCTGAGATTGATATGCTTCACGCATTTGGCTTACGATATCCTGCAAATTACGAACGGCATTAAGATAGCGGTCTGTTCTTGCGCCGATAATAGAAATCTTTTTAAGCGTGGGCTTTGAAAGCAAATCGTTATCGTTTGCACTCATTTCATCAAAAATAATATCAAGCTGGAGATAATATCTTTTAAGTCGCATAAGCTCGTTTCGCCAATCAAGGATTGTATCAAGCGTATCCTTTTCAGCACCTGAAAGAAGCTTAGCCTCCTCATAATTAAGCCTTTCCTCAAACTTATCAAGGCAATCCATATCGCCCTTTAAAAGCTTGACAAAAAAGCTATACAAAAGCTGCTCGTTGCTGTAATTTTTATCAATATCAGCTACAATCTGCTTAATCATCTTAACGCCGGCGTTATTTTCGCAAAAGAAAAACAGATTTCTATTATCAAGATAAATCAAGGTTTTTGAGTCCTCGGTATCATTACTCCTTACGTCATAATAGTCAAATGCAAGCAAATCAAAATCATCGAAGCTTTCAAAGCTTTCAACCTCGCATTCGCTGATATAATCAAAGGTTTTAGCATCCATAAGAGGAGCAACCTCATTCATTTGAGAAAAAGAATAAATATTAACCATAAAACATTCCCCTTTCAAAAATTTCAAATAAATAATACCACTAAAAAAGCCCTAAATCAACAAAATTATACCATAAAGAGAACCGAAAATAATAAATAATATTTGATTTGCATTTAATATAATCATTTAGACATACTGAAAAAAGCGTACGGATTATTCATTGCATCTTAATCAATTTGCAGTTATACTAAATGCGAGGTGATAAAAATGAACATTTTAAATGAATTAAACGAGGCTTGCAATTACATTGAAAACAATATTGAAAACGAAATAGATATCAAAGAAATTGCAAGAATAACAAATCAGAGTACGGATTCGATAAATAGATTTTTCGTTTCGATGCTTGGAATCACAATTAAAGAATACATAAGAAAAAGAAGATTATCGCTTGCGGTTTACGATTTGCAAAACAGTGATGAAAAAATAACAGACATAGCCTTTAAATACGGTTTTAACAGCTATGATTCTTTTTGCAAGGCATTTTTAAATCAGCATCATGTTACACCTACACAAGCTAAAAATCCAAGCTGTGAGGTTAATATTTTCCCTCCGGCAACCTTTGAAATTAACGTTAATGGTGCGCAAAAAATAAAATTTAAAATTTGCGATTTAAAAGAATTTGAAGTATATGGAATTTCAAAAAATTTCAACTGCCAATCATCTGACAGATTTAAGCAGGAAAAGGAAATGTGGTCAAACGATTATGAACATTATCCGGAAAAGATTTGTCAAGGTTATGACGGAATTTGGTATGGAATTTTTGAAAACGGTAAATATTCCATTGCAAGAAAAAAGGAAGATGTTGGGCTAGACGGTCTTGAAAAGATTAAAATCAAATCAGGAAAATATGCAGTCTTTATAACCGATAAGGGCGGCTATGCAGGTGATGAGCTTTCAAAAACGCACGATTTAATTTTCAATTCTTGGTTAAAAGACACGCAATATAACATAAAGCGTGAATATATAATAGAAGTGTTTCACCTTGCGACAGACAAAGCAAAAAGAAGAAAAAACAGATACTACGAAATTTACATTCCCATTAATGAGCCATTCTCCAATGACTTTGATATAAATGACATTATCATTCGTCAGGCAAAAATTGAGGATTACAAGGATATATGCAAAATATGCTGTGACGATTTAGGCTACAATTGCAGTGAAGAATTAGTTAAAGAAAGACTCGAAGGTCTTGATAAAAACAACGAACGGGTTTTAGTAGCCGTTTATAACAGCGAAGTGGTAGGATATTTGCATGCTCAAATTTACAAAACGCTTTATTTTGAAGAACTTATCAACTTTTTAGGCTTGGCTGTGTCAAAGGAATACAGAAACAAAAAAGTCGGAACAAAGCTTGTTAACGAAATTGAAAATTGGGCAAAGGAAAAAGGAATTAATAAAGTCAGAGTAAACTCCGGCTTTTCAAGAAAGGAAGCGCATGAATTTTATCGTTCGTTAGGATATAATAACGAAAAGGAACAAATCAGATTTTTGAAAAGCTTGTAAAAAAAGCACATCGGCAAAAATGCTGATGTGCTTTATATTTATTTAACCTTAACCTTTTTAACTGTCGACCACTTACCGTAATATTTTTTGCCGTTTGAATGAGTTTTATATGCTCTTACACGCACATAATATGTTTTTCTGCTTTTTGAAGTAGAAATTGTAACATTTGTTTTCTTAGTAGTCTTTGTTAAATAGTTTTTCTTAAAGTTTTTACTTGTTGACCATTGGTATTGATAGCCTGTACCGGTGGTCTTTTTCCATTTAAATGTAATTTTCCTTTTCTTAGTGCTTTTTGCAAGCTTTGTCTGCACCTTGCGAGGATTTGTTACAACCTTATACGGTTCGCTTCTTGCCCCTTCATTACCGCCAACTACGGCAGTAATCTTAAATCTGAAATAAGAACCTTCGGGAAGGCCCCTAACCTTAAATGTATTCACATTGCCGGCAGTTGTGCCTACCTTAACGTACTTACCTTTCTTTGAATCATACTTATAAATATTATAATATTCAGCATAGTTTTGCGATGCCCAAGAGAAAGTCAGGGTTGTATTAGTTTTTGCTTTAAGCTTAACACCTGTTACCTTTTTCGCTGTGGGTTGAGTAACATTAGGAGTAACCGGTGCGGTAGGAACAGTAGCCTGTGCCCCTTGATACCAAACATTCATATCAACTCTGCCCGAAATACCGTTTACTCTGCCGTCGGAGGTATACTGCCAATATTCGTAATCGCCGGGATAATCGGTTGAAGTATTATAATGAGCAAGCCAAATTTTAGCAATGCTTGAAATTTGAGAAGCGTTCAATCTATTTTTAAGAAAGCTGTAATTTGCATAAAGGCAAGGAGTATATCCCATTTGAGAAACTCTGTTCAAAAAAGCAAGGCTGTTAGCAGTCATTTGAGCCTTAGAAAGGTTAGCGCTGTCAAGTCTGCCGTCTCTGACTCCTGCAAACTCATAATCATAAACAACAGGCAACGTAATATTATAGCTTCCTATAACGTTAAGAAGCATATTTGCTTCTTGTAAAGCCTCTTCCTCATTTAACGCCTGCGAATACCAATAAACGCCGACCTGCAAGCCTGCGGCAAGTGCATTGGTAATATTTTCCTGATAATAAGGGTCATAATTAAGCGATAATTTTTTCTTGGTATATCCCGTGTAGCCGACTCTTACATAAACGAAGTCGATTCCGTCAGCTTTAACCTTGTTAAAGTCAACAGTTTTGTTATGCATTGATACGTCAATACCTACAACCTTATTTAATGTATCAAACTTAGTATTATGTGTATAAGTTTTTTTATCATATTTGCTGTAAAATTTAGTTGATGCAAAGGCAACCGAGGTTGATGCAAAAGCCATAATTACAGCAAGAAAAACGCTGAGTATCTTAATTAATTTCTTCATAATTCCCCTTCAAATTTATTTCCAAAGTTCTTTATAAATGTTTAATAAATCGTCCTTATTAAGCTCTTTAATAGTATTAGACGGTGATCCGGAAGCCATAGCGTCATCAGCCATCTTGTCCATATTAGCGAAAAATTCATCTTTATCAATGCCGTATTTTTCAAGAGTAGGAATTTCGCAAATTTTACAAAGTTCGTTACAAGCATCAATAAATTTCTTAGCGGCAATTTTATCGTCATCATTATCACTTGCAACACCGATTTCACGAGCCATATCAGCAAAACGGTCATAAGCTCCGTCATAAACATAAGTAAAACAAGCTGAAAGAAGCATTGCATTACTGATACCGTGAGGAACGTGGAAGAGAGCGCCGATAGGACGGCTCATACCGTGAATAACAGTTACGGAAGCGTTATTGAATGCAACGCCTGCTTCAAGTGCGGCAAGGGACATTTGTGCTCTTGCCTCAACATTAGCGCCGTCTTTATAGCAAACAGGAAGATACTTAAAAATCTTTTTAATTGCAGAAAGTGCAAATTCATCTGTAAGAGGCTGAGCCTTGCGAGAAGTATAAGCCTCAGAAGCATGGCAAAGAGCATCAAGACCTGTAGCGGCAGTAACAGACTTAGGAGCAGTCAAAGTAAATGCAGGGTCATCAATAGCAATATCTGGCATTAATACAGGACCTTTAAGGAGCATTTTTATATCTTTTTGAGTATTAGTAATAATTGTAAACTGTGTTGCTTCAGAACCGGTGCCCGAAGTAGTAGGAATAGCAACCATAGGCGGAGTAGCAACGGTAATAACCTTACCGAGATAATCGTCAATTGAGCCGCCGCTTGTTGAAACTGCTGCAATAGCTTTCATAGAATCAATAGGTGAGCCGCCGCCGACAGCGATAAGAAAATCACACGATTGGTCATTATAAACATCAAGACCTGCTTCAATCATTTTATCTGTTGGCTCTCCTGTAATATTCGAATAAATAGCATAATGAACGCCCTTTTCATCAAGAAGGTCGGTAACCATCTGCGCTGTACCGAGTTTCATCATCATAGGGTCGGTAACAACAAGTGCTTTTTTACCGAGTGTTGCGATAACATCAGCAGCATCTTTAAGAGCGTTTTCGCCGTAAAATACCTGTTTTGGCATTATAAATTGATTTCCCATAAAAAATACCTCTTAAATAATAATATAGTATTTATAATATCACGCATTTAAAATAATTTCAATAGAATTGAATAATTTAACAATTTCTGCCTCCTTTCATAGAATAATCATATCAGAAAGTACACGAAAGGTGTGGAAATAATATGCTTCTTTCTCAAATGAAAGAAAATGAAATATGCGAAATTGTTGCAGTTAAAGACGGATGTCATATAAAAAACAGATTAAGCGAATTAGGAATATCAAAAGGACAAAAAATAGAGTGTAAAAATATCGGTTTATGCCGCTCCCCTATTGCTTATCAAATTTGTTCAAGCAAATTTGCAATAAGAAAAAAAGATGCACAAAATATCGAGGTGACATATATATGAAAAGTAAAAAGGTTTTACTGATGGGCAATCCCAACGTGGGCAAAAGCACGGTTTTTAACGAACTTACGGGAATGCACCAGCATACAGGCAATTGGACAGGCAAAACCGTTGACTCAACAGCAGGCAAATTTTATTATAAATATAATAATTACGAGTTGATAGATTTACCCGGTACATACAGCCTTATTCCGTCAAGCGAGGAAGAAAGGATAGCAGGTGAATATCTTTTAAAAGAAAAATATGACTGCGTTGTGGTTGTAATGGATTCAACAATGCTACAAAGAAATTTAATGCTTTTTTATCAAATATTTGAGATAACAAGTAAAGTTGTAGTAATGTTGAATCTATGTGACGAAGCAAATAAACGCAACATAGAAATCAACAAGGAAATCTTGCAAAATCTTCTTGGTGTTCCCGTAATTAAGGCAACGGCAAGAAGCGGAAAAGGAATAAACGAATTACTCGAACAGATACATCTTATTTCAACAAACAGCGAGGATTATTATTCTAAAAAAGATTACAATTTAAACAATTTAGATATTGAAAACATAGCATATAAAGCTGAATTTGTTGCAGGCAAAGTGCTAAAAAAAGCACCGTCAAAAAGAGAAAAAAGAGATGAACTGTTCGATAAAATACTAATCGGAAAGTACACCTCTATACCTATTATGCTGATACTGTTTGTGTTGATATTATGGATAACAATTAAAGGCTCAAATTATCCGAGTGAATTTCTTTCAAAAACATTCAATGCTTTAGAAGCATTTTTATCAAGCATAATGACTCAAGCCGGAATTTCGCCGATACTTATAAGCCTGCTTGTTGACGGTATGCTCAAAGTGCTTTTATGGGTAATCGCCGTTATGCTGCCGCCCATGGCTATATTTTTCCCTCTTTTTGCAATACTTGAAGATTTCGGAATACTTCCGAGATTTGCATTTAATCTTGATTATCCATTTGAAAAATGCAATGCCTGCGGTAAGCAAGCACTTACAACGTGTATGGGGCTTGGATGCAATGCAGTAGGAGTAACAGGAGCAAGAATAATTGATTCACCAAGAGAGCGAGCAATTGCAGTAATTACCAATTCCCTCACCCCATGCAACGGAAGATTTCCTTTTTTAATTGCGGTCATATCAATATTTTTAGCTAAAAATTCAATAGTTGCAAGCCTTATACTTTTAGCATTTATTGTTATCTCAATTATATGCACTATGATAAGCTCAAAAGCGCTTAGCAAAACGGTACTCAAAGGAAAAAGCAGTTCTCTTATTTTTGAACTGCCTAAATACAAAGTACCTGATTTTAAAAATGTAATTATTTCAACAATAAGGGATAAAATCTTACTTGTTCTTTTCAGAGCTGTCGCAGTTGCCGTTCCTGCCGGACTGATAATTTGGGCACTTGCGAATATAAGCGTTGACAATATATCACTTTTAAATATTATCTCAACCAAGCTTAACCCTATAGGAAAATTCATAGGACTTGACGGAGTTATGTTAATGGCTTTTATACTCGGCTTACCGGCTAATGAAATTGTGCTTCCTATTGCATTAATGGCATATCTTTCAAGCGGAGTATTAAGCGATTATTCATCAATCGAATCTTTAAAAGAAATACTTGTTACAAACGGCTGGACAATAAAAACAGCACTTTGCGCCTGCATATTCAGTATGTTTCACTTTCCCTGCGCCACAACATTATTTACAGTTTTAAAAGAAACAAAAAGCATTAAATACACCCTGCTTTCAATCATAACTCCGCTTACAAACGGAATAATAATCTGCTGTGTAATTAATGCTTTGTTCAATATGTTTGCTTAATCTATAAATTCAGGCACTTCTAATACTGCGTCGCTGTCGGGAAATCCACCGTCATAAAGTATACCTTTAATAACATTATCAATCTCATCGCCTTTAAAAATTTTATGAAAAATCGGTGATAATCTGTAATAAATTGCCATAAAGGAATCATATTCGGCAGTACCGGGAGCATAAGGCTCATCGCCGGCATATATATTACGCACTAACGTTATAATAAAATCAGCAAGGCGAACATTATACATTCTCGGTGCAATTTTACTTTTACACATAAGGACTGTGCCTGCCTTTTTAAACGTCAAGCTGTCAAGCAGCTTACCTAAAATATGAATAGGCACCTTTATTTTTTCCGCCTGCTCCTTATGAAGACTGAAGCACTCTGCAACCTCAACGAATCTGTTAATATCGTTAGCCGCAGAATCAATGATATCATTAAGCATAAAATCAAAATGGTCACGACTGTAGGTCATATAAGATTTTGAGCCGAAATCATAATTAATATTTTGCGGGTGGAGAGTTTTAACCGTCAGCTTTTCATCATCAAGTTCCATTCTACGTATAGGACTTGGATAACCGATAAGTGAAGCTGTATTAATATCATAAATTCGATTACCCTTGGCAGTATCAAAAAAGTTGATATTTTGCATGTGCGTATGCCCGGTAAATACAAAATGAATATCATTATCAGCAAAAAGCGCAGCTATTTTTTCATTATCGCCGAGCATTTGATTTTTGCAATAAAACTCATAAACAGGGCTTGGGGCAAGCAAGGGGTGATGAGTAATTGCAATCATTTTCTGTCCTGCTTTTCTGCAATCAGCAATTTGTTCTTTAATCCAATCAAGTTGTTCCTCGAAATAGCCGTGAAAGCCATCCTCCCAGCCTATGCCGTCATCATTAAGTGCAAGAAGCCTTGTTTTTTCGTCAAGCTGAGAAACGTACGAAAACGTTTTTGCGTGCTTTGCTATTGCATCGTTAAAGCCAAAATCGCCGTAAATTTCTTCAAGTTCCTGTCTCGTGCAACCTTCAACAACATATTCGCCCTTTTCATTTGAATAGCCCTTCGGCTCAGGGTGCAGGTCGTGAGTACCTGTGATAATATAGACCTTTTTTCCTGCATCGGTAAGCTTATGCAGTTTATCGGCAAGTGAAATATGCCCTACTCTTTCGCCGTCACAAACATTATCGCCCGTAATTAAAACAATGTTGATTTCCTTATCATCAAGAAGCATTTGAATTGTTGCATCAAGTATAGCTTCGCTTTCGGCAATGCACTTTTGGTCATACATTGCACGATTAATCCATTCTTTGCCCTGTGCGTTTAAAAGTTTTGCAGGATAATAATGCAAATCGGTAATTTGATAAAATTTCATAATACCAGCCCCTTATATTCACATTTTATCACACACATAAAAATATGTAAATAAGATTCTATTTATTAAGTTTTACTGATTTTTTATAAACAAAAAGAGAAATAACGGCAGTGAGAAGTTCGGCAACCCAAAAAGCGTGCCAAACACCGACAGCACCGAAAAATCGGCTTAAAATAAATGCGGCAGGGATAATTATAACAATATATCTGCAAAGGGAAATAACAAGCGAAGGAAAGCCTTTACTAAGTCCCTCAAGAGCGCCGCAAGACGTTACAGACACGGCTGACACAACAAAGCCGGCGCTTATAATTCTTAAAGCGGTTGTACCGAGTTTTACAGTTTCGTCATTATTTGTGAACAGAGAAATAATATTCGAGGGTATTATCAGGCAAATAACAGTGCCTACTGCCATAATAGCGGCAATCATAATAAGGACATAAGAATATATTTGGCGCACTCTTTTATGTTCGCCGGCGCCGTAATTATACGCAATAATAGGCCTCATACCTTGAACAATTCCGTTAGCGGTCAAATAAAGAAAAGTTTGAAGTTTATAATAAACGCCAAGCACAAGAACATAAACCTGTGAAAAAGCGGCTAAAATAGCATTTAAAGAGGAAATAAGAAGAGACGGCAGAGCAAGATTTAAAATAGCAGGAATGCCGATTGAATAAAGCTTTTTAACCATATATGAAGTGAGCCGTACATATTTACGTTCTACCTTAACACTTGAAGGATTTAAAATATAATAAATAACATAAATAATAAATGTAACGCATTGACCGAGGCCTGTAGCAAGTGCGGCACCTTTAATGCCCATTTTTGGCATAAATCCGATACCGAAAATCATAATCGGGTCTAAAATAATATTTGTTATACAACCTACCATTAAACCGACCATTGTTATTTTCATATTACCGACTGCCTGAAAAAGCTTTTCAAAAAAAAGATTAAGACTGTTAATAATCGTGAATAAAAAAACAATATTACAATACTGAACACCGAGAGAAATCACATTTTCGTCTTTTGTAAAGGCAGATAAAAACGGTTTCATAATAAAAATACACGAAACGGTAAGAACAACACCATGAATTAACGAAAGCAAAAGACCTTGGGTTGCAGCGTCGTTTGCTTTATCTCTATCCCCTGCACCGAGGTGAAAAGCAATAACAGCATTAATGCCAACGCCGAAGCCAATTGCAACAGCATTAATAAAGTTTTGAACCGGATAAACAAGTGAAAGTGCAGTCATGGCATTTTCACTGATTTTAGCGACAAAGTAGCTGTCAACAATATTATAAAGCGAATTTACGCACATAGAAATAACCATAGGAAGTGCCATTGAAATAATGAGCGGCAAAACAGGTTTTTCTTTCATAAAAGTTTCGTTTTTCATAAATACTCCTCTCGTTCTTAAAATTAGGCATAAAATAAGCCACGCAGCCAAAAGACTGCATGGCGAAAAGGTGACGTAATAAGTCAGGAAAAATCCACACTTGTTTTCGTGAAGTTATTATAACATAAGAAACAATAAAGTCAATATTTATTTTTTTAAATTCATTTGTTCATGAGGTAGCCACTTGCCGAATTTGGTATAAAGTGCCATAAGAACAGCGCCGACAACCCAAGAAATAGGATAAAGAATAAATACACCGTCAATGGTTGAATAAAACGGTAATGCAAATTTAATCCAAAAAATACGGAAAACGCACATTGAGAAAAGCAAAATAAGCATCGGAGGAACGCCCTTTCCTGCACCTCTTACTGTTCCAGCAAGGGTATTCAAAATACCTAAGATGAAATAGAATGGGCAAAAATACTTCATAGCAAGCTGACCGTATTTGATTACCTCTTCATTATGAGTGAATAAACCTAAAACCTGATGAGAACTTAAAAGAAGAACTGTACCGATAAATACAGTATAAATCAGTACCATTGCAAGCGCCGAGTACATACCTTTCTTAACTCTGTCAAGCTTATGTGCGCCGACGTTTTGACCTGTAAACGTTGTTCCTGCCATACTTATGCTTAATACCGGAAGAATATTAAAGCCGTCGATTTTTAAATAAGCCGCATAGCCTGCCATAGCCGTTGCGCCATACATATTTACGCTCGACTGAACAAGTACATTTGAAAAAGATATAACCATATTTTGAATAGCAGTCGGCAAACCTATTTTTATAATTTTAAAGGCGATATCTTTATTTATCTTAAGTTCTTTTATGCAAAGCTTGTAATCAGATTTAACTCTAAACAGATAACCGAGTGCAAGAACGCATGAAAGAGCCTGACTGATATCCGTTGCAATAGCCGCACCCATAACACCAAGCTTAAACACCTTAATCAAAAGTAAGTCAAGAATAATATTTGTTACCGACGCAACAGCAAGATAAACAAGCGGTTTTCTTGAGTTTCCTGCCGCATTCAATATACCTGTAGCCATATTATAAATTACGTTAAAAATGAGACCGCCGCAATAAATTTGAAGATAAAGTGACGATGATTTTAAAACCTCTTTCGGGGTTTTCATCAAAACAAGAAGTGACGGACTTAAAAATACACCGAGAAGAGTTAATATTATGCCTAAAATAATTGCTATACACATTGATGTATGAACAGATATTTTAATCTGTTGCTTCCTATTTGCGCCGAGATATTGCGACACAACAACACCCGCACCGACAGCAGCACCCTGCGCAAAAGCAATAATCAAATTTATAAGAGCGGTACCCGCACCTACTGCGGCAAGACCGTTACTGCCTACAAAGTTGCCTACTATAATTGAATCGGCTGTGTTATACATTTGCTGAAGGAGATTTCCCAAAATAAGAGGTATAGAAAATACAATAAGAAGCTTCCAAATATTTCCGTCAGTCATCAAAAGAGTAGTTTTGTCTTTTTTAGTTTTTGCTGTATCTTCCTGCAAAAAAATCGCTTTCCTTTCATATATCTCAAATCAACTGTATTGTATTATAGTAAAGTGAAATAACATTGTCAATAGATAATAAAGTAAAAAGTCGATGCATATGCACCGACTATTTTTTTATTTTAAGCGTTTTTAAATATGTCTTATCTTCATTTGAAATTCTAAAGGACTCGCATATTTTTTGAATGGTTTTATTATGAACCCAAGGAGATAATTTTTTATTTATAATAATATCGTTTATCTTATCCTTAAAATCAACATAAGCATCAGCTAAGGTCCAGGCAATCGCCATATTAATATAATATTCTTCCCTATTAATTGATAAAAGAATATTTAATACTTTGTCAATATATTCTTCATTAAGAAAATAATCAAGCATCATAACGCACATAAAGCGTACTTCATACTCACTGCCGTTTTTATATTTAAGAATATATTTAAAAACTTCGTCAAGATTTTTAAGAGTGAATTTATAGGTTGCCGCACAACAATCGCAAATTGCCCAATTATCAATAAGCGGCACAAATTCATCAAGAAGTGAAAGTCTTTGCTTTAAACTCAATTTCCTATTATATTCAATAACCATACCTTTTACCATTTTTTCCTCATAATAAAAGGTATCTGCAAAAGCTTTTTCCTTTGCCGATGCTTTAGCAATTTTTCTGATATTAGGCAATCTCACGCCGATTATCTTATCTCTGTCAATATTAGGAATAAGTTTAGAATGAAAGTCGCCGTATTTTTCGTCTTGATTTTTAAAAAGTTCTTCTCTTACATTCATAATATCACCGAGGATATTATACATTAATCAAAATATTCTTTCAAGTTATCAACAATATCCTTTTCAATCTTAATGATATTTTCTTTTATTTCGCAATCAAGACTGATTTCATCAACAAGTTTAGGATTTCTAACCTCAATAGACGTATCACTAAATCTTATTATATTTTGAACACCGCCGAGGGCAGACACCGTATTTTTAAGATTTTTAGGAATATAGATATTTAAAAGTGAGCTGATACCGTATTTTTCATAAAAATACTTAGTTACAAAATATCCGATAGCGGTAAACACAATACCAAGAGTTATAAGATAAACATACTTATCGGCATTAATGAATATTTCAATAATACCGCCTCCGAAGCAAAAACCGACAGAAATTTTAACAATTGAAGCACAAAAATAACCAAGCGAAGAAATAACACAAAGGCTTAAAAATAAATAAGGACTTTCCAAAAAAACGAAAAACATAAAAAGAGTGACATTACCACAAAGAATTGAAGAAGCAACAATTATGCAAAGCACTGCTTTTTCAATGCCTTTTAATTCTTTAATTAGCGACGAGAATACACCGATAATCAAAAATATTAAATAAGAATGACCCGATAGATAGGTAATAACCGCTTGAGAATTGATGTTATTTTTAAAAATATTAATTGCTCCGCTTACAATTGAATTATTATTGATAACCTGTGTTGAACCAAAGCTTTTATAATAAAACATATTTTCAAAGCTTGAAAAATCAAGTGGGGAAAGAAACGTATTAACAAAGCCGAACATTGCTGATGAAATATTCCCCTTATTTGAAACAAATGAGGAAATACCCATAATTAAATTATTATAAACGTCATACAAATAAGTACACAAAACCGCAAAAATAAGCGTTGACGACAAAAGCAACAACGAAGCGGTAACAAAGTTCAGATTTTTGTAACAATAGTAAGCTAAAAGAGAGATTAAAACAGCAAAAAAATATGATTTAGACTGCGTAAATACAGAGTAGAAAACAAATGTGCAAAATAAAGTAAACAATGCTTTAAAGGTTTTTCTGCCGTCAATCAAATAAAATGTTGTAAAAAAAGAAATGGCAAGAGGAGCAAAAAATGCAAGACAGGAGGATAGATTTTTAAATGAAATAATTTCGTTGCTCGTTTTAAACGCAAGAAAATCAAAAAATGCTTTAAATGCAAAAATAATTGAAGTTATTCCCAACGAGATAAGCATTGCATTTTTAAGCTTATTAAAATAATTATAAATATTCATACATCTATTATTACCAAAATATGAAAAAATAAACCGGAGCAAGAATAAATTCCTGCTCCGTTAAATTTACCATTCATCCTGCATAAAACACATACGCAGTGAGAAAGGTTCATCATTTCCGATAATAATATGGTCGATAAAATTAATATCAACATTTTTAAGCACCTTGTCAATAGAAACAGAAAAGTTCAAGTCTGCATCAGACGCTTTGCTTGAACCGTTGGGGTGATTATGCGTAAAAAGCACACCGGATGCTTTGTCGATTATTGCAGCTTCAAGAATTTCACGTGTATTCGACGGTGCAGTATTTGCATTACCCTCTCCTATCAAATGGATATTAATAATTGAGCCGTCGTTATTGAGTGTAATCATATACAACTTTTCAACTTTTTCATATTTGAACAAATTACTGCAATAAGCTATTGCTTCTGAAGAACAATTCAAATTATCAACATTTTTATTTCTGTTATTCGCAACTCTTTTATTAAGTTCAACTACCATTTTAATGCCTACGGCAGCAGATTGACCGATACCATTTACCGTCATAAGTTGATTAGCGTCTGCATTTAGGACTCCCTCAAGCGAGCCGAAGCGATTTATTAACGCATACGTAAGTTCCTTAACATCCTTTTGAGGAATTATAATTGACAAAAATAGTTCAAGCAAATTATGGTCGGGAGCATTTTGCATTCCTCCGGCAAGATAAACTTCTCTCATTCTCTGCCTATGACCGTTTCTGCTAAGCTTTGGGGTTGTTTGATTCAACAGAAACGTTGTTGAAATCCTTTGCAGGGAAATTTTTATCAAGCGAATTTTGATAATATTTATTTGTAAATTTATCTTTATCGTTATAATCACACAATGCACTGCCGAAATCGAATTTCGACATATCAAATTTCATAGTATCACTTACTCTTTTCACCAAGTTTTATTGTTAAAATCTGCACAATGTTTATCATTAAACGCAGCACGAACTTCCACATAACAGCCGCATTTAAGGCACATACCCGAAATAAGGAAGTCGCATTTCTTGCACTTTTCAAGCCTTAATTTATAATTTTTCATATCTGTTTTTAAAGACGGGTCAATATTATCAAGATATTCTTTTATTGTATTATAAGATTTATTTTCCCCTGCCTCTAAAAGCAAACATTTTTTACATTTTTTCATTATTCAATAACAAATTTAACGACACTGCACGCAGGAAGCGTTGCAGTAAAGCCGTCCTTTAATTGCCTGAAATCATAAAAATCTTTTATTTCAACAGTATTTGTGTTTTCAAAATCATTTTTATCATGAATATCACCGTTTAGAACATACGCTTTTATATTCTTAACTTTTCTATCAGCTATTTGGCATTTGATTTTAGCTGACTTTTTATCGGCAACATTTACAACTGTTGAATAAATAATATCATTTTCATCAATTGAGGCAGATTCAATAAGCTGAGGACAAGAACGTTTCGCCTCTTTAGAATCAATTTTATCAGTTGTAATAAACGAACCTAAAAGCATATTATTTTGATGTTCTTTAAACATTTTAAAAACATAATATGTTGGAGTAAGCACCATCTTTTTGGCATCTGTTAAAATCATTGCCTGCAAAACATTAACGGTTTGAGCGATATTTGCCATCATTATCCTATCGCTGTGCTTATTAAATATATTAAGCGTTAATGCGGCAACCATAGCATCACGCATTGTGTTTTGCTGATATAAAAATCCCGGATTTGTACCAGGCTCAACATCGTACCAAGTACCCCATTCATCAACAACAAGATTAACCCATTGCTGAGGATTGACGCTGTTCATAACAGAAATATGATTATTTATAAGTTCTTCAATTCTGTAAGCCTTTGCAAGAGTTTTATAATATTCCTTAGTATCAAACTCTGTTGCAGAGCCTTTATGCTCCCATGTATCACCGGGAATTGTATAATAATGAAGTGAAATACCCTGAGCATGGTGCTTAACCTTGTCCATTACCTCTCTTGTCCAGTGATAATCATCAACGTTAGGTCCGCAGGCAATACGCTTTATTTTATTATTGCTGTTATAATCACGAACGTATGTATTATATCTCTTATAAAGACAGCCGTAATATTCAGGGTCCATATTACCGCCGCAGCCCCACGACTCGTTACCGACGCCGAAGTAGTTGATTTTCCAAGGTTTTTCACTGCCGTTTTGCTTTCTAAGCTCAGCCATTGGAGAAACGCCGTCAAATGTCATATATTCAACCCATTCGTTCATTTCCTTAACCGAACCGGAACCTACATTGCCATTAATGTATGTGTCACAGCCGAGCTGACGGCAAAGTTCAAAATATTCATGAGTTCCGAAAGAATTATCCTCAACAACACCGCCCCAATGGGTATTAATCATTTTTTTACGATTTGCTTTATCGCCAATTCCGTCCTTCCAATGGTATTCATCGGCAAAACAACCGCCGGGCCAACGAAGAACAGGGATACCCATATCCTTTAACGCATTAACAACGTCAATTCTCATACCGTTTACATTAGGAATTTTTGAGTTTTCACCGACATATATGCCCTCATATATGCACCTGCCCAAATGCTCAGCAAAGTGGCCGTAAATATCCTTATTAATCTTGCTGATTTTATGATTTGGGTTAATTAAATATTTATCCATACCTACTCCTAAAAACAATTATATTAATGAAAATATCACATCATATCAGATTTGTCAATAATTTACATAAAATATTGACAACAAATATAAATGCGATTATCATTAATAGGAAAGCAGGTATTAAAAATGTATATAAATATTGAAAAGACAACAAAATTAATTCAAGAAAAAGGGTGCGACGCAGTTATACTTTTTAATGAGAGTAATATGCACTATATTTGCTCTTTTTCACCGAGTGAAGGCGTTATAATAATCACAAAAAGCGGCAACAGTTACCATATTGTTGACTCACGATACACTGAAACGGCTCAAATTCACGCTCAAAAAACAGGATTAAAGGTAATAGAAATCAAAAATTCATTTTTAAACGAGGTAAATGATATCGTAAACAAAGAAAATATCAAAAGACTTCTTTTTGAAAATGAAACAATATCACTTGCGCAATATAATTCATACGCAAAAAAACTCAACAACACAGAATTTGTTGAGTTAAATCACGATTTTATGCTTATGAGAAACAAAAAAGAAGCATTTGAAATCGAGCTTATGAAAAAAGCAAATAATATTGCCGAAAAATCATTTTTAGAGCTTTTAAATGAAGTGAAAATAGGCAAAACAGAAAAAGAACTTGCTGCCTTATTTGATTACATTATGGCAAGAAACGGTTCTGACGGAGTAAGCTTTGACACAATTTTATTAACGGGCACTCATACATCTATGCCTCACGGTGTACCAAGTGATAAAAAAATCAAAGACGGTGATTTTGTGCTCTTTGATTTTGGTGCAACGTACCAAGGATATCATTCAGATATGACAAGAACAATTGCGATTGGTAACATAACAGATGAAATGAAAGAAGCATATGACCTTGTATTAAAAGCTCAGCTTGCCGGAATAAAAGCACTTAAAGCAGGAGAAAAATGTGCCGATGTTTACCAAGCCGCTTATGACGTGCTAAACGAAAAGGATATGGGAAAATATTTCCGCCACAGCTTAGGTCACGGAGTAGGACTTGACATTCACGAGGGATATAATGCCTCGCCAAAAAGTAATGACAAGTTTGAAGTCGGAAACGTAACTTCGATTGAGCCGGGAATTTATATACCTGACAAATTCGGAATACGAATTGAGGATTTACTTTATATTTCTCCGAGAGGAAGAGAAAATCTTTCAAAAGTAACTAAAAAATTAATCATCTTATAAGTTATAAAAACTAAATGTGTTACTCTTACAAAAGTTCTATGCTTTTCAATTTTTATAATCTTTTTATCGAGGAAAATAATCATACCGAGTGAGATTATTCCGATAATTAAATAAAACAGTACACACGGATAGCCGCCGATTATAAAGCCGATTATCTTTTAAAAGCAAAAAAGAGGCAGGAAAGCCTGCCTCAAATAGATATAAATAAATTTTGATTATAATTGGAAATTTTCAATATAGTTGTCAATGCAGGTTTGAATAATCTCCTCCGCATCTTCCTTAGGCTTAACCTCGGTAACAGAGGTTGTTTTTTCATGCTCAAGAGTTTTATAAACCTCAAAGAAATGCTTGATTTCCTCAAACCTATGAGCAGGAAGCTTATCAATATTTGTATATCCGTTATAATTAGGGTCATTAACAGGAACGGCAATAATCTTTTCATCCCTTGCGCCGCCGTCTTCCATAATGAGAACGCCAATAGGAAAACACTCAACAATAGTCATCGGCTGAATTTTCTCACTGCACAAAACAAGAACGTCAAGCGGGTCGTTATCGCTTGCATAGGTACGAGGAATAAATCCGTAATTTGCAGGATAATGAGTAGACGTAAAAAGAACACGGTCAAGCTTAAGCATACCTGTTTCTTTATCGAGTTCGTACTTATTCTTGCCGCCTTTTGAAATTTCAATTACAGCATAAAATCTATCTTTTTTAATTCTCTTAGGTGAAATGTCGTGCCAAATATTCATATACATTTTCCTTTCTAATTGATTTATTTTATTTTATCATAATTTATTAAATAAGTAAATATGCAAAAAATGAATATTTGTTGAAAGTAGCAAATATTTAGTGTATATTATTATAAGACTTATTCGGAGGTATAAATTTATGGATTATCGTATTGAGCACGATTCTATGGGAGAAATAAAAGTCCCGGCTGATAAATATTGGGCAGCGCAAACGCAAAGAAGCCATGAAAATTTTGAAATCGGCATTGGAATTGAAACTATGCCGAGAGAAATCACTCAGGCTTTCGGTATCTTAAAAAAAGCGGCAGCGATTGCAAATAACAAATTAAAAAAAGACAAAATGACAGATGAAAAACTTGAAGCAATTTCAAAGGCGTGTGACGAAGTAATTGACGGAAAGCTTAATGAGCACTTCCCTCTTGTTGTTTGGCAAACCGGCTCCGGCACTCAATCAAATATGAATGCTAACGAAGTAATTGCAAACAGAGGAAATGAAATTGCAGGCAAGAAAATACTTCACCCAAACGATGACATAAATATGAGCCAAAGTTCAAACGATACTTTTCCTACAGCTATGAGCATTGCGGCTGTAATAGGAATTGAGGACAAGATTTTTCCTGCAATTGAAGCATTGATTGATAGTTTCAAAAAGCTTGAAAAAGAAAATGACGGAATAGTAAAAAGCGGACGAACTCATCTTCAAGACGCAACTCCTATAACATTTTCACAAGAAATAAGCGGCTGGAGAAGTTCACTTGAAAAGGACAAAAAGCTTATAGAAATCGCTCTGCCCGAACTTAAAGAATTAGCACTCGGAGGAACGGCTGTAGGAACAGGACTTAATGCACCAAAAGGCTTTGACGAGGAGGTAGCAAAGGCCGTTTGTGAAATTACAGGAAAAGATTTTGTTACCGCTGAAAATAAATTTCACGCATTAACTTCTAAAGACGAAATAGTTTTTGCTCACGGTGCATTAAAAGCACTTGCATGCGACCTTATGAAAATAGCTAATGACATAAGATGGCTTGCAAGCGGTCCAAGGTTGGGACTAGGCGAAATTACAATACCCGAAAATGAGCCGGGTTCATCAATTATGCCGGGAAAGGTAAATCCTACTCAATGCGAAGCAGTAACAATGGTTTCGGTTCAAGTTATGGGAAATGATGCGGCAATCGGATTTGCGGCAAGCCAAGGCAATTTTGAACTTAATGTTTTTATGCCTGTAACAATTTACAATTTTCTGCAATCGGTAAGGCTTTTAAGTGAGGCAATGATTAGCTTTAATAAAAACTGCGTAAGCGGTATTAAGGCTAACAAAGAAAAAATGGACTGCAATCTTCATAATTCGCTCATGCTTGTAACAGCTCTTAATCCATACATAGGATATGAAAATGCTGCAAAAACCGCAAAGTATGCTTATAAAAACAACATTTCACTCAAAGAAGCCTGCACAACACTCGGTTTTTTAAGTGAAGAAAAATTTGAAAAAGTATTTCATCCGGAACAAATGGTATAAATATAATAAAATAGTAAAAAGGCACGAATCAGAAAATTGATTCGTGCCTTAAGTTTATATTGATTTATTTATTAATCTGCTTTGAATACTTAGCAAGATAAACTGTTCTCATAAGGAAACACTCTACTTTTGGTACAAAATGAGGACGATTAAAGATTGAAACGTCAACCTGAGCCTCACAACCCTTTTCCATAATAAGATCAAGAGCCTGCATATCGCCGTCACTGTTACCTGTAACAAGAGCGCCGTTACCCTGAATAAGAACTGCATTTCTGCCGTCAATTGCTTTTCCTATTTCTTTAGCACATTCGTCTGTATCGCCGTCAATCCAAGGAACACATTTAACGTCTACACCAACGATTTGAGCAAAGTCATCAATCATAGGATACATTGTTTCGTCAAGACAAGAAACAGCAACCTCATACGGATTTGCAACGTGCTTAATCATTGTGCAACTCTGGCTTGCATAAATAGCTCTGTGAATCTTAGCACACTTTGGAGCAATACCGTTAATAGCAAGACCTGTTGTCATATCAACGTCAACTTTTTTGCCACCATCGTATGTAAGAGTAAATATATTACCGTTTCTTACAGATGAACCAAGGTCGCAAATAGCTTCAGGCATCTTGCCTGCATTTTCCTTATTAAGGAAGTAGTTAAGCTTATTGTCAACTGAATATGTTTTGTCCCAAGAATGACGAAGATAATTATCCTTAATTACCTTTTCACAACATTTTTCAAGAGCGCCTGCTACTTCAAATGCCTGGTCAAAACTTTCTCCGAGGCAAAGAGTACCATGATGCATAAGCATAAATGCACGACAACTTGGGTTCATCATCATACATTTTTCAACTTTCTTACGAAGAGGGTTTGTTGTAGACATAGCATATTCGGCAACAGGGACATAGTCACCTAAAACAGGCTTGAATTCATTATATACATTTTTAATTTCCATACCTGTAATGCTGACAATAGTCGCAGCCTTTTGGTGAGTATGAATAACGAAATTAACAAGCGGATGATGCTTATATGCATCAGCGTGAATTCCCTTTTCACTTGACGGTTTAATATCACCCTCGTGTGAACAGTCATCAATATTAACAACAACAACCTCATCAGGTGTAAGCGTATCATACGCTCTGCCTGACGGTGTGATAACAAACTGAGTATCGCTGATTCTTGCAGAAACATTACCCCAAGTACGGGCGATAAGACCTGTTTCAAGAAGCTTTTTACCTGCTTCAACGACTAATTTCTTAGCTTCTTCAACATCGTAAGCCATATATTTTCTCCTTAATTTTAAATATTATATAAATGCACATAAAGGGAGCAAGTATACGCCTGCTCCCTTAAAGCTATTGATTAATAATCAATCTTTTCGCACTGAGAAAGAACCTTATCAAATCTCTTGATGCATTCATCGATATCCTCTTCAGTGTAAGCACTTGAAGTGTAAAGACGAGAACCTGCAAGAGTTACAAGACCCTCAGCCATATAAGCAGCACCCATATACTGCATTTCAGTCTGACGAATACCGGTTTCCTTAAGAACTGAAGGAATAGTCCAAGGCTTTCTCCAGTTAATTCTAAAGTGCATTGTAGCAACAGTATGAAGCTGGCAAATAGAGCCAATGTTGTAGCAAACAAACGGAAGGTCATACTTCTTGATTGACTTGTTAATACCCTTAACAAGTCTGTCAGCCATCTGACCTGCAACTTGACAAGCATTTCTCTTTTCGATTTCTGTAATTACAGTATAACCTGCAACGCAAGAAATTGGAGTAGCAGCCATAGTACCGCCGCACATTGCCTTATGAATCTTCTTGCCTTCAGCCTTATCAAGACCTGCACCAAGATACTTCATAACTTCTTTGTGACCGCCGATACCGCCTGCACCAGGATATCCGCCTGCAATAATCTTACCAAAGATTGTGATATCAGGGTCAATACCATAGTAACCCTGTGCACCGGAAAGACCGATACGGAAACCTGTTACAACTTCATCACATACAAGAAGAGCGCCATACTTACGGCAAAGTGCCTGAACACCCTTAGGGAAGTCCTTATCTACAGGACGAGTTGCTGATTCAGGACCGCATGGCTCAATGAATACAGCAGCTGTACCGCCACGGAATTTATTAATAATAAGCTTCTTCTCAAGATCTTTAAGGTCGTTAGGGAAGAATTCCTGAGTATGCTTAAATACAAACAAAGGAACACCGTGTGACTGAAGGTTAAGAGTACCCGGAACACGCATACCCCAAGCAAGCTGGTCAGACCAACCGTGGTAAGCGCCGCCCATCTTAATGATATTCTTATGACCTGTAGCAAGACGAGCTACACGAACAGCACACATACATGCCTCAGTACCTGAACCGAGCATACGGAACATTTCTACTGAAGGTACACACTCGCTGATTTTCTTAGCAAGCTTATATTCATAAGGATGGAACAAACCTGTTGAAGGACCGCAATCGTCAAGAAGCTCTTTAACTTTTTCTTTAACGACGTCATCATTTGAGCCGATAATAGTAGGACCGCCTGCCTGAAGGAAGTCAAAATATTCGTTTCCGTCGATATCCCAAAGTCTGTTGCCCTTTGCCTTAGTCATAACAATTGGGAACGGATAGTTAAAAGCAAGGTTATGCTGAACGCCGCCGGGAATTACTTGCTTAGCCTCAGTAATCATTTCCTTTGACTTTGCACACTTCTTCTCAAAGTATTCTTCTTCATACTTTTTGAGAGCAGTACGGTTGATTGAGTAAATTGGTTTTTTGATGAGCGCATCAAGTTCTGCTGTGAGTACGGCTGCATCAGGATACTCTGTAATAGCAAATCTTGTATCCATTGTAGTATTCCTCCTTAGAATAACATAAAGTATTTTACCGTGAACACTTGCTCGCCATTGGCGGTGAGCGACGGCTCACTAATATTTACACTATAAGTATATCACTTTTTTACGATTTGTCAAATTGATAAATATAAATAATTCAATTATTTTGTTGCAAAAAATCAACATAAATGATAATATACATTGTATAAAATAAGATTTGAGAGGGAGATTTGTAAAGCTTGCACAAAGTGATACAAGTAAATTTGTGCAACACTACAAAATTCATAAAAATGTTAGAAAAAAGATATAAAGAAGCTTTTGAAAGAGCAAGCGAAGAACGGCAGGAGTTAATTCTTGAAACAGGAATTGAAGAATTCTCATCAAAAGGATACGAAAAAGCCAATATTAATGTAATTGCAAAAAAATGCGGAATAAGTATCGGGCTGATGTATAAGTATTTTTCTACTAAAGAGGACTTGTTTATCACCTGCTTGCAAAGAGGAATGAAAATACTTGATGACATACTTGACGATATTATGGCAAGCGATGATAAAATTCTTGTAAAAGCTGAAAAAGTAATTCGTGCGACTTGCTTTCATTCAAAGAAAAACGCCAATTACATTAAATTGTATAATGAAATCGGCGCAATCAAAAACAAGGCGATGGTCGATATTCTTGCAACGGCGATTGAGGAAAGTACGAGCCAAAAATATATAAAAAGCATTACTCAAGCGCTTGAAAACGGCGACGTAAGGTCTGACCTTGACCCAAAGCTTTTTGCTTTTTTTCTTGACAACCTTTTAACAACTCTTCAATTTTCATACACCTGCGACTATTACAGAAAAAGATTTGAAATTTACACCGGTATCGACGTAAACGAAATGGACGATGAGCAAGTGGTAAGTCAATTATTAAGTTTTATTGAGTCTGCATTTACGTATGAGAAGAAAAAACAGCGGTAAAAATTTACATTTTGCTTGAAAGTAAACAAAGTGTACTGTATAATATTAGTATTACACAGCATCTTTTTGCTTAAAAGCCTTTTGTATAATCTGCTGCGTATATTTAATTACGGAGGACATAAGTATGAAAAAATATGTAATTACATATGACATCGGCACAACCGGAATCAAAACCTGTCTTATTGAAATTGAGGATACAATGAGAATTTTAGCATCAGCAACAGCAGGATATAACCTATATGTTGATGATGAAACAGGTGTTAAGGGAGGAGCCGAGCAAGACGCAGACGAATGGTGGGCTGCAATGTGTTCAACTACGAGAACCGTGTTTGACAAAATGCCTGCTATCAAAAAAGAGCAGGTTGAAGGTATCAGCTTCTGTTCCGCTATGCAAGGTCTTGTCCTTGTTGACAAGGAAGGAAAGTGCATAAGGCGTCCTATGACTTATATGGACCAACGTGCAAGAGAAGAGCTAAAAAAAGGTATGGCTCACGGTGTTCAGATTGCGGGCGCAGAGGTTACAAAGCTTTTAAAATATCTCAAATATACAGGTGCCGTTTCTTCATCAGTTAAAGACCCTATTTGGAAGTACAGATGGGTTGAGGCGCACGAGCCTGAAAATTTCAAAAAGATTTATAAGTGGCTTGATATTAAAGAATATCTTATTCTCCGTGCAAGTGGCGAATTTGTTATGACTCAGGATTCAGCATTCGGCACACTTCTTTATGACACAAGAAAGGGTCATGAGGGTTGGTGCAAGCCGGTTTGCGATATGGTTGGTGTAAAGATGGAACATCTTGCTCCGATTAAAAAGAGTACGGAAAAGGTTGGCGAAGTAACAGAAAGTGCTGCCAAAGAGCTTGGACTTGCTCCGGGTACTGCTGTTTACGGCGGTGGCGGTGACGCATCTCTTATAGGTGTAGGCGCAGGCGCAACAGAGGTCGGCGACACACATATTTATTCAGGTACATCAGGCTGGGTAGGAACAGTTGTTGAAAAGCAAACTGTTGATACAGGTGCTATGATTGCAGCTATTGTAGGCGCTGACCCTGACACATTTAACTACTTTGCTGAGCTTGAAACTTCTAACAAATGCGTCGGCTGGGTTAAAGACCACCTTGCTCTTGACGAAATCGGCGTATTTCTTAAGAAATACGGCAATGCGGCAGACAGCCTTGAGCAGACTGAATTCAACCTTTATGATTATCTTGAAGAAGTTATTGATACAGTTCCTGCCGGCTCTAACGGTGTTGTATTTACTCCTTGGCTTCACGGCAACAGATGCCCGTTTGAAGACCCTAATGCCGCAGGTATGTTCTTTAACATTAGGCTTGAAACAGGCAAAACAGAACTTATACGTTCGGTTGTTGAGGGAATTTGCTTCCACATGAAATGGATGTATGAAAGACAGGGACTCAAAGTTAAAACTTCCGATGCTGTTCGCTTCTGCGGTGGCGGCGCTCTCGGAGAAACAACATGTCAAATTCTTTCAGATATTCTTGAAAAGGACGTTGTTGTAGTTGAATCACCTCAAAACATAGGTGCTGTAGGTGCTGCTGCTTGTATTGCAGTAGGTATGGGTCTTGTTAATTCAATGAAAGACGTTAAAAAACTTATTCCTGTTAAGACTACATATCATCCAAACACAGCAAACCGTGCCGCTTATGAAAGAAACTTTAAGGTGTTTAAAAATCTTTATAAGTGTAATAAGCAAAACTTTGCTATTCTCAACGGACAAGAATAATATATTAATAAAAATTTAAGGGGCTGCAATTGCAGCCCCTTTTTTTAGAATATTTTAGAATATTATTTATTTTCTTCCTGCGTTGCCGGATTAGATGAACGAAGAAGTTTATGCACCTCGTTATCGGTCAAGCGACGTGTTTTTCCCGTTTGAAGCATACCAAGCTTAACGGGACCTATTGAAATTCTCTTAAGCCTTGCAACCTGAAGCCCCACAGCCTCGCACATTTTTCTGATTTGGCGGTTTCTGCCCTCACGCAGAATAAATTCAAGAACAACTCTTCCCTCTTCCTCGGAAATAATATTTATATCACAAGGAGCAGTTTTTCTGCCATCAATTTCAATTCCGTTTCTCATTTTTTCAAGCATTTCATCGTTAACACTCGGCCTTACCGTAACACGATAAACCTTTGCGTAATTATGCTTTGGATGAGTAAGTGCATTAGCAAACGAACCGTCATTAGTAAGAATAAGAAGTCCCTCACTGTCTTTATCAAGCCTGCCGACCGGATAAACCCTTGCATCGCAATCCACAAGGTCCATTACAGTTTTTCTTCCAAGCTCATCAGATACGGTTGTAACATATCCACGTGGCTTATTTAGCATAATATAATACATACGTTCTTCTTTGGTAATTTTTTTACCTCTGACAGCAACAATATCTTTTTTAGGATTGATTTTATCCCCAATATGCGCAACATGGCCGTTTACCTTAACTTTACCCATTTCTATAAGTTCTTCGCTCTTGCGTCTTGATGCCACACCACATTCAGCCATAAACTTTTGAAGTCGTACTAAATTGTTGTTACCCATTTTCTTTAACATCCTCGTCTGCCTCAATCGGCAGTCTTTCCAATATTTTATCATTATAATAAACTATCGCTTCGCCGAGCTTATCCCCCTTTTTTATCGGAGCGTAAGCAAAGGGATAGTAATATTCCATAACTTTAACGTTGCCTAAAAGGCAGCGTTTTTTATTATATCTGCACTTAACATAATTCTTATTGCCGCCGACTAAATCAATTTTGATTTCATTTGAAATAGTAATATAATTATATTTTTTCTCGCAAATTTCAGTATAATAGGTATGAGCGTCCCAATCATCAGGGCAATTAAGTGTTACGCAAATGATTGTATTATTTTCATATTTTTTTGCACTTACCAAGCATCTTCCTGCTTTTTCTGTAAAACCCGTTTTTACACCAATGAATTTGCCGTCTTTAAGATTATATGACAAAAGTTTATTATGATTATAAATCGTTTTAACGTCATCATTAATTTTTATATCGGCACTTTGCAAAGATACAATCTTTGAAAACATCTTATTTTCCATAGCGCAAGAAGCAAGCAAAGCCATATCGTGTGCGCAAGAATAGGGTTGCCCCTTATCAAGCCCCGACGGTGTGGAAAAGTGCGTATTATTCATACCGATACTCTTAGCCGTATCGTTCATATACTCTGCAAAATTTTCAATAGTTCCTTTTAGGTATACAGCTACGGCATTTGCGGCATCATTACCGGAAGAAAGCATCATACCTAAGCACAAATCGTAAAGCGATATTTTATCCCCCGCCTTTAGATATATAAGCGAGCCCTCAGTACCGGCAAGCATTTGAGAGGTAACAGTTACAATATCATTAAGCTTATTACTTTTGCAAGCAATAAGGCAAGTCATAATTTTTGTAGTTGACGCCACACTTCTGTGCTCATATATGTTACTTTCATAAAGAATCTGCCGAGTGGTCATATCCATAACGCATAAACTTGATGCCGAAAAAGTTGAGCCAAAAGCAACATTAGGAAATGCAAATAATAAAGTAAAAAGAAATAATGCAATTTTCTTTAACAAAACAATCACCTACATAAATATATGCAGGTGATTGAGATAATAACAAAATTATTCAGCCTTAGCTTCTTCGCTTGCAGGTGCTTCTTCCTTGCTTTCAGGCTTAAGAAGTTCTGTAACCTTATCAACAAGTTCAGGAATCATTGCAATAGCACGGTCAGCAGATGAGGTGTAGTTATTAATCTGCATCATTCTGCATTTGCCGTTTTCAATAACAATAAAAGCAACAGGAGTGATGGTGATACCACCGCCGCCGCCGCCGCCGAAAAGCTCTTGATTTTGCTTTGACGGAAGATCTGTACCGCCTGATGTAAAGCCGTAAGACACCTTAGATACAGGAATTAAAGTAGTTGTACCTGTAACCATAGGTTCGCCGATAATAGTTGAAGTGTCAACCATCTGACGCATCTTTTCAAGAGTGTTTTCCATTATTTTGTTTACCGGAGTTTCCTTCATAATCATTTATCCCCTTTAATAGATTTTTTATTTATAATTAAATTTTTGATAAATATAAATATTGCTTTAAAGCCGACCTTTAATATAAGTTTGACATTAATGCTTGCTATAAGCTGAAATTCAAACTCTGTTCTCTCTGCAAGAAAATCAGGCTGAATATAATCATCGAAATTGTCAACCTTCATACCATTTAAAATCATACCCTTAAGCGGATAATAATATTTGCAAAGGGTACCGTAGGCACGAGCGATAAGGTCTGCATCACCGCCGCCCACCAGTATCATAACATAAAGTGAGTAAATATGTAAACCCCTAAATAGCGTTAAAACAGCATTATTCGCAGTTTCTGCCACATTTGTTAACAAATCGAGTATTCCGACAATGCCCTGCGTATCCCAAATTTTTTTAAGTGGGTTAGGCTTTGGCGGCTGTTCACTCTTTTTATCTTCACTTTTGACTTCCTCTGTTTTTTGAGTTTCGTCAGTTTCGAGAGATTTTGCCTCAGTCTCTACGGCAACGTTGGAAACTTTTTCAATAGGAGTTTGCGTTTCTTTGTTCTTTTTGTCTTTCTTGCTATTCTTTTTATTTTTGCTTTCCTTAGCTACTTCTTCTGCCTTTTTTTCAGGAAAAAGCACAAAAGAAAGAATTTTCGAAAGAACTATATCCTTTTCAATAAAAAGGATTTGAATTTTTGTGTGCCAACCTTTGTCATAAACAAGAGTGACGGTAGCCGAAAGAGATAGAATTGCAATAATGATTACTGCCAAAACAGCAACAATTATAAGAAATACTTTCATTATTCAACCCCCTCTTCAAAACTTTCTGCATCAGGGATATCAGGTTCTTTGCTCTTTTCATCCTCAAAAAGCGAGGTTTGAGAATCGTCCTGCTTTTCCTCCTCAGGTAAATCCGGCAAATCATCGAGGCTGTTAAGAGAAAAGCAGCGCAAAAATCTGTCCGTCGTACCGTATACAAGAGGTCTTCCGGGTAAATCAAGCCTGCCCTTTTCCTCAATAAGCCCTTTTTGGATAAGATTAGATACCGGACCTGAACAATCGACGCCACGTATTTGCTCAATAAAAGAACGTGTAACAGTCTTATTATAAGCCACAATTGCAAGAACTTCAAATGCCGCCTGACTTAAAGGAGTATTCTTCTTAATTTCAAGAAGTCCTCTGACTTCATCAGAATATTCCTCTCTTGTGCAAAGTTGATATTTGCCGTCAATGCGAATAAGTCTTAAACCACGATTATTTTCATCATACATAGCTTCAAGATGGCCGAGCATTTTAATAACGTTTTCAACATCAACATCAAGCACTTCAGCCAATTTACCCGGCTCAACAGGATCGCCTGCCGCAAAAAGCATAGCCTCAAGAGAAGCCATAATATTATTACCGCTCAATATCATTCACCTCGTCCATCATTTGTACAGTTGGATTATTCATTTCGCCATCAATCAGAATTTTTTTAGTTTTAGCAAGCTCAAGCACAGCAAGAAACGTTGCCACCATATCGCTTTTGGTTTCAGCGTCAGTAAATAAATTTAAAAATTTGACTTTTTTGCCACCAAAAAGCTTTTTCATAACGGTAGACACTTTTGAAGCGACTGCCACAAATTTCTTTGCAACAATTACCTTAAACGAATCAAGCGGAGGCGGTAATTTACGTCTTCCCCTGCCTGCAGCATTAATATATGCACTCAAAAGCTCCTCACCCTCGTGAAAACGCTCATAATCATAATTGATGTGACCTTCTTCAGGTTGACGAACAAATCTGTTAAAACCGTCAGTTTGTTTTGCAAGCTTGCCTGCCATTATTTTACAATCCTGATATTCAATAAGTTCTCCGGTAAGTTCCTTTTTAAGAATTTCCGCTTCCTCGTGCCGAGGCAAAAGCGATACTGTTTTAATATAAATCAACCTCGCAGCCATTTCGAGAAATTCGCCGGCAATATCAAAATCCTGTTCTTGCATCTGCCTAACATAATCAAGATACTGATTTACAAGCTCAACTATAGGAATATCGTTAATATTTAATTTATGCTTTGAAATAAGATGAAGTAAAAGGTCCATCGGACCTTCAAAAACATCTATTTTATAACTAAGCTGTTCCATTAATTACCTCACCAAAAGACCAAACAAAAGCTTTGGAATTATGCCTACAACACTCATAAGAGCATTAGAAAGCAAAGAAATAGGAGTATCAAGCACACCTGTAAAGAGAGCAATCATAATTGCAATCATAATATATCTTTCATATTTCATATAGCCAAAATACTTGTCATCAGGCAAAACGGCAAGCAAAATTCTGGAGCCGTCAAGCGGAGGAATCGGAATAAGGTTAAATACTGCAAGTGTTACATTTACGCTTGCGGCAAAATAGAAGAAATAAGCAACAGCATAAGTAACAGTACTGTTAAGTCCTGCAAAATCAAGTATTCCATAGTAGAAAAACAGAGATACAAAAGCCATTAAAAGGTTGGAGGCAGGACCGGCAAGTGCGGTAAGTGCCATTCCCTTTTTAGGATTTTTAAAATTATTCGGATTAATAGGTACGGGATTTGCGTAGCCAATACCAAAAAGAAAAATCATTATTGTGCCAAGCAGATTAAGGTGAGCAAACGGGTTAAATGTCAGTCTGCCCTGATTTCGTGCAGTATGATCGCCAAGTTTATCAGCCATTAAGCCATGGGCAAGTTCGTGAATAGGTAAGCAACAAAACACGACAAAGCAACGTGACAAAATAGCAATAATTGCCTCTATATAATTACCTGATCTTAAATATGAAAGAATTGAAAGCATAGAATCATCCTTGTTTTCATTTTATTTTTTATTATTTTTTATCGGCAACAACCATTCTGTCATTGCCATATAAGTCTTTAAAAACATTAATATTATTAAAATTTGAAAGTATATGCAAAATATCTTTTCCCTGTTCGTCTCCGATTTCTAAGAAAAGCTTGCCGTTTTTATTAAGTTTATTATTCCAATTATCGTTGATTATACGATAAAAGTCAAGTCCGTCTTTTCCGCCGTCAAGAGCCATAAGCGGTTCTTTTAAAACCTCACATTGCAAACAAGCGATATCATCGCTTTTAATATAAGGTGGATTTGAAATAATTATATCGGCATTCTCAAGCTCAAAAAAGCTGTCACTTTTGCAAATATCACCTTGTATGATTTTAACATTTTCAATGCCTTTTGCGTTTTTTTTCAAATAAATGAGCGCATCTTCACTTTTTTCAATAAGATAAACGAAAGCATTTTTGCACTTTTTTGCAATGCTTAAGCCGATACATCCGCTGCCGGCACATAAGTCATAAACAGTGCATTTTTCAAGTGTTTTAATATAATCAATTGCTTTTTCAACAAGCTCTTCCGTTTCAGGACGAGGAATCAATACACCCTTGCCTATATAAAATTCGCTTTCATAAAAATCCCATTTGCCCAAAACATATTGAAGCGGTTGACCGTCTTTCAATTTCCAAAGCATATCGGCAAGTTTTTTGTTTGGTACAAAATCGTTTCTGTGTAAGTCATATTCGCTGTTTTTAATATTTAAAATTGAGCAAACAACGCAAAGCGCTTTAAAATCGCTTTCGTCAACACCGTTTCTTTCTAAAAAAGTAACAGCATAGCTGTATGCCTCTTTCAATATCATTTTATCTCATCATCCTCGGGATTATCCGTAATAACTGCCTTAAGAGATTCAATACCGACCTCTATAATATCATCAGTCGGTTCTTTAGTAGTAAGTCTTTGCATCCACAAACCGGGTGCGCTCAAAATCTTAACAAGCAAATTATCATGTTTACCTGCATACTTAATAAACTCATATCCAACACCCATAAGAAGCGGAATGAATGCAAGCTTTAAAAGCATCCACAATACTCTAACTTGAGCAATTGAGGGAAATATCTTAGACAAAACAGTGCTGAAAATAATGCTGAAAATAAGCATTACAAAGATAAAAGAAGTTCCGCATCTCGGATGAAAACGACAGCTTTCACGTACATTTTCAACTGTAAGTTCTTTGCCGGCTTCATAGCAGGCAATTGATTTATGCTCTGCTCCGTGATACATAAAAGTACGCTTAATGTCCTTCATTTGGCTTACAATTGCAATGTAGATTACAAAAATAAGTATTTTCATAACACCCTCAATTGTTCCCTGCCAAGGTGTTAATGAGCCGTCAAAAGCCTGATTAAGCTTATTAAATGCAAGAACAGGAAGATAGAAGAAAATCACAAAAGCAAGTGCAAATCCTAAAACAGTAGCAATGCCCATCAAAATGTTCATAAATTTATCGCCAAGTTTGTCAGTAAGCCATTTTTCAAACTTATTCATCTCAACATCTTCAAGGTCTTCCATACCTGACGCTTCAGCTGAATACATAAGCATTCTATAGCCCAAAATCATTGATTCCACAAAATTGACCATACCTCTGATTACCGGCAATCCCCAAAATTTATGCTTATCACGTAAATGATTAAATTCGTGATGTTTAACAACAATATCTCCGTCAGTTTTGCGAACGGCTGTTGCTATGCCACGGGGACCTTGCATCATAACTCCCTCAATAAGAGCCTGTCCTCCGACTGAGGTTTTATGCATTTTCTTATCTTTCATACTTTTAAGCCTTTCAGTTTTTGTTAATTTCTACGCCCTCATTAATTTCAGCATCCTGCACAGTCTCATTTTGCTTCATATCATTAAGTTCATTTTTAGTCGGACTGTTTTCAACAGGAAGATAAATGGTAACAAGTGTACCCTTGCCCTCTTGACTGTCAATTTCAAGTTTGCCGTGATGAAGATTAACTATCTCGTTTGTAACAGCAAGACCTATGCCTGAGCCTCTGACCGAAACATTTGCTTTATAAAACTTTTCTTTTACGTGCGGCAAATCCTCTTTACTTATTCCGCAACCTTGGTCAGCAATAGCAATTTTAACAAAATTTTGATTATCAAGCTTAGTGAACTCTGCTTTAACAAATATTTTGCTTGGCGAACGTGAATACTTAAGCGCATTATCAAGAATATTCATAAACACCTGTTTTAATCTGTTAGCATCAGCATTTGCAATCGCCGGTACTTCAGGAATACTGTATTTAACCTCAATTCCGTCTCTAAGCGCTCTTTCACGAAATGTGAATACCGTTTCGTCAAGTTCGGCAAATAAGTCAGTCTTAGCAAGGCGAAGATTCATTCTTCCGCTTTGAAGTCGTGAGAAATCAAGAAGCTCCTCAACAAATCCTTCAAGTCTTCCCGCTTCCTTAACAATAACCTGCAAACCTTTGCGTGTAAGTTCATCAACTGAATCATCTGTACCGAGCATAAGTGTTTCGCCCCAGCCTTTAATTGATGTAAGCGGTGTACGAAGCTCATGAGAAATGGTTGAAATAAAATCATTTTTCATTTTATCTGTAGTTGAAATTTCCTCAGCCATTGTATTAATAGAGTCGCAAAGATTACCTATTTCATCGTCATATTTTTTTTCAATTCGAGCAGAATAATCGCCCTGTGATATTTTTTTAGTGGTTTCAGTTATTTCCTGAACCGGAAAAATAATTGAACGTATAAAAAACAAATTAGAAAATATAATTAATGCAAAAACAATAATAAGCGCCGCTAAAACAAGAAATATAAGCGTTGTAACCTGCCTGTCAATTTGTTCAAGTGAAGACAAAACACGAATGGCTCCGACATTGTCTCCGTTTGAATCCTTAATGATTCTGCAAACTGCCATAACCTTTTCGCCGTTGCTGATTTTACCGATATATTTAGCTTTATTGTTGTCATTTTGAAGCGCCTGCGTATAATCAGGCATATCTTGTTTTTCAATAGCAAAACCGCTTGACGATACAACAACATTGCCGTCAATATCAATTATCCAGGTAGTAGTTTTTTCCTTATAACTGTAGCTGTCAATATATTCTGCGGCTGACTGTTCAAGAGTATTACCCGCATCAAGATTTGCGCTGAAATAACTGACAGCAGTTGAAGAAGCGCCGGAATTGAGTATACTTTCGACATTGGAATAATATGTATTTTTAATTGAAAAGGCTGAAATAATAAAAACAATAATAAAAAATACTACAATAACGCCTATAATATTAATAAGCCATCTTAGTGTAATACCGTCAATTTTAGGTAAATGCAATTTTTCCTTAGAAAATTTTTTCATTACTGTTAGTCCTGCCATTATAAAAAAATAAAATTATTGATTATCCGTTATCCACTTATAGCCAAGTCCCCAAATAGTTACAAGCCTTGTCGGACTTGATGGATTATCCTCAATTTTCATTCTTAAGCGTCTGATATTTACGTCTACAATTTTTTCGTCTCCGAAATAATTAGCACCCCAAACAGTCTTAAGAATATCTGTTCTTGAAAGAGCAGCATTCGGATTTTTAAAGAAATATTCAATAATTTGAAATTCAACTTGAGTAAGTTCTATCATTTCACCGTTCTTTGAAAGGGTACGATTACGAAGGTTAAGTTCAAATTCATCAAGAATAATACTGTCGCCCGTTGTATCATTTTTTCTAAAACCACGTGTCATTTCTACTCTTCTGTAAACAGCGTCAACCCTTGCCATAAGTTCGCTTGGCGAAAACGGCTTAGTAACATAATCGTCAGCACCGTACATAAGACCTGTAACCTTGTCCATTTCCTGAGTTTTAGCACTAAGCATAATAATACCCAAATCACTTGAACGTTTGCGAAGTTCCTTACAAACAGAAAGGCCGTCAAGCTCCGGCATCATAATATCAAGAATTGCAACATCAAAGCCTGTTTCATCCTGAGAAAACTTTTCCAGCGCAACTGCACCATTTTCAGCCTGCTCAACATTGTAACCGCTTCGTGTCAAATTGATAACTATAAACTCTCTGATAGATTCTTCGTCTTCGGCAACAAGCACTTTTTTCATACATATACCTCCTAAAATCAGTATACTTTAATCATATCTTTTAAGGTTTGAATATTTATATCAATATCGGAACTTTTGTTTACCTTAGCAAGATAAACAAAGCCGCTGTTTTTCATAATCATTGTATAGTCTTTATATTTAGGGTCATTAACGCTGTAGTTTGAATTGATAAGTGTAACTATTTCAAAAACATTACTCTTATTTTTTTTATTGATAATTGTAAGTTTTCTTGATTCACTGTCATAATTCGCTTTAACCTTAGAAAAATCATCATCGTCAATCACAAGAATATAACCGTCACGCTTGCAAGAAAACGAATAACATTTATGCGATAAAACTGTATTACCGTAATTCACCCAATTTTGAGACGTAATCTCAGATGATTGCTTTTTAGAAGAAGTATCCTCAGGAATCTCGATATATCCGTCGTCGTCAATATCACGGCATGTTACCTGACTTGAACGTAAAGTTTCCTTAGTTCTTCCCGTCGAATAGCTGTAAAACGGAGAAATAATTGAATTGTAATAATCAGACCAATAAATAAATTCCGTCACCATTGATGAACCGTCGGCGCAAAGCGCATCGGCATAAATAGAAGTACCCTCATCGGTTTTAGCATACTTTATACTCTCAAATGAAGTAATCGTGCTGTCAAGCCTTGTTTCGCCGATAAGTTCCCTCTTACCTGTTCCAAACGAATAAAGCTCTGCTCTCGGGTTTTCGCTCGAAGTGCCGGTTGCAAAAACAAGAAGTTCCATAACACCGTCATCATTAGCGTCAACACAAATAAAATTACTGCCTGTAATTGCTTTTGAAACAGATTTTAATGAATATTTGTTGTCATTTTCATTTTGAGAATAAACGTTAATGGATGTACCGGTTTGCTTTGATACAACGCTCCAACAAACAATTATTTCCAATTTTCCATCATTATTAAAATCGCAAAAATCAACACTGTTTACATCGGTAGCAGTACCGTCAACATTTGCAATAACGCTCCAACGCTCACCGCTTTTTTTAATAACCGCCATAGAAATCGTGCCAACCTTGTTTGACGGTTCATAAAATGCTACGGCCTCATTAATTTTATCGCCGTCAATATCTTTTAAAATGAAAGACGTTGTATAATTTCCCGTTGCCGGAATTTTGATTGAATAGCCGCTTTTACAATATTCATCAACAGCGCTTTGAACACCTGCATTATCACCGCTCGGAGAAATGGGAGAAATCAAATCATCAATCGAGGAAGAGAGCCGAAAGCTATTACAGCCGCAAAACAAAAATGCAACAAGGCACAATATGGCAATTATTTTTACACCCTTAAATTTAGGCACATGCACTCCTCCTTATAAATAAATCTATAATATTATAACAGAAAGTAACAATAAAATAAACAACTATTTTAAAAATAATTACACAAATATTACATAGCATTTATAGCAATATTACACAAATTAATTTTTGTAACCGTTTGGGTATAAAAAAATCCCCGATTTTTCGAGGGATTTTTAAAGGTAGGTCAGTATTTATTATGTACCTTTTCCGCAAAGCAAAGGAAATCTTTTATTCTTATAACCGTACCGTCATCAAGAACGGCCTTACCGGTCATTCTGCCGAAAACCTGATGCTGATTTGTAACAATTATACCGAGTGCGCTTGTATAATCGCTTCTGTCAATAATAGGCTCAAATTTCATTTCAAATCTGCCGTCTGATGACGTAAAGGTCCAAGGATCGGTATAATTATCTCCGATATTAAATTTAACATCATCTATCTTATGAGCCTTACCGTCATAAAAAATCACGTTTTCACTTGCGGCAGATGTGTCACCGAAACCGTAACCGATATTAAAACCGAAACGGTGACCGTCAACCTCACCTGAGCCTGAACCCCAATACCAAATATTATCATAGGTCCAAACACCTCTGCCCCAATCAAGACCTCCGAAGTCTGTTTCAGGCGAAAATTCATACAGTTTTCCGTCATACATTACCTTGCCACAAGCACGCATACAATTAATTTTTTGATTGTAATAAAACGCCTTTTTATCCGTTTTAAACGGAGTGGCAATTACCATAGTGTCATCATCAAGGCTTTCGAGAGTGATATTTGCTTTAAGACCCTTGCCGCCGTTAAATTCAGGAAAATCGCAACGAATAATGCGTTTTTCATCCTTAACCAAAAATTCAAGACCGAGCTTTGAATTGGAAATTTTTACATCGCCGATTGAAGAATCACTTGGCATATGAAGCCTGCCCAACGGAAATGGCAAAATATTGCCTTGAGTATGCTCTCTCGGTACGGAAAAATCAATAAAGCTTACACTGTCAAGTTCAATATAGCCCAAATCAGACACAGTAAAGCAAACGGCGATATTATTCTTATTTGAAATAACCGAATAATAATCCCATTCTTTAATACGGGTAACACGCTTTTTAATATCCCTGCGGTTATATGTTTGAACAAGACTTGTGCTCCAGCCGGGTTCACGCAAAGTACCGTCAATATTTAAAAGCGGCTGCTTGGAAGTAACTAAATGATTTCTCATAAATATTCCCCCTTATGAATATCTAAAAAATCGTTTTATTTGCCAAATATATTATATCATATTAAATTTTATGTGTAAATAATCTATTTTTTCAAAAGAGGTTTTAGATATTGACCTGTATATGAATTTTCACAATCGGCAATTTCCTCGGGAGTACCGGTTTTAACAATTGTTCCGCCGCCTTTGCCACCCTCAGGGCCGAGGTCAATAATATAGTCCGCCGTTTTGATTATGTCAAGATTATGCTCAATAACAACAACGGTATTTCCTGCATTTACAAGCATATCAAGAACAGTTGTAAGCCTATGAACGTCGGCTGTGTGAAGTCCTGTTGTAGGTTCATCAAGAATATAAATGGTTTTGCCCGTGCTTCTTTTAGAAAGCTCGGTTGCGAGCTTGACACGTTGAGCCTCACCGCCGGAAAGTGTTGTTGCACTTTGACCGATTTTGATATATCCCAAGCCGACATCCTGAAGAGTTTTAAGCTTACGGTAAATTTTCGGCTGAGCTTCAAAAAACTCTGCACCTTCATCAACAGTCATTTCAAGAACATCAAAAATGGATTTTCCTTTAAATTTGACATCAAGAGTTTCCCTGTTATATCTCTTTCCGCCGCAAACCTCGCAAGGAACATAAACATCGGCAAGAAAATGCATTTCAATTTTAACAATACCGTCACCCTCGCAAGCCTCACATCTACCGCCCTTAACATTAAACGAAAAGCGATTTGCCTTATACCCCTTTTGCTTAGCGTCGGGGGTTTGAGCATAAAGTTCTCTGATATCGTTAAAAACGCCTGTGTATGTTGCAGGATTTGAACGTGGAGTTCTGCCTATCGGGGATTGGTCGATATTAATAACCTTATCAAGATTATCAACACCTGTGATTTTTTCGAACTTACCGGGACGTTTTTTTGCCCCGTTTAATACATTGGCAAGATATTTATAAAGAATTTCATTGACAAGGCTTGACTTACCTGAGCCTGACACACCGGTAACTGCAATAAATTTACCAAGCGGAAATTCAACGTCAATATTTTTAAGATTATTTTCCTGAGCGCCGATAACAGTAAGTTTTTTTCCGTTGCCATTTCTCCGCTTTTCAGGTACGGGAATTTTACGTTTGCCGCTTAAATACATACCCGTAATTGACCTTTCGCAATTGATGATATCATCAACAGAACCTGCCGCTATCAGCTCACCGCCGTTAATTCCTGCTCCGGGTCCGATATCGACAATAAAATCCGCCGCACGCATAGTATCTTCATCGTGTTCAACAACAATCAGTGTATTACCCAAGTCACGAAGATTTTTAAGAGTGCCGAGAAGTTTATCGTTATCCCTTTGGTGAAGACCGATTGACGGCTCGTCAAGAATATAAAGCACGCCCATAAGGGACGAACCTATTTGAGTTGCAAGACGAATTCGTTGAGCTTCACCGCCCGAAAGAGTAGCAGCCTCACGAGCAAGCGAAAGATAATCAAGACCTACACTGTTAAGAAAACTAAGTCTTTGCCTAATTTCATTGATTACAAGCTTACCTATCATTTGCTGACGTGATGTCAGTTCAAGATTATTTACGAAATCCAATTCTTCGGATATTGGCATTGAACAAAATTCATAAATATTCTTACCTCCTACGGTTACACTCATAATCTCAGGGGTAAGCCTTGCACCCTTACAGTCAGGACAGGTGCACGTAGTCATAACAGCTTCAATATCGCCCCTTGCCCATTCGCTGCTTGTGCTTTCATATCTGCGCTTTAAATTAGGAATAACACCTTCAAAATCAGTTTGATAATCGCCTGTACCGTAAGAGGTGACACGTTTCATCTTAAGTTTCTTTCCGCCTGTACCGTAAAGAATTGCTCTCAGTCCGTCCTTTGGTATCATATCAACAGGAACATCAAGTGAAAAACCGTATTCCTTAGCAATTCCCTCATAATACATTTTTGCAATAGCGCCGTCCTTAACGCTCCAGCCCGAAGCCTTAACAGCACCTTGATTAATAGAAAGTTTTTTATTTGGAATTACAAGATCAGGATCAATTTCTTTATACGAGCCAAGACCGCCGCACTTTTTACAAGCGCCGAAAGGATTGTTAAATGAGAACATTCTGGGGCTCATTTCCTCAATAACCGCACCATGCTCAGGGCAGGCGTAATTAAGCGAAAAAAGTTCCTCTCTGTCGCCTACTATATCAACAACAACATTGCCGTCGGCAAGGTGAGTGGCTGTTTCAACAGAATCCGTCAAACGTGATTTAATATCATCATTTATAACAAGCCTGTCAACTATTACATCAATGTTATGTTTTTTATTTTTTTCCAGCTTTATTTCTTCACTCAAATCATAAACCGAGCCGTCAACACGAACACGAACAAAGCCTGACTTTCTTATACCGTCAAGTTCCTTAACAAATTCGCCCTTGCGGCCTTTAACAATCGGAGCCAAAATTTGAATACGTGTTTTTTTATCAAGTTCCATCACCCTGTCAACTATTTGGTCAACAGTTTGCTGAGTAATTTCTCTGCCGCACTTAGTACAATGAGGTGTTCCGATTCTTGCATAAAGAAGCCTTAAATAGTCATAAATTTCGGTAACTGTTCCAACAGTTGAACGAGGGTTACGGCTTGTAGTTTTTTGATCAATTGAAATAGCGGGAGAAAGACCGTCAATATAATCAACATCAGGCTTTTCCATTTGACCGAGAAACTGCCTTGCATAAGAGGAAAGCGATTCTACATATCTTCTTTGACCCTCGGCATAAATAGTATCAAACGCAAGGCTTGATTTGCCCGAACCTGAAAGACCTGTAAAAACAATAAGTTTATCTCTCGGAATAGTTAAATCTATATTTTTTAAATTATGCTCTCTCGCACCCTTAATAACAATATTTTTATTCATCGTAACATTCCTTTCACTTTACTTTTTTACCCTCAAGCTCAGCAATTTGGTCACGAAGATATGCAGCATGCTCAAATTCAAGCAACTTTGCAGCCTCCTTCATTTCCTTTGTCAGCTCGGCTATCATCAACTGACGTTCCTTCTTTGACAGATGCTTTTTCTTTCCATCGAGTTTTTCCTTAGACGTAATTTCAATAATTTGATGAACATCCTTTTTAATAGTTTTAGGGGTAATACCGTGTTCAGCATTATATTTTTCCTGAATTTCACGGCGGCGAACAGTTTCCGTTATAGCTTTTTCCATAGACGGAGTTACGCTGTCGGCATACATAATAACTTCACCGTGTTCATTTCTTGCCGCTCTGCCTATTGTTTGGACAAGCGAAGTTTCACTTCTTAAAAAGCCTTCTTTATCAGCATCAAGAATAGCAACAAGCGATACTTCGGGAATATCAAGGCCTTCACGTAAAAGGTTAATTCCGACAAGAACGTCAAATTCACCCAAACGTAAATCACGTATAATTTCCATTCGTTCTATTGTATCAATGTCGTGGTGCATATATCTTACCTTAACGTCGAAGCCCTCAAGATAATGCGTCAAATCCTCAGCCATCGCTTTAGTAAGCGTTGTAACAAGTACCCTTTCACCCAATGCGGCTCGGTTATTTATTTCAGACAACAGGTCGTCCATTTGATCCTCTGTAGGCTTAACGGTAATAATCGGGTCAAGAAGACCTGTCGGTCTGATAACCTGCTCAACAATTTGCGCACTGTGTTCTCTTTCAAATTGACCGGGGGTGGCAGAAGTGAATATTACCTGATTTATTTTTTTATAAAACTCATCAAAAGTAAGCGGTCTGTTATCGAGGGCACTCGGCAATCTAAAGCCATATTCGATGAGGCTTTCCTTTCTTGCTCGGTCCCCTGCATACATACCCCTAACCTGCGGAAGCATAACGTGGCTTTCATCGCAAAAAAGAAGAAAATCATCAGGCATATAATCTATCAAGGTAAACGGCGCCTGCCCCGGCTTTCGACCGCTCATAACAGCCGAATAGTTTTCAATACCCTTGCAAAAACCTGTTTCCCTGAGCATTTCAATATCGTTCATTGTTCTCTCTTTAATTCTCTGCGCTTCAAGAAGCTTACCCTTTGATTCAAATTCGGCAACACGTTCAACCATTTCACGGTAAATTTTATCGATTGCTTTATTCATTTTTTCAGCGCCGACAACATAGTGAGAAGCCGGATAAATAGCAACGTGAGAAAGAATACCCTCTACCTTGCCCGTAAGCGGCTGAATTTCACAAATTCTGTCAATTTCATCGCCGAAAAATTCAACTCTGACAGCTGTGCCGTTAGAGCCTGCCGGAAAGATTTCAACCGTATCTCCCCTTACTCTGAACTTATTTCTTACAAAATTAATATCATTTCTTTCATATTGAATTGAAACAAGCTTTTCAATAAGTTTATCACGTCCGTACTCCATACCCGAACGAAGTGAGATAACCATACTCTTATAATCTATCGGGTCACCGATTGAATAAATACAGGAAACAGAAGCAACTATAATTACATCTCGTCTTTCAAAAAGCGCAGAAGTTGCCGAATGACGAAGCTTATCTATTTCATCGTTAATTGAGGAATCTTTTTCAATATACGTATCTGTTGTCGGAACATAAGCCTCCGGCTGATAATAATCATAATAAGAAACAAAATATTCAACTGCATTATCGGGAAAAAATTCTCTAAACTCACTGCAAAGCTGAGCTGCAAGAGTTTTATTATGAGCAAGGACAAGCGTCGGACGATTTATCTTTTCAATTATATTAGCCATAGTAAAGGTTTTACCTGAACCTGTTACGCCCATAAGCGTTTGCTCTTTATCGCCGTCAAGTACACCTTTTACCAACGCATCAATTGCTTGCGGTTGGTCGCCTGTCGGCTTATATTTACTTACAAGTTTAAATTTATCCATATATACCATGCCTATCTCTATTAGATATAATATTCCATATTTAGACTATTATAATATATTAATTTAGAAAAGGCAAGGTTTTGAGTGTTAATGACAATATTTAACATTTTATTAACAAAAAATAATTACAAGTGTGTAACCTTTATTGTTTATTTAGACATAATATGATAAAATTTGAGCAAAAAGATTTTGGAGGATATATTTATGGAAAGAAAAGTAGTCATTTTTGACCATCCGCTTATTCAGCATAAGCTCAGCATTCTTCGTAACGAAAATACAAGCACTAAAGATTTCCGTGAACTTGTAAACGAAATTGCAATGCTTATGACTTTTGAAGCAACAAGAGATTTACCTACAGAGCAAGTTGACGTTAAAACTCCTTGCGGTATTGCAAAGTGTAACCACATTGCAGGAAGAAAACTTGCATTTGTTCCTATTCTTCGTGCCGGATTGGGTATGGTTGACGGTTGTGTAAGCCTCGTTCCTGCCGCAAGAATCGGTCATATCGGATTATATAGAGATGAAACAACTCATACTCCTGTTGAATATTATTGCAAATTACCGAAGGATATTGACCAGAGAGACGTTTATGTTGTTGACCCGATGCTTGCAACAGGCGGCTCGGCAATCGACGCTATCGGTCAAATCAAATTGAGAAACCCGAGAAAGATTGTATTTATGTGCATTATTGCCGCTCCGGAAGGTCTTGAGGCTCTCAAAAAAGCTCATCCCGACGTTGATATTTACTGTGCCGCTCTTGATGAAAAGCTCAACGAAGACGCTTATATCATTCCTGGTCTCGGCGACGCAGGCGACAGAATTTTTGGTACTAAATAATTTTAATTCACTTTAGAATTATTTTCTATATCATTACAAATTTAATAATTTAGGAGGACTTGAAAAATGTCTAACAAACCAAAAGTCGGCAGAGACGGCATCTACGATGCAAGGCAGCTCGGCACTCCCAAAATGCTTGTGCTTGGCTTTCAGCATATGTTTGCTATGTTCGGCGCAACCGTAACTGTACCTCTTCTTACAGGTTTGAGTATTTCCACTACTCTTCTTTTTGCAGGTTTAGGTACTCTTTTGTTCCACTGTCTTACCAAATTTAAGGTACCGGCATTCCTTGGTTCGTCATTTGCATTCTTAGGCGGATATGCAGCAGTAGCACCGATGGCTAAGGACGGAACGGCTAATAAAGAAATGTTACCTTATGCTTGCCTCGGCGTAGCGTGTGCCGGTCTTATTTATCTTATTCTTGCCGCATTGATTAAAGCAGTCGGTATTAATAAGATTATGAAACTTTTCCCGCCTGTAGTTACAGGACCGATTATTATAGCAATCGGCTTGGGACTTGCACCGTCAGCAGTAAACAATTGTACGAAAAACTGGTGGCTTGCCGTTATAGCACTCGTTCTTGTTATTATCTTTAACATTTTCGGTAAAGGTATGATTAAGATTATTCCTATTTTACTCGGTATAATCGGCGCATATCTTACAGCAGTTGTTGTAGGTAACATCGGTGGAGTAGAAAGTTTTGCAATTGACTTCACAGGTGTTAAAGAGGCTGCTTGGATTGGATTCCCTATCGAATGGAGTTCAACCGTATTCGGCGGTGTTCACGACGGCGGCAAAGCAATTTCTGCAATCATCGCTCTTGTTCCTATTTCAATTGCAACAATGATGGAGCATATCGGCGATATCTCTGCTATTTCAGCTACTTGTAAGAAAAACTACATTCAAGACCCAGGCCTTCACAGAACACTTTTAGGTGACGGTCTTGCAACAACACTTGCTTCCCTTTTCGGCGCTCCTGCTAACACTACATACGGCGAAAACACAGGCGTACTTGCTCTTTCAAAGGTTTATGACCCAAGAGTAGTAAGAATTGCCGCATATTTTGCAATGGTATTCTCATTCTGCCCTAAGTTTGCCGCTATTATCGAGTCAATTCCAGGTGCAGTAGTAGGCGGTATTTCATTCGTTCTTTACGGTATGATTTCCGCTATCGGTGTAAGAAACGTTGTTGAGGCTAAGGTTGACTTCTCAAAAGCAAGAAATACTATTATTGCCGCAGTTATCCTTGTTGTAGCACTCGGCCTTACAAACGGTATCACATTTACTGTCGGCGGTCACAATATCACTCTTACAGCTCTTGCTGTTGCTTCAATTGCAGGTATCGTACTCAACCTCATCTTCCCTGAAAAGGACTTTGACCCTGAAAAGGCATTCCAGGCAGATACAGTTTCAAAGCAGATTGACGTTGAAAATGAACAATAAAATATAATACAAATTCAGAAAAGGCCGGCATTAAGCTCACCTTTTTAAAAACTGAATAAAATAGGTGAAGATTATGAAAAAAGTTTTATCATTATTACTTGCATTAGCAATAAGTATTACTTCGCTCTCATTTGCAACCTCTGCATTTGCCGCAGATTCATCAAAATGTGCAAGCATAACATTTTGCGGAACAGAAAACAACTCATTGATTGATGAAGCATTAAATGCAATAAACGAATGCAGAAAAGCATCGAATATGGCACCGCTTTCTCTTGACAACAACCTCTGTGAACAAGCAAAGCAACGAGCAAAGGACGTATTCGTTTATTATGATACGCAGGATATGTATCTTCCTAACGGCGATACGGTTTCATCTTACATCCCTACGGGAATAATCACGACGATTTATGCTTTTTACGATGTCCCTACTTATGACAGTATTAAATCGCAGGTTAAAACCTATGCTGCACATTCGTTATTGAACAGTGCACAAGGTGTAGGAGTTGGATTTTTTACATTAAACGGCATAACCTCAATGTATGTTATTTATTCACAAAATCAGGTAACTGTACCGTATACAAACTTTGCAGATACTTCAGTAAATGCAACAGTTAATACTCTCATTTCAAACGTTTCGCTCAGATGTCAACTTGAAATTGTCAGCGGCAAGAGCTATGTTCCGCTTACAGCATTGGCGTATTTCAACAATGGCTTAAGCGTTTCCGGCGTTTCTTTAGTAAATAATCAGGTAACATTCAAAAGCAGTAAGCCAAGCGTTGCAAAGGTAAAAAACAACATACTCTATGCCAAGGATAACGGCTCATATTCGCTTACAGTTTCGCTCAATTCAAACCCTGCATTATCTTCAACCGAGAGCTATGTAATGTCCGGTATTAAAAAGCCAAAGGCAAATATCACCTCGGTGAAGAGCAAAAAGAAAAAGCAAATCACTGTAAGCTGGAAAAACAATATCAAAAATGTTACGGGCTATGAAATTCAGTATTCAACCTCAAAGAAATTCACTAAAAAGACTACCAAAACCGTTACTGCAAAGGGTAAAAAAGTTAAGTCTAAAAAAATTTCAAAGCTCAAGAGCAAGAAGACATACTATGTTCGTATCCGTGCTTATAAGAATCAGTCACAGGGCGAAAAATTTTACGGCAAATATTCAAAGACTTTAAAGATTAAAGTAAAATAATAATTCTAAAAAAGTCTTAACGGTCACAAAAAGCGTGCCATTTCTCCTTTTACACAAGGAGAAGTGGCACGCTTTTTGATTGTAATAAACTATGATTATTTAATTTTCAATGCACGGATTGCGTTTAATACCGCAAGAATCATAACGCCGACATCGGCAAAAATAGCAACCCACATATTTGCAATACCGAGTGCGCCGAGGACAAGGCAAATTGCCTTAATTGCAAGAGCAAATACGATATTTTCTTTAACAATTTTGAGGGTATGAACGCTGATTTTTCGTGCCAAAGCAATCTTTGACGGGTCATCATCCATAAGAACAATATCGGCAGCCTCGATTGCCGCATCTGAGCCGAGAGCGCCCATTGCGATACCGATATCGGCACGTGAAAGAACGGGAGCGTCATTAATACCGTCGCCTACAAATGCAAGCTTCTTTTTAGCTGATTTTTGAGAGAGTAATTTTTCAACCCACTCGACCTTATCGCTAGGCAAAAGCTCTGCGTGATATTCATCAAGACCGAGAGATTTGGCAACACGTTCAGCCGCCTGCTTTGAGTCGCCCGTTAGCATAACGGTTTTATCTATACCGCTTTTCTTAAGGCTTGAAATTGCTTTCTTAGAGTTTTCCTTAACCACGTCTGAAATAACTATGCAACCCGCATATTCACCGTCGCAAGAAACATAAACGACAGTTCCCTCATCATGCTCGCATTCAACGGAAATATTCTCTTTTTTCATAAGCTTAATATTGCCTGCAAAAACTCTTTTACCGTCAACGAGAGCAGAAACACCGTGACCGGCGATTTCCTGAATATCGGAAACCTCGTCAATGTTAATTTCCTTACCGTAATTCTTTTTAAGGCTTACGCTGATTGGGTGACTTGATGCACTTTCAGCAAAAGCGGCAAGGCGAATAAGCGTATCCTTATCAAAATTATTTGCAGGATAAATTCCCGTTACCTCAAATACGCCCTTAGTAAGTGTACCTGTTTTATCAAATACAACATACTGAGTATCGGAAAGGGCTTCGAGATAGTTAGAGCCTTTTACAAGAACACCGTTTGCCGAAGCACAGCCGATACCTGCGAAAAAGCTCAACGGAATAGAAATAACAAGCGCACAAGGACAACTGATAACAAGGAATGTAAGCGCACGTGTAATCCATTCGCCCCACATAGCACCGGTGCCGGAAACAAGCCTAATAATAGGCGGCAAAATTGCGAGCAAAAGAGCGCCGCCGCATACGGCAGGAGTATAATATCTTGCAAACTTGGTAATAAAGTTTTCGGATTTCGATTTCTTCATACTTGAATTTTCAACAAGTTCAAGTATTTTAGATACTGTTGAATCGCCAAATTCCTTGGTAGTTTTAATTCTTAACACACCTGTAAGGTTAATACAACCGCTGATGATTTCATCGCCGACTTCAGCCGAACGAGGAACACTCTCACCTGTCAAAGCGCTTGTGTTAAGAGTAGAATTGCCGCTGATAATTATGCCGTCAATAGGCACTTTTTCACCCGGATTTACTACAATTTCAGTTCCTATTTCGACATCATCCGGGTCAATCTTTTCAAGCTTACCGTTAAGTTCAACATTTGCATAGTCGGGACGAATATCCATTAAAGAAGTTATATTTTTTCTGCTTTTTCCGACAGCGACACTTTGGAAAAGCTCGCCGATTTGGTAGAAAAGCATTACTGCCGCACCCTCGGAAAATTCGCCGAGTGCAACAGCACCAACGGTTGCAACAGCCATAAGGAAATTTTCATCAAAGATTTGACCCTTAAATATTCCCTTTAAAGCCTTTTTAAGAATATCGTAACCTATTATTAAATAAGGAACAAGGTAAAGCACAAGTTGAATCCATTTATTAATTTCAACAAGCTTAGTAATAATCATTATTCCGGCAAGCAAAACAGCAGATACAATAATTCTTATTAATACCTTTTTTTGCTTCTTAGTCATAATATCACCTCATTAAAAGAAAATTTCGCAATCATCCTCAACCTTACGGCAATTTTTTAGCACCTGCTTCATAACCGCCTTTTCATCTGCTCCTTCATCAAATTCAACCTTCATTTTCTGCGTCATAAATGAAACGGTTGCATTTGAAACGCCTGCTGTTTTATTAGCGGCATCCTCCATTTTTGCGGCACAATTTGCACAATCCACTTCAATACCATAAGTCTTTTTCATAATAAATATATCCTCTCAATTAATATTTGTTATTACTATTGAACATTTGCTCAACTGTTCTACTTGTATTATAGTTGAACAATCATTCAATTGTCAAGACTTTTTTTAATATTTTATGATGATTTTTACAAAAAGATACAAACATATAAAAACAGCCCTTAGAATAACTAAGAGCTGTAATAAATAAAATTAAAAAATAATTGTTTTACTTTCCCCTGCCTTAAAAGTAACGTTTTGAGTTTTACCTTTAGCAGATACATTAAGTGTTTGGTCAATATCTGAGGTAATAACTGCGGATATTTTTTTACCGCCGTTGCTCCATTTAAGCTCGGTTACAGTAGCACGGTTTCGTGTTTTAATTCCCTTAAGCGTTCCGTTTTCAAAACCTGAGGCAGGAAGTGCCGGAAGAAGTTCAATATCATCATCGTGAGAATAAACAAGCGCTTCATTGATAATACCGAGATATCCGATTGCAAAATCGGTGCAATAACAGCTTCCCCGGTCATAGTCGTGATTAGTCATAAGCGAATCATATCTGATTTTATGATTCATAAGCTTAACAAGCGCATCGCTTAGCGACTCGGAGTCTTTAAGTCTTGCGGCAATCAAGCTGCGATGAACAAGTGCGTGAGAAGCCTCATTTTCGCTTGTTCTGTTTGCTATTGCCTGCTCGCAGGCTTTCGCAAGCTTATCATTTCCCTGAGTTTCAAACAAAGGCCATACTCCGTACAAATGGCTCAAATGGCGATGTTCGTTGTTTTCTTCAAATGCAGTTGTTGCCCATTCCTTAAGAGCGCCGCTTTCGTCATAAAGATACGGCGGAAGCTTATCCTCAAGCTCTTGCCATTTTGATATATCGGCACTCGGGTCAACATCTTGCATTACTTTTTTAAGCATTTCAAGATTATCACGGCACGCCGAAATATCGATTGCACAGTTTGCATCTGACGGGCTGTTATAATTTGAAGGATTATTTTCAGGAGAATAACTCGGCAAAATGCAATACGTTTCGTCAGCATTGAGGGAGGTCTTACCATTTTCATAATGGATTGAGCCGTCATTAGCCGTATAATATTCAGGTGTCATAAGCTGTGCCCAATAATTTGCACTTTTTTGAAGCAAGGGGTAAAGTATATCCTCCTCAAGTCGTAAATAACCACGATTTTTAATTTCGGTAATTTGCTCATCCGTCAAATCCTTTTCACTGATTGAAAGAACAGACTTAAGCTTATCAAGATTAAATTCATCACTAAGAGGAATATTAATATTACCATAAGAAAGTAATGTTTCATAAAGCGGATTAATCATCCAAGAAGTACCTGCATTCCAATATCTGAAAGGATAAGGATAGCACGTTTCTGTAATAACAGCCTTGTCACCGTCAGTATTAACAGTGGCTTGAATAGCATCGGTAAATCCGTGAGTTGCATAAGCATTTTCTTCCCAATCCGGAAGCTGTCGCAAAATAAAATATGCATAGCCTACCGGGGTACTTTCCATATTACTTGTATTCATAGACGAGGTTTGTAAATTAACATTAGCGTCCATTGTGTATTTACTTCCCCAGCCGGTGTTAAATTCTCCCGTCCACATACCGTAAAGGCGGCTTGTTGAATAACCGCTGCAGCAAAGATAAGCGTATCTGCCGGCATAATATGTACGCTCGGCAAGAGCTGAATTTATTTCTTTTTTACCCTTTTGTGCTTTTAAAAGCTTTTCGTTAGAATCAAAATTATCCTTACCAAGCGACAAGGTCACATTATTAAATTGCGGCTGATAAATTGCAAGATGATTTTTAAGCGCCAAATCATAATTAAATCCCGATTTATCATTGTACTTTTGAGCTACATTTTTAAGGGTACTTACACAATCGTCAACAAGCTTGAAATCCTTTTGCTTATCAAAAGTATTTATATCGCCCATATCGTAGGTACGCTCACTTACGGTGAGAAGATATACGCTGTCGGCATCGGTAATTTTAACGCCTGCATTTTCACTTGTAAACTGCGACTCATCAATATTTTTATCAAGAGTAACCCTTTTCTTAGTACCGCCTGATGTAATAATATATGTAACAGTTGCATAGCCGCCGTTTTTAAGTTCGCTCTTTTTATGATTAGGATAATGCGAAACAAGTGCGAGATAATCACCCGAATTATCGGCAAGCTTAGTATATTTCATATTTTTTTCATCGCTGTCGCCGAAATTTGCAAGCGTTGAAAGGTCGTCGTAACTGAGGGTAAGATTAAGTTTTGCACCGTTTGAGGATTTATCAAGCTTTGTCACAACAACATCGTCAGCCATTGAGGTAAACGAGGTACGCAACCAAGTGCCATTTTTATCATTATAAGTAACACCGACCTGAGAAGTGTTATAATCAGTATATCTGATATAATTTTCAGCACGGCTTTGAGCAATATTAATTCTCAACTGACCTCCCGGATGATAACGATAAACATCATCATAGCTTGAATTATCGGTTATATCCTTGCCTTTTACTATGCTTTGCTTAACCGTTTCAAGCTCATCAAAGGTAACCGGACAGGTACGCTGATTTTCATTCGGCATTATAAAATGCATATTTTGGAAAATAAAAGTATCGCTATATGGGCTTCCGCTTTCAATAAAGCCTTGAAGTCCGTTTCCAGAAACCATACCATCTCGCCAAGATTTAGTTTTATTGCGTTTTTTATCCTTTAGCTGTGTATAATCATAAGAAAACGATACCTTAGACGTATCGGTAAAAAGCGATTTAATCACACTCTTATCTGCTTTACCGTTTGAGCAGGAAACAAGAGAAAAAGCAAATGAAACAATCAAAACGATACATAGTATTTTTTTATATAATTATTCATAAACTACTCACCTCATACAAATTATATCACAAAGGCAAAAGCAAAATACGACATTATCTTTACTTGAATGTCGCATTTTGTTATAATACAAGAGAGGTGGCATTATGATAAAATTTGAATGGAACGGCGTAGTTTTTTTAATGACGGATTTGGGCGGCGGAAAGCTCGGACGAAGCATACCTCCTCACGCTCATGCAAAGGGATGTTATGAACTTCACTTTGTAACCGGCGGAAAAGGAATACTAATAACAGATGATAAAGAAATTCATCTTAAAAAGGACGACTTTTTCATAACAGGTCCAAATATCGCTCACTCGCAAGACTTTGACAAAAGTAATCCTATTGAGGACGTATTCATTTTAATTCAGGTGAAAGACGGCTCGCAAAAGAATTATGTATCAAGCGTATTTTTAGAGCATTATTTTTGTTATTTTGAAAAAACTGATAATACGCTTGCAAAAAAACTATTAAAAGAATACAAAGAAAAAAAGCCCGATTATGAATACGCTGTTGCCGGATATTTGACAGTAATTTTAACGCAAATAGTCAGGAAAATGCTACCAAAGGATTTCAAAAATATTATAGGAAAAGATAATCTTAATGATAAACGCTTTGCGATAATCGAGCAAGCATTTCTATATGAAAAGGACTTAACACTCACTAAACTTTCAACAATGATAGGCTTGTGTGAACGGCAAACACAAAGACTTTTGAAAAAATATTATAAAAAAAGTTTCAGAGAACTAAAAAAGCTTGATAAAGAAAAAACATAATATGAGCTGAAATCGGCGCAACAAAAAAGCAGACACAAAATCTGCTCGCTACATAAATATAAAATTAAAAAAACAAGGGCTACTGAAAAGTAGCCCTTTTGGTCGGAGTGACAAGACTTGAACTTGCGGCCCCTAGACCCCCAGTCTAGTGCGCTACCAACTGCGCCACACCCCGATATTATGGTGCGGGTAACAGGACTTGAACCTGCACGGTTTCCCACAAGATCCTAAATCTTGCGTGTCTGCCAATTCCACCATACCCGCATATTTGACTTTGATATATTAACATACCAAAAAAATAATTTCAATAGATTTTGTCGTTTTTTTATTTTTTTCATATTATATATTACGGCATAAAAGCCGAATATATGAAAGGAAATAATATAATTATGAGCTGTAACAACAGAAATCTCAGAAATTTAGATACGAATATTTATTCTTCTTCAAACGGTTGCTGTGACACCGATTATGAAGTTAAAATGGTAGAGCGCTTGATACCCTGCTATGTTTATCCTCCACGTCCTATGCCGCCGTTTGAGCCAATACCGCAGCCTCCTCATCCACCTGTTCCTCCATTTTTGACACCGACTGCTGCTTATGCTCTGTTTTATAACAATTCGGCAACAGGCGCAACCTACGCTGCCGGAGAAAACATTGCTTATCAGTCAACTCTTTATAATACTGCCACGGCAGATATTGTCAATAACAACGGACTTATCACACTTTCAGGCGGCACAACAGGCAAAGCATATCTTGTAAATTATCAGGTAACAGGCGAAACGGCTAATGATGCAACATTGGCGCTTGCAATTAACGGCACAGTTGATTCAAACAGCGAAATTGTTCCAAACAGTGCAACAGGAACCTCAAACGGCAGTTATATTGTAAACGTTCCTGCAAACTCAACCTCTACAGTTGCTTTAAGGGTTGTATCAGGCATGGTTACTACCGCCTCACCTACTGTCGGTTCGTATTTATCTGTAATAAGAATAGCTTAAACCTATTCGGGTATGGTCATACCATACCTTACATAAACAGTATTGACAATTAATTAACAATATGATATTTTAAGATTAAATAAGGAGGGACAAGCTATGTTTTTTACCGCTAATGACAGCATTAAGCTTAATATGAGCCGTGACGACGCAATTAAGCTTTTTGAAAAAACGTTTTACGATATGCATAAGGCAGGATATACGCTGTCCACGAGAATAATACATACAGATTATAACGGAAAAAAATTCACCGGCTTCATAGACAACAGCGGCAAATATATCGCACGGTATATCGGCAATGTTGAAAACGACAGATATTACCGCTCAGCCCCGCTAAGTGAAGTTAGCTTTGACGGTAATGATAAAAGTTCAACTGTTAATATAAATGTAAAATCAAAATTTAATGCTTTTTATTTTGCATTAAGCCTTTTACTATTGATTGTTGCAGTTATTCTTTTAATCGTTATGTTCAACACCACGCTAAAAATTCCTTTTATATCCATAACCGCCGTTGCGGTTGTAATGAACTGCGTAGTTTTAGGAATAAGTAAGAAAAGCGTTGACGACGTATTAAGTGAATTTTATTATATTTTTAAATATAACAATAACTAAGAAATCCCGCAAGACAGATTAAACTGCCATTGCGGGATTTTTATCATTTATTCTTAATTTGCTTATATCGAGCATAGCTTATAGGTTCAACTCTCACACTTTGGTCAATATCGTAAAAGTCTTTATATCTTGTTTCCCACATACCGTACCACCTGAAAAGCCTTGGGGTTGTGCCTTCGGTGTAATATTCAAGGTATGCCGGATAATGAGGAAGATAGACTGTTTTGTTGCCGGATTCAATCTGAGCGCTCACAAAAGAATTTCGTTCATTTTCAAATGCCTTTACCTGAGTGTATTTAACAGTATAAAATACAGAACCTATTGCCACACCGATAATAACTAAAGCGTATACCGTCTTTTTCACCTTTTCGTTGTTGACATAATTTTGCATAATAAATTTCATCAACTCGCATGAATAAAGCATAAACATAACATAAGGCGGATAAAAACAACGGCCTGTTACGGGAGAAACGACAAGAAGCGGAACAATGAGTACGCTCTCTGCCAAAATCGGCATTACCGCTTTAAACGCTCTGTCTTTATCTTCATATGCAGCAAGCGGAACAACTATCAAGCTGATAATAAAAATCGTTGCTAAAATACATCTGATAACAGTCACTGCGGGAGATGTAAATGTTCCTATGGGAAAGCGAACATATTCTTTAATAAGAACAAACACTGTATATGCAAAATCAAAAATCACGCAAGAAAACAAAAAGCGTTTTTTGCCCTTATTTAATTCAAACTGCTTTGATATATCAAGCACAATTGTAAAAAGCATAATGCTTATAAGAATATTAATTAAAGCATTGCTTTCAACCGAACGTGTGCAAACTCTGTCAATACTCTTAATAAGCCAAGAAAAAAAGCTTTCATTTTCCCCTGCCACGCTTCTATAGCTGTCATTACCTGATGAAATAATACCGTAGGCTGAATTTGAAAACATTATTGCCGCACCGCAAATATTTCCCAAGAAATTAAACACGTGAACTCTAAAAAACGTTTTAAACTTGATGTAAGAATAAACAATTACACCTATTGACACAACAACATTCATTATAGTTACGTGTTCCATAAACAGGTTACCGCACAAGCCTATAACAAACGAAACAGGAATAAGCCATTTTTTATATTTCGGAATATCCTTATCAAATATGTTTTTCACAACAACAAGATAAAGCAATGTCAAAGCAATCGGCGGAATATAATTAGCAAGACCGGAAGCCCAAGCCATCGTCTGCCTCAATATATTTGTCGGCATTATAACAAGAAGGAATAATACAAAAAGGAAATAAAACAGCTTGCCGTCACCAATATATTTATAAATTAAATAAATAACAGAAAACGAAACGACAGCCATTCCGATTGTTTTTATAAAATTAGATTTAGTCAAAAGTAAAATGAGCAAGTTTCCAAGATATCTGCCGTTATATCCTCTAAAATGTGATGCAAGCCTTTGCGCACCGACAGAAGCGCCCCAAGCCCAATCATCACTGCAAAACGGAATTGTTGACATTATGTAAACAAAGCCGAAAAATGCAAATAAAATAACTATTAAATTAATCCATTTTTTCTTCGTCATAATTTAACCTCTCTTATATCCGAGATAGTATAATATCACAAACAATCTAAAAAATAAATAGTAAAATAGTAAAGATTTAGTAAAAAACAGCTCAAAAAAGGAAATTTGCTTTTCGAGCTGTTAAATGTACTAATTTTTTCTATCGTTTATGCTTTGATTAATTGCGGTGAAAAGCGACATATCCTTGTGGTTTAAATCATCGCTACCGTATCTAAACACCATAACACCACCGAGTTCATAATCAATTGCAAGCGAAGTTTTATCATAAACAAGTCCATACGAATTGAAATAAGCTTGTTTACCGTCAATCTCTGCCTTATTTGAATATTTGCCCAATATCTTTGCGTAATCTCCGTAATTATACCAATATTCACCCTTGTCTGCAGGTCTGCCGTAAAAAGGAATACCGAGATCAAGTACCTTGCTGTCAAATCCCGCATTGATAAATTTCTCAATTCCTTTTTGAGCACAATCAAAAGATGAATGGTCACCGTAATCATCGAAAAGGTCATATTCCATCATTTCAACCATATCAACACATTGCATAGCCTCTTTAGAAATACCGATATCCCAATCGCTCATTGCAAGACCTATTTTTTTGCCGCCAATTTCTGAATCGAGGTTGACAAGAAAATTGCTGAAGGCTTTCCAATACTTTGCCTTAATAGGATATTCATAATCAAAAAAAACGCCGTTAAAATTGTAGTCGTTTAGCAAATCGTTAATTTGTGTAGCAAGTGTATCGTTTTCAAAAGCCTTGGTATGCTTTTGAGCTTTATTTTCCATTTGAGATTTCCAATCGCTTATTCCTTCGTCTGCATCGGGTCCTAAAATATTGACATAGATATTTACATTTCTGTCGCCTATAACGCTTTTTAAATTCTTAAGCGCAGTTTTCATCATTTTTTTGCCTGAATAATTCTCACTGTCATTAAATTGAAGTTCACCGTCAGAGTTAAAATTAACGCATGAGAAAAGAATTACATCAGTAATTGTGTCAAATGTATATGATTTCAAATCATCAATATTTTGAATTTTATCTGCAAGAATATATGCAGTTACCCTAAAATCACTGTCAGGCTCATTATCGTTTTCGTAAACAGCAATTGACTCAACATTTTCCTTGCCATTGTCAAGCTTTAATTTTAAAGAAGTAGTTTGAGTTGGAGAAAATGAGCAATATTTATATGTACTGTTATTTTCCTGTTCATAAATAATATTATCGCCGTTATATATCTTAAGCGGTGACGATACTGCTTTTTTCAACTTAACAGCAACATTATTAACAGCGTGTTTATCAAAAGAAACAACAGCTGTATTATCATCTTTCCATTCAATCGTTGTTTCCTCAATCAGACCATCAATATGAGCGCTTAACTGACGATCCTGAGTACCCTGCGCACTGCAAGCACACAAGAAAACAAAAATAAATGTAAGCAATACAGATAATATTTTTTTCATTTTTTATCCCCTTTTTCTTTAGGTACGGCGACAGCAAGAGTTGCCGCCCAAACACTTTGAGCACCGTAAATATTAAGCATTTTAGCACATTCATTAAGCGTTGAACCCGTAGTTTTGACATCATCAATCAAAAGAATTCTTTTGTTGATTACAATATCTTTATCTTTCAAATCAAATGCGCCGTAAACATTAGTCTTGCGCTCACGTGAATTCAATGATTTTTGTTCTTTCGTTTTTCTTACCTTTATAAGCAAATCGGCAAGCGGAATATCTAAAATTTTCGAAATTTCTTTTGCAAGTAAATATGCTTGATTATAATCTCTTTTTCTAAGTGACTTTTTAGAAAGCGGAGTATAAGTAATCATATCAAATTGCATAAAATAATTTTCTTGAATGCATTTTGCCATATCACGTGCAAAGCGTTTTGAAAGAAAAGGCATATAAGCACTTTTAAAATTCAAAACAGCACGCTTAACATTATCTTGATATAAATACGGTGCCACAATTTGCTTATATTCACTTTTATGCTTGTCGCAATTACATTTTTCCTTACTGACACCGCAATATGTGCAATAAGGCGGCTTATTAACAGGTAAATTCTCGCAATCGGGACAAACCGTTTTATCAAATTCAATTACTTCACCGCAAAATTCGCATCTTTTGGTAAAAAATATATTTGATATTTTCTCTAAAACAATTTTTAAATCACTAATCATACTGTAACATACGGCTCAATCTTTGCAAAAGTAGAGTCCCCGATACCCTTAATTTCCTTAAGTTGAGAAACATTTGTATATCCGCCGAGATAATCACGATATTCCAAAATAGCCTGTGCTTTGGTATCGCCTATTCCGTCAATTGAAACTAAATCTTCATAAGTGCAAGTATTCAAATTAACAGGATAAGAAACACTATGAGCAGAAGAAGGTTGAGAAGATTTACTATTTAACACAGTTGTTTGAGTATCAGCGCCTGAATTTTTAAAAGATGCATCATTTTTGTCAGACGATGAAGTCTTAATCGAGGTTTGGGAAAGCGTATCTTGCAACTGAGATAAAGGGGTTTCATTGACCTTAGGTTGAGAAATACCGTAAAATACAAGCAAAACAGAAACAAGAATACAACCGACACCTATTGCGATTATGCCTTGTCTTTTTGAAGCGCTCATCTTTTTTTACCTCTGTTTTTCCCGGAATAATTATTCTTATGTGAACTTTTATTTTGATATCTGTTATTTTTGTTAAATTGATTAGCAGAATATGTAGGTTTAACAAGGCACTTGCTGTCATATCCGATTAAATCATAACGTTTTGCACGCTTGAGTGCTTCCTCAACAAGCTTTTGATTTTTAGGATTAAAATATTGAAGAAGTGCTCTTTGAAGCGCCTTATCATGCTCGCTTTTTGCTACATACACCTTTTCCATAGTATAAGGGTCAAGCTCGGTATAAAACATACACGTTGAGATAGTGCCGGGAGTCGGATAAAAATCCTGTACCTGTTCGGGTCTTATATGATTTTTCTTTAAAAACAAAGCGAGTTCAATCGCATCGTCAAGAGTAGAACCGGGGTGAGACGACATAAGATAAGGTACTAAATATTGCTCCTTATTAATCTCTCCCGTGTATTCAAAATATCTGTGTGAAAATTTGATATAAGCCTCAATATGAGGCTTACCCATTTTGTCAAGAACTGCGGCAGAACAATGTTCAGGCGCCACTTTAAGCTGACCGGAAACATGATGCTCAACAAGCTCCTTAAAAAATGTATCGTCCTTATCCTCAAGAAGATAATCATATCTTATACCGCTTCTTATAAATACTTTTTTAACTTTAGGAAGTGAACGAACCTGACGAAGAATATCAAGATATTCACTATGGTCAACACTTAAATTTCTGCAAGGCTTAGGTGCAAGGCATTTTTTGCCCTTACAAAGACCGTGTTCTTCTTGAAAAGTACAAGACGGTTTCCTAAAATTGGCCGTAGGACCGCCTATATCGTGAATATAGCCTTTGAAATTTGGCATATGAGTCAGCTTTTCGGCTTCTGTCAAAATGCTTTTCTTTGAACGGGATGTAACATATCTTCCCTGATGAAAAGCAATTGAACAGAAATTGCAAGCACCAAAGCAGCCACGATTGTGAGTAATTGAAAACTCAACCTCTTTAATGCCAGGCACACCTCCGAGCTTTTCATAAAACGGATGATATGCCCTTGTATACGGCAGTGAATAAATTTTATCAAGTTCGTTTTGATTAAGCGGTGGCATAGGCTTATTTTGAACAACCATTACTTTGCCGTGTTTTTGCTTAATAAGTCTACCACGAATATGGTCCTGCTCATCCTGCTCAATTCTGCAAGATTTTGCATATTCCTTTTTACTGTTTAATACATTGTCAAAGCTCGGAACTTCAACACCGTCATACGGCGTTTCATATGTTGGACAGGTATAGCAGGTTCCGAGAATATCATGCATGGTTGAGATATCCTCGCCGCTGTCAAGCCTTTTGGCTATTTGAGCAGTTTGCTTTTCACCCATACCATAGGTTAGCAAATCAGCTTTTGAATCAATAAGAATACTCGGTCTGATTCCGTCATCCCAATAATCATAATGAGCAAATCGGCGAAGTGACGCTTCAAGACCGCCAATAACAACAGGGCAATCAGGATATATCCTTTTAATAATATTTGAATAAACAATAACTGCCCTGTCAGGTCTTTTTCCCGCAATACCTCCGGCAGTATAAGCGTCATCATGTCTTAGCCTTTTGGCAGCAGTATAGTGAGCAACCATTGAATCAATATTACCGCTTGTAACCATAAAAGCTAAACGAGGACGGCCGAATTGTGTAAAATCGCCGTCATTTTTCCAATTAGGTTGACTTAAAACGGCAACTCTGTAGCCCTCTTTTTCCAAAAGCCTTGTAAGTATGGCTACGCCGAACGAGGGGTGGTCAACATAGCTGTCGCCTGTTACAAAGACAAAATCAACATCTTGCCAACCTCGTTCAAGCATTTCTTTTTTATTTATAGGTAGAAAATCATTCATATATTTCCTCTAAACAATCAAATTATACAATTGCACAAATTAAATTTCAGGTACAATATCTAATTATTCATCAATATCGTTATAATTTTCAGACACAACACCGTCATCTTCAATCTCATCCTCATTAAATGACATTTGCTCGGTATTTTCTGAAGTAAAAGGAACTTTATTTGACGAATAAGCCTGCATTTCAAGCCATTGCTGGCGATTGATAAGTATTTCTCTGCCTTTTGAACCGTTAGCAGGACCTATAATACCCTTTTCCTCAAGCTGGTCAATAATCTTAGCACCACGTGCATAGCCTACGGAAAGCTTACGTTGTAAAAATGAAGTGGAAGCAGTCCCGGTTTCAAGTACAATATCAACAGCTTTGTCAAAAAGTACATCAAGCTGCTCTGCATCGCCGTCATCCTCAAACGGAGAAGATTTCTTATCTTGAACCGCCTTGGCTTCAATTTCCTTAGCGATTTCTTCATCATATTGACTTTCACCCTGATTTTTAACGAAATCACAAAGCGCTTCAACTTCTTCATCTGAAATGAAACAACCTTGAACACGAAGCGGTTTTGAAGCACCGATAGGATTATAAAGCATATCACCGTGGCCGAGAAGCTTTTCGGCACCTGCGGCATCAAGAATAGTACGAGAGTCGATTTGGGATGAAACGGTAAGTGCAATTCTTGATGAAATATTAGCTTTAATAAGACCTGTAATAACGTCAACAGACGGCCTTTGAGTTGCAATAACAAGATGCATACCGACAGCACGGGCCATTTGCGCAAGACGGCAAACAGAATCTTCAACCTCTTTGGGAGCCGCCATCATCAAATCCGCAAATTCATCTATAAAGATACAAATTTTAGGCATAGACTCCATATCCTCATGCTTTTGAACATATTTATTGTATCCCTCAATGTCACGAACGCCAACCTGCGAAAGCTTTTGATAACGCTGAAGCATTTCACTTACAGCCCAACCGAGAGCACCTGCCGCTTTGCGTGGGTCAGTCACAACAGGAACAAGAAGATGCGGAATATTTGCATATTTTGAAAATTCAACCTGCTTAGGGTCAATCATTAAGAATTTAACCTCGTCAGGCTTAGCTCTGTAAAGAATAGATGTAATAATTGAGTTCATACAAACGGATTTACCGGAACCTGTTGTACCTGCAACAAGAAGGTGCGGCATTTTTGCAATATCACAATAAACACAATTACCCGCAATATCCTTACCGATACCGGCAGAAAGAAGTGAACGTTGCTCATAAAACTCAGGTGTGTCTATAAGTTCACGCATAGAAACTGTATTTTTAACAGTATTGGGAACTTCAATACCTACTGCGGCTTTGCCCGGAATAGGTGCCTCAATTCGAACATGAGTAGCAGCAAGATTAAGTGCTATATCATCAGCAAGATTTGTAATTTTAGAAATACGCACACCAGCCGCAGGCTTAAGCTCATATCTTGTAACCGTAGGGCCTCGTGATATATCGGTAATAGTTGCATTAACATTAAATGAGCGAAGCGTTTCAATAAGCCTTTGAGCGTTTTCCTTAAGTTCACCGCTGATATCTGCAGTTGATTTTTTCTTAGGCAAGCTGAGAAGTTCTACAGACGGAAGTTTATAATCGTTTATGCCTGATTCCATTGCTTCTTTGGAAACAGTAAATTCTTTACTTTTATCTGCTTTTTTCTCATTAGGTTTATCCTCTGAAGCATCCTTAACTATTTCATCAATACTCTTAGGCTTCTTTTCCTCTTTCCTACCAGTAGCATTTTTCAGCATTTCAATATTGGAATTTTCACGGTTTATTTCGTCAATTATTTCCTTAGGTACCTTAGTCATTTCCTCGTCGGAAGAGGCAGCCTTCTTTTTTCTTGATTTAGGCTTTTTATCTTCTTCCTCAGGCGGCTGAGTATCAAGCGGAACATCAATATTTTCCTTATTCATTCTTCTGCGTTCAATTCGTTCTTCAATAGCCGGAGCAACCTTTTCGTATGTAACTTTTGCAGGCTTAGCCGCACCTGCAACAAATTGAAATATAGTAAGACCTGTCATAAGAAGCAAATCAACAATAAACAGCACAACGCTTATAATAACAGCCGGTGCTTTACCGAGAGTGAGCAAAAGCCAGCCTAACACTGCACCGATGAAACCACCGTTAAATTCAAAACTTGCTGATTTATAACTGTTAATTATAGTTTCCTTAAATGCATCGCCTGTTGAATTTTTAACAACATGAATAAATGTTGCAAGAATGAAAACCATTACAAACGCTTCTACTATCTTAGCCGTGTAACCGTAAGCATCGTCACCCTTAGCCGAAAATATAACTGTAACAACTATGGTCAAAAGCGGCAAAACAATAGCGGCAAACATACCGAATATGCCGACATATACATTATGCAGCACATTCCACACACCGTTGCCTGAAACAATGGCAAGGCAGAAAAGTATAACCGAAACGGCAACTGTTGCAATTTCAGTTACTCGTATTGCGTCAGCCCTGTCGACATTTTTTTGCCTATTGGATGATGTTTTTTTAGATGTATTCTGTTTTGTTTTTTTATTAGTCTTTTTTGTTGCCATATTTACCTCTTATTATTTTATAACAAGTTGAAAAGTTCCGATAATCGCACTGATTACACCGATTGAAATATCATAATATGCAATATAATTCAACGCACGTTTTTTCAGTACAAATATAAACAGCTTAATTGCAAAAAACGAAGCTATAATCGAGATAACAAGCCCGATTATCGCCGAAAGAATATTAATTTTGGTAACAGCCACACAAAGTTCAATTATGCCCATTACAATAAGAGTAGGAACAGACATTGTAACGGCATATCTAATCGCATATTTTTGGCTCATACCAAGCAAAATCATAAAAGCAAAAATTGCACCCATAAAGGAGCAACCGCCCGTTGGCAATGCAAGAAATCCGATTAAACCTAAAATTACCGCATTTGCCCAATTTGGAAGTTTGTTTCTGTTTGAATTGATAAGAGAATTAGTTACAATAAGAAGAACACCTAAAAGAGCAATGCAAACTCCTTCGCCCAATATAGTCTTATTATGCGATGTTCTGTTAAAAAGCATATACACATTACCGTATTTACCTGCGGGAATTGCATAAACGATAAAGAATACAAACGAAAGAATCGTCATAAACATAAATTCCCTTTGAGGAGGAATGTTTTTCAAATCGAGTCTTTTATGAAAAATATCGTTCCAAGTTGCGAAAAAGTTTTTGAAAAGGCTTATAAATAATTTATAAAACGCAATAAATAAACCGATCGCAATTCCTATATGTATAACGCCTGTCAACTGCGAGCAAGCGTTTGTAAATCTGCCTGAAAAATTATGAAAAATTACAGAATGTCCGCTTTCAGACACGGGGAACACCCAAGTGAATGCCTGTCCTATCGCCTGAAATATTGCTGTTAAAATCCACATCATCTATACCTCCGAATAAATATGCGTTATCCAAATGATAACCGGTGCGTATATAACTGTAAGGGTTGCTTGACCTGACAGTATTGTTTTGACATATTGATTTTGAAGAGTAGAAAATATCAGCTTCATTAATAATACTCCAAAGCATATTATCTCTCCTCAATCATTTTATCTAAAAAATCA
>FR889161.1:255627-283557 GCA_000436835.1 Eubacterium sp. CAG:251
GCTAAGACCGCCGAGTTCGTCAATCAGACCGCAGTTAACTGCGTCCTCACCGTCAAGCACCGTGCCGACGTCCATAACAAGCTCTCCTGTTTTCATCATAAGCGCCTTAAAACTCTTTTTATCAATAGAAGAGTTGTTAACCACAAAATTAACTATTCTGTCCTGCATTTTTTCAAAATAAGAAAGAGTTTGAGGAACACCAAGAACAAGCCCGTTCATTCTGACAGGGTGAACAGTCATTGTAGCACTCGGAACAATAAAACTCTTTTTACAGCTGACAGCAAGCGGAACACCGATTGAATGACCGCCGCCGAGAACTAAAGAAGCAGTAGGAGTTTTCATGGTAGACAACAGTTCAGCTATTGCAAGCCCTGCCTCAACGTCACCGCCGACTGTATTTAATATAATCAGCAATCCCTCTATTTCTTTGCTTTCTTCAATTGCGACAAGCTGCGGAATAACGTGCTCATACTTTGTGGTTTTGTTTTGGCTCGGCAGAATATAATGGCCTTCTATTTGACCGATGATTGTTAAGCAGTGAATAAAATGACCGTCTTTAGAAACGGTAATAGAACCCGTTTCAAAATCATCAGCCTGCGTAACCGACTCCTCTGCCGAAACATCTTCGTTGTTATCGTTATTATCATCTTGTTCGTTTTTGTTTTTTATTTGTGTATTATCAAGCAAAATCAACACCTCAAATGTATTTTGCCCGAAATACTCCAACATAATAGGATATTTTATCACAAAAGAGTAAAATTTTCAATATTAAATCTTTATTATATTAATTAATATATTATTTAAAAGATTTTTACTGATTTGTAATTGACAACGTGAAACATTTGTAATAAAATATCATTTGATAATTTTATTAACAAGTAGGAGGACTTTTTAACAATGGGACTTACTATTGCTCAAAAGCTTATTAAGGCTCACCTTGTTGAGGGTGAGATGAAGGTCGGCACCGAAATCGGTTTAAGAATTGACCAAACCTTAACTCAGGACGCAACAGGCACAATGGCATACCTCGAATTTGAGGCTATGGGCGTTGACAGAGTAAAGACAGAAAAATCTGTTGCATACATTGACCACAACACATTACAGACCGGTTTTGAAAATGCCGACGATCACCGTTACATTCAATCAGTAACAAAGAAACACGGTATTTATTTCAGCAGACCGGGCAACGGCATTTGCCACCAGGTTCACCTTGAAAGATTCGGCATTCCGGGCAAAACCCTTATCGGCTCTGACAGCCATACACCTACGGGCGGCGGTATCGGTATGCTTGCTATGGGTGCCGGCGGACTTGATGTTGCTGTTGCTATGGGCGGCGGTACATACTATATTCCTATGCCTAAGATGACAAGAATTAATCTTACCGGCTATCTTAAGCCATGGGTTTCTGCTAAAGATGTTATCCTTGAAGTTCTTAGAATTATGAGCGTTAAAGGTGGCGTAGGCAAGATTATTGAATACGGCGGAGAGGGTGTTAAAACACTTTCTGTTCCTGAGAGAGCAACCATTACAAATATGGGTGCCGAACTTGGCGCTACAACTTCTATCTTCCCATCTGACGAAATTACCCTTGCTTTCCTCAAAGCGCAGGGACGTGAAAATGATTGGACTGAAATCCTTCCTGACGAGGATGCAGAGTATGACGAAGTAATTGATATTGACCTTTGCTCGCTTACTCCTATGGCTGCTTGCCCGCACATGCCGGATAACGTTAAAACAACAGACGAAATCGGCAAAATTAAAGTTGACCAGGTTGCTATCGGCTCTTGCACAAACTCATCATTTGTTGATATGATGAAAGTTGCATCAATTCTCAAAGGCAAGACTATTGCACCGTCAGTTTCGCTTTGCATTGCACCCGGCTCAAAGCAAGTGCTCAATATGCTTGCATTAAACGGTGCACTTTCGGATATGATTAGCGCAGGTGCAAGAATACTCGAATCAGCCTGCGGCCCTTGCATCGGTATGGGTCAGTCACCAAATTCAGGCGGCGTTTCACTTCGTACATTTAACAGAAATTTTGAAGGACGTTCGGGAACAAAGGACGGTCAAATTTATCTTGTATCTCCTGAAGTTGCTGCGGCATCTGCACTTACCGGATATCTTACAGACCCGAGAGAGCTTGGCGACGCTCCTAAAATATCTATGCCTGAGCACTTTATTGTTAATGACAATATGATTGAAGCTCCTGCTTCACCTGAGGATGCAGATAAGGTAGAAGTTCTCAGAGGTCCTAACATCAAGCCTTTCCCAAAGACAGAAAAGCTTCCTGAGGATATCACGGCAAAAGCAGTTCTTAAGGTCGGCGACAATATCACAACAGACCACATTATGCCTGCAGGCGCTAAGATTCTTCCTTACCGTTCAAACATTCCTCACCTTTCACAGTATTGCTTTGCCGTATGTGACGAAACATTCCCTGAAAGAATTAAGGCAGAAGGCAAAGGCTTTATTGTCGGAGGTGCAAACTACGGTCAAGGCTCATCAAGAGAGCATGCGGCGCTCGTTCCGCTTTATCTTGGTGTTAAGGCTGTTATTACTAAATCATTCGCAAGAATTCACGTTGCAAACCTTGTAAACGCAGGTATTTTACCGTTCACATTTGCAAATGAAGAGGATTATGATAAGATTGACCAAATGGACGAGCTTTCACTTCCAAACATTAAAGACGCAATTGAAAACAATAAACCTGTTGTTCTTAAGAATCTTACTAAGGGCGAGGAATATCAGCTTAATTCTTCTCACCTTTCCGCAAGACAGAGAGCAATGCTTGTTTGCGGCGGACTTCTCGACTACACAAGAGAAATGAATAAATAATCAAATTATCGGAGGATACAACTATGGCAGACGATGCTAAAATCATTGACGAAGCAGTTGAAAAGTTTCGTTCACTTATGGAATCTCAACTTGCAAGAGCAAAAAAAATCAAAGAGGATAAAGATTTTACTGACTATGATGCACTTGATACAATCGTAATCGGCATTTGCGGCGGTGACGGTATCGGCCCTATCATCACAAAAGAAAGCGAGAGAGTTCTTGCATTTCTTCTTAAAGATGAGGTCGCAAGCGGCAAAGTTCAGTTTAAGGAAATTGACGGTTTAACTATCGAAAACCGTGCGGCATGCAACAAAGCTATTCCTGATGACGTGCTTGCTGAGCTTAAAAAGTGCCACGTTATTCTTAAAGGCCCTACAACTACTCCAAGAGCCGGTGATCCATGGCCAAACGTCGAATCAGCTAACGTTGCTATGAGAAAAGAGCTTGACCTCTTTGCAAATATGCGCCCTGTTAAAGTTCCTGAACAAGGCATTGACTGGACTTTCTTCAGAGAAAATACCGAGGGCGGCTATGCAATCGGCTCTTATGGCTTGAACATTACTGACGACCTTGCGGTTGACTTTACAGTTGCAACGCAAGAGGGATGCGAAAGAATCGCTCGCCTTGCTTATGAATATGCAAAGAAGAATAACAAGGGCAAGGTTTCTATCATTACAAAGGCTAACATTATTAAAACAACGGACGGCAAGTTCCTCAAAACTGCCCAAAAAATCGGTGAAGAATATCCTGACATTGCAACTGATGACTGGTATATTGATATTACTACCGCTAAGCTTATTGACCCTGCAAGAAGAAAGGATTTCAAGGTATTCGTTCTTCCTAATCTTTACGGCGATATCATTACAGATGAAGCTGCTGAATTTCAGGGCGGCGTAGGTACTGCAGGTTCCGCCAACATCGGTAAAAAATATGCAATGTTTGAAGCTGTTCACGGCTCAGCACCACGTATGATTAAGGAAGGCAGAGGTCAATATGCTGACCCATGTTCAATGCTCAGAGCATCTGTTATGCTCCTTTCTCACATCGGTTTCCAAAAGCAGGCAAATGCTCTTGAAGCTGCACTTGACAAATGTATGCTTGAAGAGAAAAAGCTTGTAATTACCGGCAGAGCTGACGGTTGCACTTGCAGTGAATTCGGCGACTATGTAATGGAAACAATAACTCAAATGACTAAATAATAATCTTTATTACAGAAATTCAGGAGAGGAATATTATGCAAAATAAAGATGATATATCTATATCCGTTATTAAGAGATTGCCGAGATATTACAGATTTTTGCAATCTCTCAAGGATAACGGAATAGTGCGCATCAGTTCAAAAGAACTTGCAGCAAGAATGGGGCTTACCGCTTCGCAAATAAGACACGATTTTAACTGCTTTGGCGGCTTCGGTCAACAAGGATACGGTTATAATGTGCCCGAACTTCACGCTAAAATCGGCGAAATACTTTGCGTTGATAAGGAAATCAAAACAATACTTATCGGTGCGGGTAATTTGGGTAAGGCTATTACAAACAAAATGTTTTCAAAAAACAGCGGCTTTAAGCTTATCGGTATTTTTGATAAGAATGAGGCTATTTGTGGAAATATGATTAAAGGTATTCCGGTCAGAAACGTTAATTATCTTGAAAACTTTTGTATTGACAACTCCCCTACCTGCGCTGTAACCTGTATTCCTTCAACAGATATGGAGGAACTTACGGATTTACTTGTTAAGGTCGGTATTAAAAGCTTTTTAAATTTCAGCAATTATGATATTGCTATGGCTCATCCGGGTGTAATAGTTGAAAATGTCCATCTTAGAGACAGCCTTCTTACTCTCGGTTATCTTACTAATACATCTCTTAACAAATCGGAGGAATAATATTGCAATTAATTACAACGAAAGAAATTGTCGATGTTATTAAATACAATGACGAATCCGTAATTATTGTTGAGAAACTGCCGCTTCCTAACGGCACGCAATATAAGGTTCAGTATTCTGTTATCAATTTCAAAACAAAAAGCATAGATGTGCTTACAAAAAACGCATATTTGCTAAAAAAATTCGGTTCTAACTTTAACAGAATAAGTCAAATAATGCCAAATTTTGTTCAATGCGACGCAGCTGTTCTTTATGACAGACGTGTACTTGCGATATTTCCCAACGGAGAGGCAGGAATATTTGACCGTGAGGGTGAGCTTGAATGGAACGGTGCTTTTGAATATCATGACGAGCCTGTAAAAAATATTGCACTTGAAGGAAAATATTTTTGGAGTGTTTGTCCTAATGAAAATTGTGTTATAAGATATTCAAGTCAAAATATGGGCGTTGATTTAAGAATCGGCGGCAAAGAAACAGATACATTTCTTAATCCGACCCACGTAAGCCTTGATGAAAATGACATATTTGTTTGCTGTGATAACAATAAAGTAAGACGTATTGACTCAAACAATTATACGGTATCTGATTATCTCAACTTTACTGATTCAATAAAAAGCTATTTTAAATTCGGCGATTTTGCCATTGCTGTAATGGCAAGCGGTACTTATGTACTTGAAAATAATCAATAAAAAAATAACTGCTCTTGTTAGTTTTCAAGAGCAGTTATTTTTTTATAAATTTAAATTACTGAATTTTTCCTATTGAGGGATAATATCTGAATTTTACCTTGCCGATAATTTTATCACGTTTAACATAAGTATTCGTCCAAAATCTTGAATCCTTACTGTCATTCCTATTGTCGCCAAGCATAAAATAGCTGTCCGGCGGCACAGCGTAAGGACCGAAATCACCGTAAGGTTCGCATGCCGTTATAAAACTGTCATCAAGCTGTATTGTTTTGCCGTCGGTCTTTGTAACATAAACAACACCGTTTACAATTTGAACGGTTTCGCCCGGCAATCCGATAATACGCTTAACATAAATCTGTTCCTCATTATCAGGATACTTAAACAAAATTATATCATATCTTTCGGGGTCGTTATTATTATAAGCCATACGGCTTGCAATAATTCTGTCACCCTCCTGAATAGTGTTAAGCATTGAACCTGTAGGTACAACGGCATTAGCAAAAACAAAAGTACGTAAAATAAAAGCCAACGCAACAGCAATAATTATAGGTATACAAAATTCAATTGTTTCCTGAAGCTTACTTTTCGGTCTTTTATTTTTTGATGGCTTTTTGCTTGATTTATTTTCAGCTACTATTGTTTCTTCACTCATAAGTTTTCTCCAAATTACAATTCGATTTCATCAACCATTTCATGAATAATCTTAGCTGATTCATTAAACTTTTTCTGTTCCTCTTCGTTTAACTCAATCTCAAGAATTTCACGAATACCATTTCTGTTTACAACAGACGGAACACCGATATAAATTCCCTTTTCTCCGTATTCACCCTTAAGATAAGTTGAAACGGTAAAAATTGAATTTTCATCAAAAAGAATTGCACGTGTAAGCCTTGCAAGCACCATACCGATACCGTAATAGGTTGCCTTTTTAGCCTTAATTATCTCGTAAGCGGACTCCTTAACGTCAACAGCAATTTTCTGCATATCCTCCATAAGAGTAGGTCTGTTTTTGCCAAACTCATTTAGCGGAATAACTGAAATTGAAGCATTGCTCCAAGGTACAAATTCGCTGTCACCATGCTCACCGATAACATAAGCATGAACGTTGCGAGGGTTAATTTTAAAATAATCGCTCATCATATGGCGCAAGCGTGCCGAGTCAAGCGTGGTACCTGAACCGAGAACACGATTGGCAGGAAAACCGGAAAGTTCATAAACAATTTGAGTCATAACGTCAACCGGATTGCTTGCCACAAGAAATACACCGTTAAATCCGCTTGCAATAATAGGATTAACAATAGATTTAAATACGTTATAATTTTTCTTTAAAAGATCACGCCTCGACTCACCCTCAAGCTGAGGAGCTCCTGCACAAATAACAACTAAATCGGCATTTGAACAATCACTGTAGTCACCTGCATAAATGGACATACTGCTTGGTGCAAAAGGAAGACCGTGTGAAAGGTCAGCCGCCTCACCCTTTGCTCTTACCTTATTAATATCAATAAGAACAAGTTCATCACATATATTTTGGTTTAAAAGAGCATAAGCGAAGCTCATACCAACCATTCCTACACCAACAATTACAACTTTTTTCTCATCATTAAGCATAAATATCACCTTTACATATTATATAAAAAAGAATTAAATTAATGCAAATTATTTAAAGAAAAGCGGCAGTCTTTCAAGAAATACAATATCATCTCTATCAGCTGCATCGCCTTCGGCAAGAGGCGCACATGATGCCACAATGTTGCCTTTAAAAGCTTTTACAAGGCCCTGAACAGCCTTAAGACTTTCTCCTGTTGAAATAACATCATCAACAATAAGCACTTTTTTGCCGGTAAGCAAATCGCCGTCCTCGTGGCCAAGAAAAAGCGACTGTTCCTTTTGAGTAGTAATACTCGTTTCCTTATACTCAATAGGATTATCCATATAAACCTTAACGCCTTTTCTTGCTACTATGTACTTTTTACCCGAAAGCCTGCTCATTTCATAAGCCAACGGAATCGACTTAGCTTCGGGAGTAACGATATAGTCAAACTCAGGGGCTTTTTTTAAAAGTTCCTTAGCACAAGCCTCTGTAAGTTCAACATCACCGAAAAGAATAAATGCGGCAATATCAAGTGTATCGGAAACCGGAAAGCGCTTTAACTGCCTTTCAAGACCTGCTATTTTTAATGTGTAATACTGTTCGCTCATATAATTTTTTCTCCTAACTTAATACCGCCTATAAGGTGGAAGTGGAGATGCATAACGCTTTGACCTGCATCTTCACCGCAATTGTTGATAATTCTATAAGAGTCAATTCCTTGGCTTTTTGCGATTTCAGGTATTTTTTCAAAAATATGAGCAACATATTTGCTATTTTCCTCATTAACACCGTTTGCACAATCAATATGAACCTTAGGAACAATTACGATATGAACAGGAGCAACAGGATTAATATCTTTAAATGCAAGAATCATATCGTCCTCATACACCTTTGTTGAAGGAATTTTGCCGTCAATTATTTCACAAAACAAACACATAATTACACCCTCTTATTTAATTAATGATTTAACTGTTTGCTCAACAGCGGCTAAAGCGTCATCAAGTTTAGATATATCCTTAGCGCCTGCCATAGCAGAATCCGGACGACCGCCGCCGCCACCGCCTGCAAGCTTAGCAATTTCACGAACAAGGTCGCCTGCCTTAACGCCCTTTGCAATAGCGTTCTTTCCGCAAACAGCAACAAGGTTAGCCTTATCGCCGTTTACACCTGCGATAAGAGCAACAACGTTATCTCCTTTATTCTTCAAATCATCTCCCATTGAACGAAGAGCGTCAGGAGTTGTACCTTCTATTTTTGCAATGTAAAGTTCAAGTCCATCAACGAGGGTAGGCTTCGAGAACATATCGGCACTCTTGAGCTTGGTTATCTCAGCATTAAGAGCCTGAATTTCTTTTTCCATTTCTTTATTATCACTTATAACTGCCTGTGTTCTCTCCACAACCTCATTTTCACTTGTTTTAAGGATAGAAGCAACTGTTTTAACAGCCATTTCGTTAAGGTTGAGATAAGCAAGAGAGGCAAGTCCGGTATAAGCTGTAATTCTTCTTACACCTGCGGCAACAGAAGCCTCTGAAACGATTTTGAACAAACCGATTTCGCCGCTGTTTGCAACGTGAGTACCGCCGCAAAATTCTGTTGAAAAATCGCCGGCTTTAACAACTCTTACAATATCGCCATATTTTTCACCAAAGAGCATCATAGCGCCCATTTTCTTAGCTTCTTCAATAGGCATTTCCTGCATAGTAACACTTGAAGCGGAAAGGATAAATTTATTAACAAGCATTTCGACTTTGGCAATTTCCTGCGTTGTCATAGGATTGAAATGAGTAAAGTCAAATCTAACCTCGGTTTCATTAACAAGCTGACCGGCCTGTTCAACATGAGTACCGAGAACCTGACGAAGCGCAGCCTGGAGAAGATGAGCAGCAGTATGATTGCGCATAATTGACTTTCTTCTTGCAGCGTTAATACTTGCAAATACGCTGTCGCCAACGCTGATAATTCCTCGTGAAACCTCACCCTTATGAAGATAAACACTATCAGCATTCTTAGCAGTATCGGCAACGATAAATGCATTGTCCTCGCCATTTTTGATAACACCGCTGTCGCCAACCTGACCGCCCGATTGAGCATAGAAAGGAGTTTTATCAAGCACAACAGTACCGCTTTCGCCTGCGCCAAGCATATCAACAAGGTCGCCGTCGGCATTAACAATAGCTAAAATCTTAGCATCGCAATCAAAATCGGTATATCCGACAAATTCAGTCTTATTGGCATCAATTTTAACCGAATTACCCTTCCAAGCGTCTGCGCCTGCATCTTTACGAGCGGCACGTGCAGTTGCCTTTTGAGCGGCAAGAAGTGCATTAAACTTGTCCTCATCAACAGTAATGCCCTTTTCTTCAAGAATATCCTTAGTTAAATCAAGAGGGAAACCGTAAGTATCGTTAAGTTTAAATGCGTCCTCACCCGAGAATACATTGCCATCAAGCTTATTAATATATTCATCAAGCATAGCAAGACCTGCATCAATAGTTTTACCAAATGAATCTTCCTCGGCACGGATAACCTTGGTAATAAGTTCTGCTTTATCAGCAAGCTCAGGGTAAGCTACGTGATTCTCATGAATAACGGTGTCGCATACCTTATAAAGAAAAGGTTCATTTACACCTAAAAGTCTGCCGTGACGGCAAGCACGTCTGATAAGGCGGCGAAGAACATAACCTCTACCGTTATTTGACGGGATAACACCGTCGCCAATCATAAACGTTGCAGAACGAACGTGGTCTGTAATAATACGAAGCGAAACGTCTTTTTTAGCATCTTCATGATACTTAGCGCCTGATATTTCGCTGATTTTTTTCATAATATTTTGAACTGTATCAACCTCAAAAATATTATCTACGCCCTGCATAATGCAAGCAAGTCTTTCAAGACCCATACCTGTATCAATATTTTTTTGAACAAGTTCTGTATAATTACCATTGCCGTCATTGTTAAACTGACTGAATACGTTGTTCCAAAATTCAACATATCTGTCACATTCACAGCCCGGTCCGCAATCGGGAGAACCGCAGCCGTACTTTTCGCCACGGTCAAAATAAATTTCCGAGCATGGACCGCACGGACCTGAGCCGTGCTCCCAAAAGTTGTCAGCCTTGCCTAAACGGACAATATGCGATGCATCAACACCGTTTTGCTTAGTCCAAATATCAAAAGCCTCATCATCATTTTCATAAATAGTTACATAAAGCTTGTCAACAGGCATTTCAAGAACTTTGGTACAAAATTCCCAAGCCCATGCAGTAGCTTCCTTTTTAAAATAGTCACCGAAAGAGAAGTTACCGAGCATTTCAAAAAATGTTCCGTGACGGTCAGTCTTACCAACCTCCTCAATATCGGGAGTACGAATACATTTTTGGCAAGTTGTAACACGATTTCGAGGAGGTGTAATTTCACCTGTAAAATACTTTTTCATAGGCGCCATACCCGAATTGATAAGAAGCAAGCTGTTATCATTATTCGGAATAAGTGAGAAGCTTGGGAGCCTTAAATGACCCTTGCTTTCAAAAAATGAGAGATATTTTTCTCTCAAATCGTTTAATGAAGTCCATTCCATAATTATAATTACCTCAATTTTAATATATCTATCATATCAAATTTAATAAATAAATCTGTTAATAACACAAAAAACAAAACTCTCTTAACAAAATTTCAAGGGCAACAAACTTTCTTGTTGCCCCTAAATATTTAATCTTAGAGATTTTCAACGAGCTTTGTAAGCTCTTTAATTTCATCAACAGTGAAAGTAAGACCCTTGCTCATTTTTGAATGGTCAGGTGACCAATCACGAACATCAATCTTAGGCTCACGTCCGTTCCAAGAAATCATATTAACTTCTCTTGTCCAACCACGTGCTGTTTCTGAAATAACACCGAGATGCTCAGTGATTTCATACTTAATTTCAGGCATTTCATTTCCTCCTTTTTTATTTTATATCAATATATAATTTACTTAATTATTTAAGATTTTTAACAATTTCCTGAGTATCACGGGCGATTGTAAGTTCTTCGTCCGTAGCAAGAATAAATACTCTTACTTTATCGTCAGGTTCTGTAAGTTCAGCCTCCGCACCCTTAACTGTTGCTTGGTTGAGAGCTTCATTAATATGTACGCCCATATAACCGAAGTATGAACAAATCTTTGAACGAAGCCAAAAGCCGTTTTCGCCGATACCGCCGGTAAATACAATAGCGTCAACACCGTTCATTGCTGCAATATAAGAACCGATATATTTAGCAATTTCATAAGCTTGCATTTCATGAGCAAGAATAGCCCTTTCGTTGCCTGCATTCTGAGCCGCACAAATATCTCTGTCATCAGATGAAATACCTGAAATAGCATTTACACCGGACTGCTTATTAAGAATGTTATCCATTTCATCAGGTGTAAGGTTAAGCTTTTTCATGATGAAGGTAACAACAGACGGGTCAACTCCGCCCGAACGTGTGCCCATCATAAATCCGTCAAGAGGAGTAAATCCCATTGATGTATCAACAACCTTACCGTGGTCAACAGCAGCAACAGATGAGCCATTGCCAAGGTGACATGTAATAATCTTAAGGTCCTTAATATTTTTGCCCATCTTTTCAGCTACTCTGTGAGAAACGAACTTATGAGACGTGCCGTGGAAACCGTAGCGGCGAACAGCATATTTTTCATAATATTCGTAAGGAACAGCATACATATATGCCTTTGGCGGCATAGTACTGTGGAACGATGTATCAAAAACAAATACCTGAGGAACATCAGGACCTACAACTTCAAGGCAAGCCCTGTAGCCCATAAGATGAGCCGGATTGTGAAGAGGAGCAAGAGGAGCAAGTTCTTCAACATCCTTAACAACCTTTTCTGTAACGAGAACACTCTTAGTATATCTATCGCCGCCCTGTACTATTCTGTGACCTATAGCGTCGATTTCGCTAAATGAATCAATAACCTTATGTTCACCCTCTGAAAGAATATACTTAACCTCATTAAATGCAGCTACATGGTCTTTAAGTTCTTTATCATAAGTGAACTTATCATCGCCGACTTTAACGATAACATTTTCCTCTCCGCCGTTGATTTTAAGACCTATTCTCTCAATTGAACCTTTACAAAGAACAGACTCATCTTTCATATCAAGAAGCTGATATTTAAGTGAGGAGCTGCCACAGTTAATAACAAGAATTTTCAAAATATTGCCTCCACATATTGAATTTAAAATAATAATTTAGTATTATAATAATATAGATTATATATTATTGTCAAGGACAAAATAATTATTTTTTAATAATTTGGTGAAATTTTATGAATACAGGCATAATTTGCGAATTTAATCCCTTTCATTCAGGGCACAAATATCTTATTGACAGCATTAAAAGTGACGGTGCTGTCATTTGTGTTATGAGCGGAAATTTTGTTCAAAGGGGTGAATTTGCGATTTATGATAAGTTTAAAAGATGCGGCAAGGCTCTTGAAAATGGGGCAGATATTGTAATTGAGCTTCCCTGTGTATATTCCCTGATGTCTGCCGAAGGATTTGCAAACGCTGGAGTTACATTGCTTGAAAAGGCAGGGATAGTTGACGAAATTGCATTCGGTACGGAATGTGACGATATAAACAAATTAAAAGAAACAGCTAAAAAGATTGACGAAAGTCACGAACTTATAAAGGCTGAAATGAAAAAGGGTTTGTCGTACCCTGTTGCAAGAAAAAATGTTATCGGCGATGACTTGCTTGACACACCTAATAACATTTTAGCAATTGAATATTTAAGGCATACTTCTCTGCCTGCAAAAGCCGTTCGACGCATTGGCAAAGGGCACGATACAAACGACGAATTATACAGTGCCTCGGCAATAAGAAAAAAGCTTAATCAAGACGAAATATGCACAATAAAAAACTGCGAAAAAGCAATTTTGGCAAGGCTTAGGGCAATGAGTAGTGAAGATTTTGCTCAAATTGAGGACGTAAACGAAGGGCTTGAAAACAGGATTTATAACGCAGTAAGGCAAAGCACAAGTGTTGAAGACATATACAAGCTTATAAAAACAAAAAGATACACCCTTTCACGAATCAGGCGTATCATTTTAAAAGCATATTTAGGAATAACAAAAGAATATTCCTTTGACGTGCCATACATTCGCATTTTAGGCTTTAATTCAAGAGGCAAGGAATTATTACCAAATTTAAAGAAAAACGCAAAATTGCCGATTATAAGCAAATACAGCGATATTCAAAGGCTTGACAATAACGGCAAAAAGCTTTTTGAACTTGAATGCAGATGCACGGACTTATATAATTTAGGATATAAAAATCCCCTGCCCTGCGGTACAGAGCAGAGGAGCAAAATAATAATTAAAGATTAGTAAAAAGATTATCACAATATTTATAAAACTCATCTTTAGTCATTGAAGAATTAATATACGAAATTAAAGAAGAAGTAGAGAGAAACTCCGGTAAATCAAGAGATTTGAGGAGTTTCTTTTTATTTTGTTTAGCATTAGGCGTGCCGCTGAGTTCAAGAGTAAACATATCAACACTTGTTAAAGGGTTATTAATCACAATCGGCTGAGAGCTGATATTTGCCTTTTTAAAAAGTTCAAGAAGAATGTCATCGTTAATTCCCTCTACGCCTATTTTGCCCTCCTTAGACGGTTCTTTTTTACGTTTTTCCTTACCGTATATATCCGGAATATATATATGTTTAATTTTATCTTTAGGGATAACGGAAGAAAGATAGTTTCTTATTTGAAAGCCGCTGTGGTCGGAATCGGTAATAACAATTAAACCACGCTCGTTTGCAAGTTTTTTAATAAATGCGAGCTTCTTCTTATCTTTATAAACCGAAAAGCCGTTCGTTTCGATAATCAGAGCATCAAGCAAATTTGAAAGCTTGATTTTATCATATTTTCCCTCAACAATAACGGCCTCTTTAACCTTAAGCATACTTAACTCCTCTTGCAGTCAGAATAAGCTTGATTATAAGTTCCTCTAATAGTAGTTTTTTATCAACAGCCGTGCTTTTCAATTTCACGTCTGTTTTTGAAATTTCGTCAAGAGATGTGCGAAGCTGTTCAAGTGAAAGATTGGCGCAGTCACGGGTAGCGTTTCTAAGTGCAAATTCCCTGCCTCTGTAATTATAGTATTTGGCAACATCGTCAAATCCGAATCCTGCACTTTTTGCGCACTTCACTCTATACATATCAACATAGACACCGCTAATTGCAGAAAGAATGATTATAGGCTCCTCCTTCATTTCAAAAAGAACATTTAAAACATCATAAGCCATGCCCGACTTTCCTGCAACAACATACTTTGACAAATCGTAAATACGGGCTTGCAGGCATTTTGTTGCCATATTGTCAATAATTTCCTTTGTTATTTCCCCGCCCTTAGCATAATAAGAAAGTTTATCAAGCTCGTTGAGCAGAATTTTCATATCATTGCCTGAAATAGATATAAGATATTTTGCCGTATCGTTTGACAAAACAGCGCCTCGTTTTTTCGCACCGCTTACAAGAAGTTTGGCAACATCGTTTTCACTCCTTTTTTGAAGTTCAACACAGTCGCCCGCCTTTTCAAATGCTTTAATAACCTTTTTAAATTTAGCGCTTTTAACGTCCGGCTCTATTGCATCAAACCAAAACACAAAAACGGTAGTATCGGGAGCGTCTTTTAAATATTCTTCAAGAAGTTTAATATCATTCGCCGATTTTTCAATAGGATAATCCTTAACCATTACAAAATTATATTCGCTCATCATAGGAAGCATTTGAGCATCCTTTAATATATCGTCAAGTTCGGTATCCTTGCCGTCAAAATAATGGAAATTAAACGCTTCAAAAGTTTTATCAACTATTTTATTTTTAAGTTCACTTGCATAATATTCCTTTAAATAACTTTCCTCGCCGTAAAGAAGATAAGCGTTTTTAAAATCGCCTGATTTAATTTCCTTTTTAAGTTCACTTTCATTAATTTTAGGCAAAACATCACTTCCTTATGCTGATAACTGTATCATCATTGTTATCATAAATATATTTTGTTTTTCTTTGATAGCAAAGTTTTTTGTTAATGACAACATATTTTTTATTAATCTCAATTTGAGCATTATTTACGTTTGCAAAAATAACGCCCGACTGATATTTTACATTAACCTGCTCGCATAAATCAATATCAAAATCATAATTATTTAAAAATTCTTTGTCGTTTTTTGCAAGTGACGATAATTTTTCATTGTCATAATTACAATTAACAAATAAAACACTTTCACTTTTCGAGCGAGAAAGACACTGCTTAACTTTGTAATAATCGCTAACATTATCGGCATCAACTACGATTGCGGCACTGTTATTATAAATCACTACTGCATTTGTTGACGAAATATCAAGATAAGTATTAACACTGCTTTCATAAACTGATACAGCGCTTGATATAACGATCAAAGAAAATACAAGTGCGCAGGTTGGTTTAAATTTAACATTGTTTTTTATCAAAAGGCTTACACCGATAAATATAAGAAAAACTGCATAAGAAACAATAAAAACTTTATGGCTTATATCAAAAGTTAAAAAATATAATCGTTTAGAAAGAAATTCAGTAATTAAAAGCATAGTTTTAGCCGGAATATATGTCAAAAATGACAAAGCCATACCAAAATATTTTAAAAATCCAAAAAGTGCAATACCTAACGTTCCTATCATAGTAAGCTGTGCAAGCGGAATCAATAAAAGATTAGCTAAATATGATATAAAAGTAGTATTAGAGAAGAAAAGCCATATTGCCGGAAAGGTTGTTACCATAACGCTCAATGTAATAGTCAGTCCGTCATATATGTAACAACCAAATTTATTTAACTTTTCGGGTTTAATATTTTCATCAATTTTAGGCTTAACAACAAGCATTCCCAAAACAGATAAAACACTTAATACTGCACTTGGGTCGGTAACTGCGTAAGGATTAAAACAAAGCAAGGTTACCGCAAGACCGAGTGAATTAAGCGTATCCGCCTTTTTATTTTTAAGCCTTGCAAAGAGAAGAACGCAAATCATAATTGCACAACGAATAACCGATACAGAAAAGTCGGTCATTGCAACATAAAAAAGTAAAACAAGAACAGATAAAATCGTTCTTAAATTCCGTTTGACGCCCAAGTTTTTCAAAAGGACATAAAATCCCATACATATAACAGAAGTATGTAAACCCGAAACCGCCATAATATGAGAAGTACCGCAATCTGTAAAATATGAATAAGTTTCGTCGGAAAGTAAGCTTTTATCCCCGGTTAACAGAGCAAGCGACAATGCGCCGGTATCATTTTTCAAATGAAGTGTAATCGTATTTTTAATATAGTCACGTGCCTTGAGAATATAATAATTAATCGGCTTGTCATTATTGTTTAGCGGTATCGGTACGGTATCAAGTGAGGCAAAAATATATCTGCCGTCGGCAAAAGCACCGTAGGAGCTGAAAGCGTCGCTGTATGATTTTGAATATTTAATTACAGACAGCAAATCGTCGTAATAATCTGCGTCAATTTCGTATTCGCTGTAAAGCTTAAGCTTAATATTTTGAGGTGCACCCGGATAATCTATAGATTTTGTTTTAACCGTATAAATATACTCACCGTCATTAACTTGCACATTGTCAACAATATGAAATACTGTTTTAACTTCTTGATTGTCAAGTAGCATTTGCCCCTCAACATTAGAATAGTTTGCCATAAAAATAAGACAGGCTAACAGTGCCGCACCGAAAACACACAGTGCGACTCTTGCCTGTCTAAGCTTTGTAACAAGCAGCGATACCACAAACAGTACCGCTGCCAAGACAAATAATATTTTATAGAACATGCCGCCGATAATATTTATCAGCAGCAATGCTGTTGCCATTGAAAATCCCACAAAAGCGAGGGGCCTTTTCATATTATTAATCCTTTCTGCCGATAGGAGTAATTACAAACGAATATTCCTGTTTCTGTCCCTTAGGCATAGTGTAAGGTTCTCTTACAAATGCTTGACCCGGAAGATCACCGCCTACACCAAGCTGTCTGTGGTCGATATTAACGGTGGTTATATCTTCGTAAGGAATATCATTAATATGAGTTGCCTTTTCAAGTCCGTCGGTTGTGTAGTGATAAGCCGAGAAATTGATAGGGTTATCATAATAAGCGTTGACCTTGATTCCAAAGCCATTTTTATCTGTAAGAGTGAAATATCTTACATCGCATCTGTTAGATGATTCCTGCGGGCGCATATAGCGATATTCAAAATCAGTCACACTTGATTTATAAAGGTCAATCTTAGAACCGAGTTTTCTGTCAATATAGGTTGGCTTTGGACCTCTGCCGTACCATGTAATATATTCCATCGACTTATCCATAGTCATTTGATAACCAAAACGAAGCATACCCTTTGTTGGAACTGCACTGTGGAATACGTATAATCTGCCGTCAGGATAAACCCTATAGGTTGCAACTGACTTTTTAAGTCCTGCGGTTGAAAACGCAATATGAATTTCAACAGCATTATTATTTTTAATCACTTCTGTTTTATCTGCTCTTGTATGGTGTGTTGCACGCTGCCAAGCATAAAACGGGTGGAACTTAGCCCACTGAGGAGTGAAGTTCAAAAAGTCGATATCATTATCGGTAAGCGCTCTGAAATAGTTAGGCATAAGAGGTGCTTTAAGAAGTTCTTTACCTTCAATCTTATAGCTTACTATCTTGCCGTCATCAACAATAACCTCAAGATTATCGCCCTTAACAGTTACCCTTTTACCGTTAATATCAAAATCAAGGTTACCGTCAGCATTATCGTCTTTTGGTTGCGGCATCGCATTAATAATAAACTGTTCAAACGCAATTTCATAATCCTTTTCAATGCCTAATGACTCTTTAGTCGTTTCAAAAGAAACAGTTAAAATAACCTCTTTATCCTTAGGAAGTTTTGAAGAATCGAAGTCAATTTTAATATTACATTCTTCGAGAGGAGCACACTCAATTTTGCCGAGTTCGCCTGACAAAACTTCTTCGCCCTCCGCTTTAATTACCCATTTGCAATTAAAATCCGAAAGATTTGTGAAAAGGAATTTATTTTTAAGCTTAAATTCACCGATTGAAGCGTCAACAGCAGTAATACCGATGTTTTGATAGCCGTGCTTAACCTCAACAATCTGAGGATGCGGTTTTCTGTCGGCACCGATAATTCCGTTTGCGCAGAAATAAACATTACTTCCCGTCATAGCGGTTGTGTTTGGAATATCAATAAGCTTATGAGGCTCCTGACCTTGAAAATCGGTACCGTAAAGATAATTATCGTTACCGTTTTCATCCTTAACGTGGAGTGCCTGGTCAACAAAATCCCAAATAAAACCGCCACACATATTGTCGTACTTTTCAAAATCGTCAATATACTCCTGGAAATTTCCGAGGGAATTTTCCATACTGTGTGCATATTCACAAAGAACAACAGGCTTACCTTCATACATTTCAGCCTTAATCGGCTTACTGTCTGCTGCAAGCTGATTGGCAATATTATCATAAAGAGAGATAGTTATAGGTTGTTTATTGCCGAGTTTTTCCATAATATCCTTAGTCGGATACATACGTGAAATAACATCACTCTTAGTTAAATCAAAATCGCCTTCATAATGGAATTGGCGTGAATTATCAAGCGCCAATGCAGCTTTTTTCATTTCCATAAAATTACTGCCGTCGCCTGCTTCGTTACCGAGTGACCACATAAATACACAAGGATTGTTTCTGTCTCTCAACACCATTCTTTGCATACGGTCAACAACAGCGCCGGTCCAAACGGGGTTAGAACCCGGAACGCCCTTACGTCTTACGCCGTGGGTTTCAACTTCACATTCATCCATAACATAAAAGCCGTATTTGTTACACATATCATAAAAATAAGGGTCATCCGGATAATGAGAAGTACGGATAGAGTTAATATTATTTTGCTTCATAATATCAAGGTCCTGAGTATATATTTCTCTCGGAACCGCCCAGCCGTTATCACAGTCAAAATCGTGGCGATTTACACCCTTAATCATTAAAGGCATACCGTTGTAGTAAATTTTCTCGCCTTTAATTTCTACCTTTTTAAATCCAACTTTATATGTCTTAACACAAATAATCTTACCGTCAAGCTCAATTGTCATAACTAATGTGTAAAGATTAGGAGTTTCGGCAGACCACTTTTCAGGCGCTTTAACAGTTTCTGTAAAAGTAACTGCTTCATTGCCTCCTGAAAGTTCTGTTTCTTTTGTGCCAAGTAATATTTCCCCATTGTTTGAATCAATAAGCTTAGCAGATGCTGTCATTTTACCCCTAATGTTATTATAATTATTTATATACATATTAAGAGTAACATTTGAATCTGTATATGAATCGTCAAAATCAGTTTTAAAATAAAAATCTCTAAGGCAAAGCTTAGGTTCTGCAAATAAGTAAACTTCTCTGTAAATACCACAAAGCCACCACATATCCTGGTCCTCAAGATATGAACCGTCTGAATAACGATAAAGCTTAGCAGTAATAACATTTTCGCCCGGTTTGAGCACTTTTGTAACGTTAAATTCGTGCGGTGTCATTGAGCCTTGGGAATAGCCTACAAATTCACCGTTTACATAAATCTCAAGCGCACTCTTAGCGGCGCCAAAATGAAGAAATATTTCTCTGCCATTGAAATTTTCGTTAAGAGTAAACGATTTTCTGTAAAAGCCGATTTCCTGCATATCGTGGTCAATTGACGGAATTTTTCCTTTTGAACGACTGAAAGCCTTAGGAAATGTACTTGCATAATAGTAAGGAACTGAATATCCCTGTGTTTGCCAAACAGACGGAACGTTAATTTCATCCCAATGAGAATCGTCAAATGACGTAAGTTGGAAATTTTCAGGTTGATTTTTAAGTCCTCTTTGCCAATAAAATTTCCATTTACCGTTAAGCGATTGCTTATAATTGCTTTCTTTTGCAGAGAGTGCATCCTTTTCACTGTCAAACGGCATCATAATAGCGTGGCCGTCCTCTTTGTTGATTTTGAAAATCTCAGGATTCTCCCAATTAAATTTTTCCATATAACATACCCCTTAATTTTTATTGCAATGCGCAATAATCTTATTTAACATATTACCTTAATATGTTAAAAAAGTCAATCATAAAAATAAATGTTTATATAGTGATAAAAAATAGGTATGATATAGACAAAAGGTGAAATCTTTGTTATAATTAACTATATTAAATAAAACGGAGCTAACAGAAATGACATTAGTAAGAGTAAATAAAGATAATTTAGACGAATACGAGGAGTTTATAAAAAAGCATCCTAAAGGTCTTTTTCAGCACTCATCAAAATGGGCAAAGGTTAAAAGCGCTTGGAAATTTGAAGCAATAATGCTTAAAAATGACAGCGGCGAAATCAAAGGCTCAGCTGCTGTTCTCATTCGTTCAATACCTATAATTAAGAATTCGCTAATGTATTGTTGCCGTGGTTTTGTTTGCGATGAAAATGATTTTGACACATTCGACAAACTTTTTAACGGTCTTATTGAACTTGGCAAGGAATATAAAGCATATTGCATTAAAATTGACCCTGAAATTGTAATTCAAAACGAGGCTTATAAGAAACATTTAATTGAAAGCGGATTTATTGAGCTTAATCCGGGCTGTATGGATTTTGAAAATGTTCAACCAAGATTTGTTTATTGCTTTGATTATAACGGTATGAATGAGGACGAGCTTATGCTCACCTTTAAGCCGGATTACAGAAACAGAATAAGAAAAGCGCCTAAAAAAGGTGTTGAGGTCAAAATTTGCGGCAAAGAAGCACTCGACGATTTTGTAAGAATTATGCACGAAACGGGAGAGCGTGACGGCTTTTCAACAAGACCGAAGGAATATTTTGAAAGAATACTTGACTGTATGACTGATGATGCAAGGCTTTATATGGCATATTACGAAGGCAAAGCCATTGCCGGAACTATTGCCATAAAATGGGGTCAAAATGTAATGAAATATCAATACGGTGCATCATCAAACGCACACAGAAACGTATATCCAAACTATGCACTTCAATGGGCAATGATGAAGTGGGGTATGGAATGCGGCTGTAAAGTATATGACTTCGGAGGCATTTCGGGAGATTGCCAAAATCCGGACAATCCGCACTACGGTCTTTGGAGATTTAAACATGGCTTTGGCGGATATATGAAAGAATTTGTCGGTGAGTTTGACTATGTAATCAACAAGCCTGTTTATAAACTTTACAACGTTGCAACAAAAATACTTGAAAAGATAAGATAAAATGAGCAGATATATAATTGACAAAAGCAAATTAATCGAAAACATAAATATAATTAAGAATAAAGCAGGAGTTGAGGTTATCGGCGTTGTTAAAGGCAACGGCTACGGCTTCGGAATGTGCTCTCTTGCCGAAATTTTAATGCAAAACGAAATTAACACCTTTGCCGTTACCGAAGTTTACGACGTCCCTCTTTTAAGAGAAACGGTTATTGACAGGGATATTCTTGTTATGCGCTCAACCTCTATTGAAGAAGAAGCAAAGATTATTGCAGAGAATGACTGTATTGCAACTATCGGTTCTCTTTCCGCCGCTGAGGTTATGGACAAGGTATCAAAAAAGCTTAATAAAAAAACGAAATGCCATTTAAAAATCGATACAGGTATGGGCAGATACGGTTTTTTACCGAGTGAAGTTGAAAAAGCAATAAAATGCTATGATTTTGAAAATCTTGATTTTTGCGGCGCATATACTCATTTTTCCTCCGCATTTCACAATGCAGAGCTTACAAAAGTACAGCTTGAAATGTTCAAAGACACAATTGAGCAAATAAAAAAAGCAGGCAAAAATGTAGGTATTCTTCATGCTGCCAATTCCCCTGCCTTATTAAATGTTGACGGTGTAACGCTTGACGCAGTCAGAATAGGCTCAGCCTTTACGGGAAGAGTAATTACAAAGGGCAAAAATTCGCTTAACAAGCTCGGTGAACTTCAGGCAGAGGTTATCGAAACAAAAACTGTACCTAAAGGCTATTCAATTGGCTACAACGGTCAATATAAAACAAAAAGAGAAACCAAAATCGCAATTGTTCCTATCGGCCATTTTGACGGCTTCGGCTTGCAGAAAGGTAAAGAGACAGCCGATTTTCATTCGGTGCTTTCTCAGCTTAAGCACTATTTGCAAAAAGAACGGCTTACAGTCAATGTAAACGGTAAAAAATATAATGTTATAGGCGAAATCGGGCTTTCGCACACCGCAATTGATATCACGGACAGTGATGTTAAAATCGGAGATGTTGCAAGTGTAGAAATATCTCCGCTTATGGTAAATCCAAATGTTCCGAGAATTTACAAATAAATACGCATAACGAAAGGCAGTAGCGATAATCGTTACTGCCTTTTTCTTTACATATAATTTAATTTATTCCGCCTCGTAGCCTTGTTCTTTAAGCTTCTTAATCATCATTCGTGAAACTTTATATACATCACCGCAGCCGAGAGTAATTACAAGGTCGCCCGGCTTTGCATTTTCAAGAACGTAATCCGTAATCTCCTCAAACGTATCAAGCTGGACACTGCCGGGTACTTTATCTGCCAAATCCTTAGCTTTAATTCCGATAGTGTTTACTTCCCTGCTGCCCATAATTGCGGAAATAACGCATTTATCGGGAATTTGAAGTACCTTTGCGAAATCATCAAGAAGAAGCGAAGTTCTTGTATAAGTAAACGGTTGATGAACTGCCCAAACACGATTAAAGCCCATTTTCATCGCTGCTTCAAGTGTAACCTTAAGTTCCTTTGGATGGTGAGCATAATCATCTGCAAAAGTAATGCCGTTATATTTACCGACAAGCTCAAAGCGCCTGCCTGCGCCCTTAAATGCATTAAGGCCTTCACAAATACTCTTAACATCTGCCCCGCTTTCGTAAGCGGCAGCAAAAGCACACAAAGAATTAAGAACGTTGTGCTCACCCGGAACAGAAAGATGAACGGTTGCAACGAACTCGCCGTTATGGTAAACGTCATATTTTGAATGAAAGCCGCCCGGAACATCAATATTCTTAGCCACCCACTCGTTATTATCGTTTTTACCGACAGACACAAGCTTTTTGCCTGTAATGCCCTTTAACGTATCAACCGTGTTTTCGTCATCGCCGTTATATACAATAGTTTTAGTAGTTTTTTCGGCAAATTGGCGAAAAGACTTTTTAATATTATCAAGATTTTTAAAGAAGTCCAAATGGTCCTCATCAATATTAAGAATAACAGCGATATCGGGATTCATATGAAGAAATGTATTATTGAACTCGCACGATTCGCAAACAAAATTTTGGCTGTGGCCGAATCTGCCGTAAGCATTAATAACAGGAAGCTTACCGCCGATAACAGCACTTGGGTCAAGACCGGCATCAAGAAGAATTTGGGTAAGCATTGAAGAAGTTGTGGTTTTACCGTGAGTGCCGCAAACGCCGATACAATTAGAGAAAATACGGCTCATTGCACCCAAAAGCTCTGCCCTTTCAAAGCAAGGAAAATTAGCCTTTGCATACTCAAGTTCCTCGTTACCCTTTAAAATAGCGTTGGTATAAATAACGAGTTCAACGTCATCTGTAATATTTTCCTTAACCTGACCGAGATATACTTTTGCTCCCTCTTTTTCAATTCTTCTGAAGGTTTCGGTATCGTTATTATCAGAACCCGAAACATTATAACCCAGCTGAATAAGGATTTCCGCAAGCGGGCACATACCTGCGCCGCCTATTCCTATAAAGTGTATTCTTTTAACCTTTTTTAATATATCATCAATATGCATATTTGTTATATCCATAAATGAGTCACCTCTAAATATTTATTAGTTATTTATTATACAACATTTAATCAAAAAAATAAATACCTCAAAGCCATTAACTAATATTTTTTTATGTCATAGTATGTAAAAAGAACTTTTGGAGTTGAAAATATGAATTTTATTATTCCTTATTATTGTGACGAAAGGCTGAAATATACGCAAAAGTATCTAAAAAATGCAGGATATAACGAAGTCTTTGACAAAAGCGAAGCAAATTTTGCCGTGTTTGCGCCAGCCTGCGACAAAGAAATGTTTAAAGGGTATGAAAATGTGCACGTATTTTACGGTGTCGGTGATTATGATAAAAAATATAAAAACTGTTACGATTACAATAAAAGAGATGATTTTAAATACAAAAATGCAATTTTGACAAGTGAAGGTGCAATAGCGCTTTATAAAGAAAACAGCAACAAAGCTATTTATGGCTCAAATATCTTAATTACCGGCTTCGGCAAAATAGGAAAATCGCTTTGCAATGTATTAAAGGCAATGGGCAGTAAGTTAACAATTTGTGCAAGAAGTGATATTAACAAAGCACAAGCAAAAACAATTGCCGACAAGGTCATTGATTTTAAAGCTTTACAATGTCAAAACTACGATATAATTTTCAACACGGTTCCTGCAATATATTTCACAAAAAAAGAAATTGATACATTTAAAAACGATATTATATATATAGAACTTGCGTCATTCCCCGGTGGAATTGATAAGCACTATGCGAAAATCAAAAGCATTGATATAATTGACGGCTCAAAGCTTCCGTCAAGATACAGTAAAATCAGCGCCGGATATTTAATCGGCGAAACAATAGACAAAATGATTAAGGAGGGAAAGAATTGAAAATCGGATATTGCCTGACAGGCTCATTTTGTACATTTGGCAAAGCAATAAAAGTTATTGAAGAACTCGTAAATAAAGGACACGAAGTTACTCCTATTATGAGCGAAAATGCATATAATACAGATACACGCTTCGCAAAGGCGATTGATATACAAAACAAGCTTATTGAAATTACGGGAAACAGCATTATTCACACAATAGAAAAAGCAGAGCCGATAGGACCTAAAAAAATGTTTGACGTCCTTGCAGTTGTTCCCTGCACATCAAACACTCTTGCGAAGCTTGCAAACGGTATAGTAGATACAACTGTTACTATGGCTGTAAAAAGTCATTTAAGAAACAACAATCCCGTTGTAATCGGTGTTTCAACCAACGATGCGCTCGGCGCAGCGGCAAAAAATATAGGTGCACTTTTAAACTATAAAAATTATTATTTCGTGCCGTTTGGAATGGACAATTATGAAAAAAAACCTAAGAGTATGGTTTGCGATTTTGATAAGGTTTGCCAAGCAATCGAAAAAGCACAAAAAGGTGAAGAAATAATAAAAAAAATATATTGACTTTTTTATACTAATTATATATATTAGTCGTATGGCGTTTTTGAAAAGCGCTAAATCGGGTTAGCAAATGAGGATGTGCATATTGGAAAAGATAATAGACCTTAAAGATATCACTGTAAAATACGGTGAAAATGTAGTATTGGATAAGTTAAATCTCTATATAAACAAAAAAGAGTTTATAACGTTGCTTGGTCCTTCGGGTTGCGGAAAAACAACCACTCTTCGTTGCATTGCAGGTTTCATTGAGCCTGACGGCGGCGATATTATTTTTGAAGGAAAAAGAATTAATGATGTTCCGCCTCACAAAAGAAAGGTGAACACCATTTTTCAACGTTATGCTCTTTTTTCTCATTTAAATGTATATGAGAACATTGCCTTTGGCTTAAAGCTTCAAAAAAAACCAAAAAGCGAAATAAGAAAAACCGTTGCCGAAATGCTCGAACTTGTAAACCTTAAAGGCTTTGAAAAGAGAAGCATTGACTCACTTTCAGGCGGACAGCAACAAAGGGTTGCAATAGCAAGAGCGCTCGCTAATTCACCGCACGTGCTTTTACTTGACGAGCCGCTCGGTGCGCTTGACTTGAAGCTTAGAAAAGATATGCAAACTGAACTTAAGGCAATTCAAAAAAGACTTGGAATTACTTTCATTTATGTAACTCACGACCAAGAGGAAGCTCTCTCTATGTCTGACACGGTCGTTGTTATGGACAAGGGCAAAATTCAACAAATAGGAACACCTGAAGATATTTATAACGAACCTGTAAATGCATTTGTTGCAGATTTTATAGGAGAGTCAAACATTGTTGACGCAATAATGATAAAGGATTATCTTGTATCGTTTGGCGGCGTAACGTTTGAATGTCTTGACAGCGGTTTTGGCGAAAATGCATTTGTTGAAGCGGTAGTAAGGCCTGAAGATATTAAGATTGTAAAAAAAGGCAGCAAAGCTTCACTCCCCGGTAAAATCACAAGTGTCACATTCAAAGGTGTCCATTTTGAAATACTTGTTGACGTGGGCGGTTTCATTTGGATGATACAAACTATTGAACATCACAAAGTCGGCGAAGAAATTGGAATGTATATTGAGCCTGATGCAATTCACATTATGAACAGAAGTGAATATAGCGGCGAATTTGGCGATTATTCATACTTTTCGGACGAAATGGACCATATCAGTGATGCATCATACAATTGGGAGGAAGAAAATGAAGAAGAATAAGCTTTCCTCTCTTGCAGACAAACCATATCTTGTTTGGTCAATATTATTTATAATTGCCCCCTTACTTATGGTTGCATACTATGCGCTTACCGATAAAAGCGGCGCCTTTTCACTTGCGAGTGTAGAACAAATTCCGACATATATCACTACAATTTTGCTTTCTGTTTTATACGGTGTTGCGGCAACTGCTATATGTTTGGTTTTAGGATTTCCGTTTGCATATATTTTTTCAAAAGCTCCGCAAAAATATAAAAATATTGTTGTTCTTCTTGTTATGCTTCCTATGTGGATGAATTTTCTTATCAGAACTTACAGTTGGATGACAATATTGGGCGATTCAGGTGTAATCAACACAATTTTAAATGTGCTCGGCTTAAAGCAATTAAAGCTCATTAATAACGGTGCGGCAGTTATACTCGGAATGGTTTATAACTTTTTACCATATATGATTTTGCCTATTTTTTCCGTATTAACAAAGCTTGACAATTCGCTTATTGAAGCAGCTCAAGATTTAGGCTCAAACAAATTTGAAGTTATTAAAAACGTAATAATTCCCCTTTCAAAACCCGGCATTTTAAGCGGAATAACTATGGTATTCGTGCCTTGCGTTTCAACATTTTATATCACTCAAAAGCTTGGCGGCGGGCAAGTTGTTCTTATAGGTGACGTTATTGAAACTCAATTTCAAAGCGCAAATAACTACAATTTAGGTGCGGCACTTTCGTTTGTATTGATGATATTAATTTTCATTTGCCTTGGCGTTATGAATTACTTTGGTGCTGATGAAAATGGCGACGGAGGTGTAATTATATGAAAAAGAAAACACCTTTTATATCGAAACTTTATGTTGCACTTATTTTTGTATTTTTGTATGCACCAATAGCAGTTATGATGCTTTTTTCATTAAATTCTACATCAAGCACATATATTTTTTCCGGCTTTTCAACACATTGGTACAACGAGATGTTTAAAGACACAGTCGCTGTTCAGGCATTAAAAAATACGGTTTTACTTGCCGTTTGCACAGCGCTTGTATCTACCGTTTTGGGTGTGCTTGCGGCAGTCGGATTGTTCAATTCAAAATCAAAGCTTTACAAAAGTGCCATGATGACAACAACAAATATTCCTATGATGAATCCCGAAATTGTAACCGGTATTGCAATGATGCTTTTATTTGTTTTTGCAGGCTCTCTTGTAAACAAAAGCGATATTTTAGGCTTTTGGACGCTTTTAATTGCTCATGTAACATTTGCGCTTCCTTATGTAATTTTAAATGTTATACCTAAGTTAAAACAATTTGATATGCATGTTTATGAAGCGGCTCTTGACCTTGGATGTAAACCGATAAAAGCATTTTTCAAAGTAGTTATGCCGGAAATTTTAAGCGGAATTATTACAGGTTGTGTTATGAGTTTTACTCTTTCCCT
>FR889161.1:283601-321607 GCA_000436835.1 Eubacterium sp. CAG:251
CCTTGATGATTTCATTATCAGCTACTTTACCAACGGTCCAAGCTTTCAAACTCTGCCTATTTATATCTTTTCAATGACTAAAAAAAGAGTTAAACCTGATATGTATGCACTTTCAACTCTTATGTTTATATCAATTCTTGTGCTTCTTGTTTTAATGAATATAGCACAAAGCAAGGCAGAGAAAAAGGGTAAGCGTGAGGCAAAATGAAAAAGACAGTTACTATTATTTTATCGCTTATTTTAGTTTTTTGTGCATTTCCCATTTCGGCATTTGCAGATAATAATTACTTTGACAAGAAAACAATTGAATACTACAAAGGCTTAGGGCTTCAGGGCACCACAGTAAACGTATACAATTGGGGTGAATATATTTCTGACGGAAGCGAAGATTCAATGAATGTTGTTAAGGAATTTGAAAAGCTGACAGGTTGTAAGGTCAATTATACAAACTATGAGTCAAACGAAAATATGTATTCAAAACTTATCGGCGGCGGAGTTTCTTATGACGTTATCGTTCCGAGCGACTATATGATTGACAAGCTCATAGACGAGGATATGCTCCTTGAGCTTGACTATAAAAACATTCCTAATATGAAATACGTTGATAAAAAGTTTCAAAAGCTTTTTTATGACCCCGACCAAAAATACAGCGTTTGCTATAATGTTGGAACAACGATTTTGATTTATAACAAAAAGCTTGTTAAAGAACCTCCTAAGAGCTGGGATGTCCTATGGGATGAACAATACAAGGGCAAAATTCTAATGTTTAATAACCCTCGTGATGCATTTGCAATTGCGCAGACAAGGCTTGGTATTGATTTTAATTCAACTAACGAGCAGGATTGGGTAAATGCGGCAGAACTTTTAGCCCAGCAAAAGGACAAGGTTAATCCCGTTTATGTTATGGACGAAGTTTTCAACCTTATGGAAAGCGGCGAATACGCATTTGCGACATATTATGCCGGAGACTACGTATTAATGAACGAAAACAACAGTGACTTGGGATATTGTATTCCGGAAGAAGGAGTAAATGCTTTTTATGATGCATTTTGCATTCCGAAATGTTCTAAAAACAAAGCAGGAGGAGAAGCATTTATAAACTTTATGCAAGAGCCTGAGGTTGCACTTGCAAACAGCGAATATATTTACTACAGAAGTGCAAATTACACGGTAGAACAAAACAAAGAAAGTTCTCTTTACGGTAATCCGGCTGTATATTCTAATGCAAAAAAAGTACAGTATTTTAAAAATTTACCGCAAAGCACAAATGAGCTTGAAAACAGGCTGTGGACAGAAGTCAAAAGTGGGCAGCTTTCAACCGACAGTAAGAAGCAGGACAGAAAAATATATTCACAATGCGCTGTTTTAGGTGCTGCGGTAATTGTCGTAATTACAATAAAAATTATAAATAATTCAAAAAAGAAGAAAGAGCAGGATTTGAGTGATTTATATGATTAAATGTGCAATTTTTGATTTAGACGGAACATTGGTAAACACAATTGACGATTTGGGCAATGCGACAGACTATGTTCTTGAAAAGTATGGCAAAGATAAAAAATGGACGATATCAGATTACAGAATGTTCGTCGGAAACGGTGCCAAAAAGCTTATAGAAAGAGCATTTGAGCATACCCTTTCCCCTGATGAACTTGAAAATGCTTATGAAATGTTCAAGATAAAATATCAAGAAATACTTCTTGACAACGCTCATATTTATGACGGAGTAAAAGAACAGCTTGATATATTAAAGCAAAAAGGTGTTAAAATTGCCGTTGTGACTAACAAACCTCACTTAAGTGCAGTAAAAATGATTGAGACACTTTTCGGCAAAGGTTATTTTGATTTAGTTACAGGCGCTAAGGACGACATGCCACGAAAGCCTGACCCGACAACAACTAAAGCAACGCTTAAAGCACTTAATTGCAAAGCAAATGAAGCCATCTTTTTCGGTGACAGCGACGTTGACGTAAAAACCGCAAAAAATGCAGGCATTGAAGCCATCGCCTGCTCGTGGGGCTACAGAAGTTTTGAATCATTACTGGCTCAGTCACCGTCAGCAATAATTGACGAGCCTAAATACATATCTAAACTTTTCTAAATTGAAAAAAAGTGTTGACAAATAAATATCGTTCTGCTATAATGCTAACTGTTGACGCGAGAGTGGCGGAATCGGCAGACGCGCACGTTTGAGGGGCGTGTGGGGCGACTCGTACGGGTTCAAGTCCCGTCTCTCGCACCAAAAATAGCAGATACCATTTGGTATCTGCTATTTTTTTATGTGAAATATTGATATTCTATAATTCAGATGCAGATTGTTTTATTTTTTATATTCAGGGTCATCTTTAACATTTTCGAGAAAAACGGGTCTGAATTAGTTTAATATTTATAAAAATAATTTTGTTAAATACAAATATTGAGTGCCGTTCCAAACAAAGCCAAGTGGAACACCGTTACTGTCATACTGAAAATAAAGGGTATCTGTTCCGTCAGTCTGTGACAAAATAACTCCGTCTTTAGTATTGTAGTAAGTTGTTTTGCCGTTTACAGTCTTACTAAATCACTAACTGCGAAAAGGTACAGTGTACCTTTTCTGCCAAATCAAAGATTTGGCAGTTTCGTGTCTCTTGTGCTTCGCACAATTCACTTCGTTCTCATCATATATAGCAAGTATTATTGCGACTGATTTTCAGTGGCATACCGAGTCAAAACATTCTGAAATTTTATTTAATTGACAATTAAAAATAATTTTAAATATAAGCAATAAAATAAAATCAAATAAAAAAGCAACAATTAAATTAGTCGGAAAATTTAGCATGGGAATTGAAACAATTGTAACGATTAATAACATCAATACTATTAAAAAATAATGAAAAGAATTATAGTGAACATTTATTACAGTATTATCTTTCTCATCTTTTTTAATTGTGATTTTGGGATTAAAACAATTTAAAGTAATATCACTATAGTATACATTGATTTCAGCATCATTTAATTGCCCGTAAAACTTTTCACTCGGAGATAAAAAATAGCCAAATACGATATTTTTTACTTTTGTATTGTTGTAGACATAGTCATACACGGCTTTACCGTTAAAAAAGAGTGATTTCTTATACATTTGTTTCACCTTTTAATATACGATTTTATTTTAATCAATTTACTATGTGTTGACACAGAAACAGAAGCAATAGAAATAGGACCGGAAACAGAAACCACTGCTCCTTTAATTCTGCCTTTATCATCATAAGTATAACTTAAAGTCTCAAAGCAAGTCAAGGCGGAATCATAAATTTTTGGGATTTCTCCCTTTTTATATTTCACGATATTGTGACCATGTTTTATATCAGCTTTCAAAACAAATAATCATTAAAATACTAAATAACAAATAAAGCAATTAACTCAAGCGGTTTATTTGAATATTTTTTTAATCCTTTCTAAAAATATTAACGGTGGTAGAATGGAAAACGAGGATAAATTCAAGCTATCTGTTGACTTGGCGGTGCAAACTATTGAATGCGGCGGAGAAGTAAACCGAGCGGAGGAAACAATTAGAAGAATTAACAACTGCAACTGCAATGTATTTGCCACAACCAATCTGATAGTGGCGCAAAAAGGAAAATACACTCAGGTCAGAAGAATCTATAAAGGCAATGTTAATTTAAGCGAACTTGCAAGAATTAACAGCGTTTCACGTGCGCTTGCAAACGAAAGCAATGCAATACAAAATTATACAGAATATGAAAGTCCTATAATTGAGCTTATAAGTAACTTTTTCGCAACCGCATCTTTTTCACTTTTCTTTGGCGGAAATTTAATTGACGCATTATTTGCAGGTCTTATTTCAATTGCAATAAGCATCGGAAAATTTAACAAAATCGAATTTAATACATTTTCTAAAAATCTTGTCAGTACATTTTTTGCAACAATTCTGTCATTTGTTCCAAGCTTATTAAAAATAAGCGTTCATCAGGACAAAATTATTATCGGAACAATAATGCTCTTTGTGCCGGGGCTTACGGTTGTAAACGCAATAAGGGATATGATGAATTCCGACCTTTTGGCAGGAATGGGTGAACTTTTCGACGCTGTGATGTCGGCATTGTCAATCGCTTTTGCCGTTGCAGGAGCGTTGTGGTTGTTTGGTAAAATATGATTAAACAAATTATTTTTTGCACAATAGGTTCAACCTTTTTCGCTATCGGTATGAAAGCGCCGAAAAATTGCATTTATCTTGTATTTATAGGCTCACTCATAACGGCAAGTATTGAAAGAATGTTAAGCGATTACTACGGCGAACTGATTGCCTGCTGCATTGCAATGATTTGCCTTGTGTTCTTTTGCGAATTAATATCAAGAGTTAAAAAGTTGCCGTCAACCGTTATATTAATGCCGTCAACCATTCCCCTGCTTCCCGGAAGTTCAATATATTATACAATGATGTATGCAATAACATCGGACAATGTAAAATTTATGCACTACGCAAAATCTACAATCCTAACAGGGCTTGGAATATCACTGGGAGCAGTAATCGCCACGATTACAGTAAAATTGTTAGAGAAAAAGAGATTGCCCAAATAGCAATCTCTTTAAAAATTTATATATACTTTTTAAATATGTTTTTTCAATATCGGCTTATACTCTCTTGCCGTTCTTAAACGAATAAGATATTTCCTTACCTGCGTGGAGTTTAATACCTTTAACCGTGCCTGACCATTCCTTTGGAAGCGCTTCATTTTTAAGCATTTCCGCAATACCTGCGCAAACACCGAAATTACCGTCAATTTGGAATGGCGGATGAGCGTCAAAAAGATTTGGATATGAGCCGCCGCCCTTATGAAATTTAGATGACGGACTGATATATGTAAGCTGCTGTTTAATAAGCCTATAAGCATTTTCGCCGTTACCAAGACGTGCCCAAAGACAAACTTTCCAACCGAGCGACCAGCCTGTTCCGCCGAAGCCACGCTTTAAAAGCGATTTTTCAGCTGCCTTATTAAGTTCATCGCTTGCAGGAAGCCTTGCCGGATAAATGCAATAAAGATGGCTTACATGTCTATGCTCAATCTCTGTTTCACCAAAGTCCTCTGCGTATTCAGGTATTCTGCCGTCAGATGCGGGTTTAACCTGTTCAATTTCCGGTGTATCAAGACCGAGTTCACGGCAGTTCGTGAAAAATTCATAGAGAAGTTCCCTATCCATTGAAGGCATATATGTTATGCAAGATGTTGTTCCTGCATCTTTAAATTTATTTTCGGGGCTGATAGACGGACAGGTCACGAGCTGACCGTTATGCTCAACAAGGAAATCCTTAAAAAATGCAAGTCCGCTTTCAAACATAGGCAAAATTCTGTTTTTATATTCATCATCATTAATATAAAGATAATGGTCATAAAGCTGATTTAAAAACCATACGCCACCCATTGCCCACGGTGCATATTGAGTAGTTTCTTCCAAACCTTCAGGATCGCCTGCAGGGAAAGTCATACCCCAAATATCTGTATTGTGGTGAGCGCAAAAGCCATTGCATCCGTAATAATCCTTAGCTGTTTTTTCGCCGTTATAAGCAAGCTTTTCAACAAGCTGAGTGAGCGGCTCAAAACAATCGGAAAGGTTTGCAATATCGGTACACCAATAGTTCATTTCAGTATTGATATTAACAGTATATCCCGACGACCAAGGCGCACGCAAATGCGTATTCCAAATGCCTTGAAGTGTACTTGCATTACTTCCCTTTCTTGAAGACGAAATAGTTAAATACCTGCCGTATTGGAAAAGAAGCGCAACAAGCGAATAATCGTCGCCCTTTTTATTCATATTCTTAATACGTTTATCTGTCGGTAACTCATCATATCCGCCTTCAAGTGTAAATTCGACTCTGTTAAAAAGGGATGAGAAATCCGTCTTATGCTCTGAAAGCAAATCGTTATAGTTTTTAATGTTTTTAAAATAATCAAATGCTCTTTGCTTGGCGTCGGCAGTAGGCATAGATTTGAAATCGACAAAAGAAGTTGCCATAGATACAAGAAGAGTGACGTCCTTTTGATTTTCCACAACAATTGAAGAGTCTGTAAATTTAGCGTTACCCAAAACTTTAATAACACCACAGAATTTCATTCCCTTATCGCCGTAAACTATGCTTTCTCCCTTATTATAATAAGGGGGCTGACATATTTCCGGTGCCTGACCTGTCATAACAAGGCTGTCCTCAAGCGTTTCGACCTTATGATGAAGCTGACTGTCAAAATTAACGCAAAAAGATACACCGCTTTCGCTTTTGATATTAATAACCAAAAGTTGAGACGGATATGAAACAAAAACAGTTTCAGTCAAATTATCAGCCTTAACCGTTGCGACACCGTTTTGCAAATCAAGTGTACGTGAGTAATTTTTAGAATATTTTTTAGAATAATTAATCAAAATATCGCCAAAAGGCAAATATGCATCGCTCCAAACACCGTGCATATTTTTATTGATAATATCCTCTGCTTTTCTGTAATCCTTATCAAAAACAGCTTTACGGGCAGAATCAAGATATTTATAAGCGTCTTTTTTATTATTATCCTTAGGATAACCCGACCAAAGGCTGTCCTCGTTAATTGCAATCCTCTCCTTTTTAAGATTGCCGAATACGAGAGCGCCCATTCGTCCGTTGCCTACAGGTAAAGACTGCTCAAAATATTTTGCTTTTTTAGTATAGTACAATTTATTTTTCATAAAAAATATTTTACTTTATATAAATAAAAATTGCAAGTGAATTAAAAAAGTAGTATAATAAAGTTGAAAAAAATATATTTTTCTTTGTTAAGGGTGATAAAATTATGAAAAAACACATTATTTCAATCGGCAGGCAATACGGTTGCGGTGCTCACGAAATAGCAACAAAGCTTTCCGAAAAGCTCGGTATTCCTTATTATGATAAAGAAATCATTAAAAGAGCAGCAAAGGACAGCGGTTTTGACGAGCACATTTTTACCTTCTATGACGAAAGACCGACAAGAAGCTTTCTTTATAACGTTTCTACCGACGGTTTTTCAAACATAGCATCAAACGGCTTAGCGCTTGAGGACCAAGTATTTCAATATCAGTTTGACACAATAAGAAAGGTTGCCGAGGAAGGAAGCTGCATTATCGTCGGCAGATGCGCTGATTACATACTTAAGGACGATGAGGCACTTCTTACAGTATTTCTTCACGCAAGCGATGACTTTAGGCAAAAGAGAGTTGTTGAGGAATACGGTGTTGAGCCTAAGAATGCCCAAAAAGAGATGAAAGCGGTAGATAAAAAAAGAGCTAGGTTTCACAATTTCTACAGCGAGGAAAAATGGGGCGAAGCTACAACTTATGATTTGTCAATCAATGTTGCAAAACTCGGCATTGACGGTACGGTTGAGCTGATAAGCGAATATATCAAAGCAAAAGGTTAATTAATATTTAACATAATTTTAACTTAATCTTGACTGCCAACTAAAAATAATATATTATGATTATAGGGCAAAGGTGTCTAAAAGACATTTTTGCCCTATTATACTATATAGGTATTTTTATGCTGACTGTAGGTGTTATTATGAAATTTAATAAAGACGGCAAATTTAAAATTATGCAAATTACCGATATTCAGGAAATATATAATGTCTCAAATGACACGTTAAAATTGCTTGAAGCGGCGGTTGAAAAGGAAAAGCCCGACCTTGTTGTTTACACCGGCGATCAAATAAAAGGCTACGGTGTAACATATAAAGGAATGGGAAGCGAACTTGTAAACAATGTTGCAAAAACGATTGACAAGCTAATTGAACCGGTAACAAAAAGGAATATCCCTTTTGCCGTAACATTCGGCAACCACGACAGGCAAGTCGGAATAAGTAACAAAGACCAATTTGAGCAGATTTATAAAAAATATCCGAGCTGTGTAGGTGTTCAGGCTGAGGGTATCGACGGCGGCGGAACCTGTTTTTTAAGCATTAAATCATCAAAGGATGATGACAAGGATGTATTCGGCATATATTTGTTTGACACGGGTACTGATGCTAAGGGCGGAGGATACGAGCCGTTTGACACGAAAATTATCGAGTGGTACAAAAAGACAAGAGACTCACTTAAGGAAAAAAACGGAGACTATATTCCCTCTCTTGTATTTCAGCACATTCCTATGTTTGAACATTACAATGTATTAAAACAGGTTAAGAAAAGTGAAAAAGGCGCAATTCCTGCTTTCAGAATACATAAAGGTGAATATTACAAGATTGATGAAACAAAATGCGTTCCCGGTTCGGTATTGCTTGAGCCGCCTTCAATTCCCGATATAAACACAGGTGAATTTGAAGCGCTTAAAGAAAAGGGTGACATACTCGGTGTATATGTCGGCCACGACCATAAAAACAGCTATGTCGGAAAGTACGACGGAATTGATATCGGTTTCACTCAATCAAGCGGCTTTAATGTTTACGGCAACGGCAAGGAACGTGGAGTAAGATGCTTTGTGATTGACGAAAACGACCCTAAGCATTATGAAACATATACAAAAACTTACCGACAGCTTTGTAACGGTAAACTTCAAAAGCCTGTTTATGATGCTCTTGCAAAGGTTATGCCGACAACAATGGATATGGCAAAACCAATGATTGCAAAAGCCGTCGCAATTATTGCAGCAATTATTGTTATTATAGTTTTACTTGCAAAGTTTTTATAAGGAGGAAAATATGGAAGAAAAGAAGAAAAAAGGCAATGCATTTGTGCGTTGGACTGAAAAGCACGCAGAATTTTGGAAATTCATTAAATTCAACTGTGCAGGTGCACTTTCAAATATTCCGGAACTTGCAACACAGCTAATATTGGTATATCTCGTATTTAAGTGTGCCGATGCTCCCGAATCGAGAGAAACAAAAATTGCATATTACTGCTCAACTTTCGTTGGATATGCCGTTGCATTTGTTCTTAACAGGAAAATTACATTTCATGCAGATGCAAATCCCTTTGTTTCAACAATACTTTATATAATTATGGTTATATTTACTATTTGGGCTAAAGGTATTATCGGTCCATGGCTTTCAAGCTTTACAAACAGCTTTCTTCCTGTTGCGCTGGCACCTACCGTGGCTACGCTTTTGGGTATGGCAGTTCCTATGATTTGGACTTATCCGTGCAACCGCTTTATTATTCACAGAAAGAAAAAAGCACCGGCTGTTGAAGAAAAAAACGAAGATAAATAAGATTGACAAAAGAGAAAAAGCAAGTATAATATTATTTAAGGCAAGGGTGCTGAATAATCCCCTTACCTTTTGCTATTTTAATATAAGGTATTATGTAAAAAAAGAAATGCACCCGACAGAAGCAGGTGCATACATAGCAGAACTTATTCAAAAAATGCTTGAGCAAAGGACAAGCGGTTTAAATTTAAAAATATAAAAAACGGTACTGTTATCATTACAACAACAGTACCGTTTTTTTATCAGTTAGATTGATAAGCAAGCTCTAAGGAATATTTGTCACATACGGCAAAGTGAAAATCAACACCTGTTTTATCTGAAAATTTAGTGAGAATGTCAAAGAAATCGTCTAAGTTAGTATTATTGTTATTAATTATATCTATAGTCGAGTCAACAAAAACATCAGTCAAATCATAGTCGCTTGCGCAAAGCCCTACAAGAAAACCGCAAAGAGCAGTTGCACCCTCAATACCAAAATCAGACACGTTAATAAGCCTAATATTACTTGGCAGGCGGGTTGAGAGTTTATCTGAAACATCAATAAATATAACGTTTCCTTTACTTTCAGCAGCTGTATTAATGCAAGCCTCACACATAATACGTGTTTTGCCAACGCCGTTAATACCCGTAATGTATTCTACCATAATTATGTCCCCTTTAAATTATTTGCAAAATCAATTGCTATAATAACAGTATCACATAATTAAGAATATGCAAAAAACAAACGGTTAATGTTAAATTAAATTAATATGAACAATTTATTATTTGATTTTATTAACAATTATCATAACGATTCCGAGAATTACAAGGATAACGCCGGTTACTCTGTTAAGTGTTTCCGGTTTTGCTTTATTTGCAAGAAACGCTGCAATTTGAGCAAATATAAGAGTTGATAACATACAAAAAGCTAATGTCCACCAATCGGGAGCGCCGCCGATTGCAAAATGACTGATTGAGCCGGTAAATGCAGTAAACGCCATAACAAAAACGCTTGTTCCGACTGCGGTTTTAAGTTCATATCCGAGAACGGATGTAAGCACAAGAAGCATCATCATTCCGCCGCCTGCTCCAATGAAACCGCAAATAAAGCCAACCATTGCGCCGCATAATGCTGAACGGACTATTTTTTGCTTTGGAGTTGCCTGTGTAAATCGTGCCTTAGGCTCTGTAACAGGTTTAACAATAAACTTAATACCCAAAAACAAAGTCATTACAAACGAAAATCCGCCCATAGTTGTGCTTGGCACCTTACTTGAAACAAAACTTCCGACAAGAGTAAACAGCAAAACAAATATCATCATAACAATACCGTTTTTGATGTCAATATTTTTATTTTTTCCATAAGTATAAGCCGAAGCGGCACTCGCCAAAACATCACTTGCAAGAGCAATACCGACAGCCATATAAGGGTCCATATCAAGAAAGGTAATAAGCATAGGACTGATAACGGCAGCAGCACTCATACCTGCAAAACCCGTACCCAATCCTGCGCCTATACCTGCCACAAGGCAAACAATAAATTTAATAAGCATTGTATCATTCCTTTTTTGTATATGCTGTTTTTCCAATTAGTATATTCCAATTATCTAATATATGTATTATAACGCTTACGCTCTCAAAGTCAACATACACAAAATGATAAAAGAGTCTATTATTTTTATGCTTATTTAATATATTATTAAGTTTGTAAAAAATAAGTTAAATTAATGTAAAATTAATCTTGTGTTTGCTAATTTAAAGTGCTATAATTAAATGGAAATTTTTTTACGAAAAGGGGTTTTTTAATGGCTAAAACCAAAGCTGCCGAGTCAAAGGTTACGGCAGCGGCAAAAAAGTATATGAAGCCGTCTGAGGTTGCCACCTTCGGTATCGGACTTTTCGGTGTAGCTCTTTTAACAGGCTGGATGCCGGATTATACAACTACTTTCTTTGCCGACTTCGCATTTAAGGGAAAAGGTTTTGACTCTGCTTCTCTTTCACACATTGTAGAGGTAGTATTCCTTATTGCCGGCTTCGTGGGTGCAATTTGTGAGCTTATTATCGGCGTTCTTGTTGACAGAACAAAGACAAAGCTCGGTAAGGTTAAGCCTTGGGTAGGCTTCGGCGCTATTCCGCTTGCTATTATTTCGATGCTTGTATTTGTTGCACCTAATACGACATCGTTCGGTCTTGCGTCAGTTTGGATGATAGTTATCTATTGTCTTTACACCGCTGTATCGTGTGCGGTTGAGTCTCCGTCAAACTGCTTTGGCGCACTTTGCTCGCCTAATCCGGCTGAAAGAAGCAGTGCTATTTCAATTGCTTCATTCTTGCGTTCTGTAGGTCAATCAGGCGGACAGGTAGTAATCATCGTAGTAGGCGCTCTTATGAAAGCTCTTATGGGTCAACAGCAGTTCAAAAATGCTGAAGGTCAAGGTATCGACCTTATTATTTCAACTGCTATTTGCGCACTCGGTATGATTATCTTTGTTATGATTTTCTTTGCAAACAACAAAGAACGTGTACCTTACACATCTGAAAAGGTTTCTCTTTTAGAGTCAATCAAGCTCGTATTTACAAATAAGAACCTTCTTATGGTATCGCTTACAAAGGTATTTGGCTTCGGTCGTGGCGTTTACGGCACGGTATCGCTTTACATAGCTATTTATCTTCTTGGCTCAAAGGGCTTAAAGCTTGCGCTTATGCTTCCAATGGGTATCGGTACTGCAGTAGGTACTCTTCTTGTAAACCTTGTACTCAAGAAATTCTCTACTAAGAAGACATTTATTCTCTTCTGTTGCTACGGTGCTTCAGCACTCGCTATTCTTTTCTTGGTATCAAAGGGTATTGGCTTCAATTCAAATCTTATCGTTCCGTTCCTTATCCTCAACTTCTTCTGCGGTATTCAGCACGGTAACACAAATGTTACACCTAACATTATGATTGCAGACTGTGTTGACGAAATGGAATACAAGACAGGCAAAAGGCAGGAAGGTCTTGCTTATGCAGGCTACGGTCTTTTCTCAAAGATTGCTTCTGCGTTCACAAAATTCCTCGGTCCTTGGCTTGTTTACACATGGAGCCAGTACAAAATTTCAACTGACCCTAACGTAGCTTACGCATCACAGGACAACACCGTTCTTTCACGTTTCTTAATGATTTATACAATCGTTCCTGCTATCTTTGTAATTCTTCAGTTCATCCCTATCCTCTTCTATGATATGACAGGTGAAAAGAAAGCAAGAATTACTGCCGCTCTTGCAGAAAAGAGAGAGAACGAAAGCAAGGAAAAGGCAGATGCCGATGAAGTAAAAAAAGAATATGAAGAATTAAGCGAAGAAATTTCGGAATAAGGAGGGATTAGTTATGGCTGAAACAAAAGAAAAGAAAGGCTTTAACGCCGCTCTTTATGCAGTTGTTGCAGGTATTGTTGTAGCGGTAGCACTCGTACTTATCACAATATTTGCTTTCACAACAAGATATACAGGCTTTTCTAACGAAAAGGTAGCTCAGGCTTATGTAGATACAATCGTTCAAACAGGCGACGGATACAACGCTTATAAGAACACACTTGTATCAAAAAATCAAAAATTCGGTAAATTCGTAACAAACGCTTATATGCTTCCTTATATTAATGAGGACGCTGAAAAAGCTTCATTCGTAGGTACAGGTACCGACGAAGAAATTGCAAAAACAGACGAAGTTTACGATACAATGTATGACTACTATGTTGAGCTTCTTCAAAAATACGGCCTTGACGATATCGACGCTGTATTCAACGATTACTTTGCTAAGTTAAGCGAGGTAAGAAAAGAAGTATTTGGCGACGAATATATGGATACAGACTTTATGTTCTCTGTATTTGAATCAAATGTATCAAAATACGGTAAGTCACTTACAGGTACCGAGGAAGAGCTTGGTGCCGACGACAAAACCGTTATTCAAAAGGCAACAACAGGTAAGTATCAGGAAATGTTCGGCAAGGACTACAAGTTCACTGCTACAGTTAAAAATTCAACCGACTTAAGCGACAGCGAAAAAGACGCTTACGTTAAGGAATATAAGGAGAGAATTACTCCTGTTGCCGCTTCGGGCGAAGCTAAGGCTGACAAATTCGGTCTTAAGGATACAGATAAGAAGAACACGCCTAAATCAGATATGGTCGGTGCATTTAAAAAGCTTGACTGTTCAGAGGATATCAGCGCAGTTACAAAGTGCGACGTAGACGTTACACTTGCAGACGGCACAGTAGTTGCAACACAGCAGGTTTATGTTGTTAAAATCGGCAACACCTGGTATGTTGACAATACAAATGTTGACACCTCAGGTCTTTATCTTGCAAAATAAATCAAATTATTTTAATGCCTTACAGTTAGTTCTGTAAGGCATTTTTATTTGCAAATATTTCTATTGTTGTTGTTAATCAGGTCAAACGGAATTATTCAAACATATTATTATAAGCTTAGAAAAGGTAAAAAATCAATTACTGTTTTTTGGGCAAAGATAAGAGGAATTAAGGGATATCAAGTAAGAACATACAAGGTATACAAAGGCAAGAATATATATTCTAAGTGGTCAAGCGTTAAAAACATAAAAACAAAATAGATATACGCAAAAAAATAACTGCATCAACATAAATTGATGCAGTTATTTTTATTTAACCTTAACTTTAATCGTTTTGCTCCAAGAATAATACGTATATTTTTTGCCGCTCTTTTTATATGCACGAACACGCACATAATAATTCTTTTTACTCTTGGCGGTAGTGAGAGTTTTTGAAGTTTTAGATGAGCCACTCACCTTTGTACTCAAAAAATTCTTTTTAAAATTAGATGTTGTGGACCACATAACCTGATAGCCTGATACACCGCTTCGTTTTTTCCATTTTACGTTTATTTTCTTTTTCTTGCTTGATTTTGCACTTTTGAGCGTTACAGACTTATTTTTAGTCTTAATTGAAAGTGCACCGCTTTTAGTGCCGACAAATTTAATATTATCGGCAGATTTATATGCTGCAACCTTGATTTTATATGATTTATTAGGCTTTAACCCTGTAACTTTTGCAGAAACGGTAGAAGCTTTGGAAACAGACTTTTTAAACTCATAGCTTTTAGTTGATGAATTGTAGATATAAATTCTATAGCCTGATGCCCTGCTGACCTTCTTCCATTTAACGGTTATTGAAGTATCGGTTGAGGAAAGCTTAATACCCGACACCTTGCCCGGCTTGGTAGCAACATTAAGCTGAAAGAAATTGCCCCATTTTATATTGCCACCTTTTTGAGTGTAGGCACGTATTCTTACCGGGAATCTATATGCAGATTGAAGATTAGAAAATGTAAGATTAGTTTCGCCTGTATATGCATAATCTGCCCAATTGCCGTAAGCGTCCCCAATTTGAACCTGATAACCTGTTGCGCTGTCGATTTTATTCCAAGCAAGTGAAACGCTGCTTGTTGTTGATGCGGTAACATTAACAATAAGCTCATCGCTCATATTCTTAAAAACAGGAATATAAAAGGTCCTTGTCATTGAAAGAATACCTGCTTTTGAATAGCCGTTATAAGATGACACAGCCTCGCTTGCCGCCGCCTGAACATTTTTCATATATTCATTAGAATATTTATTTGACGAGGTCGGACTAACATTAAACTTTTGAAGATAACCCGTGTTTTGAGATTTAAAACTGTTTGCAACATACTTTGTGCCGTAGTAAATCGCTTTATAAGGATTAGTCCACGGTCTGCCATAGCCGCTTACGGTATTGCCCATATAAGTTGTTCTGCAATCTCTTACCAAAACGTATCCGCTTGCGCCCTCCTCATAACCCTTTGCGGTTTCATTATAAAGACGAACGTAATAATAATCGCCCTTATTTGCTCGCCACGTCATATATTGATTAGAGGAAATTGAGGTAACAGTACCGCCTGTCGGGTCAACATTAGGGTTGGCACTGTAAAGCTTCGTTGCCTTTTTCGTTTTAAGAAAGCCTGCCGCCCAAGCCAAGCCGTCTTTAGCGCCGGTATATGCACCGATATTAAAATAATTATAAATGCCCTGAAAAGGACTTGTAGAGCCGTTTACAGCCGTTGCCGAAGCTGTAGCGCCACCGTTTTCCTGCCTAATTTTAGCAGCTATATAATAAGCATTAAGGCCGAAATCCTGAGCCGCCTTCATAATAACGTCCGAATACTTGGTTGAGGCATCATACATTTTTACGTTTTGACCGGTAGTTCTGTAAGAAATAAGTGAATTATGCATCCAAGTGCCGTTCAAAATGGCTTCGACGCCTTCTTTAGTTTGCGTGCCGTCATAAGAGGTGGATTCAAATTGAAAAATATGTTTTTCATCAAGGAAATTCCTTGGGTCCATATAGTATTCAACAGCGCTCTTTGAAGCAGAAACCCAATCGCTTGCTTCTTGGATTACATACTTGCCGTTTTTATGACACGTTGAACATTTGCAAAACAAAGATGTATCGCCTGTTGCCGATTTAGAAATAAGCTGATTTGAATGTTTTGAACGTTCGCCGTCAATTGCTGATTCCCAATCAAGATTAGTCATAAGCGGTTTAAAAATCCAATATGGATATTTATTATGTAATTCGTTAAGTTTTTCGGCATAATCACGAGGAAAACCTTGAGAAACCAATTTTTCCGTATAACTTTGAGCCGAAGCAGTTAAAGGTACAACAGTTGTTATTATCATTAATATTGACAAAAGCAAAGAAATAACTTTTTTCAAAATATTACCTCCTGCAATAATTTGCAATGTTTTAAAGTTTTTTAACGGCATAGGTATACCGTCTGTAATTTTTCTTGTATATAATAACATTAAGCAACATAAATTGTCAACAAATTTTGAATTTTGTAATAATTTATGTGACTTTTGTTGACATGAATTAGTTAATGTTGTATTATGTATTAAGAAGTACAAAAGTAAAGGAGGAATTGTTTTGGAAAAAACAAATATCCCGGAAATACTCAAAGCTTGCAGAAAAGGAGTAAATATGACGCAGGCTCAATTTGCAAAAACAATCGGCATCAAACGTAGTGCATATGCTTACTACGAAAGCGGAAGAACAAGGCCGAAAATTGAAACGCTCAGAACTATTGCAAAAGTTTACGGACTTGACGTAAACACTCTTATTTCTAATGAAGATTCAAATTCTCTTCACCAAGATAATGATCAAAAAATAAATTTTGATATAAAAGATTTTAATGATACGTTTTACGATTTATCAGAGAATGAAAAAGCTATAATTATGAAGCTCAGAATTATGAATCGTGAAAAGCGCACAAAAATAATTAACGAAATATTTGAATAAAAAAAATCCGACTGTCAAAAAGCAATCGGATTTTTTATTTTTCTTGAAAAATAAAGTTAAACTTCAGGCTTAGGTTCACGATTTAACAGCGAATTAACTGCAACACGAGGTGAAACTATTCCGTTTACAACGTTATTAACAGCATTAATAATCGGCAAATCTATATTATATTTTTTGCCGAGTTTAATTGCAGCCGGAAGTGCATTAATACCCTCAACAACCATTCCGACCTTTTTCACTGCCTCGTCAGGACTCAATCCCTGACCTATAAGAAAGCCGGCATTATTATTGCGTGAATGAAGACTTGTGCACGTTACAATTAAATCCCCCATACCGGTAAGACCGCTAAAAGTATCCGGCGAGCAACCCATAGCATTGCCAAGCCTTGAAAGTTCAGCAAGACCTCTTGTGATAAGAGCGGCGGTAGCGTTGTCACCATATCCCAAGCCTCGTGAAATACCCGTTGCAAGGGCTATAATATTTTTCATTGCTCCGCAAATCTCAATCCCTTTGATGTCCGTATTAGTATAAACTCGCATAAAAGAACTTGAGAAAAAGCATTGAACAATCTTTGCGATTTCAATATCCTTGCAAGCGGATACAATAGTAGTCGGCATATCAATGCTAACTTCTTCAGCATGAGTAGGGCCTGAAAGAGCGACATACTTGACAGTCGGATTTTTAATTTCATCATTGATAACTTCTGTCAAGGTCATAAGTGTATCGGCTTCAATCCCCTTAGCAACATCAACAATTATTTGGTTATCCTTGATATACGGCTTACATTTTTTTGCCGTTTGGCGAACAAAAACGGACGGCACAGCAAACATAATTATATCTTTGTTTTCAATTGCCGATTTTATATCCGTAGTATATTCGATGCCTAAAGGGAGTGATACATCGGGTAACTTGGGGTGACGGGAGGTTTTCTTCAGTTTTTCAATTTCATCAGGCAAAGCCGACCAAACTGTAACCTCTTTATTTGTGTTTTTTAACATTTTGGCAAGCGCAATTCCCCATGTGCCTGCACCTAAAATTGCTATAGAATTCAATATTTTTCTCCGTGGTAATAATTATTCATCCTCTTTTGGTAAATCGGATGTGCAATGACAGCATTTAACTGCATCAATAGGAATTTCGCTTTTGCAAAAAGGACAAATCTTAGTTGTCGGCGCTTCTTCCTTATGCTCTTCTTTTTTCTTTGTAAGGTCAAGCATTTTATTGATTGCCTTGACAATACAGAAAATAATAAATGCCATAATAAGGAAGTTAATTACGGCAGAAATGAACGAACCGTAATCTATATAATTGTCGCCGACAAGATGAATTTTGCCTTGCACCTCTGCGCCGCCTATACAATTAATGAGCGGTTTAATAATGTTATCCGTAAGTGAAGTAACGATTGCGGAAAACGCACCGCCTATAATAACGCCGACAGCAAGGTCAATTACATTTCCTCTTGAAATAAATTCCTTAAATTCAGCTAAAAACTTTTTCATTTAAAATTCCTCTTTTTATACTTTAATTATCTTTATAATATCATAATACACCCGTAAAATCAAATTTTGGAATAAACGATTTATCCGCAGAACTCAGTTCCTGAATAAAAAGTTTATCAAATGAATTATCAAACGCATAATTTACTACTTTTTCATATTCACGCTTTGTGATTTTTCGATTAATTTCAGGAAATTCACTCAAATCACCGCAAGGGGTATACTGAGCCATAAGAGAAACAAAGGTATTAGGAAAATTTGATTTAATAAAATCAAGAACGGCAATTGAGGAGTTGGTATTTTGCGGCAAAATCAAATGACGAATAATCATACCCGATTTCATAATATCGCCGTCAAATTTATCCTCAACCTGACGCCTCATTTCCAAAAGCGCCGCCGACGCTTTTTCAAAATAATCCGCCGCCTTTGAATAGCGCATTGCTTTTTCAGCTCTTATATATTTCAAATCGGGCAAATAGATATCAATAAGCCCATCTAACGCTTTGAGTGTTTCCACCTCTTCATATCCGCTTGAATTATAAACTATTGGCACAGGAGATTTCCATCTGCTAAGCACCTTTGCAAGCCTTTTTGCATAATGAGTGGGATTTACCAAATTAATATTATTTGCACCCTGAGAAATAAGATTTTCAAAAATAGAAATAAGTTTATCATCGCTTATTTCAACGCCTTTATTTTCAGCGCTGATTTCATTATTTTGGCAAAATACACATTTCAAATTACAACCTGAAAAAAATACAGTACCGCTCCCCTCTTTGCCGCTTATGCAAGGCTCCTCCCAAAAATGGAGTGCCGCTCTTGCAACACGAAAATTATCGGGGCTTTGGCAAAAGCCGAGATTAACGCTTCTGTCAACATTGCAATGCCTTGGGCAAATCGAGCAAATCATATCAACGCCTTATATATGTCGCCTTTTTTAAAAGGTGTTTGCGCCGCTATCTCCTTAGCCGCATTATTAATCGACATACCCTTTTCCACAAGATTTTTAGCCATTTCAACAGCCATTTCAAGCGTTATATCTTCATTAATATCTTCTTTTTTGCCCTCAATTATAATCACATATTCACCCTTTGGTGATTTATCGCTGTAATATTCTATCGCCTCATCAAAGGCAAATCGGAGAACTTCCTCGTGGATTTTAGTGAGTTCTCTTACAAGCGCTATATTGCGATTACCGAACACCTTGCGCATATCGTTAAGTGTATAAATAAGTTTATGAGGTGCTTCATAAAAAATCATAGTGCGTTTTTCATCCTTAATCTCTTCAAGATGTTCACGTCTTGATTTTTTATTAACCGACAAGAAGCCTTCAAAAGTAAACCTTCCCGTAGGCATACCCGATATTGCCAGTGCTGTTGCAAATGCAGTGGGTCCCGGAACAGACTGCACCACAATACCAAGTTCATGGCAAAGAGCCACCAAGTCCTCACCGGGGTCGGAAATAGCCGGCATACCTGCATCGGTAACAATTGCACAGCTTTCACCTGCAAGTATTCTTTGGCAGATAATCTTCCCTCTTTGCCTTTTATTATGTTCAAAATAAGAAACCATTTCTTTTTTTATATCAAAATGATTAAGAAGCTTTAAAGTGACTCTCGTGTCCTCTGCTGCTATAAAATCAACGCTTGCAAGAGTATCTATTGCTCTCGGTGAAAAATCGCTTAAATTTCCGATAGGAGTACCCACAACATATAATATTCCGCTCATTTATCATATCCGTCGGCATACGACCCATAAATGTCCAGCATTTCGGGTGTAAATTTACCGTTTTCCTTTTTAATTATTAATTGCGGCTCTACCCTTAAAAAAGGCTTAGCCCCCTTTTGCCCCTGAACAAGAAAGAGAAAAGGCTGTTCTGTGTTCTTATCCTGAACAAAACGAAGTCTTTTAGGCTCAAGTTTATATTTACGCATAAGTTCTAATGTGTCAACCAGCCTTTCGGGACGATGGCACATACAAAATCTGCCTCCGTATTTAAGCAGGTAATTTGCAGCCTTACACGCATCTTCAATATTACAGCAAACCTCGTGCCTTGCAATACGTGCACTCTCCCCAAGGGATTCAATACCTGTGCCGACAGGTTTATATGGCGGATTCATAGTAACAAGAGAAAACTTTTCCGCCTCAAAAATTTCATTAATCTTTCTCAAGTCACAATTAAAGGGCTTAAGCCTATCTTCAAGATGATTAATTTCTATTGAATGGCAAACCTGCTCATAAGCATTTTTTTGAATGTCAAGGCAAGATACGTTATTTATTTTTTCATTTCTGAGCCATAAAAGAGGAATAATTCCACAGCCTGTTCCCATATCGAGAGCCTTATCTCTCGGTTTAATTTTTGCGAAATCGGAAAGAATAACTGCATCGGTACCAAACGTATGGTCAGAAGAAACTGCTATTTTTATGTCATCGGACAATCTTTCATAATTAAACATACGCATATTATATCATATTTGATAAAAATTTCAAACAAAAAAGAGCAAGTAAATGTAACTTGCTCTTAAATTATTATTTTGTTTTAACGCTCATCTTTTTGGACCAAGAGGAAAACTGACGTTTTCCGTCAATCGTTTTATAGCAACGCATTCTTACATAATACTTTTTCTTCTTTTTAAGAGATGAGAAAGTTTTTGACTTAGTTGAATTTTTAGAAATTATATAAGACTTCGTTTTTTTCTTAGAAAAAGAAGATGATGTGCTGTATTGAATTTGATAACCCGAAGCGTTAGAATCCTTGTTCCAAGAATAAGTAATCTGCTTTGACTTTTTGGATTTAAGGGAAGTAGGAGTCGGTTTGGCAGGAATAATCATAAAACTTGAAGTAAGTTCGCCCTTATAATTATTTCCGACAAAATTGACGTATACCCACGCTTTTCCCGTCTTGAAGTTATCATCGTATGTGACAACATATTCACTCGGTGAAATCAAATTACCTACACTGTCATAAACAGTTACACTCGGATACGAACCGTAAGGATTAAAGGCAATTTTAGTTGCTGAAAGCTTAACGGTAGAAGGCGCATAAATATTTTGAACAATATATTCATTTGAACAAGATTTACACAAAAGTTTTGAGAAGCCGTTTAATCTATTTTCTTTATCATCGTCCGCAACAGCTTTTACGAAAAAGTTTGTATAGCAATGATTATGAATATTTAGCGAAGCGGAAAAGGAATATGTTCCTTTTAAACATTCAAGTCTAAAATAGTACGGCTTTCCGGCTTCTAAATAAGTTGTAGACACAAAAGAATATTCATTTTCTGTATTTACATTAGAATTAATAACATTATTTTCTGAGTCATAAACTGTGAGAAAGACGTCACTTAACGGTAATTCTACACCTGACACGGTAAAATCATAATAATTTGATGAAAGGCAATCAAATTTCAGCCATAAATATTTTGTTTGAGATGAACTGCTGTCAACTTTTTCATTAACAGTTTGACCTAAACTTATGCCGATTGCCGTTTTCATTGTATTTGCCAAGGCATTGGAAGAAAAAGAAAAAAGGCTAACAAACACAAACAAAACAGCTACTAATATTGAACTAATTTTTTTCATAATTCACCTAACTTAATTTTAATCTATTATATATTTATATTTTACTCTAATATATAACAAATTTCAATAGACGAAAGAAAAAAGGTTGCCGCAAAAAGCGACAACCTTTTAAATTTAGAAAGTAAAATATAGATTACTCGTTGATAGCTGTAACAACGCCTGAACCTACTGTTCTACCACCTTCACGGATAGCAAAACGAAGACCTTCTTCAATAGCGATAGGAGTGATGAGCTCAACGTTCATTACAACGTTATCGCCAGGCATACACATCTCTGTACCTTCAGGAAGAGTGATAACACCGGTTACGTCAGTTGTTCTGAAATAGAACTGTGGACGATAGTTGTTGAAGAAAGGAGTATGACGGCCACCTTCGTCCTTAGAAAGAACGTAAACCTGACCTGAGAACTTTGTGTGTGGGTGGATTGAACCAGGAGCTGCAAGAACCTCGCCTCTCTCGATATCAGATCTCTGAACACCACGAAGAAGACAACCGATGTTGTCACCAGCCTCAGCATAGTCAAGAATCTTTCTGAACATTTCGATACCTGTGCAAACTGTTGAACGGATTTCGTCATGAAGACCAACCATTTCAACTGTATCGTTAGTGTTAAGCTTACCTCTCTCTACTCTACCTGTAGCAACTGTACCACGACCTGTAATTGTGAATACGTCCTCAACAGGCATAAGGAAAGGAAGGTCTGACTTACGGTCAGGAGTTGGGATATACTCATCAACTGCATCCATGAGTTCCTTAATGCAATCGCAAGCAGGATCGTCATTTGATGAAGCCTCAAGAGCCTTAAGAGCTGAACCCTTGATGATTGGGCACTCGTCATCGAAATCATACTCAGCGAGTGTTTCACGAACTTCCATCTCTACGAGCTCAAGGAGTTCTGGGTCATCAACTTGGTCAGTCTTGTTAAGGAATACGATGATTGCTGGAACGCCTACCTGACGAGCAAGGAGAAGGTGTTCTTTAGTCTGAGCCATAGGACCGTCAGTTGCAGCGATAACAAGGATAGCACCATCCATCTGAGCAGCACCTGTGATCATGTTCTTGATATAGTCAGCATGGCCCGGGCAGTCAACGTGAGCATAGTGACGCTTGTCAGTTTCATACTCAACGTGAGCTGTGTTGATTGTGATACCACGTTCTCTTTCTTCAGGAGCCTTATCGATATCTGCATAGTCCTCAAACTTTGCATAGCCCTTGTTTGCAAGATACTTTGTGATAGCAGCAGTAAGAGTAGTCTTACCATGGTCAACGTGACCGATTGTACCAATGTTTACATGTGGCTTGGTACGATTAAAATGTTCTTTTGCCATTGGAATTTTCCTCCTTAAAATTTACAATAGAAAAATTGTCAAAGATATTCTATCAAATAAGAATAGAAATATCAAGAGTTTTTTATAAAATTATATGCAACTAATTAGTCTTTCTTAGCTCTTTCGCTAATGATAGACTCACTAATTGACTTAGGAACAGGCTCGTAACCGTCCGGCTCCATTGTGTACTGACCACGACCCTGAGTCTTTGAACGAAGGTCATTAACGTAGCCAAACATTTCTGAAAGCGGAACTCTTGCATTAATCTGCTTAGCACCTGCTCTGTCTTCCATACCCTGAATCTGTCCACGACGAGAGTTAAGGTCGCCGATAACATCGCCCATATATTCTTCAGGAACGATAACCGTAACCTTCATCATTGGTTCGAGGATGATTGGGTTAGCCCTCTTAGCAGCATCCTTGAATGCCATAGAACCTGCAATCTTAAATGCCATTTCTGATGAGTCGACTTCGTGATAAGAACCATCATAAAGCTCAACTCTAACGTCAACAACGTTGTAGCCTGCAAGGATACCACTCTTCATAGCACCCTGAATACCGGCGTCAACAGCAGGGATATATTCCTTAGGAATAGCACCGCCGACGATTTGGTTTACAAATTCGTAGCCCTTGCCGATGCCATTTTCATCAAGGTTAGGCATAATACGAATCTTAACGTGACCGTACTGACCTGAACCACCTGACTGTCTCTTATACTTAAGGTCTGAAGAGCTTTCCTGCTGGATTGTTTCCTTATAAGCAACCTGAGGAGCACCAACGTTAGCCTCAACCTTAAATTCACGAAGAAGACGGTCAACGATAATCTCAAGGTGAAGTTCACCCATACCTGCGATAATAGTTTGTCCTGTTTCTTCGTCAGTATATGCTTTAAATGTTGGGTCTTCTTCTGCAAGCTTTGCAAGAGCAATACCCATCTTTTCCTGACCTGCTTTAGTCTTTGGCTCAATAGCAACACGGATAACTGGGTCAGGGAAATTCATTGATTCAAGAATGATTGGATGATCTTCGTCACAAAGAGTATCACCTGTTGTAGTATTCTTTAAACCTACTGCAGCAGCGATATCACCTGAATAAGCTACAGGAATATCCTCTCTGTGGTTAGCGTGCATAAGAAGGATTCTGCCCATTCTTTCCTTTTGGTCCTTAACAGAGTTAAGGCAAGGAGTTCCGGCAGCAATCTGACCTGAATATACACGGAAGAAACAAATCTTACCAACGAACGGGTCAGTAGCAATCTTGAAAGCAAGAGCTGAGAATGGCTCGTCATCAGATGAATGACGGAATTCTTCCTCTTCTGTATCAGGATTTACACCCTTGATTGAGTCAACGTCGGTAGGAGCCGGCATATAGTCAACAATTGCATCAAGGAGTGGCTGAACACCCATATTACGATAAGCTGTACCGCAGCAAACAGGAACCATTGAGTTTGCGATAGTAGACCTACGGATAACCTTCTTGATTTCGTCGACAGTAATAGCGTCTTCGCCCTCTTCGAAGTATTTTTCCATAAGGTCCTCATCCATCTCAGCAACATGCTCAACAAGCTCAGTTCTGTACTTTGCAGCGAGTTCCTTCATATCATCAGGGATTTCTCTGATTTCAAATTTCATACCCTTTTCTTTATCAGGATCGATATAGATAACGGCATGGTTTTCTACGAGGTCAATAATACCCTCAAAGGTATCCTCACTTCCGATTGGAAGCTGGATAGGAAGAGCATTACATTTAAAACGGTCTTTAACCATATTAAGAGCTCTGTAGAAGTCAGCACCCATAATATCCATCTTATTAACGAATATCATACGAGGTACTTTATATTCATCAGCCTGGCGCCATACGGTTTCAGACTGTGGCTCAACACCGCCCTTTGCACAAAGAACAGTAACTGAACCGTCAAGTACACGAAGTGAACGCTGAACCTCAACTGTGAAGTCAACGTGACCCGGTGTATCGATAATATTGATTCTATGCTTTTTCCAGAAACAAGTAGTTGCAGCAGATGTGATTGTGATACCACGCTCCTGCTCCTGCTCCATCCAGTCCATTGTTGCAGCACCTTCGTGTGTTTCACCAATCTTGTGGTTTACACCTGTATAATACAGAATACGCTCGGTGGTTGTAGTTTTACCTGCATCAATATGAGCCATAATGCCAATATTTCTTGTCATCTCAAGAGATACTTGTCTTGACATAATACCCTCCTATTAATATCTGAAATGAGCAAATGCTTTGTTTGCTTCTGCCATCTTGTGTGTATCGTCGCACTTCTTAACTGCGCCGCCTGTCTTATTGACAGCGTCCATAATTTCAGCAGCAAGACGTTCTCTCATAGTTCTCTCTGAACGCTGACGAGCGTAAAGAGTAATCCAACGAAGACCTAAAGTCTGTCTTCTTTCAGGACGAACCTCAAGAGGAACCTGGTAAGTAGCACCGCCGACACGGCGAGCCTTTACCTCGAGTACAGGCATTACGTTTTCCATTGCAGCTTCAAAAGTCTCTAATGGGTCGTTGCCTGTTTTTTCCTTAATGATGTCGAATGCGTCGTAAACGATTTTCTGAGCGACGCCCTTCTTTCCATCAAGCATGATGCTGTTGATAAGTCTGGTTACAAGCTTTGAATTGTAAAGCGGATCAGGTAATACATCACGCTTAGCGATTTGGCCTCTTCTTGGCATCTTCGCTTCCCTCCTTCATAATTTTTAATGAGTTCATAGGTACTCGGTTTTTCCGTGGAGTCAACAAAAGGTCATATACGCTGTAATTATATATAGGTATATAAACTATTGTTATCCATTAAAATAAGGCTTATTTCTTAGCAGCCTTTGGCTTCTTTGCACCGTACTTAGAACGGCTCTGCATTCTGCCGTTTACACCCTGTGTATCAAGTGTACCACGAATAATATGGTAACGTACACCAGGAAGGTCCTTAACACGGCCGCCACGAATCATAACTACAGAGTGTTCCTGAAGGTTATGACCAACGCCCGGAATGTATGCAGATACTTCAATACCGTTAGTAAGACGAACTCTGGCAATCTTACGAAGAGCTGAGTTAGGCTTCTTAGGTGTAGCAGTCTTTACTGCAGTACAAACGCCACGCTTTTGAGGTGAGTTGTTATCTGTAACAACATTTTTCTTAGTGTTTAAGCCCTTTAAAAGTGCAGGTGTCTTTGACTTCTTTTCGATAGTCTTACGACCTGTTCTTACGAGCTGATTAAAGGTAGGCAATAGTTTATCTCCTTTCAAAAATTATTTTATACGCTGTGTGCGTATAAGTCATACGCCGAAAAATCGGCATATCAATTAAACGCACACCTCGGGGCAAGCCAAAGCTTACCCCGAAATGTTGTATTATTTGCTAAAAAGTTGCATAAAAATTTGTTGATTATATACAAACTTATCTCACACGATTTAGCATTATACCACTACTGCATAGTGTTTGTCAAGAGTTCTTGTAATTGTTCAAGATTTAAAATTTCATCGCTGTTTTCAGCGGCAAAATAACTCGGAACAACATCAACCTTACGGAATACGTCCATACCTGTACCGGCAGGAACAAGTTTACCGATAATAACATTTTCCTTAAGACCGATAAGCGGGTCGCTCTTGCCTCTGATAGCGGCATCGGTAAGAACTCTTGTTGTTTCCTGGAAGGAAGCGGCTGAAAGGAATGAATCTGTAGCAAGAGAAGCCTTTGTAATACCCATAAGAATAGGAATATACGTTGCTTTCTTAAGATTTTCCTCACCTGCTTTAATTCTTGCATCAATCTTGTCGTTTGCTTCATCAACAGCCGAAACATCAACCATTGTGCCTGCAACAAGATCGGTGTCACCTGCTTCGTCAACAGTACATTTCTTAAGCATCTGACGAACAATAACTTCGATATGCTTATCGTTGATATCAACACCCTGTGTACGATATGCAAACTGAACTTCCTTAATAAGGTAGTTATAAACAGCCTCTTCACCGAGAATTGCAAGAACATCATGCGGATTAACAGCACCGAGAGTAAGCTCAGTACCCTTTGTAATATGAGCACCCTCTACGATATTTTCGCAAAGTCTTGCACCGTAAGGAATAAGATACTTCTTCTCCTCGGCAGTATCTTTATTATAAACGATAACGTGACGGCTCTTTTTGATTTCCTCAAAACGAACATCACCTTCGATTTCAGAAAGAATAGCAAGCTGCTTTGGCTTTCTTGCCTCAAAGAGTTCCTCAACACGAGGAAGACCCTGTGTGATATCTGCACCGCCGGCTACACCACCGGTATGGAATGTTCTCATTGTAAGCTGAGTACCAGGCTCACCGATTGACTGAGCAGCAATGATACCGACTGCCTCACCAACCTGAACAGGTTCATTAAATGCAAGGTTTGCACCATAACACTTACGGCAAACACCGTGACGTGATTTACAAGTAATAAGTGAACGAATCTTTACCGACTCAATACCTGCGTCAACAATACGCTTAGCATCATCAGAAGTCATCATTCTGTCAGCTTCCATAAGAACTTCACCGGTCTTAGGGTCAACTACAGGGTCAACAACAAATCTGCCTGTAAGTCTTTCCTCAAGCGGCTCAAGAACACGGTTACCATCCATAATTTTGCTTACTACGATACCGTCGTGACATCCGCAGTCGTCGTCACGAATGATAACATCCTGAGATACGTCAACAAGACGTCTTGTAAGATAACCTGAGTCAGCAGTACGAAGAGCTGTATCGGCAAGACCTTTACGAGCACCACGAGAAGAAATGAAATATTCAAGAATATTAAGACCTTCACGATAGTTAGCACGAATAGGAACCTCGATTGTCTTACCTGCAGTATTTGCAATAAGACCTCTCATACCAGCAAGCTGACGAAGCTGTGAAGTACTACCACGAGCACCAGAGTCTACCATCATGTGAATTGGGTTATGAGCACCGTCAAAGTTACTCGTAAGCTCATTAGAAACCTTATTAGTACAATCTTCCCATGCTTTGATTACTGCTGAGGAGCGCTCCTCGTTAGTAATAAAGCCGTAGTTATAGTTATATGTGATTTCATCAACTTTCTTTTCTGCTTCTGCAAGGTATTCCTTCTTCTTTTCAGGGATAAGTGCGTCGCAAACAGCAACGGTAGTACCTGAAACAGTTGAATACTTATAGCCCTGTGCCTTGATAGAATCAAGAACATGAGAAGCAATAGAAACGCCGTGAACATTGATACATCTTTCTGCAATTTGACCGAGCTGCTTTTTCTTAACTACAAATGAAACCTCAAGGTCAAATTCGTGTGCAGGGTCAGTTCTGTCAACAAAGCCGAGGTCCTGAGGAATCGGATTATTGAAAATGATTCTGCCGATTGTTGTAATTATAACAGCGCTCTTAGTTACACCGTCAACCTCACGAGTAACACGAATCTTTGCAGGTGAATGCATACCGAGAGAACCCTCCTGATATGCCATCATTGCCTCATCTTTATCTCTGTAAAGCTTATATGAACGGTAGTAGCCATACTTTTGAGCAAGCTCTTCCTCTGAAATCTCACAAAGAATAGCTGGATTAGAAATATAATCACGTGGATCTTCAAAATCTTTATTAATATCAGCTTTAACGTCTGCAAAATCAACTTCCTGAGTTCTTGCCTCGTCCTTATAGAATTTAGGTTGACCCGGTTCGCCTTCTTTAATCATTGTAAGATAGTATGAACCGATAACCATATCCTGAGTAGGAACAGTAACAGGCTTACCGTCTGACGGCTTAAGAAGGTTATTAGCAGCAAGCATCAACATTCTTGCCTCAGCCTGAGCTTCAGCAGAAAGAGGTACGTGAACAGCCATTTGGTCACCGTCGAAGTCGGCGTTGAATGCGGTACAAGCAAGCGGATGGAGCTTAATTGCTCTACCCTCAACAAGTACAGGTTCAAATGCCTGAATACCAAGTCTGTGAAGTGTGGGGGCACGGTTTAACATAACAGGGTGATCCTTGATTACAACCTCAAGGCTATCCCAAACAGCAGGATTATTGGCTCTTTCAACCATTTTTCTTGCTGACTTAATATTAGATGCAACACCGGTTTCAACAAGTCTTTTCATAACGAAAGGCTTGAAAAGTTCAATAGCCATTTCTTTAGGAAGACCGCATTGGTGCATCTTGAGTTCAGGACCTACAACGATAACAGAACGACCTGAATAGTCAACACGCTTACCGAGAAGGTTTTGACGGAAACGTCCCTGCTTACCCTTAAGCATATCAGAAAGTGACTTAAGAGGTCTGTTATTAGGACCTGTAACAGGACGGCCACGACGACCGTTATCGATAAGAGCATCAACAGATTCCTGAAGCATTCTCTTCTCGTTTCTTACGATGATTTCAGGAGCGCCAAGCTCAAGAAGTCTTTTAAGACGATTGTTTCTGTTAATAACTCTTCTGTAAAGGTCGTTAAGGTCAGAGGTAGCAAATCTGCCGCCGTCAAGCTGAACCATAGGACGGATATCAGGAGGAATTACAGGAATAGCGTCAAGAATCATCCATTCAAGCTTATTGCCGCTGTGGTAGAAAGCATCAACAACATCAAGCCTTTTAAGAAGTCTTACTCTCTTTTGACCTGTAGCACCCTCAAGTTCTGCAGTAAGTTCATCACGAAGCTGAGCAACATCAATTCCCTGAAGAAGCTCTTTAACAGCCTCGGCGCCCATGCCTGCCTTAAAGTCGTCCTCGTATCTTTCTCTCATTTCAGCATATTCTTTTTCATTAAGAATCTGCATCTTTTCAAGTGGGGTGTCACCGGGATCGGTAACAATGTAAAGTGCAAAATAAAGCACCTTTTCAAGGTATCTAGGGCTGATATCAAGTACAAGACCGAGGCGGCTCGGAATACCCTTAAAATACCAAATATGAGAAACAGGAGCTGCAAGCTCGATATGACCCATACGTTCACGTCTTACTTTTGAACGTGTAATTTCAACACCGCAGCGCTCGCAGACTTTTCCCTTATAACGAACTCTCTTATATTTACCGCAATGACATTCCCAATCCTTCATAGGTCCGAAAATTCTTTCGCAGAAAAGACCGTCACGTTCAGGTTTAAGAGTTCTGTAGTTTATTGTTTCAGGCTTTGTTACTTCGCCGTAAGACCATTCACGAATCTGCTCCGGTGAAGCAAGGCCGATTTTTATTGAACTGAATTCGTTTTCATAATTATCCATATGGAAGCACTCCTTTATATTAGTTAGTTGCGGAAGTCTTATCAGAATTATTCATCGTCTGAAGAATCGTCGCCGAAGCCGAAACCGTAATCATCATCTGATTCGCTTTCGCCATCTGCAAACAAATCATCAAAGCCATCTGACTGACCTGCTTCCTGTTCGCCCTCAGCATTTTCTACTCCAAAGCCTTCCTGACCCTCAAAGTCATTTACTGTTGTAAATGCTTGTTCATCGATTGGCTGAATACCTGAACCGTCATCAAGGTCTTGCTTAAGCTCAACCTCATTGCCGTCCTTATCGAGAACCTTAGTGTCAAGACCGAGTGCCTGAAGTTCTTTGAAGAGAACCTTGAATGACTCAGGTGTGCCTGCCGCAGGAATATTCTCGCCTTTTACGATTGACTCGTAAGTACGAACACGGCCGACAACGTCATCGGACTTAATTGTAATAATTTCTTGAAGAGTATAAGCTGCGCCGTAAGCTTCAAGTGCCCAAACTTCCATTTCGCCGAAACGCTGACCGCCGAACTGAGCTTTACCGCCGAGCGGTTGCTGAGTTACAAGGCTGTAAGGACCTGTTGAACGAGCGTGAATCTTATCATCAACAAGGTGATGGAGTTTAAGATAATACATATAACCTACTGTGATACGGTTATCAAACTTTTCACCTGTACGGCCGTCGATAAGTTCTGTCTTACCGTCATATACCTTCTTGCCGTTTTCATCGATATAGTAACCGATATCGGCTTCCTTAAGGCATTCACGAATATCTTCCTCATGAGCGCCATCGAATACAGGAGTCATCATCTTCCAGCCAAGAGCCATAGCTGCATAGCCGAGATGAACCTCAAGTACCTGACCGATATTCATACGTGAAGGTACGCCGAGAGGGTTAAGAACAATATCAAGAGGTCTGCCGTCAGGAAGGAATGGCATATCCTCCTGAGGTAAAATTCTTGAAACAACACCTTTGTTACCGTGACGACCTGCCATCTTATCGCCGACTTGAATTTTACGCTTTTGAGCAATATATACTCTAACTACTTTATTTACACCCGGTGAAAGCTCATCGCTGTTAGCACGGGTAAATACTTTAACATCAACAACAATACCGTATTCGCCATGAGGGATACGCATTGATGTATCTCTAACCTCTCTTGCCTTTTCGCCAAAGATAGCTCTCAAAAGTCTTTCCTCGGCTGTAAGCTCTGTTTCACCCTTAGGTGTAACTTTGCCGACAAGAATATCGCCTGAATGAACCTCGGCACCGATACGGATAATACCGTCTTCGTCAAGGTCACGAAGAGCATCCTCACCAACGTTAGGAATATCTCTTGTTATTTCTTCAGGACCGAGTTTTGTATCACGAGCCTCTACCTCATGCTCAACAACGTGAATTGAGGTATAAACATCGTCTCTTACAATCTTTTCATTAATAAGAACAGCATCCTCGTAGTTATAACCTTCCCATGTCATAAAGCCGATAAGGGCATTCTTACCAAGTGAAATTTCACCGTTGCAGGTTGCCGGACCGTCTGCAATAACCTGTCCGTCCTCAACTTTTTGGTGAAGAGAAACGATAGGACGCTGATTAATGCATGTTCCCTGGTTAGAACCTTGGAACTTAACAAGCTCATACTTGTCAACTTCACCCGGCTTAACTGTAATTTCAATAGTGTCGGCATCAACTGCAGTAACAGTACCGCCACGCTTAGCAATAACAACTACACCGGAGTCGTAAGCTGCTTTATATTCCATACCAGTTCCTACAACAGGAGCGACTGTCTTAAGAAGAGGTACAGCCTGACGCTGCATGTTAGCACCCATAAGTGCACGGTTAGCGTCATCGTTTTCAAGGAAAGGAATCATTGCTGTAGCAACTGAAACTACCATCTTAGGCGATACGTCCATATAATCTACTCTTTCAGGAGGAAGAGTAAGGAACTCATCACGGCAACGGCAAGTAACTCTTGCGTTTGTAAATCTGCCGTTTTCATCAAGAGGTTCGTTAGCCTGAGCAACAACGTAATTATCCTCAACATCGGCAGTCATATAAACAACCTCGTCGGTTACAACGCCTGTTTCCTTATCAACCTTGCGGTATGGAGCTTCGATAAAGCCATATTCATTAAGACGGCTGTAACAAGCAAGATAAGAGATAAGACCGATGTTAGGACCTTCAGGTGTCTCTATAGGACACATACGGCCGTAGTGGGTATAGTGTACGTCACGAACTTCGAAACCTGCACGGTCTCTTGAAAGACCACCGGGACCGAGAGCCGAAAGTCTTCTCTTATGAGTAAGCTCTGCAAGAGGATTGTTCTGGTCCATAAACTGAGAAAGAGGAGATGAACCGAAGAACTCTTTAATTGCGGCAACTACAGGACGAATATTGATAAGAGCCTGAGGTGTGATAGCACCGTCGTCATCCTGAGCCTGAAGAGTCATACGCTCACGAATAACTCTTTCCATTCTTGTAAAACCGATTCTGAACTGATTTTGAAGAAGTTCGCCGACAGCTCTGATTCTACGGTTGCCAAGGTGGTCGATATCGTCGGTAGTGCCTACGCCATTTGCAAGGTTAATAAGATAAGACACGCTTGCAAAAATATCATCTGTTGTAATATGCTTGGGAACAAGGTCGTCTGCTCTTCTTTCAATTTCTTCCTTAAGAGCATCAACGTCGTCGCCGCACTTTTCAAGAATTTCGGAAAGGACTCTATACGATACCATTTCGTGAATACCAAGCTCTTTGCAGTCGAAATCAACGTATTTGTAAATATCAACCATACCGTTAGATACGATTTTTACTTCCTTGCCATCTGCATCTACAAATGCAACCATAACGCCTGCATTTTCAATTTCAACAGCTCTTTCTTCGCTGATTTTCTCGCCTGCATCTGCAAGAAATTCACCCTGTGGTGAGATGATAGGCTGAGTAAGAACTCTGTCCTTAAGTCTATCACTTAACGAAAGCTTTTTATTATATTTATATCTGCCGACTCTTGAAAGGTCATAACGGTGAGCATCAAAGAACAAACCGTCAAGATGAGCCTGTGCTGTTTCAAGGGTTGGCGGCTCACCCGGACGAAGTTTTTTATAAACTTCAAGAAGAGCCTCCTCGGTGTTCTTAGTAGTATCCTTATCGATTGTGGCAAGAATCTTTTCATCTTCGCCAAAGAAATCAACGATTTCAGAATCAGTACCAAGGCCTAAAGCACGAAGGAAGGTTGTGATATAAATTTTTCTGTTTTTATCAATACGAACATAGAAAAGGTCATTGGCGTCGGTTTCATACTCAAGCCAAGCACCACGGTTAGGAATAACAGTGTTGGTAAAAAGTTCCTTACCTGTCTTATCGTGGTCCATATTGTAATAAACACCCGGAGAACGAACAAGCTGAGACACAATACATCTTTCAGCACCGTTGATAACAAATGTACCTGCATCTGTCATCCAAGGCAAGTCGCCCATAAAAATAGTGTTTTCTTTAATTTCGCCTGTTTCTTTGTTAACAAGTCTTGCCCTAACCTTTAAAGGACGGGCATAAGTGGTGTCACGAGCCTTACACTGTGCAATTGAATACTTAGGTTCGTCGTCAATTGAAAAGTCGACAAAGTCAAGTACAAGGTTGCCGGTGTAATCGCTGATTTCACCGATATCCTTAAATACCTCTTTGAGACCCTCTTCAAGAAACCAACGGTAAGAACTCTTCTGCACCTCGATAAGGTTAGGCATTTTCATAACCTCATTGATTTTTGCAAAACTCTTTCTCGTTGTTGTGCCGAGCTGGACATCCTTAACATTTACCATTAGAGTCACTCCGATCGTTTTATTTTCATAAATTGTTTATATTCGTAAACGGCAAATTGCTTATTGCGTTATGACCTGAAAATCAAAATTTTCCGTTACATATATTACGCAATAATTAAAAATATAGAATTTATAATTTGCAATAAAAAGCCATTTTAAGATGCTTAATAATATAAACTAAGTAAAACAATATGTCAACACTTTTTTTAATAAAACTTTGCGCATCTTAAAAAGTTTTTAGTACACTGCTCCGTGTGTATCGCATTTATGCCGAAAAATTAACTTAATTTAAGTATTTTTAGATTGATTTACGAGATACACTTTGATATAATTGCAAATAGATTATAAAATATTTATTACATTACTATTTAGCTTTCAGGTGACAAAATTGAAAAATACTATCAAAAAATTATTTTGCACGGCTTTATGTCTTATATTGACAATTACAATATTTGCCGGTTGCTCATCAAATAACAATAAAATCGACTTTATATATCCTTTTTCCGGTGACATTAAAAGTTTCGACCCGCAAATTGCAAAAACAGCCGATGAATTTTTGCTTGTTGAAAATTGCTTTGAAGGACTTGTAAGAGTAAATGACAACGGCAAGGTACAGGCAGGCGTTGCAAAAACTTGGGAAATAAGCAATGGCGGAAAAACATATACATTTCATTTAAGGCAAGGGGCAAAATGGAACGTAAAAAGCACGTCGCAGAGTTCTGACAATAAAGAACTTACAAAAGTGCAGGAGCTTATGGGCGAAAGCTTTAATCCTGATATAACCGCTAATGACTTTGTATTTGCACTCCAAAGAGCGTGTGAGAAAAATACCGACGCTCCCCTTTTCTCATCAATTTCAAATATCGTGAATGCATCTAAAATACATTCAGGTAAATTAAGTTCAAATAAATTAGGCGTGAAGGCACTTGACGATTACACACTTGAAATTAATCTTAAATCAGCAGACGACGGATTTTTAAACGTTCTTGCAACAGCCGTTGCAATGCCCTGCAACAAAGAATATTTCAACGCAACAAAGGGCAGATACGGCTTAGGTCTTGATTATACAATATTCAACGGTCAATTCTATGTCAGTAACATTCTTGAAGCATCATACATTTTAAAAAATAACAAGCAATACGTCGGCGACTTCAAATCAGCTGTAACTGATATTACATTAAAAATAACAGACAACACCGAAGATGCAGCTAAAAATCTTAAATCAGGCTATTACGACGCAGCTTATATAACGGGTCAGGAATATGATAAGCTAAAGGACAGCGACATAACTGCAATAAGCTACACCGACGCAACGCTTGCAATGGTATTAAACAAGAACAACACTATCTTTTCAAATGACAAATTAAGGCAAGCGGTTTGTTTAAGTATTTCGGATATAGACACAAAGAAATATGACTATTTAAGCCGTGCAACAAGTTTTACACCGCCGAGTTGCAAAATAGGAACAGACGAGGCAAATAAGGCAATCGGCACAACCGTTTATAAGCAAAACATATCCAAAGCGCAGCAGCTTTGGAAAGAGGAATTAAACGAACTTGGCGCATCGCAAGCAAGCTTTAACGTTATTGCGACCGAGGAATACAAAGATACAGTTAAAGAACTTGTTCAGGGTATTCAGGCAGGCGTTGGCTCAATTTCAGCTTACGGCAATGATGATGAACATAAAATCAGCTTTTCATTAAAGGTAAATATATTGAGTGAAAGCGATTATCAAAATGCTTTGTCAAAAGGTGATTATGACATTGCGCTTTATAAATTCACGGCTACTAATCAAAGTCCGCTTGATTTTTTAAGTACAATCATTAACGGCAATTACATCGGAACCGTACCTGCCGCAATATCTGCACTAAAAAAAGCGCAAAACGCAACTGCCGCAGAACTCGCCGTTAATACTAAAAAATGTGAAACGGCAATTTTAGCAGATTACAGCATTAAGCCTGTACTTTTTGAATCATCATATTATGCTCAGGCAAGCGGAGTTAAAAATGTTCAGTTCCACCCCGGCAGCGGAAGGGTAAGCTTTGTAAATGCAACAAGAGAAGAAAAATAATTTAACAGCAATAATTATAAGCTGGGGACTTGTTTTTATTTGTATGGCAATAATATTTTGGCTTTCCTCGAAAACGGCTGACGAATCGGCGGCACAAAGCAGTATTATTGTAAAATGGATAATAAATCATTTCGGAAAAAACAGCGTGACTGATTTTATCGTAAGAAAGCTTGCTCATTTTTCAGAATACGTTGGTCTGTGCTTTTTGGCAAGCAATGCAATATATCAATCGAGTAAGCGTTTTATTCCGCTTTATTCCTGCGCTCTCACCTCTTTCTATGCAATAAGCGATGAATTTCATCAAATTTTTGTCGACGGGCGTTCGTGTGAAATAAGAGATTGGGCAATTGATACAGTCGGTGCTTTAGTAGGTGCTTTAGCCTTTTATATTATTTACATTATTATAAAAAAAGTTGTTAAAAAGAAAAATAACATTGACACACAAATTAATTAGTTTATAATATATTAGATAACGATTTATAAAACGGAGGAAAAACAAATATGAACGTACTTGTGTATGATAACGAAGAGCAAATCGGTATTGCGGCAGGTAACTATATGTGCGGACAGGTTCTTGCAAAGCCTGACAGCGTACTTGGTCTTGCTACAGGCTCAACGCCGCTTAAGCCTTACGGTCATATGATTAAACTTTATGAGCAGGGTGCAGTTGATTTCAGTAAGGTAACAACCTTTAACCTTGACGAATATTGCAAGCTTGACGTAAACGATATAAATTCATATCATCGCTTTATGCATGATAATCTTTTCAATCACATTAACATTCCCGAGGAAAACATTAATTTCCTCAATGGCAATGCTGAAGATCCCGAAGATGAATGCAAAGCTTATGAAGAAAAAATCAAAAAAGCCGGCGGAATTGACATTCAGCTTTTAGGTATCGGTTCAAACGGTCACATTGCATTTAATGAGCCGTCTGACAGTTTCCAAAGATGGAGTCACGTTGTAGCACTTAAAGAAAGCACAATTAAGGACAATAGCCGTTTTTTCAAATCAATTGATGAGGTTCCTACTCACGCAGTAACTATGGGTATCGGCTCAATTATGCAGGCTAAGAGAATACTTATCATTGCTATCGGTGAAAATAAGGCTAAGGCAATCAAGCAACTTATTGACGGCGATGTTACACCGCAATGCCCTGCTTCGGTTCTTCAATTCCATACAGATGTAACTCTTATGCTTGATAAGGGTGCTGCATCACTTCTTTAATATAAATTTTAAGGAGAAATCAAAATGGCTGAAAAAGAAAAATTTTATATAACTACAGCAATTGCATATACCTCAAGAAAGCCGCATATCGGCAACAGCTATGAAATTGTTTTGACAGACGCTATTGCAAGATATAAAAGGCTTCAGGGATATGACGTATTTATGCTTACGGGTACTGACGAACACGGTCAAAAAATCGAAGAATATGCAGAAAAAGCCGGCGTTACTCCTAAGGAGTATGTTGACAAGGTATCGGGCGAAATCCGTGAAATTTGCGACCTTTTAAACACAAGCTATGACAAGTTTATCAGGACTACCGACCCTTACCATGAAAAAATCGTTCAAAAGATTTTCAAAAAATTATATGACCAAGGCGATATTTACAAAGGTCATTACGAGGGTATGTATTGCACCCCTTGCGAATCATTCTGGACTGAGAGCCAGCTTGTTGACGGCAAGTGCCCTGATTGCGGCAGAGAAGTAAAGCCTGCTAAAGAGGAGGCTTATTTCTTAAGGCTTTCTAAATATCAAAAGCAGCTTGAGGAATTTATTGAAAACAATGAAAACTTCATTTATCCAGAGGCTCGTAAAAAGGAAATGCTTAATAACTTTATTAAGCCCGGCTTGCAGGACCTTTGCGTAAGCCGTACAAGTTTTAAATGGGGTATTCCCGTAACTTTTGACGATAAGCACGTAATTTATGTTTGGATTGACGCACTTTCAAACTATATCACTGCTCTCGGCTACGACCCTGACGGCTCG
>FR889161.1:321653-326106 GCA_000436835.1 Eubacterium sp. CAG:251
TCTGAACTTTATAAAAAATATTGGCCTGCCGACGTTCACATTATCGGTAAAGATATCGTGAGATTCCATACAATTTATTGGCCTATTATGCTTATGGCACTCGGCGAACCGCTTCCTAAGCAGGTATTCGGTCATCCTTGGCTTTTATTTGGCGAGGACAAGATGTCAAAGTCACGTGGCAACGTTATTTATGCAGACGACCTTGTTAAGCTTCTCGGTGTTGACGCAGTAAGATATTATCTTGTATCGGAAATGCCTTATGCAAACGACGGTTCAATCACTTATGAAACGATTATCGAGCGCTACAACAGCGACCTTGCTAACACTTTCGGCAATCTTGTAAACAGAACAATCGCAATGCAAAACAAGTATTTTGACGGTGTTGTTCAAAGTCCGTGCTATGAGCCTGAATGTAAATATGTTGAGGACGAGGAGCTTAAAACCTTTGCTCTTGATACAGTTGCCAAGGTTGAAAAATGCTTTGAAACTTACAGAGTTGCAGATGCTGTTGAGGCTGTATTAAACCTTGCAAAGCGCTCTAACAAATATATTGACGAAACTGCTCCTTGGGCTCTTGCAAAGGACGAAAGCCAAAAGTCAAGACTCGGTACGGTTCTTTACAATCTTCTTGAAGCTATCAGATATATTGCGATACTTCTTTCGCCGTTTATGCCTGAAACAAGCGAAAAAATCTTTGAGCAGATGAACTGCGATATTAAGGATTATGATTCACTTAAGGAGTTCGGAGCACTTAAGCCCGGCACTAAAGTAGGAGAAGCCAAAGCACTCTTTGCAAGAATTGACGCTGAAAAGATGCTTACCGAGATTGCTGAAAAGCAAAAGGAAAATGCTAAGCAAGAGGCTGCGGCTAAACCTGAAATTGAAGGTCTTGCTCAAATTCAATTTGACGATTTTGCAAAGGTTGAGCTTAGAGTTGCAAAAATTGAGCAATGTGAGCCTATAAAGAAAGCTAAAAAGCTTCTCAAATTGCAGGTTAATGACGGCTCAGGCGAACTAAGGCAAATTGTTTCCGGTATTGCTCCTTGGTACAAGCCTGAAGATTTAATCGGCAAGAGCGTTATTATTGTTGCAAACCTTAAGCCTGCAAAGCTTTGCGGCGAAATGAGCAACGGTATGCTTCTTGCAGGTGATGTAAGCGAAAATGACGTCAAGGTGCTTTTCGTTGACGGTATGCCGGCAGGTACTAAAATAAGATAAGAAACGGTAGGAATATAAATGTATCACAATATTTTTGATACACATTCCCACTACGACGACAGTAAATTTGACCCTGACAGAGAGGAATTATTAAATAATCTTCAAAGTCAGGGTGTTTCTTTAGTTGTCAGCTGCGGATGTGACATAGATTCAACTCAATTTAATTTTGACCTTGCGCAAAAATATAATTATATGTATTTTGCCGCAGGCTTTCACCCCGAAAATTTAAATGGTGCAACGCTTGATGATTTAAAAGTCATTGAAAGATTTGCAAAAAACGACAAATGCGTTGCAATCGGCGAAATAGGACTTGATTATTACTGGATGGAATCAAGCAAAGAGGAACAGAAAAAGTTTTTCAAAGCGCAAATTGAGCTTGCAAAAAAGCTTGATATGCCGATAATTGTTCACGACAGGGACGCTCACGGCGATACACTTGATATTTTCAGAGAAACAAAGCCTAAGGGGGTTGTTCATTGCTTTTCGGGTTCAAAGGAAATGGCGAGAGAAATTATTAAGCTTGGTATGTATATCGGCTTAAATGGAGTTGTCACCTTTAACAATGCAAGAAAAAGCCTTGAGGTCGCAAAGGAGATACCAATTGAAAGATTGGTGCTTGAAACCGATTGCCCGTACCTTGCCCCTACCCCAATGAGAGGCAAGCGCAACGATTCGCATTATATTCCGTATATTGCTGAAAAAATCGGCTCGCTTTTGGATATGGACGCACAAGAGCTTTTAGATATCACAAACGAAAACGCAAAAAGACTATATAATTTGTAGTCAAAATGCATATTAACAGCAAAAGAAGTCAACATACAAAAAGTATATTGACTGCTTTTTATATTTCTATAAAACAAGCGGTGATTATTTTTTATTTTTCAAAAGAGGTTTGATATTTTCATATATTTCTTTTCCTCTTTCACCAAAGATTTTTACAAGATTGTTATGTATCGCATTCTTGGTAACATATTTATCAATAGTTGCCTGCACTCTTTTTGCTTCATCATTTTTAACTAATTTGTTCAGTTCATTTCCGGTACTCTCCGGCAAACCACTTTTGATATTATTAGGTTGTACAATATTTTGAGAAATTGATTTTATTTTTTCAACTGAACATTTGTAATGACCTGTTACATATTTTATAACATTATCATAATCGCCGTCCTTTGATACAATATAAAAATGTTCGTCAGGATTTTGGGTGATAAGCCTACCCAAATCGCAAACTAAAATAAAATCAAGCGCATTTTTGCTTTCGCTGGTAATTTTGCGATATTCGATTTTTGCATTGGTACGCATAAGTTCATTATGCAGCTCAAAAGTTAACGAATTTGCACTATTGCTATAATAGATTACAATACTGTCATTTTCCGTTAATTTTAATTGAGTAACTCCGTTTACCCCTTTTTGATTTACATTTTCATAATCCACTAAATAGCAAGCCATTGTATTTCTCCCTAATCATATAATTTATAAAACCATAATGACATAAATTCTGCCAAATGTCAATGGCCGAACTTATGCAGCATATGAAAATGGAGTTAATTCTATGACACCGGAAACACTTATTAAAATAGCAAAGCTTCACAATGTGAGTGTTGATTATCTGTTAGAGCTTACCGATAATCCAAACCCATACCCCAAAAATAATCAGAAATTATAGGTCAACTGTTTATACAGTTGATTTTTTTCTTGATATACACTTAATAATATGTTATTATATATATTATTTTTATTTAAAAGGGTGGCGCTAAATGGATAAATTTACTGAGATAGTAACCAAAGTAAACGACTTTGTTTGGGGACCTGTAATGCTGGTTTTTCTTGTCGGCACAGGTATATTTTTGACATTAAGGCTCAGATTTTTGCCTTGGAGAAATCTTGGCTCTTCACTTAAAAAGCTTTTCAGCAAGGAGTCAAGAAAAAAGGACGGCGAGGGTGACATTTCACCGTTCTCAGCACTTATGACGGCTCTTGCGGCTACTGTCGGCACGGGTAACATTGTTGGTGTTGCAACGGCTATGGTGCTCGGCGGACCGGGTGCTCTTGTATGGATGTGGATTTCAGCGGCTTTCGGCATTTCAACAAAATATGCGGAATGTGCTCTTGCCGGAAAATACAGGAGAGTAAATGAAAAAGGCGAAATGTGCGGCGGACCGATGTATACGCTCAAATACGGTCTTAAAAACAAAAAACTCGGCTCATTTCTTGCAGTAATGTTTGCAATATTTACCCTTATGGCTTCATTTGGCATAGGCAACTCTGCGCAGGGAAATTCAATCACTACTGCTGTAAGCTCCACATTTAATGTGCCTAAATGGATTGTGGGAATTATACTCGTTATATGTGTCGGTGCTGTTGTTATAGGCGGTATCAAATCAATTTCAAAGGTATCAAGCGTACTTGTTCCTGCTATGGCGGTATTTTATATGATTGCAGGCATACTTGTAGTTTGCATTAATTATAAAAACGTTCCAAGCGGAATTGCAAATATCTTTTCAATGGCATTCGGTGCTAAACCAATTGCGGGCGGTCTTGTCGGCACGGTTACGGCAAGCATGATGAACTCTATGCGTTACGGTATTGCAAGAGGCGTTTTTTCAAATGAAGCAGGTCTTGGCAGTGCGGCAATTTCAGCGGCATCTGCTACCTCTGACCACCACGTAAAGCAAGGCTTTATAAATATGTGCGGTACATTTATTGATACAATTATTGTTTGCACAATCACAGGTCTTGCAATTGCTTCAAGCGGTGTACTCGGCACAACAAATGCCGACGGCAAATTGCTTGAAGGTGCAGAACTTACTATTGCGGCATTTGAAACGGCACTTGGCAAAGCCGGAGCTGTATTTGTAACAATCAGCATTATCCTTTTCGCTTTTTCAACTATCTTAGGCTGGGAATACAACGGAGAAAAAGCGCTTGAATTCCTTTTCAAAAAGCCTATTTTCTGCTATATTTACAGAGTTGTATTTTCACTTTTAACTTATGTAGGCGCAACGGCAACCTTAGGTGTTGTTTGGAGCTTTTCAGACATTGCAAACGGACTTATGGCAATACCAAACCTTATATGCTTGATTGCACTTTCCGGCTCACTTGCTAAGGAAACAAAGGATTATCACAACAAGTTAAAAGACGAAAAGGTTAAAACAAAATAAAAACTTACAAAGGGTTACTTCACAAATTTGAAGTAACCCATACAGCGTGTAGAAAAAGTCCAATTACAAATTTC